>PKCK01000016.1 GCA_002862085.1 Planctomycetota bacterium | reverse complement strand
CGTCGAGGCCTGCGGCAAGGTCCTCAGTGAGACGGCCCTCGAGGACGTGCGCGTCAGCGCCTCGACCCTCGAGCGGGTCGCCGGCACCCCGCGCGCCGCCGGCATCGGCGACTGGCGCGAGCTGTGGCCGGCCCCACCGACCGCGTGAGCGGCGGCCCTCCGGACGAGGGCGGGGTCCCCGCGGATCCAGCGCCCTTCCCGCCCTTCGACGTCCTGTCGTCGGAGCGCATCTACGACTCCTCGTGGATCGCGCTGCGGCGCGACGAGCTCGCGCTCCCGGGCGGCGGCACCCAGGAGTACCACGTGGTCGAGATCGGGGACGCCGTGTGCGTCCTCCCGGTGACCTCGACGGGAGAGGTCGTCCTCATCGGCCAGCACCGCCACCCCCACGGGGACACACACTGGGAGGCCCCCGCGGGGCGCGTGGAGGACGGCGAGGACCCCGCCGCGGGCGCGCTGCGAGAGCTCCGCGAGGAGACCGGCTACGAGGCGGCCGAGGTGCGCTCACTGCCGGGCTTCTACCCGGTCAACGGGATCAGCGCCCACTGGGTGCACCTCTACGCGGCCACGGGCTGCGAGCTGCGCCACGAGCAGGACCTCGATCCGTCCGAGCGCATCATCGTGCGCACCTTCACCTGGGCCGAGTGCGAGGCGCTCCTGCGGGCAGGCAGGATCAAGGACGGCCTCACCGCCCTCGCGCTCCTCTACGGCCGCTGGCTGCTCGGAGAGGGCGCCGCGCCGACCGAGCCCCGGAGCTGACGATCGGCTCGGGAGCGCACGCTCCGGTTCACGTGAGGGGAGGCCGCGCGAAGGCAGCCGGCGACCTCAGCGGTCGATGGCCTTGGCCGGCTGGACCTCGCCGAGGCCCATGCGGAGGACGAAGTCCTGCTCGGCGTTGTGCCGCCTGTAGGAGCCCGTGGCCGGGCTCGACGCCTCGGCGCGACCCGCGTAGCGGATCGGTCGCTCGAGGTCGTGGAAGCGCTGCAGGATGAACGACCAGGCGCCCATGTTCCGCGGCTCCTCCTGGCACCACACCACGCTCTCGAGGTTCGCGTAGCGGCCGATCTCGGCGAGGATCTGGTCCTTCGGGAACGGATAGAGCTGCTCGACGCTCGCGACGGCGACGTTCTCGAGCCCCTTCTCCTCGCGCGCGGTCCGCAGCTCGTGGACGATCTTGCCGCTGCAGAGCACCAGGCGCGTCACCTTCGACGCCTCGACGCCGGTGTCCCCGATCAGCTCGAGGAAGCGGCCCGAGCCGAGTTCACCCACGGGGCTCGCCGCGCGCTTGTCCCGCAGATAGGACTTGGGCGTCATGACGACGAGCGGGCGCTTCTGGCCGGAGCGGCCCTGGCGGCGCAAGAGGTGGAAGATCTGGGCGGTCGTCGTGCAGTTGACGATCGTGACGTTCCCGCCCGAGCACATCTGGAGGAAGCGCTCGAGGCGGGCCGAGGAGTGCTCGGGGCCCTGGCCGTCGTAGCCGTGGGGCAGCAGCATCATGAGGCCGGAGAGCTGGCGCCACTTGGCCTCGCCGCTCACGACGAACTGGTCGATCGGGATCTGGGCGCCGTTGGCGAAGTCGCCGAACTGGGCTTCCCAGAGGACGAGCACGTCCGGCCGCGCGAGGGCGTAGCCGTACTCGAACCCGAGCGCGGCCTCCTCGCTCAGGAGGGAGTCCCACGCCTCGAAGCGCACCTCGCCGTCCGTGAGGGCCCGCAGCGGGACGTGCTCGGCCTCGCTGGACTGGTCCCGGATGACCGCGTGGCGGTGGCTGAAGGTGCCGCGGCCGGAGTCCTGGCCGGCGAGACGGATCGGCACGCGGTCCTCGAGCAGCGTCGCGAAGGCCAGCGCCTCGGCGCAGCCCCAGTCCACGTCGAGCTCACCGCGCACCATCTTCTCGCGCCGACGGAGCTGGCGGAGCAGGTTGGGGTGCACCACGAAGCCCTCGGGCATGCGGTTGAGCTGGTCGATGAGGCGCACGAGGCGCTCCTCGTCCACGCCGGTCTCGGGGGACGCCTCGCGGACGTAGTCCGCCGCGTCGTCGAGCTCCAGGTCGACGATCTCCTCGAACGGGAGCTCCTCCTGGTCGGCCGCCTTGTGATTGGCGAGCGCGGACCGCAGCTCCTCCTCCGCCCGGGTGTCGATGGCCTCGGTCTCCTCACGCGTCAGCGCTTTGCGGCGGATCAGCAGGTCGCTGTACGTCTCGCGCACGGTGGGGTGCTTCGCGATCCGGCTGTAGAGAGCGGGCTGGGTGTAGGCCGGCTCGTCGCCCTCGTTGTGGCCGTGCCGGCGGTAGCAGACCATGTCGACGACCGAGTCCGCGCCGAACTCGCGCTGGTAGTCCACCGCCATGCGGCAGGCGCGCAGCACGGACTCGGGGAAGTCGCCGTTGGCGTGCAGGATCGGCGCCTCGATCGCCTTCGCAGCGTCCGAGCAGTACACGGTGGAGCGCAGGTCGCGCGGACCCGCCGTGAAGCCGATCTGGTTGTTGATGATCAGGTGCACCGTGCCGCCGTTGGAGTAGGCGCGGAGCTCGCTCATGTTCAGCGTCTCGGGGACGACCCCCTGGCCCGAGAAGGCCGCGTCGCCGTGGATCAGCACGGCCAGGACCCGATCGCGGTCGGTGTCCCCCATCGCGTCCTGGTAGGCGCGCGTCATGCCGCACACCACCGGGTCCACCGCCTCCAGGTGGCTCGGGTTCGCCGAGAGGACGACCTCGATCTCCTTGCCCTCGCGGGTGTGGAAGATGCCCTTCTGACCGAGGTGGTACTTCACGTCGCCCGAGCCCTCGGAGGAGAGCGGGAGCAGGCCGCCCTCGAACTCGCGGAAGATCTGCTCGTGGGACTTGCCCATGATGTTCGCGAGCACGTTCAGACGGCCGCGGTGGGCCATCCCGATGACCACCTTCTCGATGCCCTGGGTCGCGGCGCGCTCGATGATCTCGGCGAGCGCCGGGATCATGGTGTCGCCGCCCTCGAGGGAGAAGCGCTTGTTGCCCACGTAGGTGTTCGCGAGGAAGCGCTCGAAGTTCTCGGCGCGGTTGAGGCGCGTCAGGATCTCGACGCGCTCCTCCTGCCCGAACTCCTCGAAGTGCTCCTCGTTCTCGGCGCGCTCACGCAGCCAGACCTTGCGGTCGCGGTTGGTGATGTGGGCGAACTCGCTCGTCCAGCGGCGGCAGTAGGCCCTCCGCAGGCAGCGGAGGATCTCGCGCAGCGTCATCGACGTGCGCCCGTTCATTCCGCCGCAGAGGAACGTCCGGTCGAGGTCCCACACCGTCAGTCCGTAGGAGCCGGGGTCCAAGGACTCGAGCAGGGCCGGCTGGTAGCCGAGGGGGTCGAGGTCGGCGAGCTGGCCGCCGCGGCTGCGGTAGGCCTGGATCAGCTGCCACACCTTGGCCTGCATCTCGGCCTCGTCGGTGCCTCCGGGCGGACGCGTGTCCGCGCCGGCGCGCGCGGGCTGCCAAGGCACGCGGAGGGCGTGGAAGATCTCGTCGTAGAAGGCGTCGGCGCCCTGGAGGAACTCGTCGACGCGCTTCAGGAGCAGACCCGACTCCGCGCCCTGGATGACGCGGTGGTCGTAGGTGCTCGTCATGGTCATGACGGGACCGATGGCGCTCTCCGCGAGGGCCGCGCTCGACATGCCGCCGAGCTCGGGCGGGACGCCGATGGAGCCGGTGGCGACGATGAGCCCCTGGCCCGGCATCAGGCGCGGCACGCTCATGACCGTGCCGAAGCCGCCGGGGTTGGTGAGCGTGCAGGTCGTCTCCGCGAAGTCCGCGCTCGTGAGCTTGCCGATGCGGCCGCGCTCGACGATGTCCTGGAAGGCCCCGTAGAACTCGCCGAAGTCCATCGTCTCGGCGGCCTTGATGCTCGGCACGACGAGCATGCGCCCCTTGGGCCCCTCGACGTCGATGGCGATGCCGAGGTTCACGTGCTCGGGCACGCGCCGGTACCGCTTGTCGCCGTGCTCGACGTACGAGGACTGCACCCGCGGCAGCTCGCCCAGCGCCCGGGCCAGGGCGTAAGCCACGATGTGGGTGAAGCTCGACTTGCCGAAGGCGCGCACGAGCATGTGCTCGTTGATGATCGCGCGGTTCTCACCGAGGATCTTGGCGGAGAGCGTCCGGACCGAGGTGGCCACCGGCAGCTCCAGGCTCGCCTCCATGTTGACCGCGATCTTGCCCGCGACGCCGATCAGCGCCTCGAGCTCGGGGTCGCTCGCGGGATCGAAGTCGGCGTCCGAGGGAGCGCTCGGCGCGGCCGCCGCGGGCTCGGTCGGCGCGGGGGCGTCGCCGGCGCGCTCGAAGATGCGCCGCCAGCTCTCCTCGACCCGCTGGGGGTCGCTCTTCCAGTCCTCGAAGAGTTCCTGGACGTAGCCGGCGTTGACGCCGTACTCCTGCTCGAAGTCGATGGCCATCTCAGGCGTCAATCTACGAACTTGAGGTGCCGTCCGGATCGCCCACGGGCCCGATCTTGGCCCGTTCCGCGCGGCCTTCGGGGGCCGCCGTGGAGCCCGACGCCGCAGGGTGCCTCCGATCCGTTCCGGGGGGATCGCAGGGCGATCGACGAGGGCGTCACGACACGCGTCCCGGGAGCCGGCGGATCGCCTCGGACCGCCCGATCGTCGGGCCCTCCTGCGGAGCCCTCAGAAGCGCCGCGCGACCTCGAGGACCTGCTGGATCCAGGCCGGGCTGACCTCCACCGCGTAGCCGAGATCGCTCCTGTACGCGACTCCTGCGCGCGGGGCCGCGCCGTCGGCCGAGCCGAGGTCGGTGACCCGCACCTCGAGGGACGTACCGTCGTAGGAATCGAGCCCGAGGGTCAGGACCGCGGGGGTCTCCTCCGGCGGTCGCGCCACCACGTCGAGCGCGGTGGCGAGCCGGAGGCGCTGGAGGAGCTCCGAGACGAGCCGTTCGTCCAGGGCCTGGCCGTCACCGTCCTCGTAGGCACCCACGTCGCCGGCGCGCGCGCGCACCGTCACGGGCGCCGGTAGACCGCCGCCCTCGACGCGCACCTCGCGCAGCTCGCGGCCCGCGATCGGCACGAGGACGTAGCTGTCGAACCACGCCTTGGGATCCGCTGGCGGGACCCGGAAGCGCGGGACGCGAACGACCCGGTCCTCGCCCTCGAGGTGGACGAACACGGCTCCACCCTCGGCCGCGGCCACGCGCAGCGTCGCGGCCGTTCCCGGCGGGCCGTCGAGGTCGAGCCGCGTGGCGCCGGCGTCCTCCAGGCCGAAGTCGGCGGCCGCCCCCGCGCCGAGGCCCACGACGTCGAGGTCGGTCATGGCCGCGAGCTCCGAGAGCAGCACCGAGACCTCGGTCCCGCGAGCCGCCGCGCGGTGCTTCTCGAGCACCTCGAAGCCTTCGCCGCCCTCGATCCGCTCGAGGTTCGTGGCGGTCTCTCCGCCCGGCGCCGTGATCCCGAGGCGCGTCACCGCGTCCACTTCGATGAGCGGCAGCAGCGGGCGCACCTCTCGCTCCACCGCCCGCGGCGGCTCGAGCAGGACGAGGGCGCCGGCGAGGCCCGCGGCGATCGATCCGAGCACGATGTTCCGGCGCAGGACGATCACGCGTCTCCTCCGCGGCCGGAGGTCCGGGCGCTTCGCGTCTGCAGGCCGTTCCAGAGGGCGCCGAAGAGCCCCACGATCAGCAGCGCGCCGAGCGCGGGGTAGAGCATCGTCAGCCACTGGCGGCGCCGCGCGCGCCCGCGCGCCCGATCGGCTTTCCTCGCGCGCTCGGCGCGCTCCGTCTCCGTCTCGTACGGATCCGCCTCGAAGACGCCGAGCTTCGCCTCCTCCTCCCCGACGAAGTCGCGCAGCGGGCGCGGCGTCGGCACGCGCGAGCGCAGCCCGATGAGCTCCTCGTCGAGGCTCAGCCAGTCCACGAGGTTCTCCGCGAAGAGCCGGCCGCCGCCCTCGCTGAACAGGGCGGGGATCGGAGCGCCGAAGTCCTGGGGATCACGTAGCCAGTCCGCGTCCCCCACCACGACGACCGTGCTGTCGACCTCGGCCGAGCGCGGCACGCCCGCGGCCGGCGGAGCGCCCACGATGCTCTCCGCGGGCTCGGGAGCCTCGGCCCCGGCCCAGGGGCTCGGGAAGCGGCCGGAGAAGGCCGCCGCGAGCGTGAAGCGGCCGGGGTCCGTCCGGCGCTGGAGGTTCGCGAGCTGGCGCGTGACGTCCATGGCCGAGCGCGGGAGCTGGAACACCCGCTGGTTGAGCCACGAGCCGTCGGAGGTGGTGACCAGATCCGTGCGCACGACGCCCGGCGGCGTCGGGACCATCCCCTCCGTCGCGAGCGGGTGCGCCCACCAGAACTGCACCTCGCGCAGGGACTGGGTCGGCGGCACCTCGTCCGAGAGGCCCCCCTCCCGGACGGTGATCACCATCGGGTCGTTGACGAGGGCCCAGCGCCCGCCGTTGAACTGCAGGCGCCGCGTGCGCCACGTCTTGTCCCAGATCTGCTGGCGAGACACCTCCGCGCCCCAGCTCTTCAACGCCCGATGGAGCGCCGACTGCTCGAAGCCCTCGAGGCCCTCGCCGCCGGGGCGCTCCGCCCCGGTGAGGACGCTGTAGTCGTGATCGTCGAGACAGACGACCAGGCGGCCCCCCCGCTGGACGAACTGGTCGATCTCGTACGCCGCGCGCGGATGGACGGCGCCGGGCCGCACGACGAACAGCACGTCCACCTCCTCGGGCACGGGCCGCCCCTCGGCGAGTCCGCGCACCTCGATGTCGCGCCGGTCCTCCGCGAGGCGGGAGCGGACGTAGGAGAAGCGCGAGAAGGTCGCGGCGATGCGCGACTGCGGGTCGTCGCCGGCCTCGGGCGGCGGATCGAGCGGCGCCCCGAACCAGCCGACGCCGATCCGGCGGTCGGAGAGCAGGCCGTGGAGCCGCGACGCGAACTGGGTCTCGAACTGCCAGGGCATCGGCTCGGGGATCCGCGCGGTGCGGCCCCGGTAGCCGAGCTCGAGGCTGAGCCAGACCTCCTCCGAAGCGCCCCCCCCGAGGCCGCCGCCGCGCCCCTGCCGGGGCCGGAAGCGCGCGTCCGCGGCGCGCTTGCGCGCCTCGCTGGAGACGGAGGGGTCGAGGACCTGCAGCTCGAACGACTCAGGACTCAGGGCGATCAACTCGTCGAGCTGCGCTCGCACCCTGGCCGTCCGGAGCGCGTACTGCCCGTCGGCGACCTCCTCGGTGGCGAAGAGCCGCACGACCACGCGGTCCTCGATGCGATCGACGATGCGCCGCGTGGCGGGCGCGACGGCGTAGAGGCCGTCCTCCGAGAGATCGATCCGGCGGGTGAGGTGCCTCTCCGCGAGGGAGGCGCCGAGCACCGTGATCACGCCGAGCAGCGCCGCGGTCAGGAGCGCGTTCCAGCGCAGCGCGCGCGCCGACGGGTGGGCCAGCGCGGCGCGGTCGTTCCCTCCGGCAGCGCTCATCGGCGGCACCTCCGTCCCTCGACCAGGAGCACGTTCACCCCCAGCGCCGCGATGGCGACCAGGGCGAAGTAGACGAGATCGGCGAGGTCCACGACGCCTCGCGCCGCGCTCCCCAGGAAGTGCTGCGTGGGGCTGGCCGCCTCGAGGAGCCCGGCGAGGCCGCCCGGCAGGATCCGTACGAAGAGCGGGAGCGACCAGGCGAGGCCGAGGGCGAGGGCGCCCAGGAGGAAGGCCACGAGCTGCTCCCCGCTCGCGGCGGAGAGGCACTGGGCCACGGCGACGTAGGCCGCCAGGAGGAACGCCGCGCCGAGGAGCCCGACCCAGACCGTGTTCCAGTCGAGATCCCCGAGCGCAGCGACGGTCAGCGCCGCGCTCAGCGTGGCGAGCGCCGTCATCAGGAACGCCAGCAGCCAGCTCGCGAGGAACTTGCCGCCGGCCACCGCGGCCACGGAGACGGGATAGGTCAGGAGCACCTCCTCGGTCCCGGCGCGGCGCTCCTCGGACCAGCTCCCCATGCAGAGGGCGGGAACCACGAAGGCGAGGAGGAGCGGCAGCCAATGGAAGAGCACGATCAGGCTCGCCTGCCCGCCTTCCCAGAGACCGGGCAGCGGGACGACGCCGACGGGGTACCCCAGGAAGAAGAAGAGCGCGGGGAGGAGCAGCACGAACAGGCCGATGGCCACGTACGCCACCGGCGACTCGAAGGCCGAGCGCAGCTCGCGGCGAGCGAAGGGCAGGACCCGCGAGCGCGGGCGCGCGAGGCCGGTCACGCGGGCACCTCCGCGGAATCGGGGCCTGGAGCGATCGCGCGGGTCCTCTCGAGGAACACGCGCTCCAGGGTCGGCACGTCGTGCCGGAGCTCCACGAGCGGCAGGCCGGCGTCCGCGCAGGCCGCGGCGACGCGCTCGGCCGCGGCGAAGCGATCCTCGGCCTCGAGCGCCAGCTGAACGCGCCCCGCTCCCTGGGCAGGCCCTGCCCGCGTGACGACGCGGGGAGCGCCGCAGCCCTCGAGGCCGTCGAGCGCGCGACGCGCCGCGTCCTCGCCCGCGCGCAGCGTCACCAGGAGCAGGTCCGAGGAGGACCCGGCCAGCTGGTCGAGCGGGCCGTCGGCGACGAGCCGCCCGCCGGCGATGATCAGCACGCGCCGGCAGACCTCCTCGACCTCGGGGAGCACGTGGGTCGACAGCAGGATCGTCTTCTCCTGCGCGAGCGTCACCACGAGGTCGCGGATGCGCACGATCTCGGCCGGGTCGAGCCCGCTGGTCGGCTCGTCGAGGACGAGCACGGGCGGGTCCACGTAGAGCGCGGCGGCGAGCCCGACGCGCTGGCGGTACCCCTTCGAGAGGGTGTGGATGCGCCGGTCCGTGTATCCCTCGAGATCAGCCGCGGCGACGACGCGTTCGAGCGCGTCCCGCCGCTCACCGCGCCGCAGACCATGCACCTGGCCGACGAAGTCGAGGTAGCGCGTCACGCGCATCTCCCGGTAGAGCGGTGTGTGCTCCGGCAGGTAGCCCACCGCGGCGCGCGCCCCGAGGGAGCGGCCGTCCAGCGGCACGCCGGCCACGGTCGCCCGCCCGGCGTCCGGTAGCAGGGAGCCCGTGAGCATCTTCATCGTCGTCGACTTGCCCGCGCCGTTCGGCCCGAGGAAGCCCACGAGCTCCCCCGCGGCGACCTCGAAGCTCACGCCGCGCACGGCCTCGACCGGGCCGAAGGACTTGCTGAGCCCCACCGCCTCGATCATCGACGCCTGGCTCATGCCTCCGGATCGACCGTGAAGCGCTCGAGGAACTCGTCGGTGCGTGAGACGTCGTCGAGGCGCGTGATGAGCAGCTCGGCCGCCTCGGCGAAGTGCATCCGCGCGAGGACGCGCCGCAGGACGTGGATGAGCTTGAGCCGTCGCAGGCCGACCAGCTTCTCCTCCTTGCGGGTGCCCGACTTCTCGATGTCGATCGCAGGGAAGATCCGCCGATCGCTCAGCTTGCGGTTGAGCACCAGCTCCATGTTGCCGGTGCCCTTGAACTCCTCGAAGACCAGCTGGTCCAGCCGGCTGCCCGTCTCGACGAGCGTGGTCCCCAGAATGGTCAGGCTGCCGGCCTCGACCGTGTTCCGGGCCGATCCGAAGAACTTGCGCGGCCGCTCCATGGCGCGGCTGTCCAGGCCGCCGGACATCGTGCGCCCCGAGCCCGCGCCCGCCTGGTTGTTGTAGGCCCGCGCGAGTCGCGTGATCGAATCGAGCACGAGGACGACGTCCTCACCCATCTCGACGAGACGCATCGCGCGGCGCCAGACGACCTCGGCGAGGTTGATGTGGTTCTTCGCCGTCTCGTCGGCGGTGGAGACGAAGACCTGGCCGCGTTCGACGCTCCGCTTCCAGTCGGTCGCCTCCTCCGGCCGCTCGTCGATGAGCAGCACCATGAGATGCACGTCGGGGTAACCCTTCTCGATGCCGGCCGCGAACTGGCGCATGAGCGTCGTCTTGCCCGTCCGCGGCGGCGCGACGAGCAGGCCGCGCTGGCCGCGGCCGATCGGCGCGATCAGGTCGATCACGCGCATCGACACGTCGTCGATCACGTCCCCCACCGCGTAGTGGAAGTCGGGATCGATGCTCGTGAGGTTCTTGAAGAAGGGCTTCTTCTTCCAGTGAGCCGGCGGGTGCCCGTCGATCTCCGTGACGTTGTCCAGCTGCAGCTTGTGCTTGTACCCGCGGCTGATCGGCCCCGTGACGATCATCCCGTCGTGGAGCTTGTACTGCTGAACGAGCTTCTTGGGGACGTAGATGTCCTCCTTGGACGGGAGCCACTGGTTCTTCTCGTGCCTGAGCACGGACACCTGCCCCTTCTCGAGGAAGAACATCCCGCTCCCCACGGTCGAGCCGCGGTCCTTGCGGCCGCCCTTGCCCTCACCGCCCTTGGACATCTCGCGCTGGCCGCCTTCGGCCTCGCCCTCGGCGGCCTCGCCGCTCTCCGCGTCGGCCTTACCGCGCCGCCCGCGTCGGCGGCGGCGACGCTTCGGTCGATCGCCGCGCTCATCGCCCTCGCCGCCGCTGTCCCGCTCGGCGCCGCCGTCGCGATCGTCCTTGGCCTCGCCGGCCTCGCGCGGAGCGTCGTCGCCCTCGGGGCGGTCGCCGCCCTTGCGGCGCCGACGCCCGCGGCGCGTACGCTTGCGCTTGCCCTCGCCGCCCTCTCCGTCACCGCCGCCCTCGGTCGCGGCCGGCGCGTCGCCGTCCGCCTCGGCTGCGGACCGGCTACCGGTCTTCTTCTTGCGCGCCGCCTTCTTCTTGCGACGGGTCGACGTGTTGGAGGACGCGCCGTCGCCGTCGCCCGGGAGGGCGCCGAAGGGCAGCGAGTCGTGGCCGTCGAGGTCCGCGGTGCTGTCGTCGGGGGTCACGTGTATCGGGGGATGGTGCGCGGGAGCCTCGAGGGCCCCGTCGGAGCACGAGCAGGACGCTGGCGGGTCCGGGCGCGGGGGGAGGCCGCTCGCACGTCGCGGGCGGCGGGAAGGGACGCCTCCGGGCCCCTTTGTGGCGCAGGAGACGTGATCGGCGGTGTCGAGATCACCGCGGAGGGAGTCGTACGAACCGGTTCGGGCCCCGTGGGGCCGCGGTTGACCCGGGGCGAGGCAGGAGGACCCTCGGGGGGGTCTCTACCTCGGTCCGCGGCGTCGGTCGCGCGCTGTCGGGATGCCGCGACCGGACGGTCGCCGAGCGCTTCCCTGACCACCAGAGTCTGGAACCGGGGGGGGGCCGTTGCAAGGGCCGTCCGCGACGGAATGCCTTCCAAGGGCCTGTTGAACGTGTTTTTCTTGAGGCGCGGGAGCGCTTCGAAACCGGCTCCCATGCCCCTGCGGGGCTGCCAGGAGCGGAATCAGGGGCCCTCGCAGGCCACCGGAGCGACCTGAAGGGCGGTCGTCACCCTGTCCTGCGACCCGCCGCGGCCACCGGGCCAGGGGGGAGGAGGGTGGTCGGGGTGAGAGGATTCGAACCTCCGACCTCTGCGTCCCGAACGCAGCGCTCTACCAAGCTGAGCCACACCCCGACGTGTCGAGCGGCGGAATCTATGCGGCCCGTCCAGGGGAGTCAACCGGGGTCCGGCTGCCTTTCCCCGCAGGAGACCGCACCCCGCCAGGGGCACCCAGGCAGCCCCCCCATCCAGGAGCGAATCGATCGGAAAGCACGAGGACGTCCGGCCATGGGAGCCGGTCGGGTCACTTCCCGAGGTCCACGAAGGTGCCCCAGTTGCGCCCCGCGAGCTGCTCCATGAAGGCCTTGCTGAAGTCGCCGATGGCGATCGTGTGCAGCACCACCTTGCGCAGCCGGTTCGCCTCGACGATCCGGTCGAGGATGTCCTTGGTGTCGATGTACTTGCCGTGAGTGGGACGGCCGTCCGAGAGGAAGAAGACCGTGTCCACGGCGCTGAGGTACTCCTCGCGGCTCTTCTTGCCCTTCTCCGCGATCCCGAGCGCGAGGCTCAGGGCGCCCCAGGTGTTCGTCTTGCCCGCGCCCAGGTTCGCGGAGCCGGCGAGCCCCGCCCGCTGCAGCTCCAGCTTGCTGTTGCCGCCGAGGGGCTCGAGCTTCTTGATGAAGTCGAGCGCGCTCTTCTTGTTGATGACGTTCGCCGGCACGAGCTTCTTCTTCCAGCGCTTCGTGTCGGTGGCGAAGGCGACGATGCCGAACTTGACGTATCCCTCGAGACCCTCGACCGTGCGCGCGAGCTCGGTCTTCACGATGTCCATGCGCGACCAGGACGGGTAGTCACCGGCCTCGAAGCGCTCGCGCTCGACGACGAGGTCCTCCATGGAGCCCGACACGTCGATGACGAAGAGAATCGATCGGCTCGGCGTGTCGATGCCTCCGAAGCTGGTGGATCCGGGGGTGACGTAGCGCGCCTTGTTCTTCGCTGCGGCCGCGGCCAGCTTCGCCAGCTCCTCGTCCGTGGGGATCTCGAACCGCGCAGCGTTCCGTTCCCAGAAGCGCTTCCACTGGTCGACCCTCGTCCCGAGCGTGCGCCCGGTGATCGAGTCGAGGGCGTTTCCGACGTCCTCGACCAGACGCCCCTCCTCCACGTCGAAGCGCGCGATGAGACGCGGGATCGAGTCCTTGTGACGAACCTTCCCGAGGGCCTGGATCGCGGAGGCGCGCACCTGCCAGGCCTCGTCATCGAGCCGCGCCCACGCGGCCGCGAGGGTCTCGGGCGCCTTCAGCTCCGCCATGGCATCGAGGGCAGCACAGCGCACGGCGACCTCCTCGTCCTCGGTGAACGGCGCGAGGGAGGCGGCACGCGACGCGTCCCCGCCGGCGGCGTAGGCGAGGACCGCCATGCGCCGCACCGCCCACGACTTGTCCTCGAAGGACTCCGAGAGCGCCTCGTCGAAGCCGGGGACACCGAGCCCGGCGTAGCGGCCCCGCACCATGGCGTCGAGGAGTCCGACGCGGATCTCCTCCTTCTTCTCGGAGGCGAACTTCTGGACCATCCGCTCGACCGGCGGACGGGACTCGTACTCGGCCAGCACGCGAGAGGCGGCGCGCGCCACGTCGGGGTCCTTGTCACGCAGGATCGGGACCAGCGCGTCGACGGCCGCGGGCGACTCGTTCCCGAGCAGGGTCAGCACGGCCTCGACGCGCCCCGCCGGCTCCTTGATCTTCTTGAAGTACCTCTTGAAGTCCTTCACCGCCTCGTCGTCCGCGGGCGCGGGCGCGCAGGCCACCAGAGGTTCGGGGGCCGCGAACGCCTCGGCGGCGGAAGCGGGGAGCGGAAGGAGGAGCAGGAGGTGAGCAGCGTGCAGCATGTCGAACCGTCGTCGGGGTGCCCACCGATGGTAGCGCAGCGGAGCTCGCCCACGCGGCGCGCCGGCCGCGGTCACCTCGCGAAGGGATCGGGAACGCCCCGCAGAGGCACGGCGCGGACGTATCGGGCCCGGTATCGCAGGCAGCGCGCCCGGCCGTCGGCCGGGCGCGCTGCCTGCGCAGGTCGAGCAGGCCGTCTCGCGGCTCGCTCGCTGTTTCGCGGTCCGCTCAGCGGTCGCGGCGAATGCGGGAGACGCTCTTGTCCCCCACCGCCGGCTCGACGTCGTCGCTCTCGAGGGTGATTCGCATCCCCTGCTCGAGCAGGAGCGTCACCTTGCCGTTCTCCCGTGAGAGCAGGTGGCCCTGGAAGATGCCGCCGTCCGCCTTCACGCGCACGAGGTCGAGGCCCTTGGTGTTGACGCGGCCCGTCGACGGGCGCGTGCTCTTGCGGCCGAATCGGTCGATGCGATTCGCGCGACGCCCGTCGAGCGTCAATCGCCCGAGGCGCGTGTCGAGCACGATGCGGTTCTGGCCCACTCCGTGCAGACGGCCGTCGATCGTCTCGCCCTCGTCGAAGACCACCCGCACCTCGCCGACGCTCGGCGTCAGCACGAAGGCGTCCTTCCCGACCTCGTCCTCGGGCACCGTGCAGTGGGGCCAGATGTTCCCCGTGCTGATCCGGCGGACCACGCCGCGGAACTTCGGCGAAGCGGTGGAAGCCGCGAATCCCGGCAGGACCTCGACCTCCACCTGCGCGGAGGCAGCCGCCTCGCCGGCGGTCTCACCGGCGCGGACGGCGGGGGCCTCGACGGTCGGACGCTCGACGTCGTTCGCGGCCGCGCCGCCGGTCCCGGCGAGCGCCGGAGTCGTCCGGGCTCCCGCCTTCTGCAGCGCGCTTGGCTCGGGGGTGGCGACGGCTCCGGCCAACTCGGCGTCCCCGTCGCTCCTGGCTGCGGGGTCGAACGCCGCGGCATCGCGCGTGTCACCCGCGTTCCGCTCGGCGTCCGCTGCGCCGGGCGCCGGGAAGACCTCGCTCATGAGTGGCTCTCCCGGCTCGCTCTCCCGGAGCGCCGGGCCGAAGATCGCGTCGAGGCGCTCATGGGCGACCGCCTCGCCCGCGCAGGTCTCGAGGTCGGCAGCCGCGACGCTCTCTCCGGTCGTGCCGGTGGGCGGGCCATCGAGATCCTCGACGGCGATGGCGACGTCATCGTCCCCGGACACCTCGATCTCCACGGTGACCGCGGCCGGGTACGCCTCGTCGTCCTCGGCGAGCGCGTCGAGCTCGTCCTCGTCGGAGGAACCGCCGCTCGCGAACGATCCCATGACGACCTCGAGCGGGATCCACGGGTCCCCGCATTCGCTGGCCGTCGCGTCCGACTCCGTCATGGCGTGCTCCCCGAGCTCGTCCGCGCCGTCCGTGGACACGTCCACGGGCTGCGGACCGTTCACCTCGAACTCCGCCGCCACGAACTCCGGCTCGACGCCCAAGGACGCCACTCCGTCCTCACCGAAGAACCCGAAGGGCAGGAACGCGGCGGCCGGGCCAGGCTCCTCCCCGGGCTGCGCGATGCTCGGAGCTCCTGTCAGCACCTCGGGCGCACCCGGCGAGGCGGGGCCGAAATCCGGGCCCGGGAAGCGAAGCGCGAACGCACCGAGCGCCTCATCGCCAGGGAGGGGCGCGACGCGGACCTCCTCCGGAACCGGATTGGGGGCCACTCTCACGACCTCGATGGTCTCGGACGACACGGCCCGGGTGGGACCGGCGGGGGCGAGCTCCTGCTCGTCCACGATCGCCATCTCCACGGGCGCGCGGTCGTCGCTCGAGGTTTCGAGCGCTTCGAGCCGGCGCAGCGCCTCCTCGTCGAGGGGCTCCATCTCCAGGACGTAGCTGTCGGGGAGCCCGCCGGTTCCCGGAGCGTCCCGTTCGTCCGCGACGTTCGCGCCCGAGGGCGCGTCCTCTGCGATCGCCGCGACGTCGACCTGCATGAGCGCCGCGACCTCGGTGCCTTCACCGCCACGCGCGTCGGCCGAAGGGGCCGTGATCTCGGGGGTCGAAGCGGCCACGACGTCGGCTGCGACCGTGGTGTCTGCCTCCTCCGCGATGGATCCTGCCGTGGGAGTGAACGCGTCGGCGGGGTCGAGGGCGGCGGTCGCCTCCGCCGCGTCGGCCACGGGCTCGGTGGACCGATCGCGAAGCGCGACGGTGGCACCAGCCTCGTCCGTCACCGCGGGGGCCGGCGGAAGCTCACCCGGTTCCCGCGGGCTGTCGACCGTCGAGCGTGCGACGGAAGGGCCGTAGGAGTCCGCCGGGACGATGGCGCCGTCCCGCTGGTAGCTGAGCCGGCCGGTCTCGACGGGGTTCCCGACCTCGGGGACGACGAGCTCGACGTCGGGCTCGCTGTACGGACGTGCCGGGCCCTCGACCTGCAGATCCGCGGCCACGTCGTCCGGCACGTTCTGCGCGCCCTCCTCGAAGAAGGACCAAACGGCGATCGCGCCGAAGGACAGGGCCATGCAGATCGCGGCGGGAACGAGCGCGCGCGTCACAGCGGAGGACGCAGTCGGGGGCTCGACGTACGACGCCCCGATCATCGGATCGTCGCCGAGCAGCGCCTCTTCCTCCGACCACGTAGGAGCCACGACCTGCTCCTGGAGCGCGTCGAGTTCCGCCGGGAGGGCCTGCACCGACTCCGTCTCCGCTGGCTCCGAGGAGACCACCGGATCGAAGCTGTCGTCCTCGAGCAGCCAGGACGAATCGGGCTCACCGGTCCCCTCGAACGCGTCGATGCCGCTGCCGGCCCGACCAGGATCGGGGACCCGGGCGCCGCCGATCCACTCTTCACCGCGGGGGAATTGGCCTTGAGGGTCGTCGGGGTTGATCTGTGCGTCGGACATCGCGGTGCAGCTCGTGGGTCGGGAGGCGGCGACACACGACGGACGCGCGCGCTCGGTCGTCCCGGGGGGGACCGAGGGAGATATCGGAATTCCTGGGGGAAGCACCCCAGAAGGAATGGTGGATCCGGGTTCTCCCGCGTCCCGCCGCGAGCCACGGGCAGACCCGAGGGGCCTGGAAGCCGCGAGGGCGGACCCCGGCTCCCCCGAGAGCGGGCCCTTCGCTTCGACGCACGCGGGCCCGCTCGCCCCCCGATGGCATCCCCGGACCGTCCCGAGAGGACCTCCGTGGCGGCTGTCCGGCTCCTTCGCCCGGAGGCGTCAGTGACGCTTCAGAACGCGGCGCCCGGCCTGGCGCATGGTCACGCCCATCGCGTCGAAGTGCTCGAGGATCGGGATGAGGAACTTCCGCGTCGTCCCCAGCGCGTCGCGCAGCTCCGGGATCTCCAGCCCTCCGTTGGCCTCGCAGTTCGACACGACCGCGGCCTGGGCCTCCGCCATCGCCTTCGCCGAGAGGAAGAGGTCCCCCTCGATCCGGTGCACCTCGCCCTCGTCCTCCAGCAGAGTGAGCACGCCCGCGACGCCCTCGACCCGCGCGGCGACCGCGGCCGCGAGCTCCTCGGGCGACGGCGGCTGGAAGCGGGCCGCCTCCATCGCCTCCAGCACCCGGCCTCGCAGCGACTCGGTCTCGGGGTCGAGCGCGACGCGCCGGCCCGCGGGGCGCAGGAAGCCGCCCGCGCCGAGCTCGACACGGCCATCCTCGGCCTCGAGCTCGAGCACCACGCCGAGCAGGTTCTGATCGAAGCGGCATGCGCTGCGCAGGTCGCGGACGTCCATGCGCGCGCGCATCGGATGCTCCTCGAACCAGCCCCCGATCGCGTCCCGGACCTCGTCGAGGCAGAGCTGCAGCGTCTGCGCGTGGATCCAGCGGGTCCCCTGCCCGAGCGCCACCGCCTTTCCTTCGGCGGCGAGCTGGTCGAGCAGGCTCTTCGTGTCGTCCTTGCTCCGCTTGATCTGCGCGCTCAGGTCCTGGAGCGACGCCCAGCGATCCGGCTCCCTGGCGAGGATGGCCTCGAGCAGCGACTCGACGGAGCCGAGGCTCGCCGCCTGGCGCTCGAGCTCCTCGATCACGAAGGTCTTGAACCGCTTGAGCCGGTAGCGGCTCTCCTCGAGGATCACGCCGCCCCCGAGGGTCACCATCGGGGACGCGAGCCGCAGCACGTACCGGTCGCCCGGTGCGCAGACCAGCGGCTGCTCCAGGCGGAACTGGACCAGCCCGTCATCACCGGGCGCCAGCTCCTCGGAGTCCAGCAGGACCACCTCCCCCACGGCCTCCGACGTTCCCGTGTGAACGCGGATCGGCATGCGGTTGGTGACGGAGCGGTCGAGCCGGTCGAGCACCGAGAGCCGCGCGCCCACCATGGTCTGGGGCTTGAAGTAGCCGGGCGTCGCCACGACGTCGCCGCGTGACACGTCGTGGTGATCGACGTCCGACACGTTCAGCGCGGAGGAGTGGCCCGCCCGAGCGCGGTCCGCGGTCTCGTGGTACGCCTGGATCCCGCGGACCTTGCCCCGCCCACCGCCGGGGAGCACCTCGACGGGGTCTCCGATCTCGATCTGACCGCTCACGGGGATGCCCGTCAGGATCGTGCCGAAGCCGCGCGCGCTGAAGACACGCTGGACCGGCATCCGGAAGACCCCCTCGGCCGGCCGCGGTGACGTCTCCTCGGCCATCTTCAGGAGGAGCGCCTTGAGCTCGGGAACGCCCGTGCCTTCGATCGAGCTCACCTCGACCAGCGGCGCCCCCTCGAGGAAGGTCCCCTCGACGGCCTGCCGGACGTCGTCCGCCGCCAGCTCCACCATCTCCGCCTCGACGGCGTCGACCTTGGTCAAGGCGATGGCGCCGCGCTCGACGCCCAGGAGCTGCATGATCGCCAGGTGCTCACGCGTCTGGGGCATGACCCCGTCGTCGGCCGCGACGACGAGCACCACGACGTCGATCCCGGTGGCCCCGGCGACCATGTTCCGGATGAAGCGCTCGTGACCCGGGACGTCCACGAGCCCGATCCGCCGGCCGTCCTCGAGCTCCATCCAGGCGAAGCCGAGGTCGATCGTCATCCCCCGCTCCTTCTCCTCGGCCCAACGGTCCGGATCCGTCCCGGTGAGGGCGCTCACCAGGGTCGACTTGCCGTGGTCGATGTGGCCGGCCGTCCCGATGACGATGGGCTGGATCTCCATCGCACCAAGGTTAGCGCCGCGAGCGGCCGGGGCGGCTACCCTGCGCGGATCATGGCCGGCGATCTCCCCTTCCGCACCCTGGCTCCGTGGCTGCGCGCCCGCTTCGGGCGCCCCGTCCACCGCGTCGCGCTCGACGCCGGTTCCACCTGCCCGAACCGCGACGGTACGAAGGGCTACGGAGGCTGCACCTACTGCGACGTGGAGGGGTCGGGAACGGGCGCGTTGAAGGACGGCGCGAGCCTCGCGGAGCAGCTCTCCCAGGGCCTCACGCGGATCGCGCGCCGCCGGCGCCGTCCCTCGGACCCCGAGCCCGGCGCGATCGCCTACCTCCAGAGCTACACGAACACCTACGTGGAGGGTGGCCGCTTTCGCGAGGTGCTCGACGTGCTGGAGCGCGAGCTCGACCGCGACGGTTCTCCGGTCGTCGCCCTTTCGGTCGCGACGCGCCCCGACTGTCTACCGGACGAGGCCCTGCGCGAGCTCGAGCGCCTCGGAGAGCGCACGGACGTCTGGATCGAGCTCGGCCTCGAGTCGGCCGACGACAGCGTCCTGCTCGACATCAACCGTCTCCACACCCTCGACGAGTTCGAGGACGCGGCCCGCCGCGCCGGGGACGCCGGCCTCCTCCGGGTCGGTCACGCGATCCTCGGCCTGCCCGGCGACGGGCGCGAGGGCGCGCGCAGGACCGCCGAGGCGCTCGCGGCGGCGGGCGTCGAAGGCGTCAAGGTCCATCACCTGATGGTCCTCGAGAAGACGCAGATGGCCCACCAGTGGCGCGAGGGCGAGCTCTCCGTGCTCGAACCCGAGACCTACGTGTCCTGGCTGGCCGACTTCGTCGAGCGGCTCGGCGAGGACCAGGTCCTGCACCGCATCACCGGGGACGCCCCCGACGGGAAGGAGCTCGCGCCCCGCTGGGGCGTGGCGAAGAACGTCGTTCGCGAGAGGCTCCGCGCGGAGCTCGAGCGCCGCGGGACGGGACAGGCCTCGCTCTCGGGCGCCTGAGCCCGCGCGAGGGGCGCCGCGAGGCTCAGGCGAGGCGCTGCCGCAGGTAGCTCGCGCGACGCTTGTCGCGCTCGGAGGTGTCGAGGAGGTCCCCCTCCTCGCCGGGCGCCGTCAGCACCTGGATGTGCCCGCGCTGGACGTGCAGGCCGAGCTCGTTGAGCAGGTCGAGCCGCGCCCCTTCGAAGAGGCCCGACTGAACGCCGAAGCGAATGTTCGACAGGTGCGCGAGCGCGGTCTCGGTCGGCATCGCGCGCGAGGTCTTGAGCATCCCGAAGGACTGCGCGATCCGGTCGCGCACGGCGGCCTCCATGCGCTCGATGAGCGTGGACCGCATGCGCCGCTCGAACTTGACGATCTCGGGCACGAGCGCGCGGAGATCGTCGACCAGCTCGTCCTCGGAGCGACCGAGCGTCACCTGGTTGCTGATCTGATAGAGGTCACCGGCGGCGCGGCTGCCCTCGCCGTGCATGCCCCGCACCGCGAGCCCGGTCCGCTGCGCCGCGGCGAAGACCTTCTCCAGCTCCAGCCGCACCATCCCGAGCGCGGGGAGGTGAAGCATGACGGAGGCGCGCAGCCCGGTCCCCACGTTCGTCGGACACCCGGTGAGGTAGCCGAGCCGGGGAGAGGTCGCGAACTCCACGCGCTCCTCGAGGAAGCGATCGAGGACCTCGGCGCGCTGCCACGCGAGGTCGAGGTCGAAGCCCGCGGCCATGGCCTGGAGACGAACGTGGTCCTCCTCGTTCACCATGACGGAGACCGTCTCCGACTCGCCGAAGGCCACCGCGCGGCCCGGCGCAGTGGAGTTCTCGTCCCGCGGGAGCAGGTCGCGGCTGATCAGGTTCCGCTCGAGCAGGAGCAGCCTCAGGACAGGGGGCGCCTCGCTCATCGGGACCCAGCGCGTCTCGCCGTCGATGCGGGCGTCGAGGAGCGCTGTGCGCAGCTGCCCGCAGAGCTCCTCGGCGCGCTCGTCCTCGATCTGCGACATGAAGGGGATGCCCCTGACGTTCCGGGCGAGCCGGACGCGGCAGGAGACCACGACGTCGGCCTCGGGGCCCTCCGACATGAGCCAGGAGCCCACCTGGCGGGCGAGGGCTCGGCAATCGATCGGGGAGTACGCCAAGGGTCGGGGACAGCGGGGCGGGACGGGGGTGAGCGCGCCGGGGGGAGCGGCGGCGAGTCAGCGGCGTTATAGCTCACCACAGCGGGACGATGAACCCTGATCCTGCCCCGCAGCGGGACGGCCCTCCGGATTCCACTGTCGAGGCCGTGCGCTTCGCCGCCGATATCATCTCAGACGACGTGGAGGGCGGCGCCTCGGCCCCGACCCTGCCTCGCTCGGCGCCCCCCATGGACCTTCTCGACCCGGCCAACATCGTCCTGGCTGTCCTCGTCGGCAGCTTCGCGCTCTTCCTGACCGGCGCTCTGCGCTACGAGGTCACGGCGCTCGGCGTGGTCGTGGTGCTGGTTCTGACCGGGTGCCTGGACGTCGAGGCCGGCTTCCGCGGCTTCTCCTCGAGCGCGGTCGTGCTCATCGCCTCGATGTACGTGTTCGGCCACGCCTTCACGAAGAGCGGGCTCGCGGAGGCCCTGGGCCGGCGGCTCCTGGGAGGAGACGCGACCGGCAGCGGACAGGAGCGGAGCCTCGTC
This sequence comes from Planctomycetota bacterium, assembly GCA_002862085.1. Taxonomy (GTDB): domain Bacteria; phylum Planctomycetota; class UBA1135; order UBA1135; genus Saltatorellus. The sequence continues at coordinate 8,962 of PKCK01000016.1, read as the reverse complement.
CTGCGCATGACGGCTCTCTCGGGCGTGCTCTCCAGCGTCCTGTCGAACACGGGCGTGGTCGCCACGCTCATCCCGGTCGCCAACTCCGCCAGCCGCAGGGCGCGCGTTCCGCTGTCCAAGCTGCTGCTCCCTCTCGCGTTCGGGAGCCTCGTCGGCGGCCTCGTCACGGTCATCGCCACCTCGACCAACATCGCGATCGACGACGTGCTCGGCTCGCGAGTCGGCGAGGAGCGCTTCGGGCTCTTCGAGTTCAGCAAGCTCGGCCTGCTCCTGGTCGCGGTGACAGCGGCCTACTTCCTGGGCCCAGGGCGCTGGCTGTTGCCCGACTCGGGGGTCGAGGAGTCGCTCTCGGACCGCTATCAGGTCCCGAAGTTCGTCACCGAAGTGCTCGTCGAGCCCACGAGCGAGCTGATCAATCGGAACGTCTCCGACGTCGACGTCTTCCAGCGCTTCGACGTGAGCGTCCTCGGCATCGTCCGCGCGGGCGGCGAACGCCCGGTCCTCGCGCCCGGGCCGTACAACCGGATCAGGGCCGAGGACACGCTCATCCTCCAGGGCTCGCCCGACGATCTTCTGAGGCTGTCCGAGGTCCTGCCGCTGCGGCAGCGGACGTCCGTCGCCGCGGGTGACACGCGCCTCTACTCCGACGACGTTCGCCTCGTCGAGTCCGTGATCCCGGCGGGCTCCACTTACATCGGCCAGTCCCTCGCGAGCTCGGAGTTCCGGACGAAGACCGGGCTCAACGTACTCGCCCTCTCGCGTCACGGATCCCTCCAGCTGCGGCGTCTCCAGGACACCCCGCTCGAGATCGGCGACACTCTGCTGATCCAGGGACACATCCGCGACATCGCGCGAGCGCGCCGCGAGCGCGAGGTGCTGATGCTCGACGAGGTCCAGGCCCCCGTGGCCGGTCACAAGAGCTGGGTGGTCCTGCTCACGCTCCTGCTGGTGCTCCTCGGCGCGGCCCTGACCAGCCAGCCGCTGGCGATCCTCGGGCTCGCAGGAGCCATGGTGCTCGTGTTGACGCGCGTCGTGGCTCCCGACGAGGTGCCGCGCGTCATCGACTTCAAGGTGATCGCGCTCGTCGGCGGAATGCTCGCCCTCGGCGAGGCCTTCCACCAGCAGGGCCTCGATCTCCGGGTGGCCGGCTGGCTCGAGGGTCTGGCGGCGGACGGCCACTCCCCGAACGTCCTCATGGGCGTGCTGCTCGTCGCGACGATGCTCCTGACCCAGGTCCTGAACAACGTCTCGACCGCGGTCATCATGACCAACGTCGCCCTGAGCCTCTCGACCCAGCTCGACGTCTCCAGCCGTCCGATGGTCATGGCCGTCGTCGCGGGCTCGAGCCTCGCCTTCCTCTCCCCCGTCGCCCATCAAGCGAACGCGATGGTCATGGGGCCCGGCGGATACCGCTACGCGGATTTCGTGAAGGTGGGCGCGCCGCTCGCCGTCTTGACCGGGCTCGTGTCCCTGGTCGTGATCCCGCTCTGGTGGCCCTTCTGAGCGAGGCCGCTCGCCGCCCCTAGAGGATCGACTTCCCGAGGGCGGAGAGCGCGAACTCCTTGGCCGCGATCGAGGTCTTGTTGCCGTTGTCGAGGATCGGGTTGATCTCCACCATCTCGAGGCTGAGCAGCTTCTTGGAGGCTGCGGCCAGCTCCATGACGGTGTGAGCCTCGCGGTAGCTGATCCCTCCAGCGACGGGGGTTCCGACGCCCGGGCAGACGCTCGGATCGGTCCCGTCCACGTCGAAGGAGAGGTGGAAGCCCGCTGTGCCGCGGGTCACGTGGGCGATCGCCTGCTCCATCACCGAGCGGATGCCCTGCTCGTCCACCTCACGCATGGTGAAGCAGGCGACGTCGCTGTCCTTCACGTTCATCGCCTCCATGCCGTCCACGCTCCGGATGCCGATCATCGCGACGCGAGAGGACTCGACGAGGGGCACGAGTCCGCCCATCTGCGTGAGCGCCTGCGGCCCCTGACCCGTGATGGCAGCGAGCGGCATGCCGTGGACGTTGCCCGACTCGGAGGACTCGGGGGTGTTCATGTCGGAGTGCGCATCGAACCAGATGACTCCGATCCGCTCACCCCGCCCGTCGAAGTGATCCGCGACGCCGGCGACCGTCCCGACGGCGATGGAGTGATCCCCGCCCACGACCAGCGGGAAATGTCCCTCGGCCATGGTCTCGCTGACCATGTCCCTGAGCGTCCCACAGGCCTCGGCGATCGTCGGGAGGTACTTCGCTCGGGTGTCGACCGGCTCCTGACCGCGCGGATCCCCGACGGGGACGTTCCCGCGATCGACGAACTCGAGGCCGAGGGCACGCACGCCCTCCTCGATCCCGGCGATGCGGAAGGCGCTCGGCCCCATGTCCACTCCGCGGCGGTTGCCGCCGAGATCCATCGGCACTCCGATCAGGGAGACGGTCTTCTTGTCCATGGGATGGCGCGGATGGTGAGGTGTCGGGCGGGGGATCCAGTGCGCGGCTCGCGCGCGAGTTTGCTCGATGGACTTCGCGCGGTCACCCGTTGCGCGCGGGAAGTCAGCGGCTGACGCCGCGCCCCGTGCCTAGCGAGTCCGGGCGCCGTAAGCGCCCAGGATGGCGCCCTGGAGCGCGGGCAATTCGGCGCCGGAGGTGGTCCCGAGCGCCCTCTGGAGCTGCTCGATGGCCCGCTCGCCGCCGATGCCTCCGACCGCGTACCCGACGCGACGGACGTCCTCGTCGGTCGCGTCGGTCGGGGGGTCGAGCAGCCAGGTGATGAGCGTCTCCAGCCCGTAGGCGCGCGCCACGATCCCGCAGGCCAGGACCGAGTAGTCGAAGGAGAGACCCCAGACCGATGCGCGTAGCAGCGGCTCGGATGCGCGGTGGCCCTGCATGGTGAGCGCCACGGCGAGTTCCAGGTTGATGTCCGGCGCTCGCTCCCGGGGGAACAGACGCGCGAGGAGCCGCAGGTCCTGCTCGTTCGGCGAGATTCCGAGCGCCTGGGCGCCGCGGAAGGCCTGGACCGTCAGCGGATTGAGGAGCGGGAGCTCGCGCCGCAGAGCATCGGTGCTCAGCGAACGCCTGCTGATGAGCAAGATGCTGTCTGCAGCGACCCGGTCCGGCCCTTCGAGGGAGCGGTGGATCGTCTCGAGGAAGGTGAGGACCTCGGGGTCCGGAGCGCAGCGAGCGAGGACCTCGAAGAAGAACGACGTGAGGCGCGGAGTGCGGTCCTCCGGTGCCGTGGCCAGAAGCTCCACGGCGCGGGTCGCCGCCTGGGGACTGCCCATGCGGATCAGCGCCCCCATCGCGTTCGCCGCGACCCAGGGGTTCGGATCGTCGAGCATCTCGCGGAGGCGCGGAGCGAAGGTGATGATCTCGGACGCGCCCGCGACGAACGCCGCCTGAGCGCGCAGCACCGCGTCCTCTCCGTCGAAGGCCTCGATGAGGATCTCCTCGAACCTGGTATCGGCGTCGTAGAGCAGGCCAGCCGCCATGAGGCGAACGAGCGGGAACTCGAACTGAAGCGCCGAGGCGAGCGAGCGCGGGAAGAAGGGCTGCAGCTCCTCGTGCAGCACGGTCGTCACGAGCCAGCTCCACTCCTTCTGGTCCCGGGGTCGCCAAACACCCGTCTCGATCATCAGCTCGACCGCGGCGGGCATCAGCTTGATCGCCGCTCCGATACGACCGAGCCCCTGGCCATCGAGCAGGATCTCGAGGACGTGATCCTTCGCGCCCTCGACGCCCATCTCGGTGACGAGCCGCAGGGTCAGCGCCTCGAGGAACAGATCGCTCTCACCGAGCTCCTGGAGCAGGGTCTGGCTCCAGAGCTGGCCGTCGATGAAGCCGTAGTTGCGACCGGCTTCCCAGCGCAGACGGTAGAAGCGCTTGAACGCCGCCGGGAACGCAGCTCCTTCCGGGTCGACGCGATGGGCGAGGACCTGACGGGCCGTTTCGGCGAGCTCGCCACCGCCGGCGGCCAGCTCCGCCACGGCTGCTCGGGCGTCGGGATCACCGAGGCGGACGAGCGCGACCACGGCGGCCTCGGCGACCGTCGCGTCCGCGTCGGTGGCCAGACCGAGGAGGACGTCGATCCCCTCGCCGACTCGAGCGGCCCCCAGCTCTCCGAGTCCGAGCGCGGCTGCCGCGCGCTCGTCGGGGAGCCCGCCGAGGGCCGTCTCCTCGATGAGGATCGCGCGGCCCTTGAAGGACCCGGAGGCCCCGAGCGCGAGGAGGGCCGAGGACCGGCCGTAGTCACCGGGCTCGAGCTCCGTGAGGTCCTTGCGGGCGCTCGCCTCCGTCGACCGATCGAAGCCGATCCGGCCGTCCCGGGCGACCCAGTCGATCTCGGCGCCGGCGCCGCGCTGCTCCGGCCGCTGAGCGGCGGCCGGCGCGGCCAGGGCCAGGAGGACGACGCCGAGCACGGGGGCGAAGGCGCGCCACGGGAGGCGGGGATCGAACGTCTTGGGAGGCTGGATCATGGGGCGTCCCCAGGCGCCTGGATGGCCAGGAGCAGCTGCGGCTCACCCGGGACTATCGGAAGTTTGGGCGCCGCCCCCAAGCCGAAACGACGTCCGCTCCGCTCCTCCCTCCGACGTCCCCCCTCCCGCGCGCTGCGTGGCGGGCGGGGAGGAACGCGGAGGCCGTCCGGATGAAAGGCCCCGGCGGACCTCACGACTCAGGCCTCGGGGGTGCCGAGGAGCCCGATCAGCTCGTCCCGTCTGGCGTCGCGCGTCTCCGGACGGCGCGCTTCGAGGTTCAGGCGGAGCAGGGGCTCGGTGTTCGACATCCGAACGTTGAACCACCACCAGTCGTCGCTCTCGAGGTCGCCGTACTCGACGGTGATCCCATCGAGCTCGTCCTGACGTCCGTCCGCGTAGCGCTCGCGCAGGGCGGCGATCGCCGCCGCCTTGTCCTCCACCTCGAAGTTGATCTCCCCGGTCGCGTGATAACGGCGCAGGTCCTCGACCAGCTCAGACAGTCTTCGTCCCTGATTCTCGGCGCGCGCCACGAGGTTGAGCGCCGACACCATCGCCAGCACGCCCGAATCGCACACGAAGTTGTCGCGGAAGTAGAAGTGACCGGACAGCTCGCCAGCGAAGGCCGCGCCGTGCTCGCGCATGGTCGCCTTGATGAAGCTGTGGCCGACACGGTCCCGGAGGGCCTTCCCGCCGCGGCGCTGGATCTCCTCCTTCACCACCCACGAGGAGCGCAGGTCGTAGACGACGGGCGAACCGGGCTCGCGCGACAGGAACTCGCTCGCGAGCAGCGCGGTCATCAGGTCCGCGGGCACGGTGCGTCCCGTCTCGTCGACGAAGCAGCACCGGTCCCCGTCGCCGTCGAAGCCGACGCCGAGGGCGGCGCCTTGCGCCATCACCAGCTGGCGGACGTCGTCGAGGTTCTCCTCCTTGATCGGATTGGCCTCGTGATTGGGGAAGGTCCCATCGGGCTCCATGAAGAGGGTGTCCGTCTTCAGCCGGGCGAGCTTCGGGAGGATGTGCGGCAGCGTGTGACCCGCCATCCCGTTCGCCGCGTCGATGCACAGGTGCACGTCGCTCTCCATGTCCACGAAGGACGCGACGTGGTCGGCGTAGGCGGGGAGGAGGTCGATCTCCTCGAGCTTGCCGCGCGAGGCGACGGCCCCCGGATACGGGTCCTGGCACATCGTCTCGATGTCACCGATCCCGTTCACCTTGGAGATCGGAGTCGCGCCGCGGCCGCAGAGCTTCATGCCGTTGTACTCGCCGCCGTTGTGGCTCGCGGTCACGCAGAGCCCGCCGTCCACGTCTTGACTCCCGATGGCGAAGTAGGTCATCGGCGTCGAGGCGAGCCCGATCGAGACCACGTCGGCGCCTGCGTCCAGCATTCCATCGACGACCGCGCCAGCGACCTCGGGCGAGTGGGTCCGCATGTCCTGGCCGACGAGCAGGCGCCTCGCCTCGATCCGGCGAGCGAAGGCGTGACCGATCTTGCGAGCCGTGTCAGTGTCCAGCTCGGAGGGGACGATGCCGCGGATGTCGTAGGCTTTGAAGATTCCCATGGAGGCGCGTGGGTGGCTGGGTGGTGATCAGGGGCCGGTCGCGAGGGGGCCGGGAGAGACCGCGGAAGCGTAGCGGCTCGGCAGGCCACTCGTCGCGTTGATCTGCGACGCGGACGAAGGAGCTGCAGGGATCCTGTCGGAGCCCCGCCCCTCGCAGGCACGGCCTGCGCCCCGACGCGCTCGCTCAGCCCCCGCCGCCGGACAGGAAATCATCCCCTTCGCGGCGCCACCACGTGCGCCACTGCTCGAGCTTGCGATCGCGATCCGCCTGACGCGCGTCCGGTTCATAGCCGAAGCGCTGCCCGGTGATGTTCCGGAGCGCGATCAGCGCCGCCTCGCGCACGGTGATCGTGTCGTCGCCGAGCCGGGCGATGAGCGCCGGGACCGCGAGTCGCGCCTGGAGCGTGTCGAGGGCCTGGGCCGTGACCATCCGGACGAAGACGTCGGCGTCGGAGAGCATCGGAAGCAGGTGCGGGACCACGGCCGTGTCGCCGGTCTCCCCGAGGTCGTACGCCGCCTGGAGGCGCACCGCGGCGTCCTCGCTGGCGAGCTCTGCGACGAGCGGCTCCCAGGCGGGGCCCGCGCTCGGGTCCGGCGTCCCCGCAGCGCCCGGCGGTACGACTCCTGCAGCCACGAGCGCACCCGCCTCACGGATCCGTTCCTCCAGATCGATCAGCCGGTTCCCGTGGAACTCGACCACCTGGTCGATCTTCGCCACGAGCTCCGCGTCGCGGGCGCGTTCCGCGTCCACGGCGCGACGCGACTCGCCGACGAGGGCCCGGACGGCCTCGATGCTCGCGCGCAGCTCCGCCTCGCGAGAGGACGCGGCGGCCAGCTGCTGCTCGAGCTGGGCGATACGCGCGGACTGCGCCTCCGCGGCTGCGGCTGCCGCGCGCTCGGTCCTGTCAGCGGCGGCCGTGATCTCCTCCCGAAGAGGCGCGAGCGCGGCGCGCTGCTCGGCCCGCAGATCCGACTTCGCGCGCTGGTTCTCGGAGCGGATCGCCTGGGACTCGCCCTGGATCCCGTCGAGCCGGTCGAGGACGAGGACACCCCCGACCCCGACGGCGACGAGCGCCGCGGTCCCCGCCATCAAACCGAAGACGCCGGGCCAGGCGCGAGCCGCTTCGGCGGGAGCCTCGGCCGCGAGTTCCGTGGAGGCGGGCGACGGACTCGAAGCAGTGACCGGCGGAGGAGCGACGGACGTCGAGGGCGCGGCCGGCTCGGACGACTCCGACCCGGCGGATCGCGCCCCCCCCATCGCCGCGTCGCATTGCGCGCACACGACGCGGCCCTTGCGGCGGAACGCCCGCCCGATGGCGAAGTCCGACGCGGGGACCGACTCGTTGCACAGATCGCAGAAATGGATGTCCATGGCAGGGCTCGAAGCGAAACGCACGCGGGGTGACGGCTGGATCTCCAAAGGGACCCTAACCCTCCAGCGGCAACGGGTCACGGACCGATCGAAGCACCGACGACGAGGAATCCCCGCGCTGCGCCCGGAGGTCGCGACGGAACACGATGTCTCATCACCGACTGCCACCGCGCTCCACCGGGCCCCCCGGAACCGCTACGATATGCGGCATGGAAGGCCCCAGGATCCCCGACGAGTGCGCCGACGCCGCCGGCCAGCTCGGGCAGGAGTTCCTCGCCTCCATCTACGGCGTCGCGGCACGGCGTCACCCGGAGAACCTGGAGGTCCTCGCGGAGCTGGGCCACGTGTACACGCGGCTCGGGCGCTACGAGGAAGGACTCGAGGTGGACAAGCGCCTCGTGGCCTACGCGCCGGAGGATCCCCTCCATCGCTACAACCTCGCCTGCTCCCTCGCGCTGCTGGGGAGGACCAACTCGGCCCTCGACGCCCTCGAGCACGCCGTCGATCTCGGCTACGACGACCTCAAGTTCCTCGCTACCGACGAGGACCTGAGCTCGCTGCGAGCGCACCCGCGCTTCGTGGCCCTCGTCGGGCCCGCCTGATCAGTTCGTCGAGCCGTCCTCTCCCGGCGGCACGACCCGGGGCGCGCTTCCTTCGCTCCCCCGGTCCGTCACGGGGGCGTCTTCGGCCCGGAGCTCGGCTCGAAGGAGCGGGTCATCGGTGCGAGCGGCGAACCAACGGCGCCAGATCGAAGCGGTCTTCTCACGCTCTTCACGGCTCCCGGCGGCGTTGAAGGGGACGTCGTTGTTCGTCGCGCGCTCGAGGGATTGGTGCGCCATCGCTCGGTTGCGCGGGTTCGGATCGTGGAGGCCGGCGATGAGCACGGGCACATCGCTGAAGTCGCCCATCTGGATCAAAGCACGGGCGTAGGACATACGCAGGCTCGGGTCGTCGGGGACCGGCACCTCTCCACGGAAACGCTGGACGAGCCGCCGATCCCCGATGATCGCGAACGCACTCATCGCGACGAAGCGAGCGCGCATCGAGGGACCAGCGGCCATGTCGAGCAGGCTCTCGTAGCTCGGTTCCCCGACCTCGTAGAACCAGTCGCAGAGCCCGACGAATTCCTCCTCGGTGTTCCAGAACTCGCACTCGACGGCCTTGAGTTCGATCTGGCGAGCGAGCTGCTCGCTCGGCTCGACGAACCCTGCGCCCCGCGGGCCCGTCGGTGCGGAGCCCTGGGTGGAGGAGCAGGCGGCCGCGAGGGCCGCGCCGGCGAGGCCGGCGACCGTAACGGGACGGAGGAGCGAAGCGAGCAGTCGTTGCATGGATGGTCAGGGCGATCGGAGGCCGGAGGGCGCCGCGACCGCGGCCCCTGCCCGGCAGATCGGCCCGATCCGCCCGGGCCTTGCGCCCTTTCGCTCGCGCCCGCGCGGAGGGCGCCCTCGAGAACCTCAGCGCGCGGCCAGTGCGCCCGCGAAGAGAGCCGCAGCTCCCGCGACGAGGAGTCCCGGAACTGGCGCAGGTAGTTGGGGGCCAGGGCCAGCTGCACGCCGCCGCTGCTGGCCATAC
>PKCK01000102.1 GCA_002862085.1 Planctomycetota bacterium | reverse complement strand
GGGCATCGAGGCAGCGAGGCGGACGCTCGCCTGACTCCGGCGGTTCGCGCCCGGGCACGGGCGAGAGGATGGAGGGCCCAGCGCGTGTGCGGCACGCTGGACCCTCCGAGGAGCTCTTCCCTGCGAGGAAGACGGCGATCGTCTCCGAGGCCCCCCCGGGAACGGAGACGCCACCGATCAGCAGGTGGCTCATCACCTATAACGACCGGCGGATCCCCCCAACTCAACCGGTCGTGTCGGTCTCTTTTTTCCGGTCCTCGGCTCTCGGAGCGCGCGATGACCGGCCTCGTGAACCCACTTCCTCCGCAAGGAGGTATCAGGGATAGCGCCTATGGGTTTGCAGGGGGTGCGGGGAGCTCGATCAGCCCGCTCGATCAGCTGCACGACCACACCGAACCGACATCATTTCGAGACATCCTGGCCCCTTGAAGACGGCGGACTTCGACTTCGACCTCCCCGCGGAGCTGATCGCGCAGCAGGCCGTGGAGCCGCGGGACGCGGCCCGCCTGCTCGTGGCCGGGCCGGACGGAAGCGCGCGCGGAGCGGAGCACGGCGTGGTGGGGGATCTCGGCCGGTGGCTCCGGCCCGGGGATCTCGTCGTGCTGAACGACACGCGGGTCCTGCCGGCTCGGGTCCACGCTCGCCGCGAGACAGGGGGAGGCGTGGAGGCTCTCTTCCTCGAGCCCTGCGCGGCAGCCGCGGGCTCGGGGCCTTGGCGGGCGCTCGTGCGACCGGCGAAGAAGCTCCGCGCCGGGGAGCGGCTCTGCACCGACGGGCGATCCGTGGAGCTCGTCGTCCTCCAGCGCGACGAAGCGACGGGCGGCTGGACCGTCGTTCTCGAAGACGCCGGTCGCCCGCAGGCCGGGACCGAGGAGCTCCTCGAGGAGGTCGGCTCCATGCCGCTCCCTCCCTACATCCAGCGGGCCGCGGACGAAGAGGATCGCGATCGCTACCAGACCGTCTACGCCCGCGTCCCCGGCGCCGTCGCGGCGCCCACCGCGGGCCTCCACCTCACCGACGAGCTCCTGGGCTCCCTCGCCGCTCGCGGCGTCGAGCGAGCCGCGGTGACGCTGCACGTCGGCGCCGGCACGTTCCGCCCCGTGACCGCGGAGCGGCTCGAGGAGCACCGCATGCACAGCGAGCGGTACGAGCTGTCCGAGGAGACCGCGGAGAAGGTGAGGACGTGCAAGGAGCGCGGCGGGCGCGTCGTGGCGGTGGGCACGACGAGCGCGCGGACGCTCGAGTCGTGCTGGGACCCCGGGAGCGGCGTCGGGCGGAGCGCGCGCGTGCGAGCCGCGCGGGGGGCGACCGAGATCTTCATCCACCCCGCGAGTCCGCCTCGGGTCTGCGACGCGCTCTTCACGAACTTCCACCTGCCGAAGAGCACGCTGATCATGCTCGTGGCCGGCTTCGTGGGGACCGAGGAGGTCCTCTCCCTCTACCGGCACGCCGTGGCCGAGCGCTTCCGCTTCTACAGCTACGGCGACGCGATGCTGGTCGAGCGTCGGGGCTGAGCCGCGCGGCGCCAGGAGCGGGCCCGGAACGTCTGGCGTTCGGCCCGAAGCCCGGGATCGGCACGGAGCGGGCGTCGGCGCAGGGCGCGCCCTTCCTGTCCGGGCGAGAGCGCTCACGAGCGCCCCGCTGTCGCCCCGAGCGATCCTGGAGAGCAGGGGCCGGAGAGGATCGGGCCCTTCGGCCCTCATCCCTCGCGCGCGAGCACCGGTCGGCCCGTTACCCTCCCCGGCGACATGCTGAACTCGATCCTCCTCCTCGCTCTCGCCGCGCCCGTTCAGGAGCGCGTGATGACGCCCGAGCTCCTGTGGGACCTCGAGCGAATCGGCTCCACCTCCGTCACCGCGGACGGCACCACGGCTGCCTACGCGGTGCGGGATTACGACCTGGGCACGAACGCAGGCCGCTCGGCGATCCACGTCGTGGACCTCGCCTCTGGTGAGACGCGCGCCCTGCTCGACGGCTGGCGCAGCGTCGGCGCGCTGCAGTTCCGCCCGACGGCTTACGGCGAGCGCCTGATGTTCACGGGCCGGCCGGACGTGGACGGCGCCTCGACCCAGCTCTACGCGCTGAACATCACGGACGGCTCCCTCAAGCAGGTGACCGACGTCGAGGGCGGCGTCGCGAACCTGAAGGTCGCGCCCGACGCGAAGCACGTGGCCTTCACCATGGACGTCAAGCTCGACGCCACGGTCAACGAGGTCTACGAGGACCTGCCCTTCGCGGACGCGCGCATCATCGACGCGCTGATGTACCGCCACTGGGACGCATGGCACGACTACGCCTACAGCCACCTCTTCGTGGCGCCCATCGGCGACGACCTGAAGGCGGGCGAGCACGTGGACCTCATGGAGGGCATGCGCGTCGACTGCCCGGTGCCGCCCTTCGGCGGGTCCGAGCAGTTCAACTGGTCACCCGACGGCGAGTGGCTCGCCTTCACGATGAAGGAGGTCGAGCGCTGGGCCGAGTCCACCGACAGCGACGTCTACCTGATCTCCCTGGACGCGCCCATGGAGCGCCGCAACGTCTCCGATGGGCGCGACGGCTACGACAACGATCCGACCTTCGCGCCCGACGGGACCAGGCTGGCCTGGCACTCGATGGAGCGGCCCGGGTTCGAGTCGGACCGCAACCGGATCCTCGTGCTCGACCTCGACTCGGGCGAGGTGACCGAACCCACCGCGGGCCTCGACCAGACCGTGCACGGCGCGACCTGGACCGCGGACTCGGAGTCCTTCGTCTTCGCCTCCGAGTGGCGCGGGACGAACCAGCTCTTCCACCTGCCCCTGGGCGGCGGCACACCCCGTCAGCTCACCGAGGGCCAGCACAACTTCGGCCTGGTGGACCTGCTCCCCGGCGGAGAGGCGCTCGTGTCCGTGATGGACATGAAGCGGCCGCGCGAGCTCGCGGTCCTCTCCATGGATGACGCGGCGTTGCGCATGGTCACCGACGTCAACGCCGAGCACTACGAGGGGCTCGCTCTCCCCGGCGTCGAGGAGCGCTGGGTGGAGGCCACCGACGGCAAGAAGATCCACTGCTGGGTCATCTTCCCGCCGGACTTCGACCCCTCGAAGAAGTACCCGCTGCTGACCTACTGCCAGGGCGGACCCCAGGGCCAGATCGGTCAGTGGTTCTCGTATCGCTGGAACTTCCACCTGATGGCGGCCCAGGGCTACGTCGTCGTGGCGCCCAACCGACGGGGCCTGCCTGGCTTCGGCCGGGAGTGGAACGACCAGATCAGCACGGACTGGGGCGGTCAGGCGATGAAGGACATCCTCAGCGCCACCGACTCGATGCTCGCGGAGTCGTACATCGACGATGAGCGCGTCGGCGCCGTCGGCGCCAGCTTCGGCGGCTACACCGTCTACTGGCTCATGGGCAACGGGGGCGAGCGCTTCAGCGCGATGATCGCCCACTGCGGGGTCTTCAACCTCGAGTCCATGTACGGCTCCACCGAGGAGCTGTTCTTCGTCAACCACGACCTCGGCGGTCCCTACTGGAAGTCCCGTTCGATCCAGGACGAGTACGACCGCTTCTCGCCCCACAACTACGTGGGCAAGTGGAAGACACCGCTCCTCGTGGTTCACGGCCAGAAGGACTTCCGCGTGCCCGTGACCCAGGGGATGGAGGCCTTCACCGCCGCCCAGGTCCAGGGGGTGCCGTCGCGCTTCCTGTACTTCCCCGAGGAGGGGCACTGGGTGCTCTCGCCCCAGAACGGCGTGCTCTGGCACCGCGTGTTCTTCAGCTGGCTCGCCGAGCACTGCGGCGAGTGAGCCGCGCACGGCTCCGCAGCTGAAGGGGCCGCGAGCGACGGGCTCCCGGCGCCGCGTGATGCGGCACCGGGAGCTCGTCCCCGTTCAGCTCGCAGAGCCGCCGGCGAGCAGCGCGCGCATGGCCTCCGCGGCGCGGGCCGGGTCCTCGGCGCCGAGCACCGCGGACCCGACGGCGGCGCGCCCCACGCGCTCGAGCTGGTCCACGTTCGTGAGGTCGATCCCGCCGATGGGGAACACGGGCACCTCGCTGCTCTCCGCGACGACCCAGGCGCGCTCGGGCCCGACCACGCGCGGCGCCTCGCGCGGGGCGTCGGCGAGGCCGTAGCCCTTGGTCGCGGTCGCGAACACCGGCCCGAAGCCGAGGGTGTCCACGGGCTCGTCCCAGGCGGCGCCCACCTGGGCGGCGTCGTGGGTCGAGAGTCCGATGAGCGCGTCGGGGCCGAGCAGCTCGCGCGCCACTCCCGGCGGGGTGTCCCGGTCGCCCACGTGGACGCCGTCGAGGCCGCGCTCGGCGAGGGCGCGCGCCACGTCCACGCGGTCGTTGACCATCACGAGGGGCGGCGCGGGCACGAGGGCGGAGGCGCAGACGTCGAGGACGCGCTCGGCCCAGTCGTGGGTGGCGCGCGCCTCGCTCGGGCCGGCCCCGGCGCCGCGGGCTTTCGGGCGCACCTGAACCACGTCCACGTGGGGGAGCGCTGCCTCCAGGGACTCCAGGGGATCGGCCGCGCAGAGCTCCGGCGTGAAGATCAGCAGGAGCCGCGCGCGGCCGAGACGCTCGCGGCGCTCACCACCGCCCATGGAAGCGCCTCAGCAGCAACCCTCTTCGGGGTCGCAGCAGGAGGTCCCGGGTGCCACGTCGGCGCGCGCGACGCCGCGCTTGGTCTCGTCCGGGCGGCGGACCACGTCGCGGGTGCAATCGAACAGGAGCGCGTTCTCCGGTGGGACCTCGATCAAGGGCAGGACGGGCTGGATCGAGTCGGCGTAGGGCTCGCTGGTGTAGATCCCGAGCGTCTTGCGGCAGACGGCCATGCGCTCGCCGCGGCGCAGCGTGTGACCGTCGTCGTCGACGACCTCCTTCCAAGGCCCTTTGTAGATGACGGCCTCGGCGTGGTCGTGACACGGCCCCTCCTTGCCCTTGTGGGCGACGACCGTCATCGAGCGGAACTCGATGCCCTCGACGATGGCCCAGGGCTCGCTCTGGTAAGCGGCGACCTCGACGCCGTAGAGGCCTGCGTCCGCGAACGCCTGCATGAAGCGGTCCTCGCGCATCGCTCCCGAGATGCAGCCCGACCACAGCTCGGGGTCGCGCTGGAGCTCGAGGGGGACGTCCTCGTCGGAGACGATGTCGCTGATCACCGCGCGGCCGCCGCGCTTCAGCACGCGGTGGATCTCGCGGAACATGCGCCCCTTCTCGGCGGAGTCCACGAGGTTCAGGACGCAGTTCGACAGCACGACATCGACGCTCTCGTCGGGGACCATCGGCGCCGCGGCGCGCAGGCGCGACTTCTCACGCTCGAGGGCCTCGACGCCCTCGATGTCCTCGACCGGGTGAGCCTCGAGCCAGCTCGCGAGCGCGTCGTGGTCGAGGGCGAGGTCCTGGATGTGCCCGCGCCGGAACTCGACGTTGTCCCACCCGATCCGGCCGGCGATGGCCGCGCGGTGCTCGCGCGCGAGGGCGAGCATCTCGGGCGTCGTGTCCACGCCGATGACGCGCCCCTCCGCGCCGACGAGCTGGCTCGCCATGTAGCAGATCTTCCCGGCCCCGGACCCGAGGTCGAGGACCACCTCTCCCCGGCGCACGTGCTGGCTCGGGTCGCCGCAGCCGTAGTCCCGTTCGACGATCTCCTCGGGCAGGACCGCCAGGAGAGACGCGTCGTAGTCGACGGGGCAGCAGAGCTCGGGGACGACCGCGTTCGCGCCCTCGGCGTAGCGCTCCTTGACGACGTCGAGGGTCCGGGACGGTGCCGGCTCGGCAGCGCCGGCCGAGCTCGTCGGGGGAGGGGGGCTCATCCAGTCCTTGTACCTCCTCGAGCCGCTCGCGGAGTGCCTCCGGTTCCGGTCGCTCGGCAAAGATCTCGTGAACCGGAAAAGGACGAACGGCCCGCCGCTGATCGAGCGACGCGCCGTTCCGGAGGGCGCTGTCGAAGCTGCGCCCCGGGTGGCAAGGAGGGTGTTCTGCTGTCCGCGGATCAGGCGCTCTTGCGGCCGCTGTTCGTCTTCTTGCTTCGCTTCGACCTCGGGCGGCGTGCCTCCATGGACGCCGAGAAGGACTCCCAGTCGTCCTCAGAGAAGAGGCGGACCTCCCCACCGCACTCCACGCAATAGGAGGTCGTCACGCTCATCAGGTACGCCACGTAGCGATCGCACGACGGGCACCACTTGCGGTCCGAGTAGAAGTCCTTGGGGTCAGCATGATCCATGTCAGACCGAAAGCAGCCGCTGTGCCATCTCTGATGTCAGCGCCGTGGGGTTGCGCAAGTCACTGCAGAGGGTCGGTTTGCGGCTGCTCACCGCGGTCGGCTCGACGGCGGAGCGCGTCGCGTTTCGTGGACGCCGATACGCGCCCAGCGCTCGAGCCAGGTCGTGCTCGTGCTTCGAGTCAGGGTGGATCGGCCGCGCGGATCGGCCCTGGAGGGCGCCGGACGCCCGCCGTGTCCACCGATCGCGACGCCTCCGGGCCGCGTCGCGTCCACGCGACACGAAGCCGTCCCGGATCGGGACGATCTCGGGGCTCCCCGCGCTCCTCAGCCGCGCTCGAGACTCGTGCGCATGTCCTGCGCAGCAGCCGTATCAGGCTCCTTCCTGACCGCTCCGTCCAGCGCGGCGCGGACTCCGTCGTCGTTCAGGTGCGCCCGGGCCAGTGACCAGGCGGCGGCGGCGCGGACGAGAGGCTCCGCGGCGCTCTCGAGCGCGCTCAGGAGCGCATCGCGGCCGCGTTCCGCCGGCGCGGACGAGAGAGCGAGGGCGCCGTTCCTGGCGATCCCGTCCGGCCCCGGCCGCCGCAGGGGCGAGCCGCGAAAGGCCTCCGCGAAGCGGGCCTCGCGTCCTTCGGCTGGCCGAGTACCCCACGAGAGCAGGCCCGTCAGCGTCTCGCCCGGCGCGCCGGCTTCCGAGCCGAACTCCGGCCGCAGGCCGAATCGCTCGGCCAGGTCGGGGGCCTTCGATCCCCAGGGGCAGACCTCGGAGCAGACATCGCAGCCGAAGGCCCAAGGGCCGAGCTCCTCGCGGACCTCGTGGGGAACGAGGCCGCGGTGCTCGATCGTCGCGTAGCTGATGCACAGGCGCGAGTCGACGACGCCGGGCTCGAGGATGGCGTCCGTGGGGCACGCGTCGATACACGCCGTACAGGTCCCGCACGATCCGTGGGAGACCGCGTCGGAGGTCGGCTCGAGGTCGACGTCGAGGACGAGCTCGGCCAGGAAGAACCACGGGCCGAAGCGCGGGTGGAGGAGGTTGGCCGCCTTCGACGCGAAGCCCAGACCCGCGGCGGCGGCGTGGCTCCGCTCGAGGAGCGGCGTCGCGTCGACGAAGCCAGGTCCGGGCCGCGCGAGCCCCTCGGCTTCGAGCCGCCGCCGTAGCTTGCTCAGACGCTTGCCGATGACGTTGTGGTAGTCGCGGCCCGCGGCGTAGCGTGCGATCCGCCCGCCGCCGGGAAGCTCGATCGGGTCTCGCGAGTGACCCAGCCCGAGGGCGAGGAGGGACCGACCGCCCGGCCACGCGGCCGGAGGATCGACGGCCGCCGCGCGCCCGCGCTCGAGGTAGCCCATCGACCCGTGGCGGCCCTCGTCCAGCCAAGCCTCGAAGCGCGCGGCGTCGGGCGGTGGGCCCCAGGGAGCGATCCCCGCGAGGTCGAAGCCGACGTCGTGTGCGATCTCGAGCACGCGCTCCCTCACGGGGTCACCGGTCGAGGAGCGGCCGGGACCAGGGGGAGCTGCGGGGCCTTCGGGAGGTTCCATGGGGCGAGCGGGTCGAGTCCGCGCCGCGGCGGCGCGGCGCTCATCCTCGCCTCTCCGGCGCTGCGATTCACGGCGGCAGCGACCACGCCGTGGCCCCTCCGGCCGGCCTCGGGGCCTCGACACCCCGGGTCGGGCCGCTCGAGGAGCCCGGGGACGCGGAACAGCGGCCTCCCCCTGGTTCGGGACTTTCCCCCGTTCGGACACGCCTCACTTCCTGGCTGCACCGCTCGTCCAGCGATGGCCCCAGCGCCCCAACTCCCTGCGATCGATGGGCTTGTGCGAAGTCCATCGGTGGGGCGTGCGGAAACCACACGACCCATTCCCCTCACCGCGAAACCGACTCCCCGCTCGTGCTTAGACCAAGGGTCAGAACTCCACCGGAGCCCCTCCGGCCGGAACTCCTCGCTCCCGTCCTCCGCGCTGCAGCCGAGCGGATGCGGCGCTCCCCCGCGAGGAGAACCCCGCGCCGCGGCGCCCGTTCGCGTGTTCCGGCGCCGCCGTTCCGTCTCCGATGAGAGCTCGCGAGACCCGACCCCGGGAGTCGGCGACCAGACCCGTCGCAGGCGAAACAAAGCTCCTTCTCCAACGCTCCGCCGACGCACCGATCCTTCGGAGGAGCGGCGCGCCCGCCGCTCGTGGCGCCGACGTGCACGACGCCGCCGTCCCATCCCCGGAGGCCCGCGTGGACGCCGGCGTTCCCGTTGCGGCACACGAAAGCTCTCCGTCGTACGAAGACGAGATCGACGTCGTCCGAGGTGGCGACAGATCGTCGGATCGCACATACGATCGGCCGAGCGCTCCTTCCTCGATGCAAGTCTCCGATCTCCTACGCCAGAGCCCTCTGAACGCCAGCGGCGGCCGCCAACGCCTCGCAGGGCGGATCGCAGAGCTCGGGCGCGGGGAACTGGACCGGGGTGATCGGGAGCGCGTTGCGCGCGTCCTGACGCGCGAAGACGCGACGGCCGAGGAGGTCCGCGATGGCATCAGCACCGCGCTGATGGACGCGTTCCGCAAGCAGACGGGGCGCGGTGTCTTCGGGCTCCTCTACGAGCTGAACGCCGGTCACCTGCTGGTCCAGGTGTCGGGTCGCCTTCGTCGCTACGGCAGCAAGGCGGACCCTGGCGACGTGCTCCAGGAGGTCTTCTTCAACGTCTACCGCTACCCGCATCGCTTCGACGCGTCGCGGGAGGACGCGTTCCGGGTCTGGACGGCGATGATCGTGCGGAACACCGTGCTCAAGCACATGCGGTCACGCTCGACCGGCGGGGGCCGGCAGGAGGTGGCTTTCGAGGACCTCTCCGACCAGCCCATCGCCGACGGCGCCACGCCTCTCAGCGGCGTCCTCGAAGGCGAGGCGAGCGCGCAGGCTGCCCGCGCGTACCTCACCTATCTGCAGCTCTACATCGAGTTCTACTCGATGCTCTCGGACCGCGAGCGCCGAGCTCTGCACCTCGTCGAGGTGGAGGCCGTCAGCTACCGCGACGCAGCGGCGGACCTCGGGATCAAGCTGGAGAACCTGAAGATGGTCATCTTCCGTGCGCGCCGGAAGATCCACCGCGCCATGCGCCGGGTCTTCGACGGGCTCGCGCCCGACTGCCGGCCCGCCCGGGTGGGGAGGGTCTCTCGGCCGGTCTCGCGCGAGCCGAGATCCCGCTCAGACGGCCCTGGAACGGGCTGCGCTGGCCGTGGAGCACGAAACGCGGAACTCACCCGCGATCCTGATCCGTCTGATTCGTAGTCACCGAGGCGCCTGGTCACTAGGCCCCGCGCCGCCCCCCCCTCTGCCCCATGAACCCCGAAGAGCCCATCGAGCCCCGCCCCGCCAGCGACGCCCACGCTTCGCCGGGCGCCGACGCGTCCGACTGGGACTTCCACGCCTGGGAAGGGCCGAGCTGGGGTCAGGTGGAGGAGCTGTCCGAGGCGCAGCTGAGCCTGCAACAGGACCTCTCGTGTCTCGTCGATGGCGAGCTGGACGAGGGGGCTGCCGCCCGCGCGATGGTGATGCTCGAGGAGGACCCCGAGGCTCGGTCGTTCTTCGACGACATCCGGCGGTTCGCGCGACATCACCGCGACCTCTCCGAGCCCCATCGCCTCGAGGCGCGCGTGGCGATGCTCGGCGCCACCGAGATCGCGCGTGCGGCCGAGAACATCGACCTGGCGCACCGCCTCGCGACGATCTTCTACCAGCTCGGCAAGGCCTACACCCTCGCCGCGGCGGACCCCGAGGCGTTCCAGGAGCGTGTCTTCGAGCGCGCCGTCCCGATCGATCAGACGAAGGCGCACGGACGTGGCCTCGTCGATGGCGTCGTCGATTCGGGCCGCGCGGACGTGAGCGCTGGCGCGCGCGGTGGCGAGCTGTGGGGTGGCCGCGATGACTGGACGCGGGCCCGGCACATGCTGAACGGTCGCCTGGAGCAGATCGCGGACCCGATGGAGAAGGGGCGTCGACTCCTCGAGCAGGCCACGGAGATCGATCCGAGCCACGAGGAGTCGCGGATCTACCTCGCTTACGTGCTGTCCCGTGAAGGCAAGACCCTCCGGGCCGCGGCGCTCTACCGCGACGTCTTCGACACGGCCATGGGCCTGGAGAACCGAGGTCACGCCGCCATGCAGCTGGGGCGCCTGCACTTCGCCGAAGGTGCGGTCCGGCAGGCCCTCGTCCTCTGGCGCTGGGTGACGGTGTCCGGTCTCGCGGCCGTGGACCAGCGCTTCAACATCGTTCGTTTCAACATCGGCATCGCCTACGCGAGCCTGGGACTCGATGACCGAGCCCTGGCTTCGTTCCGAACGCTGATGGACCGACACGTCGAGGCGGAGCAGTCGCCCGCCGAACTTGCGCGGCTCTTCGTCGAGAACGGAGACGCCCGGGCGATCTTCGAGTCCCGACCGGGGTTCGTGGAGCGGCTGACTCGTGACGTCCCCGAACTTCTCGCAGGGGCTTCCTGACGGACCGTTACAACGCGCGGCGAGCGATCGGCGCGCACGGACCTACCACCGATGAAAAATCTCATCAGCAAGACGAGCCTCTTCCGTCACGCCCTCCAGGGGCCCAAGGGGATCTTGATCGGGTGCGTCGCGGCCCTGCCGCTCTCGCTCGGAATGGCCTTCAACGGCACGCCTCCCGTGCCGCCCAGCACCGGTGGGGGGATGGCCGACCCGACGGTGGGCACCTTGCCCATGGGAGGGCCCGGCGCCAGCGACTTCGACCAGACCATCACGCTGCGTGGCCAGACGGAACTCCTTCGAGCAGCCGTGCTGAGCGCCGTGGGTGACGGCTTCATCGAGGTCATCGACATCGGCGACGGCACCGCGTGGGCTCGCTTCTGGGGTGACGTGCGTGTCGAGCTCTCCGCGGCACTCCTGCCCTCGGTGAGCGTCGGCCTCTTCGGCGGCTTCGAGGGGAGCGGAATGCACTACGCGATCGGCGGTGAGCACGGCTTCAGCGAGCTCCGCGCGCTCGAGAGCGGGTACGAGCTCCTCCTCGACCTCGGGCGCGCCTTCGCCGGCGGCGTCCTCGACAGCCCGCTTCACCTCCACGCGATCCACCGCAGCGGCGCGCGGACCACGACGACCTTCGAAGTCGGGATCGCCGCTGATTCCGTGGTGATCCACCAGGACGTCTGAGTCGGACCGCGGGGAAGCGACACCCCGGATCGAGGACCTTCGCCAGGGCGTTCGCCGGGCGGAGGTCCGCGCGTTCGAGGGGGAGCCACGCACCCTCCCTGGAGTTCGGGCCCGCAGAGGCCGTACCCTCGCGGCGCCATGGCCACGACTCCAGCGCACGCCGGCTCGCCCCTCGTCCTCGCCATCGACGCCGGGACCACCGGCGTGACGGCGATCGTCTTCGACCTGGAACTCAGGCCCGTCGCCCGGGCCTACGCCGAGTTCCACCAGAGCTTCCCGTCGCCCGGCCGCGTCGAGCACCGCGCCGAGGACATCCTCGCCGCGGTCGACGACACCGTCCGGCGGGCCCTCGATGGCGCCGGTGGCTCGCCGGTCGCGGTCGGGATCACGAACCAGCGAGAGACGCTCTTCGCCGTCTCAGCGGCAACGGGGAAGGCGCTCGCCCCGGGCATCGTCTGGCAGGATCGCCGGACAGCGGCGCGCTGCGCGGAGCTGCGCGAGGCGGGCCACTCCGCGGAGGTCACGGCGCGAACCGGTCTCGTGATCGACCCCTACTTCTCCGCGACCAAGGCGGAATGGCTGATCGCGAACGACGTGAGCGTGCGCGCGGCCGCGGACGCCGGGGACCTGCGCTTCCTGACCGTCGACGGGCTCATCGTCCATCACCTGACGCGCGGAGAGCGCTGGGTCACGGATCCCACGAACGCCAGCCGCACGATGCTCTTCGACATCGACGTGCGCGGCTACGCGCCATCGCTCCTCGACCTCTTCGGCGTCGAGGAGGCGTGCCTGCCCGAGGTCGTGCCTTCGGGCGGCGCATTCGGTGAGGCGCACCTGCCGGGCGCGGCGGGGACGGTCCCGATCAGGGGCGTGCTCGGCGATCAGCAGGCGGCGCTCTTCGGCCAGGGCTGCTTCGAGCCCGGGGCGATGAAGACGACCTACGGGACAGGCTGCTTCCTCCTGCTCAACACGGGCGCGC
Organism: Planctomycetota bacterium; assembly: GCA_002862085.1. GTDB lineage: Bacteria > Planctomycetota > UBA1135 > UBA1135 > Saltatorellus. The sequence continues at coordinate 19,173 of PKCK01000102.1, read as the reverse complement.
GGCGGGTGAGCTCGCGGGCGGGCCTCCTGACGACCCTCGCGGTGGACGGCCGCGGCGAGCCGTGCTTCGCCCTCGAAGGGAGCGCCTTCGCGGGCGGGACGGTCGTCCAGTGGCTGCGGGACGAGCTGGGCATCATCGACGACGCGGCCGACTCGGAGGAGCTCGCGCGATCGGTCCCCGACACCGGCGGGGTGGTGCTCGTCCCCGCCTTCTCGGGGCTCGGTGCACCGCACTGGGATCCGGACGCGCGCGCCGCGCTCCTCGGCCTCACGCGCGGATCGTCCCGGGCCCACGTCGCACGCGCTGCGCTGGAGGCCATCGCTCACCAGTGCGCGGACCTCGTCGAGGCGCTCCGTGGGGACTCGGGCGAGTCCGTCGTGCAGATGCTCGTGGACGGCGGCGCAGCGCGGAACGATCTCCTCATGCAGCGGCAGGCCGACTTCGCCGCGCTGCGCGTGGTCCGGCCTGGTGAGGTCGAGGCGACCGCGCGCGGAGCAGCCGCGATGGCGGCGGTGGGGGCCGGCCTCCTCGACGCCGCGGGCCTCGTCCGTGCGCTCGAGGCCGAGTCGCGGACCTTCGAGCCGGACGTGGACGGTGTCGCGGAGGAGCGCGCGCGGTGGCAGGACGCGATCGCCCGGGTGCGAACCAGCTCGTCCTCGGCCAGCTGAGGGTGCGTCGAGGTCGCCGGGGGCCGCGGCCTTCGAGGAGCACGAGAGCAGCGGTGTCGCCCCGGCGCGCAGTGGATGGGGAGGCGCGCCCCCTGCGCGCTCCGCAGGACGCTAATCTCCCCGCCATGGACGGCGCGGAGGAGAGCGTGCCCGAGGGCATCGTCGCGGTGACCGCCGGGGATCCGGCGGGGATCGGGCCGGAGATCCTCCCGGCGGCGCTGGCGGCGATGGAGGGTCGCGCGCGGCTCCTGGCCGTCGGTCCGGCGAATCTCGCGCCCGCGGGAATCCCGATCGTCGCGTCGCCGACCGAGCTCCCGGCGGGCTCCGGCGCGGCCTGGCTCGACAGCGGTTCGGAAGGAGACGTGCGTGCGGGTCGCCATCGCCTCGGCGAGGTGCAGGCGAGCTGCGGTGACGCGGCGCTCAGGGCGCTGCGCGCCGCGCACGACCTCGCCATGGTGGGGGAGGTCGCGGCGGTCGTCACGGGCCCGGTGAACAAGGCCGCGCTGCACGCCGCTGGAGCGCGCGTCGAGGGACAGACCGAGCTCCTGAGTCGCTGGGCGGGTGCAGAGCGCACGGAGATGATCGGGTTCGCCGGCGCGCTCCGGGTGATGCTCGCGACGCGACACATGCCGCTGCGAGCGGCCATCGATCGGATCACCGAGGAGCACGTGCTCGACCGGCTGCGCCTCATGAGCGAAGCGCTCCTCGGGCTGGGCTTCGAGGCGCCCCGCCTCGCGCTCGCCGGGCTCAACCCACACGCCGGGGAGGGCGGTCTGCTCGGATCGGAGGAGAGCACGGTGCTCGCGCCGGCCGTCGCTCGCGCGCGCGCCGAGGGGATCGAGGTCTGCGGACCGGTGTCCCCCGACACGGTGTTCTCGGAGGGAGTGCGCGGTCTGCACGACGGGATCCTGGCCCTCTATCACGACCAGGCGTTCATCCCTCTCAAACTCATGGGGGGCGGCCGGGGAGTCACTTTCGTCGCGGGACTGCCCTACCTGCGTTTCAGCCCCATGCACGGGACCGCCTTCGACATCGTCGGGAAAAGAGACGGTGCGGGCCATCCTGTCGCGGATCCCGGGAACCTGATCGAGGCGCTCGAGGTGGCCTGCGGGGTCCTCTCGCGCAGGGAAGGAGCTCGCGGGCCCCGCGAACAGCAGGAGAGGTAAACTCCTGGGGCGCGCAGCGCCGATCCTTCCCCCAGAGCCCTGTCCCAGGCTCTTTCCAGCGATGATTCAGACGGCCAAGAAGAAGATCGTCCTCTATCAGCCGAAGCAGGTCGATGACAGCCTCGGCGTCGAGTCGAGCAAGGACATGCTCCCGCTCGAGCTCCTCACGATCTCGGCGTTCCCGCTCCAGGACGGGTACGAGATCAAGATCGTGGACGGCAGCCTGTACGGCGGCACCGAGGGGCACAAACGGTTCGCGGAGGAGTCCGACGGCGCCATGCTCGTCGCGACGACCGCCATCCTCGGCTACATGGTGACCGACAGCTGGCTCGCCATGCAGGCGGTCAAGGCGCGCAACCCCAGGGTGCCCGCCGTGATCGGCGGCTGGTTCGCGAGCGTCAAGCCGGACCTCATGCTGGAGACTGGTCTCTACGAGGCGGTCGTCATCGGTCAGGGCGAGCTCATCTTCCGCGATCTCGTCCGCGCGATCGATTCGGGCGAGCCGCTCGACGACCTGGAAGGCATCGCCTTCAAGCGTGACGGGCAGATCGTCAAGAACCCGCGCCGCTCCGTCGCCGGCTGGGACGAGATCCCCGGCGTTCCGTGGCACCTGCTCGACCATCGGCCCTATCGCGATCACCAGATGCGGGCCGACTCCGCGAAGGACGTGCTGCGTATGCCGACCCCGCCGTGGATCGGGCAGCGCAAGCCGTACTTCGGGATCACCTACTTCTCGAGCTACGGCTGCCCCGAGCCCTGCGGCTTCTGCTGCAGCCCCGAGATCAGCATGCGCCGCTGGAAGTGCATGCCGGCCGACCGGATGCTCGACGACATCCAGGAGCTGCACGATCGCTGGGGCTTCGACGTGATCCGCTTCCACGACGCCAACTTCGGCGTCATGCAGAAGCGCGTGCGTGAGTTCTCCCAGGGGCTCATCGACAGCGGGCTCCAGATCGGCTGGAACGCGTTCATCGAGACCCACTCGATCCTCAAGTACAAGTCCGAGACCCTCGATCTGATGGCCGAGTCGGGCATGTACATCGCCGAGATCGGCGCCGAGGCGGGGATGGACGAGATGATGAAGCGCATCGGCAAGCCCATCAAAGGCGACGACAACATCGCCGCCGCGGTGGAGATGGACCGGCGCGGGATCCAGGCGTCCGTCACCTACATCATCGGCTACCCCGGCGAGAGCGAGGAGTCGATGATGATGACCATCGAGCAGTGCCGCCGGCTCCACAACGCGGCGCCCCTCGCGCGCCCCACGGTCTGGCCGTACCGGCCGATCCCGGGGACGGTGATGTGGGACGAGGCCATCGAGCTCGGCTATCAGGGGCCGACGACCATCCCGCAGTGGGGCTCGATCGGTGAGTACCACCTCGAGGAGACCTGGCCGGGCAACATCCCGCCCCAGATCGCCCGCGCGCGGATGATGTACCAGCACCACGCGACCCTCTCCTACGGCCTCGCCCGCGGACGGGTCGGATGGTGGGAGCGTCGCGCCCAGCGGCGTCTCGAGGACGGCTCCTACAAGCGCGCGCGACTTGAGGCGAAAGCCTTCGGGATCTACGCTCGCTTCGAGCGCCGGTTCTTCGGTGGGGCCGAGACGGTGCGCTCGTGGGTCGACCCGGGTCACAAGACAGGTTCGAGCGGGAACGAGGCCTCGAAGGCGCGGTCGGCCATGACCGACGCGACCCGCGGCTGATCCACGGGTTCGCCGCCGACGCCGGCGACCTCCCCCCGGCGGACGAGCGGGCCGCTGCGCTACCTCGCGAGGGAGCGCGGCGGACGGCCTGAACGCGAAGAGCGCGGTCGTCCCACATCCGTCGCGGCGAACGACGTCGCGTCGACGGCTTCGAGTCCTCGGATCGCGCAGTCCGGTGCCTCCATGGCGCCGCGGCCCGAGAGCCTCGTCCCGGATTGCGGCGTCGCTCCGAGCCTTGCCCCCCGCGTCGGCAGTGCGGTCGACTGCTCCTTGGGCCCGTTCGAGCTCCCGAAGCCCGGGACGTGGGGCGAGTGACCGCTCGCCCTCGGCCGGGCTGACGTTCCGGACGGCGCCAGGACGATCGCGGCGCTCTTCAGTGAGACGTGCAGCTCTCGGTCGTGGGGCCAGGATCCCTTCGGCCTCGGCTCGAACCCCACCGACGGTCTCGAGATCGTCCTCACGACCTGTCTCTCCGTCCGCGGAGCCCGTCGCACGTGGGGACGGCTCCGGGTGGGCGCTTCGAGGTCCCCGCGCAGTGTGAGCGGATCGAAGTCCTCCTCCTGGACCGCTGGGACGGAGGCCTAAGTGGATTCCCTATTCGGTTGAGTGATCTCGATGGAGAGCAGTGGGAACGAACCCGAGCCCGGGGAGTTCCCGACGGCGGGCGGGGAGGGCATTGTACAGATAGAAAATCTGTGGTTCTCACGGCAGCGTCCGGTCGCGGACGCCGCCGCCTCTCCTTCGATCTCTCCCATTCGCTCCCCGATGAAGAAGACTCCCTTCCTCCTCGCCGCCGTGGTCGTGGCCTCCCCGGCCTTCGCCCAGAACGACGAGTGCACTGGCGCCCTCGCACTCGCCGCCAACGCCCCGACCGCGTTCGACACGACCGCTGCGACGCCCAGCGCACCTGCCTGGCCCTGCGCCGCCGGCGGTGGCCCCGACATCTGGTACTCGTACACCACGAGCGGGATCGAGAACATCCAGGTCTCGACCTGCAACAACGCGACCTACGACACGGCCATCGAGATCTTCTCGGGTGATTGCGCGAACCTCATCGCCCTGATCTGCAACGACGACGGGGCGGGCTGCACGGGTTTCACGAGCACTGCATCAGCGAGCAACATCCCGGCGGGCACCGACCTCTTCATCCGGATCGGTGGGTTCAACGGCGCGGCGGGCACCGGAACCGTCACGCTCAACTCGACCCCTGGCGGCGGCGGCCCCGGCAGCGATGAATGCTCCGGTGCGGTGCCGCTCGTGAACGGCGTGTCTCAGTCCTACGACACCACCACCGCCAGTTCGAGCATCCCCGCCTGGCCCTGCGCGGCCGGCGGCGGCTCGGACATCTGGTACAGCTACACGACGACCGCGCTCTCGGACGTCGCCGTCGAGACCTGCGGTTCGAGCTACGACACCGCGATCGAGATCTTCAGCGGCGACTGCACCGCTCTCGTCCCCCTGGTCTGCAACGACGACGCCTGCGGCCTTCAGAGCACCGCGACCGCGTTCGGCGTTCCCGCTGGCACCGAGCTCCGCATTCGCGTTGGCGGCTTCAACGGTAGTAGCGGACCGGGCACGGTGCTGCTCACCGAAGGCGCCCCGTTCGACTGCAGCGTGCAGCCGGACGATTCCTTCGAGGACAACGACACCTGCCAGACGGCCGCGGCGCTGACGACGGGCATCTACCAGGGCCTGTTCTGCAGCCTCACCGATTCCGACTTCTACGAGGTGTCCCTCGGCGCGACCGACATCCTGAACTTCAACATCCTCGATACGCCCAACGAGGACCTCGATCTCAACCTGTACGACTCGTCGTGCAACCTGATCAACTTCTTCGACACGGACGGTCTCTCGTACCCCGCCAGCGGCACGGCTCAAACGGTGATCGTCGAGGTCTTCGTCGATCCGAACTTCGCCGGCGTCGGCTGCCTCAACTACGACATCGACATGTCGGTGGCGCCGGACCCCTGCTCGACGCTCGGGACCGATGCCTTCGAGGAGAACGACGACTGCGCGAGCGCCGTCCCCCTCTCGGACGGCAGCTACCCCGGCCTGACCGTCTTCGACGCGGACAACGACTACTTCGCCGTCACGGTCCCCGATGGTGGAACCCTCGACGCGTCGATCCTCTTCCTGAACGCCAACGCCGACGTGGACCTCTATCTCTGGGATCCGCTCGTGGCCTGTGACACCAACGTCGCGGGGCCGGGCGGCGGATCCGGCGCGCTCGCCCTCGGCTTCTCGGCCACGGACGACGAGACGATCACCTACACCAACACGACCGGTGGTCCCCAGAACCTGATCCTCGAGGTCGACATGTTCACGTCCGGTGGATGCAACAGCTACGACCTGAACGTGACCGGCGCCGGCGTGTCCACGGGCCCGATCGGCACCAACTACTGCACGTCGAACGCGAACTCGACGGGCAACGCCGCCTCCATCTCCGGCTTCGGTTTGACCCGCGTCTCGGCGAACGACGTGACGCTGACGGCTTCGAACCTGCCGGCGAACCAGTTCGGCATCCTCATCGTGTCCGCGAACCGTGGCTTCGTCCCGGGCGCTGGCGGCACGTCGAACGGCAACCTGTGCCTCGGCGGCGCCATCGGGCGCTACGTCGGCCCCGGCGAGATCCTCTCCTCGGGTGGCGCGGGTGAATTCTCCCTCGCCATCGACCTCGGGCTGATCCCCCAGGGCGGCGGCACGACGGCGACGGTGGCGGGTGACACCTGGAACTTCCAGGCGTGGTACCGAGACGGCGTCGGCCTCGGCTCGAACTTCACCGACGGCATCGAGATCGTGTTCACGAACTGATCGATTCCCCGCAGCGGGGGGGACGGCGCCACGGGCGTCTGCCCTGCTCTCGCTTTCAGGAGGCCCCGCTACGCTTCGGCGCAGCGGGGCCTCCTTCGTTCGGGGGCGCCCGCGCTCGGGGCTCCCTGCGCCCGGGGGCGCCCGTGTCTCGATCGGAGGCATACGGGGCCCGGTCCACGGGGCCGTGGCACGGATCGGGGCACTTCGAGCCCTTCAGGGGCTCAGGTGGTACTCTTGACACGTAGTCGCGGCTGGTCGATGTCGCCTCGCACGCGTTCGTGCGGGTGATCAAGCCGCCCACCTCCTTCCGATTCGTCCCCGATGAAAAAAATCTCCATCCTGCTCGCCGCGACCGCTTTTGCGTCCCCGGCCCTCGCTCAGAACGACGATTGCGCTGGTGCGATCGCTCTCGCGCCCGCGACCCCGACCGCGTACGACACCAGCGCGGCCACGGTGGGTGGGCCCGCGTGGCCCTGCGCCGCCGGCGGCGCCGCGGACATCTGGTTCTCCTACACGACGACCAGCACCGACGCCGTCACGGTCTCCACCTGCAACAACGCGTCGTACGACACCGCCATCGAGATCTTCTCGGGCGACTGCGCGAACCTCGTCCCCGTGACCTGCAACGACGACGGCCCCGGCTGCGCCGGCTTCACGAGCACGGCGGTCGCGCTCGGTGTCCCCGTCGGCACCGACCTCTACATCCGCGTCGGCGGATGGAACGGCTCGGTGGGCACGGGCACGGTCGAGCTCACCCTGGCTCCGCCCCCCCCCTGCTCCCTCCCCGACGCCTTCGAGGACAACGACGACTGCGCCGGCGCCGCCTCGCTCAGCGACGGTAGCTACCTCGGCCTGACCTGCATCGAAGCGGACAACGACTACTTCGCAGTGACGGTCGCCGACGGCGCGACCCTCGACGCTTCGATCATCTTCCTGAACTCCAACGGTGACATGGATCTCTATCTCTGGGATCCGCTCGTCGCCTGTGACACGAACGTCGTCGGCCAGGGCGGCGGAACCGGCGCGCTCGCCCTCGGGTTCTCGGCCTCGGACGACGAGGTCATCAGCTACACGAACACCACCGGTGCTCCCCAGGACCTGATCATCGAGGTCGACATGTTCTCGTCCAGCGGGTGCAACACCTACGACCTGAACGTGACCGGCGCTGGTGTCACCGCTGGCCCGATCGGTACCAACTTCTGCACGGCGGTCGCCAACTCGAGCGGTGGCACTGCGACGATGGGCGCGTTCGGCCTCACCTCGGCCGCCGCGAACGACGTCACGATCTCGGCAACGAGCCTCCCGAACTCGCAGTTCGGCATCTTCTTCACGTCGCAGACCCAGGGCTTCGTCCCGGGCGCTGGCGGCACCTCGAACGGTAACCTCTGCCTCGGCGGCGCGATCGATCGCTTCGCGGGCCCGAGCCAGATCCTGAACTCCGGCGCGGCGGGTGAGTTCTCGCTCGTCCTCGACCTGGCGAACTTCCCCAACGGCGGCGGCATCACCTCCGTGCTGGCCGGTGAGTCGCGCAACTTCCAGGCGTGGTTCCGGGATCAGGTCGGCCTCGGCTCGAACTTCAGCGACGGCATCGAGATCGTCTTCAACTGATCTCGCCGAGGATCGGACCGGGTCGCCGCAGGTGCCTCGGACCGAGCCGATCCGAGCAGGCCCCGCGACGCTCTGCGTCGCGGGGCCTCTTTCGTGAGATGAGACTGAGCGGGCAGGAAGTCCCGCGATTGCAAGGGTAGACGCGGCTAAACTTAATACTCTGGTCTCACGCAGTGATCACCCGCCCTTCACGCGCGCGGATCCTCTGCCGGGCCCGCCAGGCCCATTTCCTCCCTCCGAAGACTCAACATGAAGAAGCTTTCCTTCCTGCTCGCCGCGACCGCGTTCGCCTCGCCGGCCCTCGCCCAGAACGACGAGTGCGCCGGCGCCATTCCCCTCACGGTCGGGACCCCGACAGCCTTCGACACGCTCGCAGCGACCTCGAGCGCGCCAGCCTGGAACTGCGCGGCCGGCGGCGGCCCTGATGTCTGGTTCAGCTACACGACGACCAGCACGGACCTCGTGACGGTCTCGACGTGCGACAACGCGACGTACGACACCGCCATCGAGATCTTCTCGGGCGACTGCGCGAACCTCGCCTTGCTGGCCTGCAACGACGATGGGGGCGGCTGCACGGGCTTCACCAGCATCGCATCCGCGAGCGGCGTCGCCGCGGGCACCGATCTCTTCATCCGCATCGGCGGGTTCTCCGGCGCCGTCGGGACGGGCTCGGTCACGCTCACCACGAGCCCCGACCCCTGCGCCGGGCTCTCCCCGGATGCGTTCGAGGACAACGACGACTGCGCGAGCGCCGCCGCGCTCACGCCGAGCAACAACCCCGGGCTCAACTGCTCCGTCAGTGACAGTGACTTCTTCTCCGTCACCATCCCGGCCGGCGAGTCGATCTTCGTCGACTGCCTCCACCTCGCGGCCAACGGCGACCTCGACGTGTACATCTGGGACCCGGCCGTCGCGTGCGACTCGAACATCGAGGGAGAGGGCGCCGCGACGGCGCTCGCCCAGGGATTCACGGGAACCGACGACGAGTTGGTGAGCTACGCCAACATGACCGGCGCTCCGCTGGACGTCATCGTGGAGATCGACGTCTGGAGCGGCAGCACGGCTCTCTGCAACGACTACGACCTCAACGTCTCGACGATGGCCGATCCCTGCCAGATGCCGGACGCCTTCGAAGACAACGACGACTGCGCCACGGCTGCGCCCACGATCGACGGTTCGTACACGCTGAACGTCCAGCCGGGCGACAAGGACTTCTTCGCGGTGACCGTCGCCGCGGGGGACACGATCGTCCTCGACGTGCTCCACACCGTCGCGACCGGTGACATCGACGCCTATCTCTGGGACCCGCTGGTCAGCTGCGATTCCGATATCGTCGGCGAGGGTGGCGACGGTACTGAGCTCGCGATGGGCTTCTCCGGCACCGACGACGAGCTCCTCGACTACACCAACTTCACGGGCGCCGACCAGGACCTCATCCTCGAGGTCCGCCTCTGGGGCAGCGACTCCAGCAGCTGCAACACCTACACCCTCAACGTCGCCGGCTCGTCGGTCGGCGGCCCGGGTCCGATCGGTGCCAACTACTGCTCGACGAACCCGAACTCCACGGGCATCGCCGCGGCCATCTCCGGCTTCGGTGAGACCCGTATCTCGGCGAACGACGTGACGGTGACCGCCTCCAACCTGCCGCCGAACCAGTTCGGCATCTTCATCGTGTCCGCGGCCCAGGGCTTCGTCCCGAACGCCGGCGGCACGTCGGACGGTAACCTGTGCCTCGGTGGTGCCATCGGGCGCTACGTCGGCCCCGGCGAGATCCTCTCCGCGGGCGCCGCGGGTGAGTTCTCCCTCGCCATCGACCTGGGACTGATCCCCCAGGGCGGCGGCACGGCGGCGACGGTGGCGGGCGACACCTGGAACTTCCAGGCGTGGTACCGAGACGGCGTCGGCCTCGGCTCCAACTTCACCGACGGGCTCGAGATCCTCTTCAACTGAGGTCGATCCCCTGGCGACGTCGGCCCGGGGCCGGCGCCGCGCGCCAGCGCCCCCGCGGCGCCACCCCTCTGCGGGGCGGTGTCGCGGGGGCGCTCCTTTTGAATCGTCTCCGGCGCCCGAATCAGGTCCGACGGGTGACGCCACGGTCTCTGGACGGCAACCTGTCCTCATGCAGATCCGCCCCGACATCGCCGCTGACGCGCCGCTCCTGACGGAGTGGCGTCAGGACATTCACCGCAACCCCGAGCTCGGCTACCAGGAGAGCCGCACCTCGCGCCTCGTGGCGGAGCGCCTGACGTCCTTCGGGCTGGAGGTCGTGACGGGACTCGGGGGGACAGGGGTCGTGGGCACGCTCCACGGAGAGGACGGAGCCGGCTCCATCGGCCTGCGCGCGGACATGGACGCGCTCCCCATGCAGGAGATGGGGGAGAGCGACCACAAGTCGGAGGTCGAGGGGGTCTTCCACGGCTGCGGGCACGACGGGCACACGACGATGCTGCTGGGCGCTGCCAAGAGCATGGGCGCCGTCCGTGCCGGCCGGCGCGCAGGACCGACCGTCCATTTCATCTTCCAGCCGGCCGAGGAGGGACTGGCGGGCGCCCGCGCGATGATGGATGACGGCCTCTTCGAGCGCTTCCCCTGCGACGAGGTCTACGGCGTGCACAACTGGCCCGATGCGCCCTTCGGGACCGCGTGTGTCGGGGCCGGTCCGATGATGGCGGCGAGCGACAAGATCGAGATCGAGATCACGGGCAAGGGCGCCCACGCGGCCATGCCGCACAAGGGCGTGGATCCGGTTCTCGTCGCCAGCCACGTCGTCACCGCGCTCCAGTCCCTCGTCTCGCGCGGGACCGATCCCGTCGACGCCGCCGTCGTGTCGGTCACGAAGATCGAGGCAGGCAGCACCTTCAACGTCATCCCGGAGACCGCCACTCTCGGCGGCACCGTCCGCACGTTCCGGCCGGAGACCCGCGATCGGCTCGAGGCGGAGATCGAGCGCACCGCGGTGGGGATCGCCCGGGCCATGGGCTGCGAGGCGAGGGTGGAGTACAGCCGCGGCTATCCGCCGACCGTGAACCACGCCGGACAGTCCGCGCGCTTCGCCGAGGCGGCGCGTCGCCTCCTCGGCGACGGGAAGGTCTCGACCGATCCCGAGCCCTGCATGGGGGGGGAGGACTTCGCGTTCATGCTCGAGGAGGTGCCCGGCAGCTATCTCTGGCTCGGGCAGGGTGGCGAGTACAACGTGCACCACCCCCGCTACGACTTCGACGACCGGCTCCTGCCGGTGGGCGCAAACCTCTGGGTCGAGCTCGTCGAGGGGTTCGCGGCGTCGCGGCAGGGCTGACGCCGTGAAACGCGCCGGCCGCCGCGGGGCGGCCGGCGGGGCGATCAGAGGTCCACGGCCTCCGCCTCCTCGGCCCGGTCCATGATGAACCGGAAGCGCGCGGAGGGGTCCTTCCCCATCAGGTCGCTCATGACGCGGTCGGTCAGGAGCCCGTCCGTGATGTCCACGCGCAGGAGGCGGCGCGTGTCCGGGTTCAGGGTCGTGTCCCAGAGGGTCTTGGGCATCATCTCGCCGAGGCCCTTGAAGCGCGTGATCTGCGGAGCGCTGCGGCCCCCGCCGTGCTCCTCCATGATCCGGGCGCGGTCCGCCTCGTCGGCGGCCCAGAAGGTCTCTTTGCCGATATCGACGCGATAGAGCGGCGGCATGGCGATGTAGAGACGGCCCGCGCTGATGAGCTGCGGCATGTGCCTGAAGAAGAACGTGAGCAGCAGCGTCGTGATGTGGTGCCCGTCCGAGTCCGCGTCCGCGAGCAGGATGATGCGCTGGTAGCGCAGCTTCGCGAGGTCGAAGTTCGGGCCGATCCCGCAGCCGAGCGCGGTGGTCAGGTCGCTCAGCTCCTTGTTGTCGAGGACCTTCTTCAGCCCTGCGCTCTCCGTGTTCAGCACCTTGCCGCGAAGGGGGAGGATCGCCTGGAACGCGTGCTTGCGGCCCTGCTTGGCGGAGCCTCCCGCGGAGTCGCCCTCGACGATGAACAGCTCGGTGTCCTCGCGCTTCTTCGCCGTGCAGTCGGAGAGCTTCCCGGGCAGGGTCAGCTTGCTCGAGGCGGTCTTGCGCGAAACGGAGGCCGAAGCCGCGCGGCTCGCCGCCCTCGCCCGCGACGCGGCGATGATGCGGGTGACGATCCCCTCCGCGAGGGAGCTGTTCGAGTTCAGCCACTGCTCGAGGGCGGGGCGGACGGCGCCGTCGATCGCGGACTGGACCTCCGGGTTGTTGAGGCGGTCCTTGGTCTGGCCCTGGAACTGGGGGTCGGCGATGAAGACCGAGAGAATGCCCACGACGCCCTCGCGGATGTCCTCGTGAGTGATCTTCACGCCCCGCGGAGTGAGCTTGTGGGTCTCCAGGTAGTTCCGGATCGCCTTGTTGAGCCCCGCGCGCAGGCCGTTCTCGTGGCTCCCGCCCGCGCCCGTGGTGATGCCGTTGACGTAGGAGCGCACGTGCTCGTCCGTCGACTCGGTCCACTGGAAGACCAGCTCGATGCGCGCGTCCGCTGTCTCCTTGGAGAGGTAGAACGGCTCGTCGTGGATGGGGTGCGCCTTGCGCTCGTCCCGGACGTGACCGAGGTAGTCACTGATCCCGTTCTCGTGGCGGAAGACGGTGCGCTTGCCCGTCGTCTGGTCGGCGAAGACCATCTTGACGCCCGAGTGCAGGAACGACGCCGTCTCCAGGCGCGTCTCGAGGGTCTCGGGATTGAAGGTGGTGCGCGGGAAGATCTTCGGGTCCGGCGTGAACTCGATGGCCGTCCCCGTGCCGCGCACCTCACCCGTCTTCTTGCGCAGGAGCTTGGTCCGCGGGAGGCCGCCCGCGAAGTCCATACGGTACTCGGCGCCGTCGCGCTTGACCGTGGCCACGAGGCGCTTGGAGAGAGCGTTGACCACGGAGGCCCCGACCCCGTGCAGGCCGCCGGAGGTCTTGTAGTTGCCGCTGCCGTCGTTCTGGAACTTGCCGCCGGCGTGGAGCTCGGTGAGGACGAGCTCGAGTCCGCTCTTGCCGGTCTTCTTGTTCTTGTCGACGGGGATCCCGCGGCCGTTGTCGCTGATGGTCACGGTGTCCCCCGACTTGTGCAGGGTCAGCGTGATCTCCGACGCGTGGCCGTTCATGGCCTCGTCGATGGAGTTGTCGAGGATCTCCCACACGCAGTGATGCAGACCTGCGCTGTTGACGCCCCCGATGTACATGCCGGGGCGCTTGCGGACAGCCTCGAGTCCCTGGAGGACCGTGAGCTGATCGGCGTTGTACTTCTTCGCCATCTCAGAGGCCTCCTTTCGGCGCACGCCCCTTCAGCACCGGTGCGGGCACCTCGTCGGCGACGATGGCCTTGATGCGGCCGTTCTTCTGGATCTCCGTCCCGACCCCGCCGCGCGACGTCGTGCGGTACTTCACGGTGGAGATGTTCTTCTTCGCGCCCCGGTTGGTCTCGACGGTGAGGAGGTCGCGGTCGCCGCGGCTGGCCTTGAAGCCCAGGAGCCGGTCGTCCTTGCCGACCTTGATGAGCCGCACGCCCTTGCCGGGGCCCGACAGGTAGTTGACGTCGGCGGCCGGAGTGACGATGCCCCGGCAGCGCTCGGTGACGGCGAGGATGGTCTCGCTCCCGTGGACCGCGAGCATCCCCACGACCTGCTGGCCGGACGCGGGTCGCGCGAACTTGCGGCCGCTCCGCGTCGACGGCTCCACGAACTTGTCGAGGCCGAAGCGCAGGGCGTACCCATCGGTCGTCGCCGCGAAGCCGTGCAGCATCGGGCTGGCGTCGGGCTTCTTCGGGTCCTCGTTGATGTCGCCGTCGAGGGCCCGGGGGTCGAAGCTGACGACGGCCACGATGCGCTCGCCGTCCTTGAGCTTGAAGGTCTTCTGGATCGGCTCGCCGAACCCCTTGCTCGCCGGGAGGTCGATGAAGCGCGCCGTGTAGCAGGTCCCCAGGGACGAGAAGAAGCCGACGGTCGCCCTGGTGGAGCCAGCCACGCAGGCGAGCACCGAGTCGCCGTCCCGGATGCGCGAATTCGACGGCTCCTTGATCTCGCGCTGGCGCTTGACCCAGCCGTCCACGGTGACGAGCAGGTGAGTGTCCTCGGCGACGATGAAGTCCTCGGCGGAGTACTCCGTCTCCTCCTCGGGGACCTCGATCACCGTGCGGCGCTTGGCGTCCTTGGACTTGCCGTGCTGATCCAGGATCTCCCCGAGCTCGTCGCGCACGATCGCCCAGCGCCCGGAGTTCATGTCTCCGTCGTCGCTGCCGAGCAGCTCGCCGATCTCCGCCGCGCGCGCGCGCTTCTTCTCGAGCTCGTCGATGACGAGGTTGATCTCGAGCTTCGCCAGGCGGTAGAGCTTGAGCTCGAGGATCGCGTCGGTCTGCTCCGCGTCGAGCTGCGTGAAGCGCTTCAGGATCTTCTTCGCCGCGTCCGCCTTGCCGTCGGACGCCCGGATGATCTTGATGATCTCGTCGAGGGCGTCGAAGACGAGGGCGAAGCCGTCGAGGATGTGGATCCGCTTCTCCAGCCCGGCGAGCTCGTGCGCGAGCCGCCTCGTGACGACGCCGAGGCGGAAGTGGAGGAAGTGCCACAGGATCTCCTTCAGACCCAGGCGCGCCGGAGCGCAGACCTCGGGGTTCTCCGTGGGCACGAGGCAGGTCAGGTTGAAGCTGTAGCTGACCTGGAGGCTCGTGTGCTTGTAGAGGTACGCGAGGACCTTGCCGACGTCGGCGTCCTTCTTCAGGGTGAGCGCGATCTCCACGTGCGTGGACGGCCCGCCCTCCGCCTCGACGATGAGGGGCATCTTCCCCTCGTTCACGATGGCGCCGATCTGCCCCACGAGCGTCTCCTTCTGGACGGCGTAGGGGATCGATTCGATGACGAGCGTCTTCGTACTGCGCGTCTTGCGCTTGGCGTCGATCTTCGCGGTTCCGCGGACGCGGACGCTGCCCGACCCCGTCTTGTAGATCTCTCGAAGCTCCTCGCGGCTGGCGATGATCTGACCGCCGGTGGGGAAGTCGGGCCCCTGGACCGCGTCGTTCGCGACGAGCTGGTAGTCCTTGATGTCGGGGTCGGCCAGCAGCTTCAGGCACGCCTTGATCGTCTCCGCCATGTTGTGCGGAGGGATGTTCGTCGCCATGCCCACGGCGATCCCCGTCCCGCCGTTCACGAGCAGGTTGGGATAGCGCGCCGGCAGGACGACGGGCTCCTCGTTCGTGCCGTCGTAGTTCGGACGGAAGGGGACCGTGCCGTTCTTGATGTCGTCGAGCAGCGGCGCAGCGGCCTCGCCCATGCGGCACTCGGTGTAGCGGTAGGCGGCCGCCGCGTCCCCGTCGATGGAGCCGAAGTTGCCCTGGCCGTCCACGAGCTTGTGCCGCATCGCCCAGTCCTGGGCCATGCGCACGAGCGCGTCGTACAGCGCGGTGTCCCCGTGAGGGTGGAAGTCTCGGAGGGCCGAGCCGACGACGCCCGCGCACTTGCGGTGCTTCGCATCCGGCATCAGCCGCTCGCGGAACATCGTGTAGAGGATGCGCCGTTGGACCGGCTTCAGGCCGTCACGGACGTCCGGCAGCGCGCGGCTCGTGATGACCGAGAGCGAGTAGTTCAGATAGCGCGCCTGCGCGGCCTCGTGGAGCGGAACGCCCTCCTCCCCGCCGGCTGAACCCCCGTCCGCGCCGCCCGAGCCCGCGCCCCCGCCGCCGTCCTCGAAGAGGTCGGGGGTCGTCTTGCTCCGCTTCCTGCTGGGCTTCCTCGCGGGAGCCTTCCGGGTGGTCTTCGTTCGCGCCAAGTCTCGGTCCCGGGGCGCCACGTGAGCGCCGCTCGGGAACGGCCCAAGACTACGAATTCGGCGCCGGTCCGATCCACCGCCAGCGCGCGTGAACGGGGCGCCTGGATCAGGCTCCAGCGAGCCAGTACCAGGCCGCGAGCGCGATGAGGAAGAGCGCGGGTCCCGAGTGCAGACAGCCCGCCTGGAGGTGACGCTGCTGGAGGGAGCCACCGCAGCTCGGGCAGACCCGCGGCGGCGGCTGGTCGAGCTCCTCTCCGCAGTGCGGGCACGTCTTGACCTCCAGGATCCGCGGCATCAGCGCTCCTCCGTCGTGGGCGCGAGCGGCACGGGGATGGGCTCGGGCAGCGCCTGGGGATCGCAGAGGTCCGCGCGGGCGGCGCGGCGCTGGAATTCCCGCAGCGCCGGCGCCATCGCCGGTCCGGGGTCGTAGCTGCACTCCTCGGAGAGATAGCTGAGACACTGGGCCTCGGGCAGGCTCCACGCCCGGGCGGCGCGGGCGCTCAGCTCGCCGATCGCATCGCGGCCGCGGGCGCGCGCGGCTGCGAAGGCGTCCAGGTACGGCTCGATCTCGACGTCCTGGCGAACGATCCACGCGGCGAAGACGAAAGGCAGCCCGGTGACCCGCCGCCACTCCTCGCTCGGGTTCCACGCAGGCGCGTCGATGGTCAGCGTCTCGCGGAGCGCGCGGTCGCCGATGCGCAGCCACCCGTCGGTGTCCTCGCGCGCCGCCGGATCCTCGCCGAGCGGCACCTCCACGAAGGCCGGCGCCCCGCCCTCGCGCTCCGCGAGGAGCGAGCGCGTGAGGGCCGCAGCGGCGCGACTCGCCGGGTCGAGGGCGATGCTGCGCGCCTCCTGGATGGACCGCCTCAGGAAGACCTGGACGCTGCCGACGTATCCGTCGCCCGCGACGCCGATCCCGTCGAGGAACCGGTACCCGGGGCGCCGGAACAGCTCGATGGAGGAGACGAGCGCCGCGTCCAGCTCTCCTCCTCGGAGCCGCTCGACGAGCCGCGCCGGCACGTCGTGCTCGAGCTGGATGCCGGGCTCGTCCCCGAGGCCGCGATCCAGGGGACGTCCGACGAGATAGGGGACGCTGCCGACGCGGAGGGTGCGATCGTCCGGGGACATGGCCCTTTTATCGCACGGACCGCGGGCCGACCGAAGGCCCTTCCGCCACGAGACGTCGGCTGGTGGGGATCAGCTGTCACCTTCCGAGCGCCGGGCGTGTGGATCCACGTGGGGTGGCGCGCCGTGCCTGCCCCCCCCCGACACCCGTGACCCGATGCCCCAGGCCCATGCTGCCCCTTCTCCATCTCGCCCTCGCTCTTCCGGTCCTCCTCGCCGCGAGTGCCTCCGGGCGCCCTCCCGCCCCTCCGTCCGGCTCGACGGACTCCGAGCTTCCCGCGCTGGACGGCGTCCTCTGGCCTCCCTCCTCGATGGTTCGCTCCGCGGTCTCGGGCGTCCGCAGCGAGTACGGCGTGGCGGTCGCCGTCGACTCGGTGGGGCCGGACGGGGCGGCGTGGGCCCTGGTGGGGGCGCCGCGTGCGGCCGGGGGCGGTCGGGTCCGGGTGCATCGCCGCGTCGGCGGCGGAGCCCTGCGCTGGCCCGACGCGGGTCGATCGCTGATCGCGCGCGATCGGGTCCGGCCGGGCGCGCTCCTGGGCGCGGCGGTGGCGATCCGGGGTTCCCTCGCGGCCGCCGGCGCGCCGCGGGCCGAGGGCGCCGGGCGCGTCTTCGTCCGGCGCCTCGGCCCGCGCGGGCCCGAGGGGCCCACCGTCGAACTGCGGCCCTCGCCCGTCCGCGGCGGGGCGGTGGCCTTCGGGGCCGCCCTCGCGCTCTGGGAGGGGCCAGGGGGCCGGGCGAGGCTCGCCGTCGGGGCGCCGCACTCCACCGTCGAGGTCCCCGGCCGAGGCGCGGTCGAGCTCGCTGGCGAGGTGCATGTCTTCGTCCGCTCGGGCAGCTCCAAGTGGACCCTCGAGCGCATCCTTCAGGCGCCGCTCCCTCGCTTCGCAGCCCGCTTCGGAACCAGCGTCTGCTTCGTCGGCGATCACGTCGTCGTGGGCGCTCCCGGCGACGATCGTGCGGGGCCCGGGTCCGGTCGAGTCCACGTCTTCGGATCAACGGGCGCGTCGGTCCTCGAGCTGGGCCCGCCCGGCATCCCGGCGAGCGCGCCCGGCGCCCGCTACGGCGAACGAGTCGTCGCGCTCGACGGGGCCCGGTTCGTGGCAGCGGCGCCTGGCCTCGCCGCGGTGGAGGCCGCGTCGATCACCCCCGCCGGCGATCTCGTCCACGATGGTCTCCTCTCGGGCAGCGTCCTCGAAGGCTTCGGCGCGGCGGTCGCCGCCGGCCGAGGCGTGCTGTACGTCGGCGAGCCGCGAGCTGGCGTCGGCGCGCACGGCCGCGTCGCGGTGTTCTCCCGCCGCGCAGGAGGATGGCACAGAGCCGGTTCCCTCCATCCGATCCGCCCCGATGCCGCGGGGGAGTTCGGTGCATCGGTCGCCGCGGACGGCCAGCTCGTGCTGGTGGGCGAACCCGGCGACGGAGGGCCGTGTCCGCCGGCCTCGGCGGACTGCGGCGCGGGCGGCGCGACCGCGTTCAGCGGCTAGCCTGGTCGCGGTCCTCGAGCGCGACGTTCTTCACGAGCTCCTTGCCGCTCCGCCAGACACGGACCTCCACGTTTTCTCCGGGGTCGGACTCGATGAGCGCGTTCCTGAAGCTGGCGCGGTGGGTCATGGCGCTCTCCCCGATGGCGAGGATGATGTCGCCCTCGCGGAGGCCTGCCCGATCGGCGGGGGTGTTCTCGTAGACCCGGCGGACCTTCACCTGGCTCACGCCGTCGTATCCCGAAGCGCGCTCGGGAGCGGTGGGGTCGTAGAAACGGTTGCCCCAGCGAGTCAGGACCCCGAGATAGGCGCGTCTCACGCGGCCGTGCTCGACGATGTCGTCGACGACGCGCTCGACCATGGCCGATGGGATGGCGAAGGCGAGTCCGCCGTCGCCGTTGCTCTCCAGCCCGACCGCGACGGTGATGCCCACGGCGCGGCCGTGGACGTCGACGAGCGGACCGCCGCTGTTGCCGGGGTTGATCGCGGCGTCCGTCTGGATGTAGTTCTCGTAGTCGGCGATGTCGAGCCCCTCGCGCCCGAGCCCGTTGACGACTCCGAGCGTCACGGTGTGGCCGAGGGAGAGGGGGTTCCCGACGGCGAGAACGAGCTCGCCGACCGGAGGAAGCTCTGTCCGGAGGTTCATGGGCAGGTAGACGCCCTCGCCGCGAATCCGAAGGACGGCGAGGTCGATGCTCTCGTCGGAGCCGAGCAGATCCGCGCGCCGCTTCGCGCCGTCGGTGAAGACGACCTCGAAGGAGGCGCCGTTCTCGACCACGTGATGGTTCGTCACGACGAGACCGTCCGCTCGGACCACGACGCCCGAGCCCTCCTGGGAGCCGCGTCG
>PKCK01000071.1 GCA_002862085.1 Planctomycetota bacterium | reverse complement strand
TTCCTGGGCCGTCTGAGATCAGACGTACGTCCACTCGATGTAGACGAGGCGCGCGCGGAGGACCTGGCGCTGGTAGGACTCCGAATACTGCTGGAAGGAGATCTCGCCGGTGTTGAGCATGGCCTGCAGCTCGAACCGGAGGAGCGCGAGGCGGTCCATCAGGATCTCCCTGCGGAGGATGGCGAGCATCTGGGAGGTCGTGGTCGCCATCATCGACGAACGCTCGAGGGCACCGATGACGCGGTTGCGGAAGTCCATCGGGTCCGGCGCGTCGACGAAGGTCTCCGAGCGCTGGAGGAACTCGGTGGCGACCATCCGGGTCGTCTCGCGGCTCCAGCCGCCGGCGACCGCGCGGTCGGAGAGGGCGTCGAGAGCGCGGAAGAGGCGGGCCGCGACGAACTCGCGGCGCAGAGCGGCGAGCTCCTGCTCGATGACGTAGACCTCCAGGGCGCTGGAGTGCAGGTCCTCGAGGTGGCTGAGGAGGCGCGTGCGGAGCTCCGGATCGGAGGGCAGCTCCTCGATGAGGTCCTCGAGGGTGGTGAGCGTCTCGTCGACCGACTCCTCGGAGTGGCTCCGCAGGTCGAGCTGGACGAGCTTCGTGCTCACCGTGACAGGATCGACCGCGGGCTGGACTTCGAGGGGCTCGACGTCCTGGGCGAAGAGAGGAAGGGCGAGGAATACAGCGCTGGTGGCGAGGATGAATCTCATTGGAATAGCAGGCTTCGATTTGGGGCCCAGGGCTTCTTCGATGCTCGAAGAGTCGCCAGGTACCGGTGGCCCCGCTGGAGGGCGTGCGGCTTCGTGGCTACCCGGGGTCGGGCCCGTGATAGTTGGGGCTCGCGAGCCTACGAAATTCCAAATTAAAGCGAACCCTGCTCGCTTACCCTTATCCAGGAACGAGACATCGAGTACTCACACTTAGCAGAAGCCGCATGATCGACGGCCCTCGCTCGCCCGTGGCTGTTCGGACACGCCCCCCCGGTTGCGGCCGCCCTCGCCGGTCGGTCGGCGACCCCGACCTCGTTCCACCCCGGCGACTCCGACACCGATCGGATGCGGTCCCGGACGAGCCTCGCGCCGGGGACGCGACCGGTGGCCCGCCCTGACAGCGTCGGCGTCGGGAGAGTCCCTCGCGATCCGCTGCTTTCGAAGGGACGGGAGGTGAAGAAGTCGCGGCATGAGGAGATGCTCTTCCCCATGCACTCCTCGACGATCCTCTCCAGCGCCCTCCTCCTCCTCTCCATCGCCACGGGCTGCGCCGGACCGGGCGCCGCGCAGGACATCGCGACGCCCGCCGGAGCGGCGACGAGCGCGACCCTCGCGCAGGACGTCCGCGCCGTGCAGGAGGCGCTCATCGAGGAGCGCATCACCGGCAGCAACACGGCCCGCGTCTGGCGCGACGGCGAGGTGCTGTACGAGGGCGTGGCGAACTCCGGCCGTGAAGGAGACGCCGCCATCACCGACGAGACCCTCTTCCCGATCTGGTCGATGAGCAAGCCGATCACGATCGTGGCGATGCTGCTCCTTCACGAGCAGGGGCTGTTCGAGTGGGACGACCCCGTGGCGAAGTACATCCCGGCGTTCGGCGAGCTCCGGGTGAAGGACGGGGACGGGACCCGCCCGGCGGTGGAGCCCCTCCGCATCCAGCACCTGATGACGCACCGCTCGGGGTACGTCTACTACTCCCTCGGGACACCCGCGCTCCACGAATGGCCGAGCCCCGCCAACCAGGGCCGGTTCGCCGACCTCGCGGAGTTCGTGGAGGTCGCCGCGGCCCACCCGGTCGAGTTCGAGCCCGGAAGCGAGTACGCCTACGGGATCAACCAGGCCATCCTCGGCGGCCTCGCCGAGGTCCTGACCGACAAGTCCTTCGACGTCGTCCTCGAGGAGCTGCTCTTCGAGCCCCTCGGGATGACGGAGACCAGCTTCCACCTCGGGGGGGATCGCCGCGGGCGCTTCCAACCGCTCTACATCAACTCCGGCGCCCTCGAGGGATTCAGTCGGGGCTTCCTGGACGAGCTGAACTACGACCCCAGCAGCCGCGCGTTCTTCGGCGGCGAGGGCCTCGTGTCGTGCATGGCCGACTACTCGAAGTTCTGCGAGATGCTCGCGTGCGGCGGCGTCTTCCGCGGCCGGCGCATCCTCTCCGAGGAGAGCCTCGCGGAGATGACGACCCTCTCCACCGAGCAGATCCCCGGGATGACCGAGGGCTTCGGCATGGGATTCAGCGTCTTCGTGATCCACGACGCCGGACCCGAGCGCTCGGGCGCGCCGGACGGCGTCTTCGGCTGGGCCGGTTACCACAACACCCACTTCTGGATCGATCCGAAGAGCCGCCTCTACGGACTGTTCATGTCGCGCGCCCGGGAGTTCACCTTCGACATCCCGACCCGCCTGCGCCGCGCCGTCTACGGAGGCTGAGAGTCCGAGGCGCGCCGTCGGGTGAGCGGCGAACGTCTTCGACGGAGTCCGCGATGCCCGGCGTCCCCGTCCGGGCCGGTGGCGATCACGCGAACAGGACCACGGGATCCCGATCACTCGCCGCCCCTTTCGCGCTCCTCCGGAGCGCCCGCGCGCAGCGAATACGACTCCGCGGCCGCCGGCGATGCCGACGGCCGCGGAGCAGCTCCTTCGGGGCGCTCACGCCCCGGAGAGGATCACTGGAAGACGATCGAGACGCCGTCGGTCAGGTTCGAGCCGAGGCCGACGCCATCGCGGTACCAGCCCTGGAAGTTCCAGGTCTGCCCGGGCGACGTCGCCACCGTTCCCCCGCCCTGCGGGATCGCGGCGAGGTCGAGATCGAGCTGGAAGGAGCCGTCGGTGCCCGTGGCCAGGATCTGGCCCGGTCCGACGTAGCGGCCGATGGACCCGCTGAGGCAGAGGTTGCCGTTGCTCGTCCCACCGAGGCCGGGGACGAAGCCCTGGGAGGGCGCCACGATGAAGATGCCGAACTGGTTGCCCGGCATGCTCGCGGCGCGCAGGGTCACGCTGTTGGCCGAGGCGATGTCGCTGCCGATGGCCTCGATGGCCGCCGACGCGCCGGTCGAGTTGACGGGCGCGCTGCAGTAGTTGACGCCGATCAGCGGCAGCTCCTTCTCGAAGAGGATGCCGTCGAAATCGAAGCCGGTCGAGCCGCCCTGGTTCTCGCCGGACTGCAGGCGAACCTCGTTCCACTCGAAATCGGCGACCGAGAAGCTCGCGTCCGCCGGGGTGGTCGGGTGCGCGTCGATCGGGTCGACCCACAGGTCGACCGTGTCGCCGCCCTGGGCGAAGCCGATCCGCACCACCAGGGTCGTGGTCTGGTCGATGTTCGAGCCCGGGACCGTGATGACGTTGCCGCTCACGACGTCGACGATGCCCCACTCGTAGGTCTGGTAGGGCGCGCCGATGAAGAGATGCTCGCCGCCGAACTGGGTGATCAGGCTCAGCCCGCCGTAGTCGTCCGTCGTGCCGGCCACGCGGCCGGCGGTGAAAGTGATCCACATCACGCCGTCGCCGCTGCCGAAGTTGAAGTTCGGCGCGAGGTCCGGGTGGGGACCGGTCTGGGGCATCCGGAAGGAGCCAGCGTTCGAGAACTGGGTCGTGCACTTCTCACCGACGCCGTCGAGCCCGGGCGTGGTGACGAGCGCGTCGTCGAGGTTGGCGCCGCTGTACCAGGGGGCGTTCCAGCCGATGCCGCCGTCCGCGCTGCCGAGGCCGCCCGTGGGGTACTCGAAGGTCTCGGAGCAGATGGTGCCGTAGGCCTGACCGTGAGCGAGCGGGGAGAGAGCGCACGCCGTGAGGAGGAGAGAAAGTCGCTTCATGGGAAGGGTCACTGGGAGAGGATCAAGGTCGTGTACGGGCCGAAGGACAGGCTCGCGCTCTGGGCCATACCGTCCCAGGCGATCGCGTCGGTCTGTACATCCGTGGAGGGGTGATTCGAAAAGCTCGCGTCGTAGCCGTCCCAGTCGCTGTTGAAACGCACCTTCCAGGTGCCGGGACGGGGCAGACCGATCCGGTAGTTGGTCCGCGCCTGGTTGCGGAAGTTGGTGAGGACGATCACGTCGTCGCCGGGCCCCCCCTGGTCCCAGCGGTGGAAGGCGATCACCTTGTCCCAGTCGTTGACGTGGCTGACGTTCAGGTTCTGCCCCTTCAGACCCTGACTCACGCCGTCCAGGTTGCGGCGCAGCCGGATCATGTCCCGGTACATCGCGTGGATGCCGGCGTGGGTCGTGAGCTTGGTCCAATCGAGGGGGTCGGTGTCCTGGAAGTAACCGTCCTCCAGGAACTCCTGGCCCTGGAAGAGCATCGGGACGCCGGGCGCGGTGAGCGCGATCGCCGCCCCGAGGGTCGAGCGCTTCTTCGACCAGTAGCTGTCCGCGTTGCCCGGCCAGATCTCCTCGGCGAGGCGTGAGCGGCCGTTGGCCACTTCGTCGTGGGACTCGGTGTAGATGACTCGCTCGAAGGCGTCGCCGTTGTAGCGGTGGGCGATCGCGTCGCGCACCGCCCACATGTTCCGGTAGTCGTCGTCGAGCTCGGTGCACGCGGCGCGCACCGGATGGACGAAGAGCGCGTCCCACTGCCCGTCGAAGCCGGCGCCGCCCGCCCCCGTGTCCTTGGTGATCCAGTCGTTCGGGGCGTCGAACATGTCCTCCGCGATCTGCATCTTCCACGGCTGGGTCGCGTTGATCTCGTCGTTGATCCACTGCATCAGCGACCACGCGCTGGGGTCGTCGCCGAGGGCGCCCTTGCGCATCACGGACGTGCCGTCCCAGCGCAGCCCGTCGACCCGGGACTCGGTCAGCCACGAGAGCACGTTGTCCCGGATGAACTGGCGGACCTCGCCGCGGCCGTAGTCGGGCTTGGTGTCGCCCCAGGGAGTGAAGGCGCGCGCGTCGTTGTAGAAGTAGATCCCTCCCCACCCGTTCTGGTTCCAGCCGTCGAACTGCCAGATGTCCATGTCGCTGGGGCCCCAGTGGTTGTAGATCACGTCGAGGAACACCGCGATGCCGCGGGCGTGCGCCTCGTCCACCAGGAACTTGAACTGATCGACGCCGCCGTAGACCGACTCGACCGAGAAGGGGTAGGCGCCGTTGTAGCCCCACGAGAAGTCACCGGCGAACTCCCAGATCGGCATCGCCTGGATCGCGCTGACGCCGAGGTCCACCAGGTAGTCGAGGCGCGAGGCGACGCTCGCGAAGTCCCCGGGCGCGCCGCCGGCCGCGTCGAAGAACGTGCCGACGTGCATCTCGTAGATGACGAGGTCGTTCCAGGCAGGGCTCGTGTAGCCCTGGGTCTGCCAGGCGTACGAGTCCGGGTCGATGACGATGCCCGCGCCGACGGAGCTCTCGAGCTGCCGCGCCCGCGGATCGTTCTTCCACAGCAGCCCGCTCGGCGTGTCGAGCACGAAGCGATAACGCTCACCAGCGGGCAGGTCGCGGTAGTCGAGGGACCAGTGTCCGTTGCCCTCGTCCGCGAGCTGGGCGAGGCCCTGTGACCAGCCGTTGAAACTCGACGCGACCGCCACCCCGGTCGCGTTCGGCGCCCACACGCGGAAGCTCGTGCCGCCGTCGTAGACCGTCGCGCCCATCCCCTCGACCTCGGCGGGGACGACGTCGAGGTCCCATGCGAGCCCCCAGGTCGTGTCCGGGCTGGAGAGGACGCCCATGTACCAGGTGCCGGTGGAGAGGTCCTCACCGTTCACGACCACCTCCTCCGCCGAGGTCCCCGGCGTGCGCGAGGCGGCGTCGTACTGCGCGAGGGTCGGGGGCGCGTCCTTCCGCAAGAACAGGTCCGCGTCGTTGCCGACCTGCGGGTTGACCCTGACCCTCAGCTGCGGCACGTGACTCGGGACCTGCACCGTCACGATCGACCACTGGGGCACGCGCTTGGCCACCGCCCGCGTCGCCACGGGGGCCTGGATCGGCCCCTGGGCGGCGACCACGCCGGAGGAGATGAAGACCGTGGCCAGGAGGGAGGGGAGGAGACGCCTCATGCTGAAAAGCATATTAGGGGTTGCTGAATTTGACGCGCTGAACCGGCGTCAGTCCCGACATGCGACCGGTGTGGATCGGACGAGTCCACGAAAAATCGGGCGAGCGCCACCCACGCGAGGCGATCGCGGATCGTGACACCGATGAGCGCCACCCCCGAATCGGATTCGAAACCACCCCGGGGGATGCAGGGCGCAGCAGCGCTCGAGGGGGCTCCCGGCCGAGGCAGCGCCGGACGAGCGTCGAACGCCATCGGGCCGCCTCGTCACGCTGATGGCGCCGAGCGGACCTCGGGATGCTCGGAGAAGGAGCCCTCTGCGTGACCGCATCCTTCACTCGGGCGCTGCCGGTGATCACCGCTGACGGGACATGCACGGCGGACCTCCGCCTGGACTCGTGCGACGATCCGTACACGGCGGGACCGCCGCGGCAGTATGCCGCACGGCCATCGTGTGACGAATTGGCCGCCGCGGGCGGACGCAGTCCCGGTGAGCCTTACTCAGCCGCCCACCAGCGAGGCTCGCGACCGGCCGAGAACATCGAAGTTCCGCGTCACGATGGCGAGGCGGTTGCGCTTGGCGGGGTGATCGACCTGCCCGGTCCCGGTCAGGACAGAGATCCAGCTTCCCCGTCATCGCTCCCACCAAGGCTCGAGCATGAACACCGCTCATCTCGCATCGTCACCCTCCCGAGGCCAGCTGCTGCCCCCGGGCTTGGCCCTTCTCTTCCTCTCGCTCGTCGCCCCAGCACACGCTGCGGACTGGACGGTCGGCCCTGGTGAGAGCATCCAGGCCGCGATCGACGCGGCCTCCGACGGGGATCGGATCCTGGTCCTGCCTGGCACCTACAACGAAGTCATGACCCTTCGAGGCAAGCGCCTCGAGGTGATCGGGGTCGAGGGCCTCGAGCAGACGATCATCGACGGGTCCGGGCTGAACAACACGATCTTCGCGCTCACCTCCGGGGAACCCACCGGCACTCGGATCGCGGGCTTCACCCTGACCAGGGGAGCGGGGCTTCCCCTGCCGTCCAGCTATGGCTTCGACTACTACGGCGGCGCGGTCCACGTCGGCTCGGGGAGCCAGCTGCGCATCGAGGACTGCTTGATCACGGAGAACGCCCTGAGCACGGGGACCTTCGCCGGCGGCATCTACTCCGGCGGCCGCTCCGCGAGTCTCGTCCCCTCCCACGTGGACGTCGTTCGCTGTGAGATCAGCCACAACCGCGCGTGGGCCAGCGGCGGCGCCACGCTCGTCGACGGTTACGGCACCATGTCCTTCGACCGCTGCACCGTGGTGGGCAACGACAGCAACAACTTCTTCGGCCACCAGGGCGGCATCTCGATGGCCAACAACGGTCGGGTCTGGGTCAAGAACACGATCTGCTGGGGCAACGCCGGCAATCAGATCGGAGCGTTCGCCTTTCCCTACAACCAGGGCACCGAGGCCACGGTCTCCTACTGTGACATCCAGGGCGGATACGGCGGACAGGGTGTCATCGACGCCGACCCCCTGTTCGTCGACTACGCGGGGCGTGACTACCGGATCCAGGCCGGCTCCCCGTGCATCGACGCCGGTGATCCTGGGACCGATCTCGACTGCGACGGCACGATCGCGGACATGGGCAGCTATGGACCGGACTGCGACGGCTTGCCCGACTGCAACGGCAACGGCGTCCCGGACGTCGCTGACATCGCCAGCGGATCCAGCGCGGACTGCGACGAAGATGGTGTTCCGGACGAGTGCCAGATCGCGGGCGATCCGGGCCTCGACCAGAACGTCAACGGGGTCCTCGACAGCTGCGAATGCGTGGTCAAGACCTACTGCGTCGCCACAGCGAACTCGACGGGGCAGTCCGCGGCGATCGGCGCCAGCGGCTCGACGAGCCTGGACACGAACGACCTGACGCTCTCCGTGAGCAGCGCGCCGCCGTTCCAGGTCGGGCTGTTCTTCTACGGCGCGGACGAGGACTTCGCGATCTTCGGGGACGGCAACCTCTGCGTGGCGGCGCCCTTCGCGCGGATCGTGCCGGTGATCACGACGGACGGAGCCGGCTCGGCGAGCGTTCTCCTCGACCTGAGCGCCGACCCGTTCACGGTGGGCGTCAACACGGTCTCCGCGTTCGAGACCTGGCGCTTCCAGTTCTGGTACCGCGATCCGAACGCAGGTGCGGCCGGCTTCAACTTCTCCGACGGACTCGTGGTGACCTTCTGTCCCTGAGCGCGGCGCCCGCCCCCATCGCCGGGTCAGGAGCCACTCGTCCGACCGGGCCGTGCGCTTCGCGCGGCCCATGTCCACCCCGAGGCCGCATGCCGCTGCACCCTCCCGTTCTCCGGATCGAGGCCACGAGCAGCGCGCTCGTGGCCTCCCACGGCGCTCACCTCTTCAGGTGAAGAGCGCCGAGGGAGCGTCTCGAGCAGCAGCGGGAGGCGAGCTGCCGGTCAGCGGGGAGGAAGGCGCCGGGGCGGCCCTCGCCCGTCCGGAGGTCGCCTCGCTCAGGACACGCTGCCGTCGAGCAGCGTGAGCGCGAGCGACGGCAGGACGTTCGCCTGGGACAGCACCGTCGCGCTGGCGTTCTGCAGGATCTGCACGCGCGTCAGCTCGGCGGTCGCCACGGCGTAGTCGACGTCCAGGATGCGCGAACGGGAGGCGGAGGTGTTCTCGCGCTCGGTGGCGAGGCTGCGCGCGGCGATCTCGAGGCGGTTACGCGTCGCGCCGAGAGAGCCGCGCCCGCGCGAGATCAGGTCGATCGAGGCGTCGAGCTGAGCCAGACCTCCCCGCGCGGCCTGGGGGGTGCGCGCACTCAGGTCCTTGAGCCCGACCGCGATGCGCATGGCCTCGGGCATCTCGACCTCGAGCGTGTCGCCCTCTTCGCGGCCGATCTGGAGCGTGACCGTGACGATCTGGGGATCACCGCGTACGCCGAACAGACTGATCCCGTTGAAGTCGACCACCTCGACCATGCGGATCGCTTCCTCGGCGAGTTGCGCGCGCTCCGTGTCGATCGTGGCGCGGTCCTCGGGGGAGAGCGCGCCGTTGGCGGACTGCAGCATGAGCTCGCGGGTCCGTCCGAGGAGATCGCTGAGCTCCTCGAGCGTGCCCTCGGCCACGTCGATCATGTTCGCGCCGTCGAGCACGTTGTCGCGCGCCACCGCCAGGGAGCGCACCGCCGCGGTCATCCGATTGGCGATGGCGAGGCCCGCCGGGTCGTCCGCGGCCACGGTGATCCGTCGGCCGCTCGCGAGCTGACTGAAGACCCGCCCGACGGCCCGGGTGGAGGCCGCGAGGTGCCGCTGAGCGTTCAGCGAGTGGATGTTGGTGTTGATGCGCAGGCCCATGGGGAGGGGTCAGGACCGCGCCGCGCGAGGCGGTCCGACACCGACATCGAGCGATCCGCCCTGTGACTCAATGAGGGTCTTCCTGGGGGTGACAGCGGGTGGGGCCTGATCTCGTATCAGGAGGTGCGTCGCAAAGCCGCACCTCCGGCGGGCCAGGGACGGATCTGCCCCCCGACAGGCCGTACGCCGCCCGCGTGCGTGGCTGCGCGACCAGCCCGAGAAGGAAGATCGAGCCCCCGGAGGCCCTGCCAGGCCCTGCGGTCCGGAGGTGCCGCACGCAGCCTGGAGGCGAATCGCGGCGTCGTCGCCGAGCCGCAGTGACCGGCCCGGCTCGCAAGATCGCGGGCCCGCCCGTGCTCAGCCCTGCGCCTGCTGCTCCTCGGGCTCCTCGGCGGCGGCGGGAAGCGCGTCGATCACCTCTCCGTTCCCGTCCGCGGCCTCGAGCAACTCCGCGCCGGTGAGCGAGTCCTCCACCAGCTCGGGGGGCAGGTTCTTCGTGGTCTTCACGCCGAGCTCCCGGAAACCCTCGACGAGTCGCACGAGGTTGCCGCGGCCGCCGACCAGCTGCCCCTTGGCCCGCTGGTAGCTGCCCATCGCGGTCTCGAGCTGCTGCTCGACCTTCTTGAAGGTCTCCGCGAACACGGCGAGCTTCGAGTGGATCTTGCCCGCCTGGTCGGCCAGCTGCATCGTGCTGCGGTTGCGCTTCTCGATCTGCCAGAGGCTCGCCACCGTGCGGAGGATGGGCAGCAGCGTGTTCGGCGTCACCACCGCGATCTTCCTGGCGTACGCGTACTCGAAGAGCCCGGGGTCCGCCTGGAACGCGGCGAGATAGGCCGTCTCGATGGGCATGAACATGAACACGAAGTCCGGGGACTGCATGCCCTCGAGCTTCGTGTAGTCCTTGCTCGCGAGTTCGTTGACGTGGCTGCGCACGCAGGCCACGTGGCGATCGAGGGCGGCCTGTGCCTCGGCGGGATCCTCGGCGCTGACGCTCTCGATGTAGTCGCCGAGTGACACCTTCGAGTCGACGATCATGTGCCGGTCGCCGGGGAGGTAGAGGACGAAGTCGGGGCGGAAGTTGGAGCCCTCGCCGTCCTTGAAGTTGTCCTCGCGGCCGTACTCACGGCCCTTCTGCAGCCCCGCGAACTCGAGGAGCTTCTCCACCTGGACCTCCCCCCAGTTGCCGAGCGTCTTCTTCTCGCCGCGCAGCGCCTTGGCGAGGTTCCCGGCCTCGTCCTGGAGGGACTCGTTCATCTTCTTGAGGCTCTTCAGCTGCTGCTTCAGCTCGCCGCCCAACTCCACGTCGTTCTTGTGGACCTCGTCGACGCGCTTGCGGAACTCGGAGAGCTGCGCCTTCAAGGGCTCCAGCAGACTCCCGACGCTCTTCTGGTTGCGCGCCTCGAGCGCCTCCTGCTTCTCGGCGTAGATCTTCTCCGAGAGCGCTTTGAACTCGTCCTTGAGGGCGGCCTTCTGGGTCTCGAAGCTCTTCTTCTGCTCGGCGAGGCTCTCCTCGCGCTCGCCGAGCCGGGCGCGCAGCGCAGCGGCCGCCGACTCCTGCTCGGATCGGGCCTTCCGGAGCTCGCCGAGCTTCTCCTCGAGCTCCAGGCGCTCTTTCTCCCAGCGACCGCGCTCTCCCTCTCGCTCGCCCTGGAGGAGCTCGGCCTGAGCCTTCGAGGAGGCGAGCTGCTCCTCCATCCGGGCGAGGTCGACGGCGGCGCCCCCCGTGGTCGGGGCGGGGGCAGGGGCGGATTTCTTGCCGACGGCGAACCCGATGGCCGCGCCGACGATGGCGCCGATCAGCGCTGCGGTGATGGGATCCATGGTGTGGCGCCATGGTGCCAAATCCGATGCGCCGTCGCGGCGCGCCTCCGCCGCCCACGAGCGTGAGGACCGCAGAGGATCGACGAACAGGCCCACCATCTCGACGAGCCCCGTGGGCGAGGACCCGCCCCCCCCACGTCCACCTGAAGACGGCCTCGACTCGCCGTCGTGCGGTGGGCGTCCATCCCCGCGCAGGCCACTCGGACGGCCCGGAGCGAAGCAGCGCGCAGGCTCGGCGATCCCTCCGGCCCCCCGCCGGTCGGATCGAGAGATTCCCGAGGGCGGCCGGACGGTCCGGCGACGACCCCGTCGAGACCCTCCAAAGGACCTGCATGTCTCCGGGCTGCACGCGGCTCCAGCCCCTGCGAGCGAGCCCCCGACTCGGCCCCCGGCCGGGACAGGGGATAGGATTCGAACGCCGAGCCCGCCGAGACCCTTGTCCGAGCCCACGCCCACGCCCGCCGAGCAGCGCACGAAGCTCCACTTCTCGCGCTTCGAGTTCAAGTACATCCTGCCCGAGCGCGTCCGCGAGGAACTCGAGGGGCAGTTCCAGTACTTCGTCGAGCTGGATCCGTTCGTGGCGAACCAGCCGGGGACCAAGTACTTCGTCCGCAGCCTCTACTTCGACAACGACGCGCGAGCGAAGTACTGGGAGAAAGAGGACGGGCAGAAGCACCGACAGAAGTTCCGGCTCCGTACCTACACGGGCACGGTGAACGACGGCACGCCCCAGTTCCTCGAGATCAAGGGCCGGCACAACAACCTCGTCTTCAAGCACCGTACGCCGCTGTCGGAGAGCGTGGAGCAGCCCACGGCCGGCTCCCTCTTCGGTGACACCCAGACCGCGGACGTGCTCGGCCGCATCGAGGACGGGCCCATCCGCGAGCAGTTCCAGTTCGAGCTCGCGCGTGAGCGCCTGCGCCCGGTGACCCTGGTGGACTACCAGCGGCGTCCGTACATCAGCAAGTACGACTCCGAGTTCCGGATGACCTTCGACGACAACCTCCGGGGGACCGCGACGGACACGCTCTTCCCCGGGCCGGCAGCCCGCTCCGTCCGGGTCCTGCCGGGCTACACCATCCTCGAGGTCAAGTTCCGCTACCGCCTGCCGAAGTGGTTCCACCGCTTGATCCAGTCCACGGAGCTCAGGCGCGTGTCCATCTCCAAGTTCTGCGCCTGCATGAAAGCCCTCGGCCAGGTCGAGGATCACGGCTGACCCCTCTCGAGCGCCACAACGGCGAGGAGCCCGCGAGCGAGGTGCGCGAGCACGCCCTCGCGCCGGGTCCGATGCGCCGCGGCGGCCCCCGTCCACCGTCTCTCGGCGCGCGGGAGCAGAGAGGGTCGCCAGAGGCGTCCCGTTCATCTGCAGAGCTGCCGCCGGGTCCTGACCGGCTCGATACCCGCGCAGCGAGCGCTGAACCTCTTGCTCGACCGCTCGCTAGCGGAGCCGCTCTTCCCAGGCCACGACCGCGTCCCGGAACGAATCGAGGTCGTAATCCTCTTCGCTGAAGAGGTGGTTCCAGGGGCTGTTCTTCCATCCGCCCTGGGCCCAGCGCTCGGGATCCCACCAAGACGTCGAGGTCGCGGTGTTGCTGCTCGCATACCCGAGTCCCTCGAGCATGGCCTCGTCGTTGGAGGTCCTCTGCTGGCTCTCGGAGAGCGACAGATCCTCGGCACTCTCCAGCCACTCGATCAGACGCTGGCGAAGTCGTCTCGCGATGTCGAACTCCTCGATCAGGAGGTCGTTCTCGCAGTCGGGGTCGATCGAGATGTCGTAGAGCTCCGACACCCCGGTCAAACGAAGTTTCTCGTTGGACCGCTCGAAGTGGGGCCGGATGTCCATGACGAACAGGTACTTGCCCAACTGCACCGCCGCGTTCATGAAGTGCGACCCGAGCATGTACCTCGCATCGATCTTGAGCTCGTCGTCGATCGCCCGGCGAAGGTCCTCGCCTGGAATCTCTCCTCGATCGATGCCGGAGATCTCGAGCATCGTCGCTGCGACGTCCGATTGCCGGACGGCTCCTTTCACGCTCACGCCTACCGGCCCCGCGGGCCAGCGCATGATGAGCGGGATGTGCACCGTGTCGGGGTAGAGGCCGGCGTGGTTCCACCAGATCCCGTGCTGCCCGAAGGACTCGCCGTGATCCGCCGTGAACGCGACGAGCCCGCTCGCGACGCGATCGTGCTCGAGGAGTTCACACAGAGCGCCGTCGAGGTAATCGACCTCCGCGCGGTACTGCGCGTACGGGTAGTCGAGGTCCTTGAGACCCGTGAGCCACTCCGGAATGAGCTTCGGATCGATGTCGGGATCGTCGCCGGCGAAGGGGTCGTCCCCGTCGTAGTACCGCTTGTCGAAGGGCTTCGGCGGGCCGTACGGTTCGTGGGCGTCGAACAGGTGAAGCCAGGCGAACACGGGGAGCCCTTCCGACTCCTCGATCCAGTCCATGAGGATCCCGATGGAGATCTCTCCGTCACGCTCCAGCTCGATCGGTCCCTCCATGCGGTCGAACCCCTGTCCCAGCCCGGAGTGGGTGTCCTGCAGGTGGAACGCGCTCGTGGTCGCGAACGTGCGATAACCAGCCGCGGCGTAGGCCTCGGCGATGGTCTCCGCGCGCCGTGCCATCCGCTTCCGGTTGTCCACGATCCCCGTGTCCCGCGGGTGCAGGCCCGTCATCAACGAGATGTGGGAGGGGTTGGTGACGTTCGTCTGGGAGAAGCAGTCCTCGAAGAGGACGCCCGTGCGGGCGAGGTCGTCCAGGTGAGGAGTCCGGACGATCGACCGGTCGTTGGCGATGCTGATGTGGTCCGCGCGGTGAGTGTCGGACGTGATCAGGAGCGCGAGGGGCGCGTTCGCACCAGCGTGGCTGACCGAGGCGTCGCCGATCACGCCGACGCCGACCCCTTCCTGCCGGGTCGATGTCGCGGTCACCTCCAGCAGAGCTTCGCCGACCATCTCGGGCCCGGACTCCCACATCACGCGCTTCCACTCCCCGCGCTTCACGGTGACCTCCCTCGGGTTGATCAGGCTCCCGACGGTGAGATCACAGTGGAACGTCAACCGTTCGCCATCCATGGCGTAGACCGGATCCACGCCCAGGAAGATCTCGACTCGATCTCCGCGACCGATGTCGAACGCCGATCGGGCGACGGAGTCGGTCGTCACGTGGGCGATCCTCCGGTAGACGGCTCCGATCGCGACCATCGGCCAGCTCCGGGAGGCTGCCGCGGACATGTCGATCTCCGCGTGCACGGGAGCGCGAGCCAGCGAGATGCGCGAGACGACCCCGTAGCGGCCTCCCCCCGTGAAGCGGACCCGCACCTCGTCGGGTTTCTCGCTCAGGCCCCCCAGCCGTTTGAAGCTCAGCGACCGCGTCGTCCACTCCCCGGTGTTGCCGATCTCGACGACCTGGGCAGGGACGAGCGGGATCCCATCCTTGTAGGGCGCGACCTCCGCCTTCTTCACGGCAACCTTCGGCAACGCGCCCAGCTCGACGATCACCGTGTTGAAGTCGCGCTCGCTCTCACGGAGCGGGATCCTGACCTGGCGCCCGCTGCCTCTCCCCTCCAGCACCGCGCTCGGCCGGCCGTTGACATCGCGGATGCCCGACCGCTCCGGCGACTCGAGGATCCAGTCCAGCCCGGGCCCCACCGGGGTGAGCTCCCCCATGTTCTCGACCTCGACGTTCCACACCACCTCCGTGTCCAGCGGCTGACCCTCGAACGTGAGCCTCTCGTAGCGGAACGCTCCGCTCATCGGGTCCTCGTCACCGCCAGAGCATGCGGTCAGCAGCAGCGCAGTCCCGGCGAGGAGCGCCGCGAGTCGAGAAGAGGCCCTGCGGGGAACGCGGCGCCTGCACGTGTTCTGATTCAGAATCATGGAGAGGTGACGGGTTACGTGACGGCCCGGCGTGGCCATCGAGCGAGTCGCTCGCGCCGTGAGCCGAGATCTCCTGCAGGCGGAATCCTACCGTCAGGCCCCAGACCCGGCGCGTGAATCGACCGCGATGTCGACTCCTCCCGACGACCGCGCGAAGGACCGCGAACGGCGCTCATCGCACGCCTCCTTCGATTCCAACGTGGTCTTCCCGAGCCGCTGCACCGACCCGCCGAGGGGCGTCGTCACCGACGAGGTCTCGGCTCGGGACGCTCCGTCGCCGGGCCCGATCGCAGCCCGCGCCGAGCTGGTGTCGCTCTCACCGACCGCCGCGGCCATGGACCTTCGCCGTGACGGTCCTCGCTCGCTGCGATGCTGATGGAGAGCGAGGGGCGATACGAGGTCGACTCGACGACGAGCCCGCGCGGTCCCTCGGTCTCTCACAGGACCACCACGAGCCTCCGTGCGAAGGAGGACCACGGGCTGGCGCGAAGCTCGAACGCCTCGCGCGGAGCACGGGCGAACTGTCCCCCCCGCGTCATCCCCCGGCGACCTCGGCGGCGAGCCCGACGTGCCAGATCGCGTCCAGTAGCGCCTGGGTCCGGCGGGTCCGCTCCGCCCAGCCCGCCCGGAGCGACGGATCCGCGGCAGCTGCGGCCATGTCCTCGAACATCAGGACCGCGCCTGGCTTGTCGGATTCGATGCGCTCGGTCCTCTTCGCGGCGCCGGCCTCCGAGACCACGATCCGTGCCGAGTTGTCGCGATCCTGGAAGAGATAGCCGGGCACCTCGATCGCGCCCTTCTCGCCCTCGATGTGGACATGCATGGACGAGCCCTGCGCGTCGAAGCCGCAGCTCCACGAGGTGCGCGCGCCGCCCTTGAAGCGCAGTTCACCCTCGCCGCCGACTGCCGCGCCCGTCTCCTCATCGCGCCGGAGCACCGCGTGGACGGTGTCGAGTACGAGGCCGCGTGGGAGGAACTCGACCGCCGCGCGCATGGTGTACCAGCCGACGTCACCGATGGCTCCCATGGGCTCGAGGGCCGGGTTGTAGCGGATGTTCGATCGGTCCTCGAGCTTGAACGCGCACGTGGAGTCGAGCAGCGCCGTCGCGCCGATCCATCGGTCGCGGCCCGCCTGAAGAGCGGCCGTGCGCGGGT
The DNA here is from genome assembly GCA_002862085.1 of Planctomycetota bacterium. Classification (GTDB taxonomy): domain Bacteria; phylum Planctomycetota; class UBA1135; order UBA1135; genus Saltatorellus. The sequence goes on along the minus strand of PKCK01000071.1, from coordinate 15,917 downwards.
GGTGGGCGAAGTGCGTGCCGTCCATGAACGCCACGTCGTGCTCCTCGCAGGCGGCGACGATCCGGTCCACCGACGCGAGGCTCGCCAGCGGCTTCTCACCGAGCACGTGCTTGCCGCCCCGCGCCGCCGCGATGCAGATCTCCTCGCGCACGCTGGTCGGGGTCGCGACGTAGACCGCGTCCACGGCGTCGGACGCCGCCATCTCCGCCCAGGAGTCGAAGGCGCGGGCAGCGCCGTGCCGCTTCGCATACGCCTCGGCCGAAGCCATACGCCGGCTCGACACCGCGGCGAGCGCGGCGCCGTCCGCGGCCTTGATGGCCCCCGCCATCGCGTTCGCGATCGACCCCGTGCCCACGACCCCCCAGCGCAAGGGAGCGGGTCGTCCAGCACGGCGCGCGAGAGCCCGCGGCGCGAGCCCGACGCCCAGGGCGGTCGCGGCTGCGAGCTGGTTGAAGGTCCGGCGGGTGGTGTCCTGGATCGGCTCGTTCATCGGATATCCGGAGGCAGCGGCGGTGACACGCTCGAGAGAAGGCGGGCCGTGACAGTAGCACCCTCCACGCCCCCGTCCGGCAGATCGTCCAGGGGCTGGAGGACTCTTAGCCACGGATCCGGCGCGGATCGGGGCCGCTGCGCGACACGAGCGCGCCGCCCGCAGCGGCTCCGAAGGCCCCGCGCTCCCCCGCCGTCGGCCGGGCCGTCCGCAGCAGCCGCGGCGGCCAGGTCCGGCTGCGCGAGGGCTCCTCCGACCCCGCCTCTCGTCGACGCGCCTTCGGGCTCCCCTAGCGCATCGCGTCGAGGCCGTCGACGCGCCGGCGGCGCAGCTCCGCCGCGTCCGCTCCGTAGTCGTAACCGATCGCCGCCTCGTCCCAGCCGCCGTACATGGGATTGGGGAGCATGAACCAGTCCACGCCCCAGCGATCGCCGCGCGCCGCGATCTCTCGCGCGCGCTCGGCGTTCGACGGCTCCTCGGCCTCGAACGCGAGGAAGTCACCGACGTTGTCCCCGCCGAGCAGGACGATGTCGTGCGTCCGCTCGACGTGCTCGCGCCGGGTCGTCTTGTCGCTCGTCCACTCCGGGACCTCGCCGCGCATCAGGACGACGTCCACGTCGCGCTCCTCGAGGACCCCGCGACGCCGCAGGTTCTCGGCCGTACCCGCCTCGAGGTGCGCCTTGCGGTTGGTGACGAAGAAGACCTCGACGCCCAGCGCGCGCGCGCGAGCGATGAAGTCACCGACCCCCGGTACGAGCTCCGCCGCGGCCTCGTTGCACCACTCGTCCCAGCCCGTGGGATAGCCCGTGCCCTCGTGGATGAGCCGCACCTCGTAGGGCGAGTTGTCCAGCACCGTCTCGTCCACGTCGAGCACGACCGCTGCCGGGCGCGCACCCGCGCCGCGCGACGCCATCTTCGCCTCGAGCGAACTCGTCGCCGCGGCATAGACCGTGCGGCACGCGGCGTCGTACTCGGCCGAGGCGTTGACGAACAGAGTCGCGAGGACGAGATCGGTCGGCCCACCGACCGCGCCCTCGGACCCCGTCGAAGCGCAGGCGGTCAGGAGCGGGACGGTGAGCGCGGCGAGCGACGCAGCGGGGAACGGAGTACGGCGGTGCATGACGAGATGGTTCGAGCGCTGAGGACCAGGAGGACGGAAGCCTACGCGCGATCCCGCGCCGCGGCGGCCCGTCGCCGCCGAGAGTCACCGCGACGTCGCCGTGGCCCCCTGCTCACCGGGGCGACGAGCCCGACGCGCCGCTCCTCGTCTCAAGCCGTCCCCAGCTGCTCGGCCGCCCTCTCCAGCTCGAGCCGGGCGGTCGCGACGCAGCTCCTGACCTCGTCGACGTAGCCGTCCGCGGACGCGGACCAGGCGCGGTTCAAGAGTCTCTCGCCGTTGGCGAAGGGGGACATGATGTCCGCGTAGCGCTGCATCCCCAGGCGCGGGATCATGCTCTCGCGGGCCTCGACGAAGGTGTCTATGTCCTCCATGAGCTCCTCGTCGATGCGGCGGTGGATCGTCAGCTGGCCCTCGTCGGACTCGACGGTCTCGAAGGCGCGGACCTTCTCGATGAGCGAGCCGAGGCTGCTGCGCAGCACCGCGATGTCCGCTTCGTGCTGATCGCCCGCCTGCTCCAGAGCCGCGGAGCGCGCCGCGCGCAGGGCGAGCATGCCAGCGAGCATGAGGCCCGCGCAGATCCCGTAGTGCATCCAGTCGACCGCGTCGACCTGGGCGACGGAGACGTAGGCCCCCGCGAGGAACCCGACGGTCAGGAGGATCGAGCCGAGGAGCTTCACTGGGCACCTCCGATGTTGGAGGCCACGATGACCATCGCGTTGCCGACCCCGACGAGCGCCTCGCCGACGATCAGACCCGCGGAGAGAGGGATGCCCACGTCCTCGACCCACTTGTTGCCCATGAAACGGTCCGCGCCGAGGCGCAGGAAGTTGCCGATCGTGTAGGTGAGCACGATCGCGAAGGGCATGTAGAAGCCGAGGCCGACGAGGACGCCGATCCCGCCGAAGCCCGAGAGGGCGAAGAGCAGGCCCAGCCCGGCCCCCGAGCCGTAGCGATAGGTCGGGACGTCGCCGCCGACGATGCCCTGGATCATCGACGCGAGCGCCTGACCCTGGGGAGCGGGCAGCTTCTCGGAGCCCAGTCCGTAGGCCTCGTGGAGCACCATGATGAGCCCCATGACGACGATGGGCCCGAGCCAGGTCCCCAGGTACTGACCGTAGGCCTGCATCCGGGGCTTCGCGCCCACCAGATAGCCCGCCTTGAGGTCGAGCATCATGTCGCTCGCCTGGGAGATCGCGACGCAGATGGCCGCTCCCAGCATCACGGACGCGACGATCGTCTGGGTGTCGGTCAGGCCGCTCGCCAGGAACGTCATGATCGTCACGGCGATCAAGGTCATGCCCGAGAGAGGCGACCAGTTCGTGCGCCCCACGCACTCCGCGACGATGACGCCCGCGATCCAGATCCAGAGGATCCCGACGACCGCCATGGCCGCCGCCGTCCCCAGGGTCATGTCCGGCACCGTCAGGTAGCCGACGACGATCAGCAGGATCGAGCCGATCCCGACGCCGAGGTAGAGCTGGCGGATCGGCATCTCGTCGCCGCCGGCACCGGAGTCGTCCTTGGCCGCCTTCTGCATCGACTGGATCGCGCTCTTGATCATCGGCGCGGCGAAGACGATGGAGCCCACGGCGGCGCCGATCAGCATGCCGATGCCGGAGGGCCGGAAGAGCGTCGAGCGCAGCGGCCCGGGCCCCTCCTCGACGAGTCCGAGCACTTCCTCGCCTCCGAACTGGGCGAGGAGCGGCGCCAGGAACCAGTAGCAGAGGAAGCCCCCCGCGCCGAACCAGAGGCCGCTCTTGCCCGAGAGGAAGCCGACGCCGATGGTCATCACCGACAGGTAGAACGCGACGTTCAGGTAGGACGGCAGCCCGAGCATGTCGCCGAGGTGCAGCTCCTCGTGGGAGATGTGCTCCGACACGCCGCCCGAGTACTTCAAGACCCAGAAGTGCACGGCGCCCGAGAACGCCGCGGCGCCGAGCATGAACATCGCCTTGCGCATCCCCGCGCCCGGCGACTTCAGGATCGCCGCGGTGGCGATCCCGCCCGGGTAGGCCAGGCGGTTGAAGTCGATCATCTGCTTGCGCAGCGGGATGACGAAGGAGAGCCCGACGATCGCCCCGACCACGCACCCGAAGATCATCAGGGCGCGATTGAAGTCGGTCAGGTTCTCGTACTCACCCGAGAGGATGAAGAGCGCCGGGACCGAGAACATCATCCCCGAGGAGGCGGCGTTGACCGCCGACGCGATGCTCTGGTTGATGTTGTTCTCGACGATGCTCGTCCGGCGCAGCAGACCGCGCAGGATGCCCCAGCCGAGGATGGCTGCGAGCTCGGAGCCTTCGATGGAGAAGCCGAGGATGAGCGCGGCGTAGCCGATCGACGTGGCGATGATCGCCCCGAGGATCCACCCGACGATGACGCCGGTCCAGGTGAGTTCGGGGTAGGGGCCTTTGTGGATCTGAGGCAAGTCGATGCTCCGGGAGGGCGGCGCGTTGTACCAAACGGCCTCTCCTCGCCGCAGGCCCCCAGTTCACGCCGCCGCCCTCATCGCGCGGCGGCGCGCGCCTCGTCGAGGAGACGCTCGACCTCGGGATCTCCCGGCCGCGCGAGCGCCGCGCGCTCGAGGACCGACACCGCGTCGTCCAGCCGGCCGGCCCGCGTGTACGCGAGCCCCATGAGCTGCAGCGTCTCCCCCCCCGCGGCGCCGCGCCGGAGAACGTCCTCCAGGGCCTCGATGGCCTCCGAGACGCGGCCCTCCTCGATCAGCATCGCGCCGAGGACCTGGCCCGCGACGAGGTTGCCGGGATTGCGCGCGAGGAGGTCCTCCATGAGTCCCATCGCCTCGCGGCGCTTACCGACGCCTGCCACGGTCATGGCCTGGTACGTGGCGAGCGCGTCGGCGAGGCCGGCGGCCACGCTGGGCCGGGCCGTCGCCTCCATGACCGACGGCAGCGACTGATCGAGCGTCCCCGCGCCGGAGTAGCCGAGGGCGCGCATGGCGTCCGATGAACCCGCAGCGGTCGCTGGCGTGAGCCGTTCGCCGCTCTCCACGGCCTCCAGCGCCGCGACGTAGCGTGACACGTCCGCCTCCGCCTGGGGCGTGCCCGCTGCGCTCGGCGGATCCGCGGGGACGCGGCCGCCCGCGTAGAAGCGACCGCCCTCGCCGCCGATCCACTTCCCGTTGCCATCGGCGACGCCCGCGAGGGGCGCGAGCCCGAAGCCCACGTAGCCCGCGTAGGACTCGAAATACACGGGCCGGTCGGCGGCGGGCAGCGAAGCGAGGTCGTGGCCGTCGTGCCCGCCCGCGTCGTCGAGGCCGAGGATGCCGAGGGCTGTGGGGAAGACGTCCACCACGCTCACGGGCGCGTCGCTGCGCTCCGCCGCGGCGCGGCCGTCGGGCCACCTCACGAGGAAGGGCACGTGGATCGTCGCGTCGTGCACCAGGAGCGCATGGGTCGGCTCGCCGTGGCGGCCGAGGCTCTCCCCGTGATCGGCGACGACGATGACCGCGCACTCCTCCGCCGGCGGCAGCGCGTCGAGCAGCCGCCCGATGGCGTCGTCCATGACCGCCACCTCGGCCAGGTAGGCGTTGCCGCGGGTCCGCTCGAGGAACGCGCGCGGTGCTTCGTACGGCGCGTGGGGATCGAAGAGGTGCACCCAGAGGAAGAAGCCCTCGTCGGCCCGACGACTCGCGAGCCACGCGAGGGCCTGATCGGTCGTCTCACCGGCGCTGCGCTCGAGCATGTACTCCCCGGCGGCCTGCTGGCGACGGGCGGGGCCGTCGAACGTCTCGAAGCCCTGGTCCAGGCCGAAGGGCCGGTCCACCACGGCGGCCGAGACGAACGCGGCGGTGCGGCGGCCGGAGTCGAGGGCCGCCTCGGCGAGTGTCCAGGCCTCGTCGGGGAGCGCCGCCAGGCCGTTGTCCCGCAGCCCGTGCCGCGGCGGGAAGAGCCCGGTGAGCATCGACGCATGGGAGGGCAGCGTGAGCGGGGCGACGGATCGCGCCGCGTCGAAGACCTGCGCCTCGCGGCCGAGCGCAGCGAGGCGCGGCGTGACCCCGCGGTCCTTCCCGTAGAGGTCGAGCGCGCCCGCGTTCGTCGTGTCGAGGGTCACGAGCACGAGCGAGCGAGCGCCGCGGAGGGACTCACCGTCGCCGCCTCCGCATCCGCTCAGCCCGAGGCAGGCGAGGGCGCTCGAGCACGCGGCGAGGAGGAACGGACGAGCGAGCACGGGCGGAGTCTACCCGGCTGCCGTTCGGTCCCCGGCGGACTCGACGACGTTCTCGTGCACGCGGAAACCGACGAGCGCGCTGCCGAGGACGTTCGCGATGCCGGTGTCACCCGCGCGGACGCCGACGTCCGCGTCCGCGAACAACACCCGCTGGTGGCCACGGCTGACGTGAAGCGTGACGACGCGCCGGATCCTCGAGCGGATGCGAGAGGCCGGATCGGAAGCCGAACGCCGCGCTCGCTCGAGCGCCTCGTCGAGGGCCGTCTCCTGAACGGGCGTGAGCTCGACGCGCCGCTTGGAGAGCTCGTCCCACAGCTCCCACGGGAGGACCGCCCCGCGGCACGCGCAATCGGGTTCGCCGCGCTTCTCGGGCGCAGCACCGCACGGCACGCAGCTGGGGAGATCGACGACGACGGACGGGCCAGGAGGACGTACGGGCTTCGGGCCCCGGCATTCGAAGCATGGCACGCCAGACCTCGAGATCCGGCGCGCCTCGCGCTGGCGCGATGGACGCTGCGACGCGCGCCTGCCGCCCCGCCCCGCGCTCCGCACCGCTATGGTGTGGGAACGCGATGCCCATCGATCCCCGCTATCCCTCCATCGAGCACCTGCGCGAGCAGGGGCGCCGACGCACGCCGGCCTTCGCGTTCGAGTACCTCGACAACGGGTGCCACTCGAACCTGAACATGCGCCGCAACACGGACGAGATCCGCGAGGTCCGGCTCGAGCCGCGTTACGTACTCGACTACGACGGCGCCGACCTCACGACCGAGCTGTTCGGCGAGACCTACGCCGCCCCCTTCGGCGTGGCGCCCATAGGTCTGCAGGGCCTCGTGTGGCCCGGCGCCTGCGAGTTCCTCGCCGAGGCGGCGCACCGCCACAACATCCCGTTCATCCTCAGCACGGTGGGGACGGCCAGCATCGAACGCGCCGCCGAGATCACCGAGGGGCGCGCCTGGTTCCAGCTCTACCACCCCGCTGAGGACGAGCTGCGCGACCAGCTCCTCGACCGCGCCGAGGCCGCGGGAGTCCCCGTCCTCGTGCTGCTGGCCGACACGCCGACCTTCGGCTACCGGCCCAAGGAGATCCGCAACGGCCTCGCGATCCCGCCGCGCATGTCCCTGCGCAACATCGCGCAGATGGTCGGCCACCCGACCTGGTCCTTCTCGCAGCTCGCCCGCGGCAAGCCCGAGTTCGCGACCATGAAGGCCTACATCCCCCCCGGGCTGAACATGCAGCACCTGGGCCAGTTCATGAACCGCACCTTCAACGGGCGTCTCACGGCCGACCGGATCAAGGCCATCCGCGACCGGTGGAAGGGCAAGCTGGTGGTCAAGGGCATCGTGAACCCGGAGGACTGCGCCCTCGTGGCGGAGCTGGGCGCCGACGGGATCATCGTGTCGAACCACGGCGGCCGGCAGCTCGAGGTCGGCACCTCCACCATCGCCGCGCTGCCCCGCCTGGCCGAGGAGTTCGGGGGCCGCCTGGAGATCCTCTTCGACAGCGGACTCCGCGGCGGCCCGGACATCGCCTGCGCGATCGCGAGCGGCGCGAGCTTCACCTTCCTCGGCCGCTCCTTCATGTACGGAATCTGCGCCATGGGCGCGAAGGGCGGGCCGCAGGTGGTCGAGATGCTGGAGCGTCAGCTCACCCAGGTGCTCGAACAGCTCGGCTGCGCGCGCGTCGCGGACCTGCCGCGCCACCTCGCGAGCTAGCCGCGGACGGCCACAGCGCCCGAGGACTCAGACGTCGCCGGGCACGAACCACACGTTCCGGTAGCGCACGCCGTGGCCGTGGTCCTGGAGCATGAGCGGGCCCTTCGGCCGCTCGTCGCTCGCCATGGCAGCCGCGGTCGTGCCGTCGACCTCGACGTCGTCATGGATCAGGATCCCGTTGTGCCAGACGCTCATGCGCGCGTTCGCGGTCTTCTGCGCGGCGTCATCGAAGACCGGAGCCTGGAAGCGGATGTCGTAGCTCTGCCAGCGGCCGGCCTCGCGGCACGCGTCCACCGTCGCGACGTGCTTGCCGTAGATCCCGCCGCAGTCGCCCGAGCGCAGCTCGCGGCCGAGGGAGTCGAGCACCTGCACCTCGTAGCGGCCCTGCACGTAGACCCCCGAGTTCCCGCGGTCCTGCCACCCGTTCTTCGCCGGCGTGACGGGCACCATGAACTCCACGTGGTAGAGCCCGCTCCCGAGCTCGGCGCGCGTCACGAGGTTGCCGGTGCCCGGCGCGACCTGGAAGGCCCCGTCCGCGACGATCCAGCGCGCCGTCGCGCCTCCACGGTGCTGCCAGCGATCGAGCGCACCGCCGCCGAACAGCACCTCGGCGCCCTCGGGAGGCGCCGGCGAGTGCTCGGGTCCGGAGTGGGCCCACTGGATGCCGCGCACGAGATGCTCCTGGAAGCGCGGGTCCGACCACACCTCGGGCCGGTGGCCGAGGGCCGTGTAGAAGACGCGGCCGCGGCCGTGATCCTTGCACCAGGCCACCGCGTAGTCCTTGTCCGCTCGCTTGCCCCGCTCCACCTCGATGGAGGACACGTCCAGGCTCATCAGCACGCGCACCGGGTGCCTGCGGAACGCGCGGAACTGGTAGATCTCGTCCTCGATGCCGAAGTCCGCGCCGAGCCCCGCCATCGCCGGGTGATCGGGCGCCTCGATGCGCATCTTCACGCTCTCGTGCCAGGGGTGGCCGTCGAAGAGGCCGCCGATGAGCGCCACGTAGGGCGGGTACTGGTAGAGAGTGTCGGTCGCCGAGTGCACGCCCGCGAAGGCGCCCCCTCCGCGGATCCACTCCATGAGCGCCGCGCGATCCTCATCGGCGATCGGCAGCTCGCCGGTGGTGTAGAAGAGCACGGCGTCGAAGCCCGCGAGCTCCTTCGCGTTGATGCGCGCGCAGTCCTGGGTCGGAACGATCTCGAGCCGCCCCTTCGCAGCCTCCAAGAGGCAGCGCTCGGCGTGGGCGAACTGCTCCGGCGCCGGCCGCCGCACGACCCCGTGGGTGAACCCGGCGCTGTGAGTGAGGAAGAGGACGCGCGGCAGATCCGCCGCCGGCTCCTGGACGCCGCCGAGCAGCGCGAGGCAGAGGGAGGTCAGGGTCGACATGGCCCCATCATGGGGGCGCGGCGCCGAATCCGCAGGGGAAGGCGCTCGGGTCGCCGCGGACCGCGGCGAGTCAGCGGCCGGTTCGCGCTTCCATCTTCACCTCGTGCACGACGGCGCCATCGACGTCGTGGTGCCGCAGGAACGCGCGCTCGCCGCTCACGGCGACCGAAAGGAAGCCGCCCTTGATGCGCAGGAAGGGCTGCCACTCCTCCTTGAGCGAGCGCTTGAAGCCGCCGGCGTGGGCGTCGGAGGCGGGCCCGCAGCCGAACTCGCGCAGGCCCGTGGCCGGGTCGATCGAGTGGTACTGCCAGTGACGATCCCCGTTGATCACGACAGCGCCCGGGATCGAGGAGAGCAGCGCGCGCAGGCGGTCGCCCTCGGTCCTGAACCCCTCGTTGGCGTGGTTGTCGTTCTTGTGCTTGCGATCCGGGCCGACCACCGGCGTCGCGGAGACGTAGAGCTTGAAGGTCGCGTCGGACTCGCGGAGCGAACGCTCCAGCCAGCGCCACTGCTCCTCCCCGAGGATCGACTTCCCGGGTCCGTCCTCCATCCGGTTCGGCGAGCGGTACTCGCGCCCCTCGGGGAGCCAGACCTGCACGTGCCGGCCCCAGCGGAAGCTGCGGTACGGCAGCGGCCCCATGGGCACCTGCTCGCGCCAGATGGAGAGGCCCTGGTCCCAGGTGAGCTCGCCGTAGACCTGACCCGGCCAGCAGTCGTTCCTCAGCACGTCGTGATCGTCGTGCATCCAGTAGCTCGGCACGCGCGCGTGGAAGTCGCGCAGGTTCGGGAGCGCGTAGAGGCGGTTCCACTTGTAGCGAGCGGTGGCGACGTCCTTCGCGAAGGGCTTCGGCTTGTCGTAGTAGAGGGTGTCCCCGGTCTGCACGAAGAAGTCCGGCTCCAGCGCGAGCATCGAGCGGTAGATGCGATGGCCTCGCGCCCGGTCGTCGCGGCGCTGGAAGTCCTGGCAGGTGGAGATGACGAAGGTCACCGCTCCCCCGCTCTCCGCGGCGGGCGCGGTCGCGAAGGACGCCTCGAAGCGGCAGCTCGTCCCTCCCGACCGCCCCTCGGCGACGACCTCGTAGGCCGTGCCGGGAACGAGGCCTTCGATCGGCACCTGATGGCAAGAATCCGAGCGCGCGTCGACCGACACCCACTCGGTGACCTGCGTCTCACCGTCACCGCCCACGGGCCCGTACGCGAAGCGCATCTCCCCCGCTGCTCCCGGGACCCGCCACGGGTAGCCGTCGAGCGTGAGGCTCTCCTCCCACTCGTCGACCTGGTCGAGGGCCTCTTCGACCGCGGTGAGCCGTGCCCAGAGGATCGCGCTCGTCGACGTGACCTCCCCGACCTTCACCCCGTCGGCGAATCCGAGGACAGGCGCGTGCTGGACGGCAGGAGCGAGGACGAGGAGCAGCGAGAGGCCCATGGGGCGGCGAGCCTACGTGGGATCCCGGAGCCTGCCCAGTGCGGCCGCCGGGCGGACGACCGACCCGTCGAGCCATCTCCGCGCTGCGACGCATCGGGCCCGTCCCGGGCGGATCGAAGGTCTCCGACGCCGTGAGCCTCATGGTCGGGTGATGCGGCAGGACGCCCCGCCGGCCCCACGCCGCTCGCGTCCTCCACCGGAGGGAGCACGCTCGCCCGGGCCTCGTTCCGGGATTCCCGGTCGGGCCCTCCGAGCTGCAGGACCGCTCTGCGCGCGCAAAGAGCGGCGGGGCCCTCGCCTGCCACCGCCACGTCAGCCTGCGACGGATGCCTCCACCACGCTTCGAAACTTCACCTCGGTGAGCGGATACGATCAGAGAGCCCCGCGGAAGCGCGGGGACAACGCCCACCGTGCTCCGCCTCGCGCCCTTCCTGCTCCTCTCCGCCCCCTGGGCCCACGCCCAGGACGCGCGCGAGGTGCTCGAGGAGTCGTGCATCGAGTGCCACGACTCCGTGCTGACGGAGGGCGGCTTCGACCTCGAGGCGCTCCTGGACCTCGAGGACCCGGAGACGGAGCTCTTCAACTGGCGACGCGCCGAGGCCGTGGTCGAGGTGGGCGCGATGCCGCCGCGCAGGAAGCTCTCGCGGCGCGACCGTGGCGCCCTCCTCGAGCACTTCGCGGGGATCGAGGAGGAGGCCCTTCGGAAGGGAGGCGCGCCGGGCTACGAGCCGCTCAGACGCCTGACGCGGACCGAGCTTCAGAACGCACTCCGTGACCTGCTCCGCGTCACGACCGACCTCGAACCGCTGCTTCCTGACGAGCTCGTCTCCGACGGCGGCTTCGCGGCGAGCTCCTCCACGCTCTTCGTTCATCCGGAGTGGCTCGAGCGAGCGACCGCCGCGGTGCGCATCGCACTCCTCGAAGCGCTGCCCGACGAGGGCGCCGCCCGCCTCGAGGGCGATCCGAGAGCTCTCCTGAATCCGCTCCTGCGCAGGGCCTATCGGCGGCGGCTCACGGAGACGGAGACCGAGGACGCACTCGCTCGCTTCGATCGTCTCCGCGAGCGGATGTCCGCTCGCGCGGCGCTCCGCGAGACCCTCGCCGTCGCGCTCTCCTCGCCCCACTTCCTGATGCGCGCCGAGGACACCCAGGAGGCGCCGGGGCCTGTCTCGGCCTTCGCCCTCGCGAGCCGTCTCTCCTTCTTCCTCTGGGCGAGCCTGCCGGACGACGAGCTCCTCGACCTCGCAGCCGCGGGTCGACTCGGTGAACCCGAGGTCCTGGAGGCGCAGATCACACGCATGCTCCGCGACGAGCGCGCCATCGCCCTGGGCGAGGTCTTCGCCGGGCAGTGGCTCGGCACCGACGCCCTCGGGACCCTCGTCAAGCCGGATCCCATCGACGTGCCGTTCATGACCGACTCGGTCATGGCCGCCATGCGCGAGGAGGTCGCGCGCTTCGTGCTGGCGCTGATCGTCGAGGACCTCCCCGCGAAGACCCTGCTGGACGGCGGCTTCTCCTACCTGAACGAGGAGCTCGCGCGCTTCTACGGGGTGAAGGGAGTCGAGGGCGACGCGCTCGTACGCGTCGAGCGCGTTCCTGCGGCCCGCCGGGGCCTCCTGGGCAAGGCCGGTGTCCTGGCGACCACGGCGTACCCCGACCGCACGAGCCCCGTCCTGCGCGGCAACTGGATCCTCTCGGATCTTCTCGGGACGCCGCCGCCGCCGCCTCCCCCCGGCGCCTCCGAGTTCGACGAGGAGCTGGAGGAGGAGTTCGAGGAGCTCTCACCCCGGCGCCTGCTCGAACTCCACCGCCGCGACGCCGCGTGCGCCGCGTGCCACGACCGCATCGACCCCCTCGGCTTCGCCCTCGAGGGCTTCGACCGCTTCGGGCGGGAACGGCGCCGGGACGAGGAGGGCCGCAGGATCGACGCGCGCGGGGCGCTGCCCGGAGGAGCGAGCTTCAAAGGGCCCGCCGGTCTGCGCGATGCGCTCATCGAACACAGCCTCGACGACCTCTGCCGACAGGCGGCGCGTCGCACCCTCGCCTACGCGCTGGGCCGCCCGCTGACCTGGCAGGACGAGCGCACCGTGTCCGAGATCGCGTCCGCGCTCGGGGAGCGCGGCTGGGGCGCCCTCGTGCGCGCCATCGTCCATTCGAAGCCCTTCCGGGAGCAGGAGCCCACACAGTGATGATCGGACGACGAGAGTTCCTGAGGGGCGCCGGCGCCTCCATCGCTCTTCCCTTGCTTCCCAGCCTCGCGTGGGGCCGGGGAACGCCCGAGGCTCCGCCGGTGCGCGCCGTCTGGCTCTACTTCCCGAACGGGGTCGCCGAGGGGTCGTGGCACCCGCGCCGCGTCGCTCGCGACGGCCGGCTGCTCCAGCTCAACAAGGCGCTCTTCCCCCTGGAGCGCCACCGCGAGGACCTCCTCATGCTCGAGAAGGTGTACATGCCGGCGGGCAACGGGCACGGGGCCGGGACCGCCACCTGGCTGACGCCGGGCGAGTGGGACGAGCAGGGCCTCGACGCCGGCGGCGCGAGCGTCGACCAGCTCGCCGCGCGCGCCGTCGGCGGAGACTCCATCGTGCCCGCGCTGACCCTGAGCTCGCCGGGCGAGGGTTTCTTCTCCACGAGTCTCTCCCGCAACTCGATGTCCTGGTCGGCCGCGGGCCGGCCCGTCTTCCGCGAGACGGATCCGCGCGCGGTCTTCCAACGCCTCTTCGGCGCCTCACCGGAGACCGACGCGAGCCTTCTCGACGCTCTCCGCGCCCAGGCGAACACCCTGCGCAAGGGTCTCGGTCGCGACGATCAGCACAAGCTCGACGAGTACCTGGAGGCCATCCGCGGCGTCGAGCGCCGGATCGCCTTCGCCTCAGACGCCGCCACGGCGCGCAAGCTCGACCGCGCCCGCGAGCTGGGCCTCGGCCATCCCCCCGCGGCGATTCCCGAGGATCACGGCGCGTACCTCGACCTGCTCTACGACCTCATCGCCCTGGCCCTCTGGTCGGGCGCGACGAACCTGGCGAGCCTGATGATCGATCACGGCCAGTCGAACCGGTACTGCACCTTCGTCCCCGGGGTGAAGGGCACGTGGCACGCGCTCTCCCACTGGCGGGACTTCGATGGTCGCACCGAGGACGACGACGGGATCACCCGCTGGTCGTCCCGCAGCGCGAAGCGCGAGATGTACGACCGCGTCGTCACCTGGCACCACGCGCGCTTCGCGCGGTTCCTCGACCGGCTGGCCGCACTGCCCGAGGGCGAAGGGCGACTCCTCGACCAGACGATCGTGGTCTACGGCTCGAACATCGCGGACGGACACGAGCACGAAGAGGAGGATCTGCCGATCCTCGTGGCCGGAGGCGGCGGCGGCGCCGTCCGCACCGGTCGCCAGCTGAGGAGCAGGCGCAGGGTCGACTTCTCGAAGGTCCACCTCGCGACCCTCGAGGCCCTCGGCGTCGAGCGCGACCGCTTCGGACGCGCCCGCACCGGGCTCGACTGGTCCTGACCCGTCGACGCCCCGCTCGTCGGGGCGCGCGCCAGGAGCTAGACCGTCCGCACCATCGAGTCGAAGACGCGGACGGCGGCCCAGTTGCCGCTGCCCGCGTCGATGAAGCGCTGGTGGGCCTCGGTGTCCTGGTAGACGTCGTGGGCGGCCTTGGACTCGAAGCAGATGTGCAGTGAGACGTCGAAGCCGTCGTCGTTCACGTCCCGCTGGTGGGACACCTGACGCGTGCCGGCGGCGAAGAAGACGATCCCGTCGTGGCCGGGCAGGTGCTCGTGGCAGAGGTCCACGAGAGCCTGACAGGCCCCGGGCGAGGAGTCGTTGAGCGTGAAGTAGACGTCGTGGACGAGTCGTTCCATGGCGGAGCCGAGGGTAGCAAGGCCCGCGGCGCCGCCCGACCCGTTCCCCACCTCGACCGCGAGCGCCTGAACGCGGAATCGCCGGGCGTCGAGCGCGGTCACGTCCACGTGGCGGGGAGGCGAGGTGAAAGAGGTCTGCCGAGCGCGCCGCGGAGCGCTTAGTCTGCGCGCCGCGCTGCGAATCTCGCGCGCGTCACGCAGCCATGAACCTCTCCACCATCATCGCCGGCACCTGGCGCCTCCCCGAGTGGGGACGGAGCGCGGGTGAGGTCGCCGACTGGATCCGCCGGGCCCTCGACCTCGGCGTCGACACCTTCGACCTCGCTGACATCTACGGCGGCTACACGGTCGAGGAGGCGTTCGGTGACGCGCTCCGTCTCGAACCAGGCCTCGCGAGTCGGATCAAGCTCGTCACCAAGTGCGACATACGCCTCGTGAACGAGCGGCGGCCGGAGAACACGGCGCACATCTACGACACCAGCGCCGCGCACATCGAGCGCTCGGTCGACGCCTCCCTGGCCGCCCTCGGCGTGGAGCATGTGGATCTCCTCCTCCTCCACCGCCAGGACCCCCTGCTCGACCCCGACGAGGTCGCCGGGGCGTTCGCGTCGCTACGCGAGTCCGGCAAGGTCGGAGCCTTCGGGCTCTCGAACGCCACGCCCTCCCACCTCGCCATGCTGCAGAGCCGGCTCGACGACCCCCTGGTCACCAACCAGGTGGAGGCCTCCCTCCTGCACGTCGCCCCGTTCCTCGACGGCACCTTCGACCAGGCGATCGAGCGGCGCTTCCGGCCCATGGCCTGGTCACCGCTCGCGGGTGGACGCCTCTTCGCCAGCGGTGACAGCAGCGTCGAGCGCGTGCGCGCCGCCGTCGACGAGATCGCCGCCGCCCGCTCCACGACCGCCGACGTGGTCGCCCTCGCCTTCCTGCTGCGCCACCCCTCCCGCATGCACCCGGTCATCGGGACGGGCCGCATCGAGCGCATCGAGGCCGCCGTCCGCGCGACAGAGCTGGAGCTGACTCGCGAGGAGTGGTTCGACCTCTGGCGGGCCGCGACGGGCGCGCCGCTGCCCTGACCCCGGGCGAGCCGGGGACGGATCAGAGCCGGTCGCGGATCGCCTCGAGGATCCGACCCGCCGCCGTGTCGTCGGCGAGTCCGACGCGCACGGTCACGGCGCTGATCCCGGGCTCCTTCGAGGAGACGCTCACCCTGACGCGCTCGCCTGTCGCGGTGCGAGCGACGAGGAGCCCGTCGAGGGCGCTCGACGCGCTCGACTCCACGCTCAGGTCCATCCGATCCATCACTCGCTCGGCGGCCGCGACGACCTGCCGAGGCGTCGCCTCGACCTCGGCCTTCTCCGAGGAGAGATACACGTAGGCTGCGCCGGCGCCGGCGGCCGCGGCGAGCAGGCACCCCTGGAGCGGCAGCGCCATGGGCAGGAGGACGGCCGCGGCGAGGGTCGGGGAGATCTTCTTCATGGTCGGGCGAGGATCGGGGCGAGGCGCGCGATGGTACGCCTCGGCGGACCTCCTCACAGGCGCTCGCGCGGAGCAGACCCGAATCCCACTGCTCCACCGCGTCGCTGCGCGGCGCCGACAGGACGGTCGAAGCGCTCCGATCCTCTCCCCCGATCGCCAGTGCGCTCCCTCCTCGCGCGCGTGGGAGCCCTCCTCGAGAGTCGGAGCCCGTCAGCCGATTCCGCCGCTCGAACGACCGGACGCCCGCGC
>PKCK01000118.1 GCA_002862085.1 Planctomycetota bacterium | reverse complement strand
CATGGGCTCGGCACCGCGCTGGAGCTTGCGCAGCGCGGTCTGGACCTCGTCGGGAACGGGGCCGTCGAGGTAGCTCATCACCTGGCCCACCTTCATGGCGAGCCCCTTCATGCCGTCGAGCTGGGCGACGAGCGCGACGCCGACCTCCGAGGCGTCCGTCCCGCGGGCCTCGGCCACGGCGGCGCGCCCGAGGTTCGCCGCCACGCGGCCGCTGGCCAGGGTGCGACTCGCCCAGGTCGTCGTCAGTCGCTTGAGGGCATCGCGCTTGCGTCCCAGGCTCTCCTCCTCTGCTACATAGATAGTCGACCGGGGCGTCGGCGCCCCTGCGTAGGCGTCAGGAGCCGAGCACGAGGAAGCCTCCGTCGACGGGCAGCTCGGCACCGGTGATCCACCCCGAGGCGGGTGCTGCGAGGAAGGCGACGGCCCGCGCGACGTCCTCGGGCTCGCCGATTCGCCCGAGGGGCGTTCTCGCGAGGATCGCCTCGCGCTTCACCGGGTCGCTGAGGACGGGCTCGACCAGCGGTGTGCGCACGTACCAGGGCAGCACGGCATTCACGCGGATGCCGTCGGGGCCCCACTCGGCGGCGAGGAAGCGCGTGAGCCCGTGCATCGCCCCCTTGCTCATGGCGTAGGCGGCGGTCGACGTGCGCACGGCGCGCACCGCCGCGACCGATGAGATGTTGATCACCGAGGCACTACCGGCCTCGCGGAGCTGTGGGTGTAGCTGCCTGCAGAGATCCCACGCAGACGCCGCGTTCACGGCCATCAGGCCGTCCCACTCCCGAGGCTCCAGCTCTGTGGTCGGCTTGCGCACGTTCGTACCCACGTTGTTGACGAGGACGTGCAGTGGGCCCGCCACGTGCCGCACGATGCGAGACCGATCTCCCGAATCCGCGACGTCGGCCGTGATCGTCACGATCCCGGGCAGCTGCTCGGCGAGCGCTGCGAGGTCGGCTGCGGTGCGGGAGACGACGGTGACGGTCGCTCCCCGGGTGTGGAGCTCGCGCACGATCGCCGCACCGATGCCCTTCGTGCCGCCGGTGACCAGCGCCTGTCGGCCGTCGAGACGCCAGGGGTCCATGTGTGCTCCGGTGCTTGCGGAGCGCTCGTCGCCCGCCGGCCCGACCCTACATCGCGCTGTGTGTCGGGGTCTGCAGGCGTCCGAGGGCGTGGCGGAGCTCGGCCAAGATCCGGGACAGTGGTCGGGGAACGGCGATGTGGGTGTCGACCTCGCCAGCCTGAGGTGCGGTGCTGCGGCGGCAGGTGACGAGCACGCGGTGGGTGCCCTCTAGGCCGAGCCGCATGAGCAGGGGGTGCAGCGGGGAGGTGGCTGCGCGGCCATACACGACCATGTCGGGGGCCTCGGCGCTCCAGAAGCGAGACCCGTGTCCTGTTGGGATGAAGGTCAGCCTCAGGTTCATGCGCTGCAGGGCCTCGAGCAGGAGCGGGTTGGCGACCGCGTCGTCGCCGGCCAGAATCCACACCGATGCCCGCATGTGATGCCTCCGAGAGACGGGCGCCTGCACCCTGTCTCGGAGATCACGACCCGCCGAGCACCGAGGCTGTTCCGGCCTCGACCGCAGGAAGGGTCGTCGGGTCGAGGTCTAGCGTGCGCGACGCTTGCGCTTGGAGGGCTTGGCCGGCTCATCAGCCGAGGCGGCCTCTGCGGGCGCCTCGAGCTGGGCCAGGTAGTCGGCGGTGACGGCCAAGATCTCGTCGAGCACCGGATCCGGCTCGTCCTCGTCCTCGTCCTCGGTCTCTGCCTCACCGAGCTCCTCGGCGTCGGCTGCGGCGAGCTCCGCCTCGACATCTCGACCACGGGCCTCGAGCTTCGCCTTGCGCGCTTCGAACTCGGCGCGACGCTCCTCGAGCACCAGGCTCACGGGCTGCCCTTCCTCGGCCTCGCGCTCGGCGTCGTCCTCGGCCCACCAGCGGAACTCGTCGATCTCGGCGACCCGTGCGTCGCTCCGGGACTGCAGGGCGGCGAGGTCGACCGTCGAGCCCTTCCAGGGCTGGAAGGTGGCCGCGTCGATCGAGGCCCAGGGCAGGGCGTAGTCGAGGTCGCCCTCGTACCCGGCGGTCTCGTCCCAGGGGGACGGCACCCGGATGTCGGGCACGACGCCACGGTTCTGGGTGGACTCGCCGTTGACGCGGAAGAACATCTGGGAGGTGATCTTGAGCGCGCCACCTCCCGGGCCCGAGCGTCCGCCAGCCAGGCTGGTCAAGACACCACCGAACCCGCCACTGAGCTGCGGGTCGAGGTCGATCACCGCCTGCACACTGCCCTTGCCGTGGGTCTGGCGCCCGCCAACGATCAGGCCGCGGCCGTAGTCCTGGATCGCTCCTGCGAGAATCTCCGAGGCCGAAGCCGAGAGCGGACCGGTCGCGACGACGAGCGGACCGTCGTAGACGAGGTGCTTGTCGGGATCGTCGAGCACCTCGACCTGGCCTTCGCCCGTTCGGACCTGCACCACAGGCCCCTCGGCGACGAACAGGCCGGTGAGCATCAGGGACTCGTCGAGCGAGCCGCCACCGTTGTAGCGAAGGTCGAGCAGCACGCTGTCGATGTTCTGGGACTCGAGCTCGGCCAGCAGCTTGAGGACGTCCTTGGTGGTGGACTGGTACTCCTGACCTTGGCTCTTGCTGGTCATGCCTTGGTAGAAGCTGGGCACGTCGATGACGGCGATCTGGCGCACCTTTCCGTCGGGACCCGTGATCTCCCGCACCGTGGCCTCGGCACGGTTCTCCTCGAGCACGACCTCGTCGCGTCGGATGTCGACGATCTCGGTGACGGTCTCGTCCTCACCGGCGGGGATGACGCGGAGGCGGACCACGGTGCCCTTAGGGCCCCGGATCAGCTTCACGACCTCGTCGATGCGGCGATCGACCACGTCTTCGAACTCGCTGTCGCCCTGGGCGACGGCGATGATCTTGTCCTGCGGCTTCAGCTCGCCGTCGCGCTTCGCCGGACCACCGGGCACGAGGCTCTGCACGACGGTGTACTCGTCGATCGTCTGGAGGCGCGCGCCGATGCCCTCGAGTGACTTCGACATCTCGATCTCGAAGTTGTCGTGGTCAGGAGGGCTGAACCAGTAGGAGTGGGGGTCGAAGGCGGTCGTGAGGGCGCCGAGGTAGGCCTCCATCACGTCGTTGGCGTTGGCGTCGTTGACGCTCTTGAGCAGCCGTGCGTAGCGCTTCTGGAGCATCTCGATCGTCTTGTCGCGGTCGCTGCCGCGCAGATCGCGCTGGAGGATCTGCTCTTCGACGCGCTGCCGCCAGCGGGTCGCGGCGTCGTCGGCCGTCGCGGGCCAGGGAGCATCGTGCCCGTCGGGGTTCCAGGACTCGTCGTCGGTCAGGTCGATCGGTCCTGCGAGCACGGCCTGGGCGGAGAGGAGGCGCTCCTCCATGCGCTCCCGGTAGACGTTGTAGATCTCGAACCCGGGCTCCAGCATTCCATCCGTGCCGGCCCGCTCGTCGAGCGACGTGCCGTAGTCGGCGGTGAAGCGGTCGATGTCGGACTGCAGGAACACCATGTGCCCGTAGTCGAGCGCGTCGAGGTAGTTCGAGAGCCAGCGCTGGCTCATGTCGTCGTCGAGCTTCTGGCCCGTGTAGTGGTACTGCTCTAGGTAGGTGACGACGAGGCTGCCGACCTGAGCGTGCTGAGGCTCAGGGGCGAGCACGCCGTCCAGCGCGGCGGCATCGAGGCTGCAGGAGGCCAGCAGAGTGGCCACCACGGAGAGCACGGTCATGGATCCTCGCATCATGGGCACACCTTAGTCCACGCTGCCGGCTCGGGACCGTCACGGAATGCGTCCCGCGCGTGCTGCACGTTCAAGAGCCGCTTCGACGAGGGCACGACGGCCTGTCGACAGTCACACGCGGCGCGACGGCGATGCTGAAGAGCAGAGCGGCGAGGAGCGGTGGGTCGGAGGGCGTTCGTTCGTGAGTCGCACAAAGGAGACAGAGAGGCCGGTAAGGGCGTACAGCGCTCGGTGAAAAGCAAAAGCCCCGAGTCCACCTGGAGGGTTGGACTCGGGGTTTAGGCGGCGCTCAAGCGAGGCGAGGGCGGCATGACGGGCCGCCATTGTGTCGGTTGAGGACACTGGCGGCCCTAGGCGGCGTCGGTGCGAGGCGCACAGCAGCGCCCCCCACAGTCAGCCTGTCACATGCTCATGCAGAAGGTGAGCTGGCTCGGGTTCAGGTTGAGCGCGTCCGTGCAGCCGGCGCCGCCCAGGACTGGACCAGCGGTGAACGGGCCGGGGGCGTTGCACTCGGCGCCCATGCCGTAGTCCTGGCGCTCGGCGTCTTGGTCACGGTGCCAGACGCAGCAGTTGTCAGAGACCCTGTTCTTGTAGTTCTTGCCCACGAAGGCGTCGGGGGCCATCAGGGCGAACGCGGACTGCGGGGCCAGCTCGTAGCCAGGGTCGCAGGCGCCACCCGAGCCGTCGATGTAGTAGCAGCGGCCATCGAGCTCGACCTCGGTGGCCGGGTCGCAGTCGGCACCTGCCGGGACACAGTCGTCACAGGAGTCGTAGGTGTTGGACACCACGAGTCCGTCGGTGGCGGAGATGAGGCGGTTGGCGAACGAGAAGTAGTCGGTGACCGGTGCGCACTCAGCGCCGTAGGCCATGTCGTCCGCGAGGGCCTCCTGTGCGGACCACTCGTCGAGTGCGATGGTGTACTCGACAGCGGCACCCGCGTCGAACTCGAAGGCGCCGGTCCAGATGCCGTCACCGTCGTCGTCGGTCAGGGTACGCGCCCAGAAGTCCCAGCCCACGTCGGGGCCGGGGAGGCCGACGGCGTATGGGCTGAAGTCGCTGCAGCGGAGGTCAACCTCGAAGGTGACCAGCGCGGGCACGTCACCCGGGTCGCAGGCCTCACAGGAGCCGTAGGAGATGTCGACCTCGAGACCCTCTTCGATCAGGACCAGGCGGTTGGCGAAGGAGAAGTAGTCGGTGACCGGGGCGCACTCTGCGCCGTAGACCATGTCGTCGATGAGGTCTTCTTGGTAGGCCCACTCGTCGGCGGCGATCTTGAACTCGAGGTACTCGCCGGACTCTGCCGCGAAGGTGCCGTTCCAGATGCCGTCGCCGTCATCGTCGGTGAGGCTGCGTGCCCAGTAGTCCCAGCCCACGTCAGGGCCAGGCAGGGCGACGTTGCTGGGCGCGAAGCCAGCGCAGCGCATGTCGACGGTGAAGTCGACATCGACGGGACCGCCGCCACACGTGCCACACTTGCCGTAGGCGTCGTTGGTGGACTGGTTGGCGCCGATGTCGTCGGCGAGGCGGTTGGCGAAGGAGTAGTAGTCGGTGATCGGGGCGCAGTCGCGGCCGGCGATCATGTCGTCGATGAGGTCCTCCTGGGAGGCCCAGGAGTCGAGCATGTACTTGTACTCGACGGCCGCATCGCGAGCGACGGAGATGGTGCGGGAGTAGACGCCGTCCCCGTCGGGGTCGGTCATGTTGAACTCGTCGGTCCAGTCCGCCCAGGGGCCGGTGACGAAGACATCGGTGAAGTCCTCTCCGGAGCAGCCCATGTCGACGTTGAACGTGACGTTGCGCTGGTCGCCACCCATGCGGGCGGGATCGGAGCGGGTACACGTGGCAGCATCGAAGAAGATGACGTTGCGGCCACAGGCGACGTCGGGGATGGTGGGCGCGACCGAGAGGGTGCCTTCGGGCGAAGCGGTCATGGAGACGCTGGTGCCGAGTCGGCCGAGGCCGAGGTCGGTGCCGGCGCAGACGCCGGTAGGCACGGTGTTGTCACCGAGCTCGTCTGCGGTGACGACGTGGACGATGCCACCGGGGGTGAGGCCGGAGACCTCCATGGAGATGGGTCCGCCGCACTCACCATCGACGGAGGCGGTGACCTGCGCGGAGGCGAGGCCGGGAAGAGCTAGCAGTACGGGAATTAGTGCACGCATGGATGACTCCTTTCGTTCGTCACTCGAACAAAGTACCAGAGGCGGTCACGTCATGCAATCCGTTTGTGGCACTTGGTGATGGGAGAGCCGCGCGTGGTGAGCACAATCAGCCGTATCTTCTTAAGGGGAGATGGGGAAACCATAATTTAGGCGTCGCCATTTGGGGATTTCTTTGGCGACGGCAGGGTTCGTGTGCTACTTTGTTCGTAACCAGAACTAACCTGGACGGTCGATGCCTCTGTTCCCCCACGCTCTCCTCGCCGCGTCAATCGCGCTCGGCCAGCCCGTCGAAGGGCCAAACACGGTTGTGGTCGACCGTGCGGAGGATGGCTGGAGGCTCCTCGTCGACGGAGAGCCGTACTTCGTGCGAGGCATGAACTGGGGCTACATGCCGATCGGTGAGAACTACACCTACGACTTCTGGGGCCAGCACCCCGACGTGGTGCAGGACGCTCTCGACGCCGAGATGGAGCTCCTGCGGGGAATGGGCGTGAACTCCATTCGCCAGTTCCCGGACATACCCCCGGAGTGGGTCGAGTACATCTACGACACCTACGGCATCACCACGATGATGAACCACACGATGGGTCGCTACGGCTTCAGCGTCGATGGGGTCTGGCGGCCGTCCACGAACTACGCGGATCCGCGAACGCGTGAGGTGATCAAGGCCGACATCATCGCGATGGCCGAGCGATACAAGGACACGCGTGGCATCCTGATGTGGATGCTCGGAAACGAGAACAACTACGGCTTGTCCTGGTCGTCCTTCGAGATCGAGAACCTCCCGAAGGAGGAGAGGCACCGCGAGCGCGCGAAGTCGCTCTACAGCATGTACGGCGAGGTGATCGACGCGATCCACGCGGTCGACGACAAGCACCCCGTCGGCATCGCCAATGGCGATCTGCAGTACAGCGACCTCATCGCCGAGTACGCACCGAACCTCGACGTGATGGGCTCCAACGTCTACCGCGGCGTCTCGTCACGCGACCTGTTCGACCGCGTCGCCGACGAGCTCGAGCTGCCGTTTCTGTACACGGAGTTCGGCTCCGACGCGTACAACGCCACGCAGGGCCGCGAAGACGACGTGATGCAGGCCTGGTACCTGCACGGGCAGTGGCAGGAGATCTACGAGCACACGGCCGGCCACGGCCGCGCGGACAACGCGATCGGCGGCTACATCTTCCAGTGGTCCGACGGCTGGTGGAAGACAGGGCAGACCGAGAATCTCGACATTCACGATCCAGCCGCATCTTGGGAGAACGATGCCTACCGGCGCGACTGGACGCCGGGCGAGAACAACATGAACGAGGAGTGGTTCGGCATCGCCTCGAAGGGCGAGCGCAACGACCGTGGGCTCTACACGGTCTACCCGCGCTCGGCCTACTGGATGCTGAAGGACGCGTTCGTCCTCGATCCGTACTCGGCTGACATGGCCGAGATCGACGAACACTTCTCGGCGATCGACTCGGGATCGTACGCAGCGACCTACCAAGGCCTCAATGCACAGCGGGAGCTGTCGCAGATGAAGCGGGCCGTGGTTGCGAATCTCCGGACCGAGCTCTCCATGTGGACGGTGGGCGGAAGTCGTGTGGGCTCCAACCGCGGTAGTCGCACCCTCGACCACATGGAGAGCTTCTTTCCGGGCTTTAGAGTCGAGCCGTCGAAGAAGGTCAGCGCGCGAGTCGACTTCTCGGTGCTCGGCAACGTGAACACGGCGACGATCAACGAGATCTTCTACGAGAGCCGTGGAGAGCCTGTGTCGCTGATCGACGCGGCCGGTGATCCGGTCGAGTGGATGGACCGCGACCGCGTCAGGGTCTACGCCGCGGAGTTCCACGTCGACGAGAAGGGCTTCGAGCTCGAGGGCTTCTACCGCGTCGGGCACTACCACTGGCAGTACGAGGGCGACTTCTTCGGCATGTTCCAGGAGGCCTACTACGGCCCCAACCTCGACATCTACAACGGCGAGGCCCCGCTCGGTGTGGTGTGGACGGGCAAGAAGAAGCTCGATGGACTGAAGATCGCCGCGGGTCCCCAGCTGTTCTGGGGCGCGAACCCCACGATGATCGCTAAGTACTACAAGGAGCGCGGAGCCCTCGAGTACTCGCTGATGCACCAGGAAGACATCGCCGCGCCGCCGCAGGTGGGCGGGCAACGTGTCATCCAGGAGCAGCTCACGCGCAAGACCAGCCTGTACACCGGCTACCAGCTCGGTGAGACGAAGCTCGAGGTCGGTGGTCTGTGGGCTGGTACCGAGAAGATCGGCATGACCTTCATGTCGGCCGAAGAGGTCGATGGGCCGAGCTACCTCGACAGCGGGTACCGCTTCACCGAGGACGAGATCTACTGGTTCGACACGCTGGGCGCGAAGGGCAAGGTCACCTTCGCAGCGGGCCCGGTGAACGCCTACGTCCAGGGCAACTACAAGGGTCGCGTCGCTGACGCGGGCGGTGGTGACCGGACGACGACGATCACGGGCTGGTCGCTGAAGGACGACTTCCGAGGCAACCAGTGGAACGTGATGGGTGGTGCGGCCGTCAGCATCGGACAGCTGCAGATCGCGCCGAACGCCATCTACCAGAAGCCGCTCGATGGCCCGCTGCCCGTGGTTGGAGGTGGCCTGTCGCCCGACTCGGGCATCTGGTACCCATCCATCGTGCCGCGCAACAAGCTGATCAGCCCGTTTGCAGTCCTCGGCAACCGCGAGATGCTGGGGCTCGAGCTGCTGCTCGCGTTCGATCCGACGCCGGGCACGTTCATGTGGCTCTGGGACAACGACTGGCGGGAGGATGCGAACTTCGCGGGCAGCATCGACATCGTCTACCGTCGCTACCCGACCTCACGTGACGCAGACTTCGGCTGGACGGCCGAGGGCATGATGTTCGCGTTCCCCGGGGCTCCACCGCCCGCGAGCCTGCTCGACGTGACGGGGCGCTTCATCGTCAACCCCGGGCGCGGCGTTCGATGGATCGTCAAGCCCTACGGTGGCACCGGTCAGGCTGATGGAGACAGTCAGCGCCTCGTGACCCGCTACGGCGTCGACAGCAGCCTGTGGTGGAACCGCTCCACGCTCAAGGGAGCGGCACGTGTGGGAGACTGGGGCCCCTACGACTACCACCGGGACTTCAACCTGACGTACCCCCTACAGCTCTCGGGTGATCTCTCTCGCGGCTTCGGCCGACGGATCGACGGAATCTTCCCGACCAAGTTCGGTGTGCTCACCAACATCCGCTGGCTCGACAAGTACTCCGAGCGCTTCGTCCTCTCGCCCAACGGGACGTGGGGCAACGAGTGGGAGCTGGCGTCCTACATCGAGGTGGCCCTGTGAGACGCTTGCTGCCGCTGCTGATCCTCGGAGCCTGCACGCCACCGGAGCCTGCTCGCTACTTCTACGGGGTCGATCTCGACGCGCTCGAGCTGAACGTGTCGGCCAAGAACATGGGAATCTACCCGGATGATTCCGTGATGTTCGACTCGAACAACCCGTTCGCGCAGTACCCGATCAGCGAAGATCTCCGCTGGGACATCACGACGCACCCGAACCCCGTCGCGGGGTTCTACATCTGGGCCACCTTCCTGACGTTCATCCCAATCGGGGAGAATCAGTTCTACGTCGCCGACAAGCTCCAGGCGATCGTGGACCAGAGCCGCGCCGAGCCCGACGAGCTCCCGTTCCTCGATGACCTCGCAGGGCGCGCCTACACCTCGGTGCTCACCAACTTCCCCGACGCGGTGACCTACGATGCGACCGGCACCGTCGCGACGCCGCTCTCGACCTGGACCTGCCAGGCCCTGATGGATCGAGGCGACCCCCTTCCGCCAGGCTGGATCATGGCGACTGGCCCAGAGGGCGAGCTGCTGTGCACCAACCAGCCGCTGGAGATCGAATGATCCTCATGCTGCTGCTTGCGTGCCGCCCCCTCCCGGGCGGCGACGACTACGCCTCGCAAGAAGATCTCGGCTGGCTCGAGGGCAGCGAGGTGCTCGAGGGCGATGCGCCGTACTCGCCGGGCGACCTGCGCCTGACGGTCAACCTCTTCTACGAGGGCGGCGCATCGCACGCTATCCCCATCGATAACCTTGGTGTCTTCTACTACATCTACGAGGGCACGTTCTTCCAGACGGTCACCGACGATCGCGTCGAGGGGCTGTCGGCCGAGCGACTCGTGCACGGTGGGGGGCCTTGGTTTGGTGGCGGGGTCCACTTCGAGGATGGCTTCCGCGACTTCAGCTCCTGGTCGACGCTGCACCTGACGCTCAAGTCGTCGGACGCCTCCTTTGGCTCCACACGCATCGGGATGATCACGGGTGACGGCCAGTTCGAGTGGCCGTTGGTCGACTTCGGGTTCGTGCCGGACGGCGAGTGGCACACCGTGGTCCTGCCGCTGGATGAGCTGGCCTCTGGGCTCGAGCGCACCGAGGCGCCTCTGTTGATCGTGGGCAACGAGGGCACGCTGGGCGACGAGCTGATCATCGACGACCTGTACTGGGTGCCCTGATGCTCTGGATGATCCTGGCGTGCGCCACCAACGTCGACGTGCGCGACACTGCAGCCGTGACTGCCGGTGGGGTGGAGACCGTGCCGACTGTCGGCGGGGTGGGCGGTGGTACCGGCGGTGGTGGGGGCGGTGGTACGACGCCTGCCGGTCCCGTCTCGCTGCCCTTTGCGGTCGACGATGTCTTCGCTGCATCCGGCTACATGGGCGATGCCGAGGTCGGCGGACTCTCGGACTCACCGGCCTGCCCGCAGCGTGCAGGAGAGGGCCTAGGTAACTGTCACCGGCTCACGTGGACCCCGGCTGGTGTTGGCTGGGCGGGGATCTACTGGCAGGGTCCGGAGAACAACTGGGGGCAGACCGCCGGCATTCCGATCGCGCCCGGCGCAACGGCGATCCGGGCCTGGGCCTGGGCGGAGACGCCCGCCACGATCGAGCTCTTTGCAGGCGGCATCGCAGGGGACTTCTCGGACACGTTCGATGTTCGGACGAGCGCGGCGCTGACCGAGACTCCGACAGAGGTCGTCCTCGACCTGTCCGGAGAGACCTATGATGCGGTGATCGGGGGCTTCGGCTTCTCGATCGGCGGTGACCCGGACGGGCCCGTCGTGCTGCACATCGACGACATCACCTGGGAATGAGCATGCGAGGTGCGGCCCCCAGGCAGATCCGCGAGATCAACAGGAGTCTCCTCCTGAACCTGATCTGGAAGGAGCAGCAGCTCTCCCGGTCTGACCTGTCGCGCCGCACCGGCCTCTCGCGATCCACTGTGTCGGTCATCGTCGATGAGCTGCTCGGAGATGAGCTCGTCAGAGAGTCGCACGTCGCTCGCTCGCGAGGAGGGCGCCCGCCCATCGTGCTGCAGTTCTCCGATGAGCGCTTCTTCGTCGTGGGAATCGACATGGGTGCGACCCATGTGACCGCCGTTCGCTGCGACCTTCGGGGGCGCCTGCTCTCTCGGTTCTCGTCACGTCACGATGTACAGACCGATCCCGAGGGCGCGCTCGCTCTGCTCGTCCATGCTGTGCATGAAGTGATCGATCAGGCAAGCGACGAGGAGCGTTGGGTCGGCGTGGGCTTGGCCGTGCCCTGCCCGATCGACCTCGAAGATCCAGATGGTCTCAACCCGCGCATCCTGCCGCGCTGGGTGGGGCATCGCCCTGGTCAGGTGCTGGAGGAGACCTTCGGCGTGCCGGTCAGCATCGACAACGACGCCAACATGGGTGCGCTGGCCGAGCGCTGGTGGGGAGCCGCCCGCAACGTCGACGACTTCGTGTACGTCAAGCTGGGCACCGGTGTCGGAGCGGGGCTGTACCTCAACGGGCACCTCTACCGAGGGGCGGGCGGGCTGGCCGGCGAGATTGGCCACACCTCCATCGACCCGAACGGCCCGATCTGCCGGTGTGGCCTCACTGGATGCCTCGAGGCCATGATCGGAACGGGCCACCTCCTGCGTCAGATCCGAGAGGCCGACGGCCCTCATGCACCGTCCTCGGTCACGGGCCTGGTCACCGCAGCGCGACGCGGAGAGCCGTCGGCGACGGCGGTGATCCACGAGGCGGGTCGCTACGTCGGTCTGGCGGTGGCAAACCTGTTCAACCTCGTGAACCCGTCACGCGTCGTCCTAGGCGGTAGCCTTGCAGATGCCGGAGAGCTCCTCGTGGCGCCGCTTCGTGCGACGCTCAGGGAGCGAGCGCTCCACACCACTCTCGCCGAAGGCGATGTCGTCACGTCACGAATCGGACCCGACGACGTCGCGATCGGCGCAGCCACACACGTTCTCGAAGCGGCACTGGCCGACACTAGTCGCTTGACTCGCGCTTCCCCATGGAGCGCAGCCGCATCCCTCACCTCGGAGTAGCCATGCGCACCCAATGCTTCCTTGCCAGCCTGCTCGTCCTCGCCGCCTGTGGCGGTGGCAACAAGGACGAGACCGGTGACACCTTCGACCCCGGTGAGTTCGCAGACGCGGACACGGACGCGGACGCGGATGCGGATGCAGACGCCGACGCGGATGCCGACGCGGACACGGACGCCGACGCGGACACGGACGCCGACGCCGACACCGACACCGACACCGACACCGACACGGAGCCATCGAGCTACCCGCTGGTGGTGGCCGACATCTGGTCGCCCAGCGGCTTCATGGGTGATGGAGAGTCGGGTGGCTTGGTGGAGACCGGCGAGTGCGCCTCGCCGCGCCCGGGAGACGGCCGAGGCAGCTGCTACTCCTTCGAGCACACGGTGGGTGCTGCGGGCTGGGCCGGTGTCTACTGGCAGTACCCGGAGAACAACTGGGGAGCCTCGCCGGGCTACACGGTGCCGGCCGGCGCCACGGGTGTGAAGTTCTACGCGTGGGCCGACGCAGCGGGTGACGGCGCGACGGCGAGCTTCTTCGCCGGCGGAATCGGCGGCGACTACGCAGACACGCTCTCTGCGAACATGGATGTCGTCCTCAGCGGCGCGCCACAGGAGTTCGTGCTCGACTTTGACGGGCAAGCTCCCGGGTCGGTGATCGGCGGCTTCGGCTGGTCCTGGGCTCCCGGTGGCGACGCGACCATCTATGTCGATGACGTGGTGTGGGTGGACGAGTCCTTCGGCGGCACGGGCACGGGCACGGGCACGGGCACGGGCGGTGGCACGGGCACGGGCGGTGGCGGCGGCACGGGCACGGGCGGCGGTGGCACGGGCACGGGCGGTGGCACGGGCACGGGCGGTGGCACGGGCACGGGCGGTGGCGGCGGTACGGCCACGGGCGGCGGCGGTGGCACGGGCACAGGCACGGGCGGTGGTGGCGGCACGGACGAGGACATCGCGCTGCCCTTCGCGGCGGACAGCGTCTTCGCGCCGAGTGGCTACATGGGTGACGGTGCGACGGGGGGCCTCGTCGACACCCTGGAGTGCGCCTCCCCCCGTCCCGGTGGTGGTGAGGGCAACTGCCACTCCTTCGTCCACTCGGTGGGCGCGGCCGGCTGGGCCGGTGTGTACTGGCAGTACCCGGACGGCAACTGGGGCGATCGCCCCGGGGCCGAGATCCCTGCGGGCGCTGAGCGCGTCCGGTTCTATGCCTGGGCATCTCGCCCCGGCCTGATGGCCAGCTTCTACGCGGGTGGAATCGGCGGTGTCTACGCGGACTCGTTCAACGTCAACACGGGTGACGTGCTGCTCTCGACCTCGCCGACAGCCTTCGAGCTCGACCTGTCCGCTGAGTCCTACCCGGCTGGCGTGATCGGTGGCTTCGGCTGGAGCTGGGCTCCGGGCGGCGATGCCACCATCTACGTCGACGACATCGTCTGGGAGTGAGTGTGCTCACCCTGCTCTTCCTCAGCGCCTGCGCCCGTGACGTAGGGCCCTTTCAGCCTGGTCCGTGGGGCAACGACGAGACCACCGAAGACACGGCCGTGCCGGTCTTCGATGGGCTGCTGTGGGCCGACGAGTTCGACGGTCCTGCCGGTACCTCACCCGATCCCTCGAAGTGGACCTACGACATCGGTGGGCACGGCTGGGGCAACGAGCAGCTCGAGCACAACACCGATCGCACCGACAATGTGCGGCTGTCCGGTGATGGGGTGCTGGAGATCGTCGCCCTCGAGGAGTCCTACCAAAGCAACGCCTACACCAGCGGTCGCATCAAGACCGAGGGTCTCTTCACGTTCGACTACGGGCGGATCGAGGCCCGCATCAAGGTGCCCGCAGGCAGTGGGCTGTGGCCGGCCTTCTGGATGCTCGGCGAGGACTTCTCGACGATCGGCTGGCCCGACTGCGGCGAGATCGACATCCTCGAGGCGCGCGGCTCGCAGCCAGGCGTCGTCCACGGGACCGTTCATGGGCCTGGCTACAGCGGGGGCTCGGGCATCGGCTCGAGTGCCTACGGCGCAGACTTCACCGCCGACTTCCACGTCTATGGGCTCACCAAGGCGCCCGGACGCCTGATCTGGGACGTAGACGGGGTGCCCTACTTCGAGCTCACTCCCGAGTTTCTGCCTCCAGAGTCTGGGGGCTGGGTCTTCGACAAGAACTTCTTCCTGATCCTCAACCTCGCCGTCGGGGGCAACTTCCTCGAGCCACCGAACGCCTCGACGCCGTTCCCGTCGATGGTCGAGGTCGACTACGTGCGCGTCTACGGCGAGCAGTGACGTGAGCCGTCACGCCACGGCGCCCGAAGATCGGGTCCCGCTCGCGCACAAGGTCGCGTACGGAGCCGGGGCCTTCGTGAACAACACGCTGGCAGCCGCCATCGGCGGCATGTCCATCGTGCTCAACCTGGGCCTCGGAATGAACCCGGCCTGGGTGGGGCTGCTCGGCGCGATCCCGCGGCTGACGGACGCCTTCACCGACCCGCTCGTCGGCTATCTGTCCGACAACACCCGCTCGCGCTGGGGCCGCCGTCGGCCGTGGATCGCGGGTGGTGCGATCACGGTCGGGCTGATCTACATCCTGCTGTGGCAGCTGCCTGTCGCCGCCGGCAACACCGTGGTGTTCTGGTGGTTCCTCGTCGGCTCGATGCTGTTCTACTTGGCATACACGGCCTTCGCGACGCCCTGGGTCGCCCTCGGCTACGAGCTGACGCCGGACTACCACGAGCGCACCCGCCTGATGGGCGTGCAGAACTTCATCGGCCAGCTCGCCTACGTCGTGGCGCCGTGGTTCTTGTGGATCATGACCAACGAGGCCTGGTTCGACGACCAGGTCGAGGGCGCTGCGGCACTCGCCGTGGTGATCGCGGTCGTCGCGATCGCGCTCGGGATTCTGCCGGCGGTCTTCCTGCGCGAGCGCTTCGTCGACTCGGCCGACGAGGCACCGAAGAAGACCCTCACCGAGACCGGCGTCGACTTCTGGACGGGCCTGATCACGACCTTGAAGTCGGTCCCCTTCCTGCAGCTGTGTGCCGCCACCTTCCTGGTGTTCAACGGCTTCATCCTGATCTCGGCCTTTCAGTCCTACGTGATCATCTACTACGTGTTCGGCGGGGATCAGGCCCGTGGCGCCGAGTTCGTGGGCTGGTCGGGCAGCGTCGGCGCGGCGTCGACCTTCGCCGTCATCGCGATCGTCACGTGGCTCGGCACCAAGATCGGCAAGCGTCGCGCCTTCTTCGTGTCCACCGGACTGTCGATCGTCGGCTACCTGCTGAAGTGGTTCTGCTACGACCCCAGCATGCCCTGGCTGCTGCTCGTGCCCGCTCCCCTGATGGCCTTCGGTCTCGGCGGACTGTTCACGCTGGTGCCCTCGATGGTCGCGGACGTGGTCGACCAGGACGAGCTGGAGACTCATCAACGCCGAGAGGGCATGTACGGCTCGATCTTCTGGTGGGTCGTCAAGCTCGGCATGTCGGTCGCGATCGCGGGTGGAGGCTTCCTGCTCAACTGGACGGGCTTCGATGTCGCCCTTGAGGGGGCGCAGACAGCCGACGCCATCTACTGGATGCGCGTCTGTGACGTGGTCGTGCCGGCCGTCACCTCCGCGCTCGCCATCGTCGCCATCGCGTCCTACGGCATCACCGAGGAGGTCGCGCAGACCACTCGGGAGACCCTCGAGGCCCGGCGTGGCAAGACAGCTTGATGCGCTCGAGTCAGTAGCGCTCGGCGAGGATTGCCTTGGGCTTCCGGTCGACGGTGAACAGCCCCCAGTGCTTCTCGGCGCCGTCCGGGTTGCCGGGGTCGCCCTTCCAGGGCTCGTCGAAGGCCTCGAAGACGAAGGTGGTCACGTTGGCGTCGCGGGCCCAGCCCGTGAGGGCGTCGACGTAGGCGTGCTGCTTGGCCTCGGAGGCGCGCTCGCCGAACTCGGAGGCATGGCTCGCCCAGCCAGCCTCGCCCACCACGAGTGGCGTGTCGGGAAGGGCCGTGCGCACGGCCTGCAGGTTCTCCAGGGTGTAGGGCATCGCGGTGTCGAGGTCGTGGCCCTCCCACTGCGGGTAGGTGTGGACCATCGCGAGGTCGACGACGGGCGCGAGCGCGTCGGCATGGACCGTCCAGGCGACGTAGTTGTCGGCCGTGGTCACGGGAACGTCCACGGCCTCGCGCACCTGGGTGAGGTAGCCGACCATGGCGTCGATGGAGACCAGGTGGTCGTTCCAGGTGACAAGTGCCTCGTTGCCGACGTTCACGGCGACGATCTGCTCGGGGAACTCGTGCACCAGGGCGATGGCGCTCTCCACCTGGGCAGCATTGGCGAGGGCATTCGCCGCGAGGGTCTCGTCGGGGATCGGCGCGTTGAGCCAGGCACAGTCCTCGTGATTCGACAATTCGGCCGCCAGCCAGGCGCCGAGCATCACCTTGATCGGCAGTCCCTCGTCGCGCAGCACCTCGAGGATCTGTCTCGTCTGGGCGCCCGCGTCGTAGACGCGGATCAACGGAAAGTTGCCGTCGCGAGCCAGCAGGCGGAGATCTTCGAGGGTCTCCTCCCGCGACGGCAGGACCTCACCGTCACCGCGATCCGGGTGCTGTCCCTCCCGGTAGCCCGAGTAGGCCACGGCCTCCGTCGTGCCCGCCAGTCGGGCCTCGGGCCCCTGCCAGGGCGCTGTCGCTGCAGCCCCCGAGGGCGTCGGCTTCACACACGCCAGCAACAACCACGCAATCATCTCGACCCCCTGGGGAGCCTAGCCTCATGCGACTGACCTTTCCTCCTGGGTTCCGCTTCGGAACCGCGACCTCCAGCTACCAGATCGAGGGCGCCATCGAGGAAGGTGGCCGTGGGCCGTCCATCTGGGACACCTTCTCTCACACGCCGGGCAAGGTGCTCAATGGCGATCATGGTGACATTGCCTGCGATCACTACAACCGCTGGCCCGAGGACATCGCGCTGCTGAAGACGCTCGGGGTGAGCGCCTACCGGTTCTCCATCGCCTGGCCTCGCGTGCTGCCGACGGGCCTGGAGTCGACGCCGAACCCTGCGGGGCTCGCGTTCTACGATCGGCTGGTCGATGCGCTCCTCGAGGCGGGCATCGAGCCCTGGGTGACCCTCTACCACTGGGATCTGCCCCAGACCCTGCAGGACCAGGGGGGCTGGCCCGACCGCTCGATCGTCGAGCACTTCGTCCGCTTCTCCGATGTGGTGTCGCGGGCACTCGGCGATCGAGTCGGGCACTGGATCACCCACAACGAGCCCTGGGTCGTGGCGATGCTCGGTCACGAGACCGGTGCACATGCACCGGGCATCGTCGACAAGGGCAAGGCCCTCGCCGCAGCCCACCACGTGCTGCTCTCGCATGGTGCAGCGGTGCCGGTGATCCGCGCCAACGTGCCGGGTGCGAAGGTCGGCATCACGGTGAACCTCTGTCCAGCCGTTCCGGCGTCGCCGAGCGACATCGATGCCGAGGCCACGCGACGCTACGACGGCTACATCAACCGCTGGTACCTCGATCCGCTCTATGGCCGAGGCTACCCCGAGGACCGGATCGCGGCGCACGTCGAGGAGGGCTGGCTGGAGTCGCCAGAGCTTCCGTTCCTCCAGGATGGAGACCTCGAGACCATCGCGGTCGAGAGGGACTTCCTGGGCATCAACTACTACTCGCGGGCAGTGATCCGGGGTGCCGAGGACGGCAACCTCCCGCGCACCGTCTTCACGCTGCCGAAGGCGAGCATGCACACGGACTTCGACTGGGAGGTCCAAGGCAACTCGCTCTACGACATCCTCTGTCGGCTCCACACGGACTACGGGGAGAAGGAGATCGTCGTCACCGAGAACGGCTGTGCCTACTCGGACGGACCAGACGAATCCGGGTGCATCGCCGACACCCGCCGCACCGTCTACCTGCGCGACCACATCGTGGCCTGCCACAGAGCCATCGAGGAGGGTGTGCCGCTCACCGGCTACTTCGCGTGGTCCCTGCTGGACAACTTTGAGTGGGCCGAGGGCTACTCCAAGCGCTTCGGCCTGGTCTGGGTGGACTTCGAGACCCTCGAGCGGAGGCCGAAGGACAGCTATTTCTGGTACGCCAAGACCATCGCCAGTGGGGTGGACCCATGGTCGCTGTAGTCGCAGCCCTCGCCTTCGCGGCACCCATTCCGGTCGAGATCACCACGACCGAGACGGGGTACGGACTGGTGCGGGGTGGAGAGGCCTTCCCGCTGCGCGGCGCAGGCGGCGGAGAGGGGCTGGCGGAGCTGGCGGCGGCAGGCGGCACGACGATCCGGACGTGGGGCGTCGGTGACGAGACCGAGTCCTTCCTCGATGAGGCTCACGCCCTGGGTCTGGGGGTCTCGGTCGGGATCTGGCTCGGCCACGAGCGCCATGGCTTTGACTACGGGGATGCGGAGCAGGTCGCTGAGCAGCGCCGGGTCGTGCTGGAGGCCGTCGAGCGCCTCAAGGACCACCCCGCGGTGCTCCTGTGGGGACTCGGCAACGAGATGGAGGGCTTCGAGGGCGGAGATGATCCGCAGATCTGGTCGGCCGTCTGCGATCTCGCCGAGGCCATCCAGGAGCGCGACCCCCACCATCCCGTGATGAGCACCACCGCCGACATCGGCGGCGGCCGGGTGGCAGGCATCATGGGCTGCGATGCCATCGACATCCACGGGATCAACAGCTACGGCGGCGCGCCCTCGATCCCCGAGCGCTACGCGGCGGCGGGCGGCACCAAGCCCATCGTGCTCACGGAGTACGGCCCACCAGGAACGTGGGAGATCGGCCGCACGGACTTCGGAGCGGTCGAGGAGCTGACGAGCACAGCCAAGGCGGCGCACTACGATCGGGTGACTCGCGAGACCTTCGCTCACCCCCAGGTGATGGGTGGCTATGCCTTCCTGTGGGGCTGGAAGGTCGAGGCGACGAGCACCTGGTACGGCCTCTTCCTGCCGGACGGCACGCGCCTGGCGGGTGTCGAGGCGCTGCGGGCGGCCTGGGGCGGTCCGCCCCCCGAGAACCACGTGCCGGTGGTGACGCCGCTCGAGGTCTCCGCCACGACCCCCGAGCCACGGTCGGTGGTGACCGTGTCGTGGACGGTGACCGACCCGGACGGTGACCCGGTGCAGACCACCTGGACGCTCCGGCGCGAGGCGTCGACGTACATCACGGGCGGTGATGCTCAGGCGATGCCGGTGGCGATTCCGGACGCCATCCGCTCGGTCTCCACCGAGCGGGCCGAGCTCAAGATGCCGTCCTTCCCCGGGGTCTACCGGGTCTATGCCGAGGCTCGAGACGGGCACGGAGGCGGTGCTGTGGCGAGCGTGCCGCTGCTGGTCGGCGAGCTGCCTCCCCCCGATGCGCCCGTGCCGATGCCCTGGCCCGTCTATGCGGACGGTGGCGGCGGCGGGCCGTGGGCGCCCTCGGGGTACATGGGCAACGTCGAGTCGATCGCCATGGACCCAGCCTGGACGAAGGGCTGCGACACCCCGCCGACCTGCCTGCGCGTGGACTACCGCGACCCGGGTGGCTGGGCCGGCGTGGCCTGGCAGAACCCCGTGAACGACTGGGGTGACGAGCCGGGTGGCTACGATCTGTCCAGCGCCAAGCGCCTGGTGTTTCGGGTGCGCGGCCACATGGGGGCCGAGCGGGTGGCCTTCGGAGTCGGTCTGATCGGCGACGACAAGCCCTACCCGGACTCGCTGGAGGCCGAGAAGAAGGTCACGCTCACCAAGGAGTGGCAGACCGTTCGCATCCCGCTGCGTGGGGATGCCTCGTCGGTGAAGACGGGGTTCCGGTGGGTGCTCGGCGGCCATGGGCGGCCTGTGACCTTCTACCTGGACGACGTGCGCTTCGAGTAGGTCAGCGGAACCAGCTGGCGAAGATGCTCATCGTCGTGAGCTGCCGGTCGACCTCGGCTGCGGGCCCCTCGGGAGGTGCCGCGCCCCGGATGCGTGCGCGCAGGTGAGCCGTGGTGCCCGGATCGAGGCCGAGCACGTTCGCGGTCGGGTGAAAGGGGTTCGGGATGGCCCCGACGCGGTCGATGAATGCGGTCACGACCTCGACACCGGTCTGTCCGAGGTGCGTCGCGGCGAAGGCCTCGATGGCGCTGCGGTCGGGTGCCGTCAGGAGGAGGCCTGCGGTGCGGCGGTCCTCGGTGGCGGTGAGGACCTCGCGGAGCTGGAGCGCTCCGCGGGTGTAGAGGCGTCGAGCGGCAGCGGCGTGGAGGCGCTCGGCGGCCGGGTGCGTCACCCAGGAGAACCATCGGGCCATCGCGGTCTCCATGGCCGCGAGGCTGGTGCCGGGCTGCAGGAGGGCTGGAGCGATCACCTCGGAGATCAGCGGGTAGGCGAAGATCGGTCGCGCACCCTGGATGATCGTGCGCACCCGGCCTTCGTCCCCCTCGAACCGCAGGAGCGAGCGCACCAGCTGGAGCTGCCGGGTCTCGAGCGGCGTGAGCGCCTCGGGCCAGGCCGCGTCGAAGGCCACCCCGGGCGGGTGCAGGTTGAGTTGGGGCAGGCTGCTGCGGTCACCATGGGTACGGATCACGACCGTCGCGCTGGGGCGCTCGGTGTGGAACAGGGCGTGGATGCCGTCGTCCCCCGCTGGGATCACCCCCACGTCGCCGGGCCCGAGGGGGCGGATGTCGACGAGCTCGAGAGCTCCGAGGACCATGTGGGCGCCGAGAGCCTCTGTGCGCTCGAAGCGGTAGCGGCTCTCGAGGCTGGCGCCGTGCAGCACCTGGAAGGCGCCAGAGAAGCCGTGGCCGTGAATCAGTGTGGTGCCGTCCACCCACAGGTTGACCTCGATGCAGAAGCCCCGGCCCTGGTACACGGTGGTGCCGGGCTCCGCGAAGGCCGACGAGAGGTCGCGCTGGTGCGGAACGTCCGGCTCTGAAGCGGTCGAGAGGGCGTCGAGAAACGCACCGAGCGTGATGTGCTCGTGGGCGGGGAGCGCCTGCAGGGCGGCGGCCGCGAGGGCCGGCAGCGCGGCGGGGGCGTGTTCAGCGCGGGCCCAGGCCTCGGCGACACGGTCGCCGAGCGTGCGGAAGAAGGGGTGCATGGGTGGAGGGTACCCCGAGCCGGTCGCGGGCGTGTCGGGTCAGAGCAGCAGCGACCACGCGGGCCGGGTCGCGCGGAGCGCCAGGAAGGTCAGTGCGGGCCCGCGCTTGCGCCGACTCCAGAGAAAGCGGAACTGCCCCATGAGGAACGGGGACGCGAGGAAGGCATCGGCGAGCAGCTCGGACTCCTGGGCGTTGACGGCCTTGAGCTGCTCTCGCTGGGCGCCGCCGCGGAAGGTGCGGACGCGCCCCTCGGCCACCCAGGAGGCCGCGAGAGCCTGGGCCCGCTCGGTCAGGGTGTCGCGGGGCACGACCTCATCGATCAGCCCCGCCGCGAGGGCCTCTGTGGCGGTGGGCCTCCAGCCCTCTGGTCCGAGCATTCGCTCCGCGGCCTCGTCCCCCATCAGGCGCGCGAAGTGCTCGCTGGAGCACCCCTCGGGGCAGACACCCAGGCGTGCGAAGGGGGTCGAGAAGGTGACGCCCTCGGCTGCAACGATGGCGTCACACAGCGTCGCAGAGGTCACGGGGGCCCCGATGGCGTGGCCGTTGACGGCGATCAAGAGGGGCTTGGGGAAGTCGAGGAAGCGGTCGAAGAGCTCTTGGTTGTGGGCGCGAATGGCCTCGCGAAGGACGCGGGGGTGACCCAGCTGGAAGGCGGACGAGAGGTTCACACCCGCGCTGTAGTAGTCGCCCGTCCCGGTGATCACGACGGCGCCGACATCGTGCTCTGCGGCAGCCGAGTCGAGTGCACCGAACAGGGCCTCCATCATCGGAAACGTCCACCCGTTGAGGCGGCGAGGGAGGTTCAGGGTCAGCGTGCGGACGCCGGCAGCGGTGGAGACGAGGACGAGATCGGACATCCGCGGGATGTAGCGCCCAGCGACGGTGTCGTCTCGGAACCGGTCGCTCAGCGCTCGGCCTCCATCTCTACGAGCCGCTGCTCCACGGCCTCCAGCTCCCCAAGCGCCCAGATCCACCAGTCGTCGCGGAGCAGCTCCACGGCCTCGCGCTGCTCGGCGAGGGCCTGCTCGCGCTCTCCCGAGTGGCGCAGGGCCTGGGCGTGTGTCTCGAGGATGGCGCCCCGCAGGACGGGCTCGGGCTGTGGGGGCAGCAGCGAGAGTGCGCGATCCGCCAGCCGGACGGCGCGCTGGGGGTCGGTGGGGATGGTCGTCCACGCCAGACCGTTCCAGGCAGCCGCGTCGTCGGGCGCGAGCTCCACCCAGCGCCGGTAGGCGGCCTGCTCGACGGCGGGCGTGTCGAGGGAGTGCAGCAGGGTGGCCAGGGTCGCAGGGGTGGCGGGGTCGCGCATGGCGGCGAGACGCTGCTCCACGAGGGTCAGGGCGCGCTTGCGGTCGCCGACGAGCTGGAGCTCCATCACCAGCCGGGCCAGCGCCGAGGCCGTGTTGAGGCCGTCGGTCTCGCGGAGCGCGGAGCGCCAAGCCGCCGTGGCGAGGTCGTCGTGCAGGGTGGCCGTCGCGCGGGCTCCTTGGGTCGACATGGCGCCCCATGCGAAAGCGACCATCGCCACGCTCGCCCCCAGAGAGCCCCAGGCCCAGGAGCCCGCCTCCCGGACAGGGTCACGGAGAGCACCGGCGGCGACGAGGCCTGCGACGAAGCCCCCGAGGTGCGCCCAGTTGTCGATCACGGGCGCGACGAGCCACACGGCGATGCCGAGGGCGAAGGTGAGCGTCACGGCGATCATCAGCCGCCGCAGGAGGAGCTGCCTCAGCTGCGTCCGCAGGGGCTCGGCTCCGTAGAGCGCCCACCCGACGAGGAGGCCTGCCAGGCCCATGATGGCGCCGGAGGCACCGACGCTGGCGTTTCCGAGGGGGTCGTTGAAGAGGGCGGAGGCGAGTGCAGCCGCGACGCCACACACCAGGTAGATCGTCACCATCCGCGCCGACCCCGCGATGCTCTCCACGATGGCTGCGAGCTGGACGAGGGCCACACCGTTCATCAACAGATGGACGATTCCGTAGTGGAGAAACATCGGACACAGAATCCGGAACCACTCGCCCTGCTCCAGCACCAGGTCCGTTCGCAGCGCGCCGAGGCGCGTGAGGGCCGCTGGATCCGTCGTGCCCCCTGCGAGGGCCTCGAGGGCGTAGAAGACCACGGTGATGGCCACGAGGGACCATGTTCCCGTAAACCGTGGGGACAGCAAGACCCTGGCCGTGTCGAGGCGACGGACGGCGCCATCGACGGCGCGGTCGACGGCGGTGGTGGACGGGGCGGCCATGGCCCTGCCTACCATGCCCAGACCGGACGTGGGGAGGTCGTCCATCGTGCCGGACCCGCATCGAGAGTTCACGGCTGGGTGACGGCGGTGGCGACGAGGACTCCGGAGCGTTTCACAGGCGCCACCAAAACACGGCCTTCTGGTCCTTTGTTTTAAGATTAATCAGCTGATAACACATCTATTCTTTGTGTCTTCGCCGTCACAGGGTCTTCCAACTCTGCCCCGTGGGTGTCACGTTGGCTTCGTAAATGGGGCTCCTCTTTCAAGTGGAGAGAAGCAATGAACTCTGTGATGAAGACGGTCATGACGCTCGCACTGGTCGCGTGTGGCGGTGGAACCAAGGACGACACCGCGGCAGGTGACACGGGTACTGCAGGTACAAGCCCCGCGGGTGGTGTCGAGTGTGAGGACAACATCTGTGTTCTCTCCGGCACCATCGTTGATGACTTTACAATGACTGCTGACAACGCCTACCTCCTGCGTGGCGGCGTGTTCATCGGTGACGACGAGGGCACCACGGTCCTTACCATCGACCCTGGTGTCACCATCTACGGCGAGTCCTCCACGGATGGCTTCCTGGCTGTGCGTCGGAACTCCCGCATCGAGGCCCTTGGCACCGCCGACGCCCCGATCGTGATGACCTCGTCGAAGGAGGAGGGCACTCGCGCCCGCGGCGACTGGGGTGGCCTGATCATCAACGGCAACGCCCCGGTCAACTCCTG
The DNA here is from genome assembly GCA_002862085.1 of Planctomycetota bacterium. Taxonomy (GTDB): domain Bacteria; phylum Planctomycetota; class UBA1135; order UBA1135; genus Saltatorellus. Next base: position 8,322 of record PKCK01000118.1, on the reverse strand, counting down.
CGGCGACGACTTCGAGGGCGATGTCTGCGAGGCCTTCGGCGAGGGTGGAACCGGTTTCTACGGTGGCAATGACCCGGCCGACAACAGCGGCACGCTCAACTATGTCCGCGTCGAGTTCGCCGGCACGCTCCTGTCCCCGGACAACGAGCTCAACGGCATCGCCTTCCAGGGCGTCGGCTCGGGCACGACCATCGACTACATCCAGGTCCACATGAACGCCGACGACGGCATCGAGTTCTTCGGTGGCACGGCGAACATGAAGCACGCGGTCGTCACGGGTGTCGGCGACGACATGCTCGACTGGACGGACGGCTGGCAGGGCAACGCCCAGTTCGTGGTGCTTCAGCAGCACGCGGATGCGGGCGACAACGGCTTCGAGGGTGACAACAACGGCGAGAACAACGTCGCGACCCCGATGTCGATGCCGACCATCTCGAACGTGACCATCATCGGCTCGCCGGACAGCGACGCGAGCGACATCGGCATGCTGATTCGCGAGGGCACCGGCGGCGACTTCTCCAACATCGTCGTCAAGGGCTTCAACGACGCCTGCCTCGACATCGACAACGACGCGACCTTCGCGAACACGGACAGCGGTGATCTGGTGATCACCAACACGCTGCTCGACTGCAGCAGCCCGTTCAAGGTCGATGATGACGACGCCAAGAGCATCGACGGCTGGTTCCTCGGGCAGACTGGAAACAGCACCGGCACCGCCGACCTCGCCGATCCGTACAACCAGACGGCGCCGAGCTACGCGCCTGTCTCGGAGATCGGGGGTGGCGCGGCTCCGGCCGATGCCTTCTTCGACAGCGTGTCCTTCATCGGCGCCATCGGCTCCGACGACTGGACCGCTGGCTGGACCTCCTACCCGGCCAACTGATGATGCTGCCCCTCCTCCTCGTGTCGGGTCTCGCCTTCGGTGCGGACAGTGCGGTCGAAGAGCTCGCCCGTCTGCGCACCGAGATCGAGGCGCTGTCTCATGATCTGACCATGGAGGAGGAGGCGCTCCGCAGCCGCCTTCGCTCCCTGGAGGCGGTCCGCACCGACCTCGAGGTCCAGACCCGCGCGGAGGATCTCGCCGCGCGGACGCTCCGTGACGAGCTCGCGGCCTTCGCCGAGGCTGCGGACGCGGGCGACACTGAGGACCCGGTCCCCGAGGCCGTCCTCGCGGGGCTCGCGCTCCTCGAGGAGGAGATCCGACGCGGCCTCCCGTACCGACTCGACGAGCGGCTCCAGGCCGTCGCCGACATCCGGGACCCGCTCCGTGCGGGCACGCTGGCGCCTGCGCGCGCGGCGAGCCGCACCTGGCAGCTGGCCGAGGACGAGCTCCGCCTCACCCGTGAGAACGCGCTGGACCGCCAGACCATCGACGTCGGAGGGGCCGAGGTCCTGGCCGACGTGGTGCGGCTCGGGATGGTCGCCCTGTACGTCCGCACCCCCGACGGCCGCTACGGCTACGCGTCGCGGGCAGGCGAGGGCTGGACGACCACCCTGGTCTCCGGCCGAACCGAGAGTCAGCAGATTGGGGCTCTCTTCGACGCAGTCTCGAAGCAGATCCGCGTCGGCTTCTTCGAGCTTCCGAATCCTCTGGAGGGGTGATGTCCGTCCTGCTCTGGGCGCTCTTGAGCCCCGCCCATGCCCTCGACCTCGAAGAAGCGACCCAGCGTGAGTTCGCCTACCTCCGTGCGGAGAAGGTGGCGCTCGAGGAGCGCCTGCTGGAGATCCGCGCCGAGGCGGGACAGCGCACGGACGAGGCCGAGGGCGACATCGGTCGCATGCAGGCTCGCCTGATGGCGGTGCGCGGTGAGCGCGCGCGTCTCGAGGAGCAGCTGCTCGACGCCGAGCGTGAGCAGGCCACGCGCTTCGAGCTCGACGACCTGCTCGACTCGACGCTGTACCAGGCCAACGTCACCCTGACCGGTGTCGCGCTTCCGGAGGGTGAGGACGACGCGGCACGGGCGGAGGCTCTGTCTGTCGCCATGACGTCGATGTCCGGCCTGATTCGCGAGGGCGGCGAGGTGCGGAAGGACGCGGGTGCGTTCTTCCTCGCGGATGGCACCCGGATGGAGGGCGAGGTCGTCCGCCTCGGGAACATCTCGACCTTCGGCGTGGCGAGCGAGGGTGCGGGTACGCTGGTGCCCGTCGGCGACGGCCGCATGCAGCTGCGCGCCGGCCCCGAGGGCTCGGCCCGTGACCTGGCGGCCGGTACGCGCCCCGACACCCTCGCGCTGTTCCTGCACGAGGGTACCAGTCGCCGCGTCGAGGAAGCGGCCGAGAAGACCTGGTCCAGCTGGATCGAGGCCGGCGGTGTCGTCGGTCTCGTGATCATCGGCCTCGGCTTCTCGGGTCTGTTGCTCGCCTTCCTGCGCTTCCTCGGCCTGATGGTCGCGCAGGCCGGAGGCAGCCTCCCGGGGGCGGTCGCTGGCAAGCTGGAGTCCCATGACTTTGACGGCGCCCTCGAGCTGGTGGCCCGCGGTCAGAACGCCACGGCCCGGGTGATCCGCGCCATGCTGGGCGCAGCGACCGCACAGCAGGAGGGCCTCGACGACGTGGCCTCCGAGGCGATCCTGGCCGAGACGCCGTCCATCGAGCGCTTTGGCCGAGCCATCCTGGTCATCGCGGCGGTCGCCCCGCTGCTTGGCCTGCTCGGCACCGTCACCGGCATGATCGGGACCTTCGACATCATCACCGAGTTCGGCACCGGCGACCCCCGGATGCTCTCCGGTGGCATCTCCGAGGCCCTGGTCACCACCCAGCTCGGCTTGATCGTCGCCATCCCCATGCTGCTGCTCGGCAACCTGCTCGACCGGATGGCGGGTGGTGTGCTCGGTAGGCTGGAGCTGGCGGCACTGACCGTCCTCAACCGGATGGCCGCGCCTCCCGAGGCACCCATCCAGCTCGATGAGGTCGCAAAGTGAGCTTCCTCTGGGATGCCATCGTCGAGACCTGGCAGGCGGGCGGCTTCGTCATGCCCTGGCTGGTCGCGGCAACGATCGTGCTCTGGTTTGCCATCGGTGAGCGCGCCTGGACGCTGCGTCGCGGGGTCACCGGGCCGCTCGATCGCCTGGTGGCCGAGGGGCGCACGGGTGGAGGCGTGGTCGGTGGAGCACTGGCGGCGGTCCTGACGGTGCCGGTCGGCGAGCGCACACCAGGGCGCATCGAGGAGGCGCTCGAGCCCACGCGGGAGTCCTGTGAGCGCCACCGGATCCTGATCGTCACCATCGCCAGCATCGCACCGCTGATCGGCCTGCTGGGCACCGTGACCGGGATGATCGAGACCTTCGATGCCCTGACGACGCTCTCGCTGCACCGCTCCACGGGCGGCGTCGCAGGGGGCATCTCCGAGGCCTTGGTGTCGACCCAGATGGGGCTGGCCGTCGCCATCCCGGCGCTCCTCGCGGGGCGCCTGCTCGACGGTCGGCAGCAGTCACTCGATGACGAGCTCACGCGCCTGGCGGGCTTGAGCCTCCAGACGGCTCAGGAGATCTGACATGGGACGTCTGCTCAAGCGCGACAAGCAGGGGCCGTCCGACCTGGACATCTCGCCGCTGATCGATGTCGTCTTCATCCTGCTGATCTTCTTCATGGTGTCGACGACCTTCATCAAGGACACCCAGCTCGATCTCGAGCGCCCCAGCGCCTCCAGCGGCACCAAGGCGAACACCAAGGCCCTCCGGGTGGTGCTCGACCGCACCGGGGCGGTGTTCATCGACGACGCTCCCATCAAGCCGTGGATGGTGCAGTCGCGGGTTCGTGACCACCTCCGGGATGCCCAAGACGGCACCGTCCTGATCGTCGCGGACCGGCGGGTGGTCGCCGAGTCGCTGATCGAGGTGGTCGACCAGTGTCGGCTCGCCGGTGCGGACGATGTCGGCGTGATCACCGACGCCGAGGGCGCCTGACGTGGACACGCTCCGGTCACTCGTGGGGATTGGCTCGTCCGCCCTCGGCACGCTCGGCGTGTTCGGGCTGATGATCGCCATGAACTCGCTGGATCGAGCCCCGAAGAAGCCGCCCGAGCGCGCGGCTGCACAGTTCGACGTCGCACCGCCGCCCAAGCCTCCGCCGCCCAAGCGGAAGGTGAAGCCCAAGCCCAAGCCCAAGCCCTCCAACAAGCCGCCGCCTCCCACGCCGGTGCTCGCGGCTGGCCTCTCGGGGCTGGACCTGGGCCTCTTTGGCTCGGCGGCCGTAGACCTCGGCGAGACCGCGGGGGCGATCGTCGGCGGGGCGCAGGACGTGGTGATGACGGTGGACAGCGTCGACGATGCGCCGGTGCCCGTGCGGAGGCAGGCCGCGCCCTACCCGCCCTCGGCGCGAGCGAAGGGCATCACGGGGGCTGTGACGCTGTCCATCCTCGTGACGAACACCGGTGAGGTCCGGGACGTGCGGGTGCTGTCGAGCGAGCCGCCGGGCGTGTTCGACGATGCGGCACTGAAGAGCGTCGAGGGCTGGAAGTTCCAGCCTGCGCAGTACCAGGGTGCGCCGGTGGCCGTTCGGGTCGAGCAGACCCTCCGCTTCGATCTGGAGCGCTGATGCGGGCGATTCTCCTGGCATGGATGCTCCTCGCCGCGCCGGCCTGGGGGGCCTCGTCCGACGATGTGGACCCGCTCGCCATCGCGTCACGCCTGGTCGCAGATGGCCTGTTCGATCGGGCTGCGGGGATCCTCACCGAGGTGGAGCGTCCTGCGGACGACGACCCCGACCGGTCGCGCTTCTACACCCTCCGCGGCATGGTTCGCCTCAACACGGGCGACCCGGCGGGAGCCGCCCTCGATCTGGCCATCGCTGTCGAGGACCCGGAGACGGACCCCCTCCTCAACCTCCACCTCGCACAGGCGCGCCTGTCGAGCGACGACCCGGAGGGCGCACTCTCGGCCCTCGACGCCGCTGGCCCGGCGGCTGACGAGGTCCCTGGGGCCTACCTGCTCCGGGGCAAGGCCGCGCAGGCGCTCGCGCGCACCGACGAGGCCTGGGCGGCGCTCGATGCCGGTCGCAGCCGCTTCCCCGACCACGCGGGACTGGGTCAGCAGTTCCTCCTGCTCATGGTCGAGCTGGGGCTGCACCACACGGCGGCCCGCGAGGCCCCCGTTGTCTTCGACAACATCGGCGCCGACGCCACGCTCTGGGTCACTCTCGGTGACGCGCTGCGTCGTGCCGGCGCGATCACGGGCGCCCGGTGGGTCCTCGAGGAGGCGCGTCTCCGCTTCCCCGACAGCACCGACGCCAAGGTCGCCCTGGCACGCGCCTGCCTCGATGCCGACCTGCCCCGCTGCGCGGGTGAGGTGCTGCAGGAGGCCGCGATCCTCGATCCGGTCTTCGCCTCCGAGGCCGCGGAGTGCTTCCGCCGGGCGGGTGCCTGGAACCGGGCGCTGTATGCCAACGGGCTGGTGATCGACCCGCCGACCAAGCTCAAGCAGCGCCTCGGCCTGCTCCTCGAGCTGCAGCGCTTCACCGAGGCGGCTGCCCTCGAGCCGCGAGCCCGTCGTCTCGAGCTCGTCGACGATCAGCAGGTCGCCTACGCCTTGGCCTACGCCCACTTCCGCACCGGTGACCACGAGCGCACCGAGACGCTGCTGCGAGGCATCTCCGACCCCGACCTCTTCCGCCAGGCCACCGCACTTCGCGAGGCGATGGAGCGCTGCCGCGACGGAGGCGACTGTGGCTAGCGTGCTCGCGGCACTCGCCCTGCTCACCGGCTCGGCCTGGGCGGCGGACAGCCACCTCGAGGGCATCCTCTTCGACGAGGTGACCGGCAGGCCGGTCGTCGGCGTCACCGTCGCCGCGGGGGATGCCTCCGACGTCACCGACGGCGATGGCTACTTCGCGCTCGAGGTCGCGCCAGGCACGTGGACTGTCCGCGTGGACACCCCCAGCCACCAGGCGGGCACGGTGTCCGACGTGCGAGTGGTCGACGGCGAGTGGACCGAGCTGCTGGTCACGGTGTCGACGAGTGGTCCGCCCCGTGCGCGTGTCGAGGCACCGCGCGAGGGCCAGCGCGTCGAGGTCGACGAGTCCGTGCCTGTGGCCGAGCTGCGAGGGGTGGTCACGTCCGCCGACACGCGCAAGCCCATCGCGGGGGCCCGCCTGTACGTCCGAGGCACGTCTGCCGAGGCGGTGACCGGCGAGGACGGGGTCTATGCCCTGCAGGTGCCCGTGGGTGTGCACGCCGTGACCATCCTGCGGAACGGCTTCTCGACACAGACGATGCAGGATGTCGAGGTGGGCGAGGCGGGGCTCGAGCTGGGCATCGCCCTGTCGCCTCGTGGGGTCGCCCTGGACGACTTCGTGGTCACGGCGCCCTACATCGAGGGCTCCACCGCCTCCCTGCTGGACGAGCGCCGCGAGTCTTCCAGCGTCGCCGATGTGCTCGGCGCCGAGGAGATGTCGCGGTCGGGGGACAGCAACGCGGCCTCGGCGCTGTCCCGGGTCACGGGCCTGACCGTCGTGGGCGGCAAGTACGTCTTCGTGCGCGGCCTCGGCGACCGGTACTCGAGCTCGCTCCTCAACGGCTCCTCGCTGCCCTCTCCGGAGCCCGAGCGCCGGGTCGTGCCGCTGGACCTGTTTCCGTCCTCGATCCTGGAGTCGGTGGTCATCCAGAAGAGCTGGTCTCCGGACCAGCCTGCCGAGTTCGGAGGTGGCGTGGTCCAGCTCCGGACGAAGCGTCCGCCGCGCTCTCTCGTGGCCGAGGTGGGGCTCTCCGGGGGCTACCTGCACGGCACGACCTTCCGTCAGGGCCTGGACTATGCCCAGGGACCGACAGACTGGCTGGGCATCGACGGCGGGTGGCGTGACCTGCCGAAGTCGGTCGCCAACGCCAGCGCGAACTCGCCGCTGGAAGAGTCCGACATGTTCTCGGACCGCGGCTACACCGGCAGCGAGCTGGAGGAGCTGGGCGAGGCGATGCCCAACCGGTGGAACACCCTCACGCGCAAGCTGCCCCCCAACTACGGCGGCAACCTGGCGCTCGGTCATGGTGGCGAGATCGGACCGGTCGGCGTCGGCGCCCTCGCGGCCGCCACGTTCGGAAACTCTTGGCAGAACCTAGACTTCGACCGAAAGTACTTCCTGGTCGGCGAGGGTGGAGATCTCGAGCGCAGCCACGACTACACCTTCGATCAGGCGAGCAACGACATCCAGGCCGGTCTGTTCCTCACCGGTGGGGCCGAGGTCGCCGGGCAGGCCCTGACCTACACGGGCACGGTCCTGCGCAGCACCGAGGACGTGACCCGGGTCTACGAGGGCTACAACCGCGACGTGGGCGACATCATTCGCGTCACGCGCCTGCGGTGGGTCGAGCGGCAGCTCCGGGTGCACCAGCTCCGCGGCGAGCACGACCTCGGCAGGCTGCAGCTCGACTGGCGCGCCATGTCGTCGGGGGCCAATCGCCTGGAGCCGGACCGTCGGGAGTACCGACAGGATCGCGAGACGGCCAAGCTGTGGTACCTGTCCGACCGGCCCGAGGGCAACCAGCGCTTCTTCTCGGTGCTGGGCGACGACACCCTCGAGCTGGCGGTCGACGGCACCGTCTTCCTCGACCCCGACAAGACGGCCTCCCTCAAGGTCGGTGGGCTGATGCTCGACCGCGAGCGCGCGGTCGACACCCGGCGCTTCAAGTACTTCCACCGGGGTGTCGAGCAGGACGTGCTGTCCGCTGACCCCGAGTCGGTCTTCACTCCGGAGAACATCGGTCCGGGCAGCCTCCAGTTCGAGGAGTTCACGCAGCCCACCGACAACTACTCGGCGACGCAGAAGATCCGTGCGGGCTACGCGATGGCCGAGATCCCGCTCCGGCCCTGGCTGAGGGTGATGGGCGGCGCTCGGATGGAGGCGTCGGATCAGCAGGTGTCGACCTTCGAGCTCTTCAACCCGGACGGAGCGAAGACGAAGGCCAACCTCGCGACCAACGATCTGCTCCCCGCAGGCACCGTGACGGTGAGCCCGCTCGAGGCCGTCAACATCCGGGGGGGCTACGCCCGCACGGTCAGCCGACCGGACTTCCGCGAGCTCTCCGAGGCGCCGTTCAATGACGTGACGGGTGGGCGGCTGACCTTCGGCAACCCGAACCTGCAGCGCGCCCAGATCGACCACCTCGATCTGCGGGTCGAGTGGTTCCCGAGTCCGGAGGAGATCCTCTCGGCGAGCGTGTTCTCCAAGATGTTCACCGACCCGGTCGAGACCATCGTCATCGCCTCGGCTCAGCAGTCCGTCACCTGGGACAACGCCAAGGGTGCGGTCAACCAGGGCGTCGAGCTCGAGTACCGCAAGGAGCTCCTGCCCGTTCTGTACACATCGGGGAACCTGGCCTTCATCAAGTCGAAC
>PKCK01000008.1 GCA_002862085.1 Planctomycetota bacterium | reverse complement strand
AGCCCGTCTCATCTGGACCGCCCCCGGCGGGCCCCGGATCGCAGACCTCGCCTTCAGGCCTGGCCGCCCCGAGGTCGCGTGCGCGTCCTGGCTCGCCGACCCTCCTCCCCGGGTCCTGCACGCAGATTCGGGCGAGGTCGTACGGGTCCACAGGGAGGTCGCGCTCCCGAAGGAGCTGACCTGGTCGAGGGGCGGCGAGCGGTTGCTCGGCGTCGGGAACATCTCGTTCGTCGACGTCTGGAGCGGCGCGCCGGATCCCGGCGCGCACAGGTTGGCGTGGCGGAGGGACGGCCGCGTCGTCGAGCCTTCCGGCGGCGCGTTCGTCCCGGGGACCGAGCGGGTCGCGCTGTGGAACGACGAAGGGGCGGGCGTGTTGCTCGAAGCTCCGCGCGGCCCCAGCGGCGCCGAGCCGGCCTGCGAGGTCCTCTCCTTCGGGCCCGAGGAGGGCGGGGCCGACGCGGGAGGTGTCGTTCTGGTCGCGGACGCGGCGCCCGTGCTGGTCTCGCTCGGGAGCGATCTGTCGATCGCCAGGATCGACGCCGCCGCGGGTGCCGTGGCGCAGCGTGTACCCGGTCGCGCGTCGGAGGTGGGGGCCCCGCTCTGGTCCGCCGTCTCCGACGACGGCGGCGCTGTCTGGACCCTGACGGCGCGCGGCCAGCTCCTGCGCTGGAGCGCCGACGCCGGCTGGAGCGAACTGGACCTCGGCGCTGACCCTGGCGTGAGCGCTGCGCTGCGGCCCCGCCACGACGCGGCCGTCGTGGCCCGCGAGAGCGGCGCGCTGCTGCGCGTGGATCACGCCGGCGGGCGCCTGGAGATCTCGGACCTCGCTCCGGCTGGCGGGCCGCTGGCGGAGCTCTGCGTCTCGGGGGACGGCGCGCGGATCGCGGCAGTCCTCACGGGCGAGATGCGCTTCCCGGTGATGCTCTGGGACGCGGAGAGCGGGGCCGAGCTCGGACAGGTCATGGCCGCGCCAGGAGTGCGGCTGCGGCTCGCTTGGTCCGGCGCGGATGGGCTCGTCGCAGCGGCGCCCGGGAAAATAGCGGCGGCCTGGCACATCTCGCTCGCCGAGCCTCTCCCCGCGTCGACGGACGTCGAGGGCTGGAGGGCTCGCCTGATCTCGCCGACCTTCCGGCATGGCGACGAGCTCCTCGCATTCGGGAGCGACCCCGGCGCCCATCTGATCTGCACCGCCTCCAAGGATGGGACCGTGCAGGTCTGGGACGACCGTTCCGGCGAGGTCCTGCTGCGCCCCGCGCCCTTCCGCACGCTCGGTGGCGGCCGCACGGTCAGCGGCGCGGACGACGTGATCGGCGCGAGCCTCGACCGTGATGCGAGCGGCTCCTGGGTCCTCGCGGTGGGGCGCCGGGGCGCCGCGGTCTGGCCTCTGGAAGTCGAGAAGCTGGCCAGCGAGCGCGCTCCGCGCAAGCTGTCCAGCCAGGAACGCTCGCCGCTCGAGCTCGACGAGCTGTGACGGCGTGACGTGGATCGAGGCCCAGCGGGCCTCGCTCGGGACCCGAGCAGGCCGGTCCGTGATTTTCTCGGCGCTGGTGTCCGATGTTCGGTGCGTCCCGACAGTTCGGACCGCGGAGCCGCTCTCGCCAGGCCCTGCGGCTCCATGGACCCCCTTTCGGGGCAGAGGCTGCAGGGACGGACGGAGACGTCCCTCCCTGTGTTCTTTCCTCACCGCGAGCGTGTTCCGGGGCTCCAGGCGCCCGGGGATCGGTCTCATCCCTGGACCCGATGCGGTCGAGTGGGGCCGCTTCGCCCCGATTCGTGCGATCTTTGGGTGCACGCCCGGCGCATGCTCCAGCAGCCGACCCGCCAATCCCTCCCTCCGCTCCCTCAACCGCCATGCGATTCCCGCGTCCGTTCCGCCGTCCCGGCCAGCGCTCCTGCAACGGGCGGACCCGCCTGCGCCTCGCCCGAGGACTCGCCGTCGTCTGCGCGACCACCGCGGCGGCGAGCGCGCAGGGCCCGAACCAGCTGCGCTTCTCCATCGACTTCCAGGGCCCGACCATCGCCGACCAGCCGGCCCCGGGCAGCCCCCAGTACAGCGACTCCGACCTCCTGGTCCGGCAGGGGAACCCGTTCGATCCGGGCCAGCCCGTCATCGCCTACCTCGGCGACTACCTCGCGCGCTACAGCTCCTGTCTGGATCACGCGCCGGGATTCTCGTGCGGCGTCGAGTTGAACGCCTTCTCGTTCGGACGCGACGCGCGGCTCCGGGACGATCCTCAGTATCGGTTCAGCGTGTACCTCTCCGTCGACGAGTGGGCCGTCGGCTCGCCCTCCAGCCTCGGGTTCGGGATCCCGACGGTCTTCTCCGAGGCGACATTCAGCGACGCCGCGTCGGACACCTTCGCGCTCCCGCTCATCGGTGTCTTCCCGTTCCAGCCGATCTTCCCGGCCGCCGTGGGAGTGGCCGACGGCAACGGCCGCCGCGCGACGGCGAACACCACCGCGTTCCCCGGGGTCGGCCTCGAAGAGCCGATCAACCCCGACCCCAGCAGCGCCGCGGACGACGGCGACAACCTCGACGCGCTCGACCTCGGCCCGCGGGTCAACTCCGCTTTCGACCCGCTCTACTTCTCCCTCCAGGCCGGATTCTCTCTGTGCAACGAGTTCGACGTCCCCATCGTCGACTCCGCGAGCTTGCAAACGACGGCCACGGGCCAGACCGCCGTGGGCGCCGACGTCCTGCGGTTCGATCCGCAGGGAGGCGGTGGGGCAGGGGCCCTCACGATCTACGCCTCCGCGCAGTCCCTCGGTCTGGATCGCTTCGGGCCGGGGAGGGACGACGTCGACGCGCTCTCCCTGTGGGACAACGGCGACGGGGTCTACCAGCCGCCGACCGGCCCGTACTCGTGGATCGTTCCGGACTCGTTCGACCTCGTCACGGACCTGCTGCTGTACTCGGTGCGCTGCGGATCGGAGATCGTGGAGACCTTCGACATGGGAGGGCTCCCCATCACGGAAGGAGACGTCCTCATCAAGTACGCCGGCGACCCGCGGCCGACGATCTTCGTGCGAGCCGAGGCGCTCGGCCTCGACACGACGAGCCGCGCCTTCGCCAACGACGAGGTGGACGGGCTCGACTTCGTCGACGGAGGCGGGGAACCCTTCACCGACTGCCAGCCGAACGGCACCGAGGACGCCTACGACATCGCAGGTGGAACGTCTCCGGACGACGACCTCAACGGGATCCCCGACGAGTGTGAGGAGCCCAAGGTGTATTGCACTTGCGAGGCGGCCTCTTCGGCTCCGTGCAACAACTCCGGCGCAGCAGACGAGGGGTGTGTCAACGTGACCGGCTTCGGTGGACGCATGATCGGCGCGGGGACGACCTCGATCTCCACCGACTTCCTCTCCCTGCGGATCTCCCAGGTGCCCGCGAACCAGTTCGCCCTCGTCTTCATGGGGTCGACAGCGTTCGACGTGCCCCTCGGCAACGGGCGCATGTGCGTCGGGCCGGCCCAGATCCGGCTCCAGGTCGTCGCCACCGACGCGTCGGGCCAGGCCACCTACGGTCCGGGGATCATCTCCTACGTGACGAGCCTGCCGTCACCGCCCGCGATCAACATCGGGAGCACCTGGGGATTCCAGGCCTGGTACCGGGACCTGCAGACCTCTTGCTCGTCGTTGCTCTCCAACGTCACCAACGGCGTCCTGGTCACCTTCACGCCCTGAGCGCGGGGTGACCCGTCACGAGAGAGCGCCCGTCCCGAGATCGATCCGGGCGGGCGCTCTCCAGCTCGCGGCTGTCGCCGCGCGTACGCGCTCTACTTCTTCTTCCGGCGCGCGCGCGGTTTGCGGGCCTTCGGGACCTTCATCCCCTTGGACTCGAAGTACTCGGCGAGCGAGCGTTGGGCGTCGCTGAGGGCTCGCTTGAGGCCGGCGTCCGAGGAGGCCTTGGACTTCTCGACCGCCTTGGTCAGCGCGCGGAAGGCCGCGTTCGCCTCCTTGGTGGCGGGGTCCGCCTTCAGCGCCTTGGCTGCCTTGCGCTTCTCGATCTCCTCGATCTTCTTCTTGAGGTCGGCGATCATCTCGTCCGGCGACCTGCGGTAGCGGGAGTTGCCGGGCTTGGGTGTTCTTGCTGCCATATCTGTTTCTAACTCGTGCCGGAGAGGGGATCTCCAGCGGCTTGGATGTGAACTCGAGGTTTCGTGAGCACCCGTTGATCTGCGAGGAGTTACGCAAAGAAAGCCGGGCCGAGCGTCGCTCGTAATCGCTCCCCGGATCTCTCGCATGGGGGCGTCTGGACGCCGATGAAGAGTTAGGACTTCGCCGATCACTATGCAATACGTACGGCGTAATTCACCAGGCTATCTTGCTGTTTCGATGGGACGTTTTATTCGAGAAGGCTAGCAGGCATCCGTCGTCAGGGACGAGCACTCCGCCCATCGGATTCGGCACTTTCTTCCCGGGGGAGCCGGCTTGCCAGGGCTTCGAGCATTGGCCAGAGGTCCACGAGCATCGAGACGGCGGCGGCCATCTTCGGGTCCTCCATTGCGAGCATGCCGGAGCCATCGGCGAGCCATTCGTTCGTGGCGTCGAAGGCGAGCATCAGCCCCTCGGTCCAGCTCTCCTGCCGGTCCGTTCTCGCACTCGTCGCCTCGAGCATCCCGGCTGGCCTCCTCGAATTCCACTGGCCTGACCCGGCGCTGAGCGACGACCGTCTTCTTCGGATCCAGGGCTCCGGAGACCTTCGAGACGCGACTCACCCGTGTCTCGATCTCCGCGTCGAGGCGACAACGCTCCCTCTCGACCCGAGCGCTCCGGTCGGCGTCATGCGCGATCCCGGCATCGCGTTCCCCACCAGTGCCCGCCGGCTCTTCTCGGTGACGAGCGAGCTCGTTCTCGGGAGGACTCTCCTCCTTCGCGGCCCGGGCGCCGTTCGCGTCCTCGAAGGAGGCCTCGGCCCCTTCGACCGCCCTCTCGGCTGCAGCGGATCTCCTCCTCTCCGCGGAAGTGAACTTGTGAACGGTGACGCCCTCCTCGCGAGCCCCTGAGGGCTCCGGCTGCGCCTCGCTCACGCTCCGCTCTCCCCCTCTTTCGAAGACGACGAGAGCCACCTTGGCTTTCTCGAGCTCCGCCTCGCAGGCCGCCACGCCGACGGCCCGCTCGCGGACGAGCGCGGAGCTGGGCTGATCGGTTCTCGCCGCAGGCTGGCGCTGATCGAATCACGTCGTGACTCACTCGTGTGCATTCATGACTGTTGCCTCAGGAGAAGAGCGCGGTGAAAAGGGCAAGCGGCATACCGGGAAGGTCGCGATCCCGCCGCGTGTGGTTCCCGAGACGAGAGGGGCACTGCCTGGGGTCGTCCTGGTGGCGGGTGGGCGCTGTGGACACGAGTCAGAGCGCTGCGCGCGCGATCCCCACGTCCGGGGTCGCACCTCAGGCATCTGACCCGAGCGAGTCCCCGCCTCGCGGCGCGATCGGGGATCATCGGCCCGGAGTGGTCCCGGGGCGCGCAAAGTCGCCGAGGGGAGGCACGATCGACCGATTTCCGTCATGGCGATCGAAGGAGAAGCGTCGATGGACCCCGTGCGCTGCTCGCGACTGGCCCGTGTGTCCGCCAGGAAACCGCTCTTGCGGTCGCCGTGGGTTCCGCGAGGCGGAGAAAAGGGAAGCGGAACGGCAGGCACCAAGTGCGACGAACTGTCGCTATGCTGGGTGAGCAGTCGGCGCCCAGCGGGGCTGGCAGCGCGTACCACAGCATGAATCCTCGATCCGCAGACGACACCGCGCTCCTCATAAGGGTCGCCGAGGGCGACCCCGGTGCTGTCCGGGAGGTGCTGTCGCGCTACTCGGCGCTGGTCTGGTCCCTCGCCTCGGGGCTCTCGAAGGACCCCCACGAGGTCGAGGACGTCGTTCAGGACATCTTCGTGGACGTCTGGCGCAGTGCGAAGCGCTACGACCCGAAGATGGCGTCCGAGGCGACGTTCATCGCGACCATCGCCCGCCGACGCGTCATCGACCGCCGGCGCCGGGCAGGACGGCGAGTCGATCCCGAGCCCCTGGAGGAAGAACTTGCTCCTGGAGAGAACGACCCCGGTCTGCGCCAGGTGGAGCTCGACGATGAGGCCGCCCAGGCGCGAGAGGTGGTGGCGCAGCTCACGGGTGACCGCCGCCGCGTCCTGGAGCTCAGCGTCGTTTCAGGGCTGACACATCGCGAGATCGCAGCGGACACAGGAATCCCCCTCGGGACCGTCAAGAGCCACATCCGCCGCGGCCTGGCCGAGGTCACGGAGCGCCTCAAGGCCCGCCGGGCCGCGCTCGAGGAGGGCGCCATATGAACGGCAGCGGCGCGAGCGGCAACGGGTCGAACGGTCATGGCGTGAAGCACACGGACGAGCCGAGCTATCGGGACACGCTCGCTGCGCTCGCCGCGACAGAAGGTCGCGGCCTCTACACCAGCGTCCATCTGGTCGAGCGCGAGATCGAGCGCTACGAACTCGCGGTCGGCGCCGCGTTCGCGGCGTGGCCGCGCGGTGGCGCGGACGTCGTTCCGACCGATGGCTTCGAGGAGCGGGTCGCGGAGACGGTCATCGGCCAGATGACCCTCGTCGGCGGCTCGCGCCGTGGCGGTCAAGATCTGACCGTTCTGCGAGGAAGCGCCACGGCAGGCGCGCCCACCGGATCGGTGTCCGCCGAGCAGGCTGTTCCTGCACCCCTGGCCGGGGCTCTCAAGCTCTTGGGGGCCTTGGGTTGGTTCGCGGCCGCTGCGCTCCTCGCGGTCGTGCTACGCGGCGGCCTGTCGGTGACGCTCGAGCCGGAGCCCGCGCGGCCCCTCGACGCCCAGGTCGCAGCGCTCGAGGCTGGAGGCGCGACGGTCACGCCGTGGGCCGACGGCGGGCCCGCCGGCGACGTGGTCTGGAGCGATCGACTCAACAGCGGCTTCATGCGCATCGACGGGCTCGAGAGAAACGACCCGACTGTGAGTCAGTACCAGCTCTGGATCTTCCGAGGCACTGACCCGGGCACCGAGGCACATCCCGTGGATGGCGGTGTGTTCGACGTGCGTGAGGCGGGGGAGGTCATCGTGCCGATCGACGCGAAGCTCGGTGTGGGGAGCGCAGGTCTGTTCGCGGTGACGATCGAAAGACCGGGTGGCGTGGTCGTCTCCAGCCGCGAGCAGATCGTGGCGGTGGCCTTCCGCGGCTAGGCGCGACCGATCGCTGGAACGAGGAAGGGCGCGCCGCTGGCGCGCCCTTCCTCGTTCGCAGGCATGCGACGCGTGAGTCGCTCAGAGCCCGACGAGCTCTTCGGCGCACTTGATGCCCTCGACGAGGTTGCGGGCGAACCCAGCTGCCCCGAGACGGAGCGCGTCCTCCGCATCGCGCACAGCGGCGCCGCCCACGAGGACAGGACATTTTGACGTCCTGCGGGCGAGGTACGACGAGAGCGCGTAGCGTTGAGAGGTGAGGGTCGCAGAGACCGCGATGAGGTCGCACTCGTACCCCTCGGCAGTGATGTCGATCTCCTCGATCGGGGTGTCCGCCCCTGCGAGCGCCACGCGCCAGCCCCTGTTCTCGAGGAGCAGAGCGAGGGCAGCGAGCCCGGTGTCGTGGGCGTCTCCCGGCACGGCCGCGATGAAGCACGCCTTGCCGTTCGGCGCCGGGGTGTCGAGGATCGCCGTCAGGCTGAAGAGTGCGCTTCGCAGAGTCGACGTGATCACGTGCTCCGTGGCGACTCCCAGCTCACCGAGGTGCCAGCGCCGGCCGGCCTCCCGTGCGGCGGGAAGGACGATTCCGACGACCGCGCCTTCGAGGTCGAACCGGCCCTCCTTGATGCCGTTCAGCATGAATCGACGCGCGCCACCGAGGTCACCGAGCAGTGCCAGATCGAAGAGCTTGCTGGCATCGCTGCCGGCGACGAATTCCGCGCTGTGCTCTTCGTCGTGCTCGAGGGAGATGCGGGCGTCGCGCATCAGCTCCTCCACGCTCCCAAAGGCTTCTTCGGGGAGCTGTCCGCGAAGTGTCTCTGCCAAACATTCATAAGCGTTGATGAGGTCTTCCCTCGGAATTCCCCTGCTCAGGGAGATGCTGCGGAACCACTTCACGTCGTCCTCGAACATTGTGCCGTCCCCGGCTTCGAGCGCGCTGGCGAGCGCTTCGAGGCGCGCCGCGATCGTCTTGCGCCAGGTCTCGAAGCCCTCCTCACCGTACCTCTCGGGGGCCTCGGCAACGCGCTCGAACAGCAGGGCGGTCGCGAGACCGGCGAGCCCTCGGCGGGAGGAACGGACGATTTCAGCGGTGAAGGCGGCAGCGCGCGTCATGGTGCGTCGGAACGATGTGCGGATCGATCGGGCGTCTCGGGTCCTTCGGGGGCCCTATGGTTGGGGGGGGCAGCTGCGGTACAGCCGGCGGCTGAGCTCCTCGCTGCCCGCAACAGAATAGGAAAAACCACCGCGTACTCGATGGAGAGCGCGGCGACAGATCCTGCTCCGGCTGGCAATTCTGCTGCGCCGAGACGGAGCCCGGACCAGAACGACAGGGGCCCTCCGAGGGCACCGAGGGCCGCTGCGATTCCGAGACGTTCGTGGAGCCAGCTCAGCGATCCTCTCAGCATGGAACCCACCGCGATCCAGAGGACCGCGATCCAAGGCGGGACGAGGTGTTCCCACAGCGCTCCGGCGGGCCTGGCGACTTCTGGATATGCAAGCAGCCCGGCGCTCTGGAGCGCCGTGTCGAGCGCGACACCGATCGCGCCGACGACCAGCCAGAGCCGGACCTCGCTTGCTCGGGTCCCACGGGGAACGAAGACGAGATTCGCAGGCAGCAGGAGCGCGCCGAGCCCGGCTCCCAGCCACGGATGGCCCGCCGCTGCACCCAGGACACACGCTGCCCAGACCGCTTGAAAAATCAGGAAGTTGCTGAGGTTACGCGCCACCGTGGTGAGGTGACGGTCAGCGAACGGAGGTCGCGATGGTGGGGGAGAATCGGCGGCCCTCCTTCGCGTAGACGAGGTGAGCGACCGAGATGTGTCGCTCCGCGAAGCCGCCCTCGCAGTACGCGAAGTAGAAGTCGAAGAGCCGCAGGAAGGTGTCGTCGAACCCGATCGCCTGGGCCTCGTCGCGGCGCGCTCGGAGTGCGTCGCGCCAGGTGCGAAGGGTCGGCACGTAGTGCTCCCCGATGTCCTCCAGGTGAACGAGGCGCATGTCACTGGCCTCGCGGGCAGCGTCGGTGAGGACGCTCACGGAGGGGATGCAGCTGCCGGGGAAGATGTGCCGCTGGATGAAGTCGACGGCCCGGCGTGCGCGATCGAAATGGCGGTCGTGGATCGTGATCGCCTGACAGGCGAAGGCGCCGCCAGGCTCCAGCAGCCGGCCGATGTTGGAGAAGTAGGAGCCGTAGTGCCGCGCACCGACCGCCTCGACCATCTCGACGGACACCGCCTTCGAGAAGGTGCCTCGCAGGTCCCGGTAATCCTCGAGAACGAGCTCGATCCGATCGGAGAGGCCCGCCCGCTCGATGCGCTCTCGCGCGAATTCGTGCTGTTGGCGGGAGATCGTGGTCGTCGTCACCTTGCAGCCGAAGCGCTCGGCGGCGCGGATGGCGAAAGCGCCCCAGCCCGTTCCGATCTCCAGGAGGTGGTCCGCGGGGCCGAGCCTGAGCCGCCCGCAGAGGCGATCGATCTTGGCGTGCTGGGCCGCCTCGAGAGACATCGTGGGCTCCTCGAAGACGGCCGAGGAGTAGGTCATGCTCGGATCGAGGAAGAGCCCGAAGAACTCGTTCGAGAGGTCGTAGTGCGCCGAGATGTTCTTCGCTGCCCCGCGTCGCGTGTTGTCCCGAAGCGCGTGGTAGGCCTTCAGGATCGGGCGAGACAACCGGGCGAGGCCGCTCTCCATCTCCTCCAGCGCGGCATGGTTCGCCACGAAGACGCGGACGACGTCCGCGGGCTCCGGCGAGGACCACCAGCCGTGGGCGTAGGCCTCGCCGGCGCCCACGCTCCCGCGCAGGGCCAGGGCCTGCCAGAAGCGGTCGTCGTGGACGTGCGCGACTCCGTGAGCGTCGGGGCCGTACGCGTCGCCGTAGGTGTCGACGCCGCGGGGCGTGTGCAGCGTCAGCGAGCCCACGCGCAGGCCGCCGAGGTTCCTCCGGACGGCGCGTTCGAGGATGTTGCGGCGCGGCGCGCCGGACTCCACGCCTCGCTCGACCTCGCGGTGCCACGGATCGACGGGGACGGCTTCGCGGGGGAGCGTCGAGCCTGGCGCGCGGTCGGGGAGGGTCGGGCGGGCGGCGCGCGTGGCGCCTCCGTTGTCCATGAGGGTCATGCTGAGGCGCTCGACGGGTTCTCGAAGAACGGCGTGCGCTTCATCCAGAGCCGCAGCGCTTGCCAGTAGATCGCCGCGTGGACCTTCCCTGTCATCCAGGGATGGCGGATGAGGCAGCGACGGAGCTCTCTCGCGTCGAGGGGACGTCGTTCGAGCTCCAGGGCCGCGTCGAACACGCGGTCCTTCTCCCCGTCCTCGGAGTTCTCCGTCGGGGCGAGGTTCTCCATGGCCACGCGCAGCGGGCTCCCCGTCTCTCTCAGCGGGGTCGTGACGCTCCAGCGGTACTCGTGATCCATGGGGAAGAAGGGAGAGACGTGGAAGTCCTTCTTGAACCTCCACGTCAGGCATTCGCCCGGCTGTTCCGCCCCGGATGCGGCCAGCACGTAGGCGTGCCGCTCGTTCCAGGGGGTGTTGGTGATCTCAGCGATCACCGAATGCAGAGTCTCGCCGTCTTCCTCGAACAGGTAGTAGAAGGAGACCGGGTTGAAGCAGTAACCGAGGAGTGCCACGTGGGTCAGGATCCGGATCGGCCCGCATGGCGGAGCCTCCCCGAGGGCAGCCTCGGCCCGCTCCCTCACGCACTCGCGGAGGGGGCGCGACGGATCTCCGAGGTAATGGCGCCGTCGGAAGCTCGCGAGGTTCCAGCGCTCATGGCTCCAGAGCCAGCGGTCGTCGAAGGCGGTCTCGACCTCGTCGAGGTCGAGGTAGAGCATGAACAGCCGGTAGCTGAAGCGGTGCGGTCGCGGCGCGTGACGCGCGTGGTGCACGCGGCCCACGTAGACCGCCGAGACAAGCTCCTCGGTCGTGGGCCTCACGGCGCGGACGTCCTCGCGAGCTCCGGCCTGAGCTCGTCGGCCCGCGAGGGCAACCGAGGGTCCACGCCCATCCGTTCGAGGACACGACGCGCGCTCTGCAGCCCGTCCTCGTGGAAGCCGTAGCTCCAGTAGGCGCCACAGAAGCGAAGGCCTCGCGCGCCGTCGATCTCGTCGAATCTCTGCTGGGCGGCCACGGCCTCCACGTCGAAGACCGGGTGATCGAAGACCTTCGTCTCGATGATCCGTGAGGGGTCGATGTCGTCGTTCGAGTTGAGGGAGACGAACAGGTCGTGGGGCCCCTCGAGGGACTGAAGGGGGTTCATCCAGTACGTGACCCTGACCGGATCACCGTCGACCGCCGGGCGGTCGGGGGTCCAGACGTTCCACGCGGCCCAGGCGGTCTTGCGGTGGGGCATGAGGCCCGGGTCGGTGTGCAGGGTCACCTGGTTGGGCTGATAGCGCAGCGCGCCGAGGACCTCCCGCTCCGACGCCGTGGGCGCTTCGATCATCTCCAGGGCCTGGGGAGCGTGACAGGCCAGCACCACCTCGTCGAAGACCTCCGTCTCGCCGTTGACGGCCACCTCGACGGTTCCGTCCGGCTGCGGCGCGACGCGGCTCACGGGGGACGAGGTTCGAACGCGGTCCTCGAGCGGCGAGAGCAGCGCGCGCGCATAGGTCCGGCTCCCGCCTTCGACGGTCAGCCAGGCGGGCCGATCGTCGACCTGCAGGAAGCCGTGGTTCGCGAAGAAGCGCACGAGGGAGCGCGCCGGGAAGTCCAGGATCTTCGAAGGCACCCCCGACCACACGGCGCAGGCCATGGGGATCATGTGCCACTCGATGAAGGGCTTCGAGTAACCGCCCGCTCGCAGGTAGTCCCCGAGGCTGGGGCCCGGGTCGGCCGCATCGGGCTCGATGAGCTCGGGAGACTCGCGGTAGAAGCGCAGGATCTCGCGGATCATGCTCCAGAAGCGCGGGCGAAGCGCGTTGCGCTTCTGAGCGAACAGCGACCGGGTGCTGGTGCCGTTGTACTCGACGTCCGCGGCATCGACGCGCGCCGAGAAGCTCATGTCGCTGGTCTTCCAGGGGACCCCGAGCTCCTCCAGCAGCGCGCAGAGACCGGGATAGGTGCGCTCGTTGAACACGATGAACCCGGTGTCGACGGCGTAGTCGACGCCGTCGAGCGTCACGTCCACCGTGGCCGTGTGGCCGCCGATGCGGTCGCGCGCCTCGAAGAGCACGACCTCGTGACCGGCGTCGAACAGACGCCGGGCCGCGACCATCCCGGAGATCCCGGATCCGACGACCGCGGCCCGCAAGGTGGATCAGGTCCCGGCCCTCAGGCCGAGATGCGCCGCGCGTTCAGCGCGCGCTCGGTGACCGGCCGGATGTCCCACACGAGACCGAACACGCTGAGGAGCTTGAGCACGTAGTAGGAGATATCGATCTCCCACCAGTAGAAGCCCTGGCGCGCAGAGGCCGGGTAATGGTGGTGGTTGTTGTGCCAGCCCTCGCCGAGTGTGATCAGCGCGATCAGCAGGCTGTTGCGGCTCGTGTCCTTCGTCTCGAACCGACGTGTCCCGAAGACGTGCGTCAGGGAGTTGACGGTGAACGTGCCGTGGTAGAGAGCGATCGTCGAGACGACGAAGCCCCAGACCAGCATCTGCCACCCGTTCGTCCCCAGCCCCGGCGCCCACTTCTCGAGCGCCACGCCGAACAGGAACATCGTCACGCCGAGCAGCGTCGGCACGAGGATGTCGAAGCGATCGAGGAAGCGCAGCTCGGGGAAGCGCGCGTAGTCCTTCACGCGCTCGATGCGCGAGCGGAAGTTCGTCCGGTCCAGGACCCACCCGATGTGGGACCAGAAGAAGCCCTTCTGGGTCGGTGAGTGGATGTCCTCCGGCTGGTCGGAGTGCTCGTGGTGATGGCGATGATGGGCCGCCCACCAGAGCGGACCGCGCTGCGCCGCGCTCGCCCCGAGCACCGCGAGGCAGAATTGCCCGAAGCGCGACGTCTTGAACGAGTTGTGGGAGAAGTAGCGGTGGTAGCCGGCGGTGATGCCGAACATGCGCACGGCGTAGAGCGCCACGGCGGTGATCAGCGCGACCCAGCTGAAGCCCACCACGAACACGAAGAGCACGGAAGCGTGCAGGAGGAGGAACGGGACCACCCGGCCCCAGTCGATCGAGACCAGGCCGGCCTCCTCCGCGGCGAGGGCGGCGTCCTTGTCCGTGACCATGTTGTCGTTCGCCGTGCCCGCCCAGGAGTCGAACCAACGGACGAGGGACAGGGACGTGCGCTTCGGGGCTGCTTGCATCGTGTGCTTACGCGGGGCCCGCGTGCTGCAGCTCTGTCTCGTGAGCCGCCGCGGGCGAGGTGGGGGAAGGGGCCAGACGATAGTGGGACACACCCCACTCGGATCCGCCCCGGTATCCGAAGAGTTCTTCGCAGGCGAGGAAGAAGATACGCCAGCGCTGGAACCACGCGGCAGCCTCCTCTCCGTAGGTGTTTTCCAGCACCGGCATGACCTCTGCGCGGCGAGCCTCGAGGTTCTCGCGCCACAGCTTCGCCGTCCGGGCGTAGTGGCGACCGGACACCACGGTGTGGTCCTCGACGGTGAGGGGCACGTCGCTCTCCTCCGTCAGGCTCTCGAGGAGATCGTCAGCGGGCATCATGCCGCCGCTGAAGAAGTACTCGCTCATCCAGTCGGTGTCGTCGCGTACGTCGAAGGGGTAGTTCAGCGTGCGGTGGGTGAAGATGTGGATGAACATCTTCCCGTCGTCCGCCAGCCAGCCGCGGACGCGACCGAGCAGCTCGCGCCAGTTGCGCATGTGCTCGAACATCTCCACGGAGACGACGCGATCGAAGGCCTCGACGCCCGTCTTGGCCGGGGCGTCGAACTCGTTCATGTCCTGCGTGATGATGCGGACGTTGGTCAGGCCGCGCTCCTTCGCCCGGGCCATGATGAACTCGGCCTGAGGCCTCGAGTTCGACACGCCGACGATGTTCGAGCCAGGATAGTGCGCTGCCATCCAGAGGGTCAGGGAGCCCCAGCCGCAGCCCAGTTCCAGCACGTTCTGGCCGTCCTCGAGCTGGGCGCGCTCGGCGGTCAGCGCGAGCATCCGGGCCTCCCCGGTGGCCAGGTCCTCGTCGCCCGCGGGGAAGAAGCACGAGCTGTACTTCAGGTTCGGGCCGAGGGACATCTCGAAGAGCGCCGGCGGGACCTCGTAGTGCTGCTCGTTCGCCTTCTCTGGTACCTCCGCGACGCGCCCGCGCTCCATCTCACGCAGCCACGCCGCGGTGCTGGAGGTGGAGCTGGCCTGCTCGTCCCGCAGTCGCTGAGCGCAGAGACGGCGGATGCCGTAGCGCAGGAGGGGGAGCGGCAGGAGTCCGCGGTCCGCGAGCTTGAGAGCTGTCTTCATGGTGTCGGCCGGAGCGCCTGGTTCGAGTCTTCGGGCGTCCTGGCAGCGACTTCGTGGGGCGGACCCACGCGAAATCCGGCCAGGATGAGACCCGCGGAGAGTCCTTCGATCAAGGCGCCCCGCGGGACCTTTCATTCGGCCTGGACGCGCCGCGAGATTCGGCCGCATGCGGCGAGCAGCCGCATCTCGCGTCCGCGGCGTCGGGGTCCTCGAAAACCCCGGCATGCCGTCGCACCAGACCCGCATCGCGAGAACAAAGCCCTTACATCTCCATCGGGCTGCCGGCGGCGCGTTGGTTCGCCTCCTCGGGGCGCTTCTCCTGCTCCTCGTCGTCGTCTGGGCCGCGATCTCCGTCGGCGCTGGATCCCTCCGGCCGGCGGAAGTCCAGCGGCGGATCCTCGACCTCCCGAAGAACGCGGTCTTCGAGGGTGCCATGGTCACCGGAAGGGTCACCGCGAGCGGTGATCCCGTCCTCGCTGCCCACTTCCCGTGCTCCGCCGACGAGGCGGTGGCCCGGCGGCCGATCGTCCTCGTTCACGGGACCCCCGACACGATGGGGGCGTGGTGGCCCTTGCTCTTCGGTCCTGGTGCGCTCGCCGGGACGGCCGACGTCTGGACCCTCGAGGTCGTGGGTCACGGGATGCTGGGCGACGCGGAGGGCCCTTTCTCCTTCCAGCGCTGCGCGGACCACGTGGCGGGATCCCTCGACTCCCTGGAGCTCAGCGGCGTGACGCTCGTCGGCAATTCTTACGGCGGCGAGTTCTGCTGGCGTGTCGCGGCCGATCGGCCGGATCTCGTCGACCGGCTCGTGTTGATCGACTGCTCCGGCCTGCCGCGCAGCGACGACCAGTTCCTGCCGGAGGAGGTGAAGATGCGGGAGTGGAGCGTCGCCCGGCTGGGCTACCTGCTCAACAGCGAGGACCGCGTGGCGTTCGCGCTCGATCCGCATTTCGACGGCGCCGCCGACGAGGAGCGCGTCCGCGAGGTGTTCCTCGGCCTGGAGAACCGGACCAACTGGGGGGCGATGATCGATCTCGTGCGCGACGAGAACGGCGAGCGGGCGGGTGACCTCGTCCGGATCGAGGCCCCCACGCTGCTCGTCTTCGGGGAGCTGGATCAGGCGTACTCGCCCGCGGCCTTCGGCGCCGAGTTCGAGCGGCGGATCCCCGACGCGCGGCTCGAGGTGATCGCGGGCGCAGGGCACTACCCACACGAGCAGGAACCGGCGCTCGTGGCGGGCCTCCTGCAGGAGTTCCACGACCTGCCGGTGACCCGGCCGGGAGCGCGCTGACGAAAAAGCGGCGTGGAGCTCCCCCCAGGAGGTCCAGCGCCGCGGGGCGGAGACTGCGTGCGCAGCTCCAAATGGCTAGCCCCGTTGATCCAGACCGCGACGCCCGAAGATCAAACGCTCGCGGTGTGGAGCCCCGGTAAATCGCGTCAAGTATCTGCCAGACAGCTCTTTGAGCACGAGTTCAGCGCCGCTGTTGCCTGGCTCGCCCTCGGCGCGAGCGAGCCTTCTTCCGCGCCTTCCCGGCAGCGAGGTCACCTTCGCCGGCGGGGACCCACCCCTCGGGGGGCTGCTTGGCCTGGACCTCGAGAAGGAAGCGGGAGGGGTGCCGCTGAACTCGCTGGCCGCCGCGTGCCCGTTCAGAGCACCAAGAGAGCGTCAGGGCGCGCTGGGCGCGGGTGATCCCGACGTACGCGAGCCGCCGTTCCTCCTCGACCGAGCCCTCGATCGCCGCTCGCTGGTGGGGGAGCACCCCCTCCTCGAGCCCCACGAGGTAGACGCGCGGGTACTCGAGGCCCTTCGATGCGTGCAGGGTCATCAGCGTCACGGCCTGGCGCCGCTCTGCGTCCTCGGCGGAGTCGCTTTCGGTGGCCGTCAGGCTGAGTTCGTTGAGGAAGCCGAGCAGTCCGGGCCTCCTGCGCTTGCGGCAGTAGTTCTCCGCGAAGTTGAAGACCTCCTCGACCGCGGCCCACCGCTTGTCGAAGTCCGCCTCCTCCGGATAGAGCCGCTTCACCTCGTCCTCGTAGTTCACCTCCTGAACCACGCGCCTGCAGAGCGCCACGAGCTCGTTCCCCTTGGGGTGCAGCTTCTTGACGGCGGCGAGTCGCGCGCGCAGGTCCAGGACCGCGTCGACCGCCTTCATGTTGACCTTCGAGATCTCGGGCGCGCGGTCGAAGGCCTCCGTCACGGAGATCCCGTGGTCGGTGGCGAACTCCAGGACGCGGTCGACGGTGGTCTTGCCGACGCCCCGCGGCGGCGCGTTCACGACCCGGAGCAGGGAGGCCTCGTCCCGGGGGTTGGCCACGAGGCGCAGGTAGGCGAGCACGTCACGCACCTCCTTGCGGTCGAAGAAGCTCATCCCGCCCACGAGCACGTAGGGCACCTGCTTCATGCGCAGCTCGGCCTCGAAGGGCCGCGGCTGGGTGGCGGTGCGGAAGAGAATGGCGAAGTCGCTCCAGCGGTGACCGTCGGTCTCCACGAGGCGCCGGATCTCGGCGACGATCTGCTCGGCCTCCGCGGCCTCGTCCCGCATCGTCACGGCCATCAAGGGCTCTCCGTCCCCCAAGGCCGAGCGCAGAGTCTTGTCGTGGCGCCTGGGGTTGTTGCGGATGACCCTGTTGGCCGCGTTCAGGATCTGGGAGGTGGAGCGGTAGTTCTCCTCGAGCTTGATGACCTTCGCGCCGGGAAAGCTGCGTTCGAACCCGAGGATCTTGGAGACGTCGGCTCCTCGCCAGCCGTAGATGCTCTGGTCGTCGTCGCCGACGACGCAGAGGTTGCGTTCGGGGCCACACAGGGCGCGCACGATCTCGAACTGGACGCTGTTCGTGTCCTGGTACTCGTCCACGAGCAGGTACCGGTGACGCTCGCGCAGCTCGTTGCTGATCCCCTCGTGCGTCCGCAGGAGGCGCAGCGTCTCCGTCAAGAGGTCGTCGAAGTCCAGGCGCCTGCTGCGACGCAGCACGTCCTGATACTTCGCGTAGACCTCGCTGATCAGCTCATGGCGCGCGTCGCCCGCCTTCCGGAGCAGCTGCTCGGGCGTCTCCTGGCGGTTCTTCGCCAGGGAGATCTGCGATTGGATCTCCGGCACCTTCACCCTGGCCTCGGCGATGTGCAGCTCTCGCAGGGCGAGCTTGAGGATCGAGAGCTGGTCCGCGCTGTCAGCGATCGTGAACCCGTCCGGGAAACCGAGCGCGTGGGCGTACTCGCGGAGCGTCCTCAGGCAGTACGAGTGGAAGGTGCTCGCGATCACCTTGTTCGCCTTGTCCTCGCCCACGAGTCCGCCGAGGCGCTCGCGCATCTCGCCGGCGGCCTTGTTGGTGAACGTCATCGCGAGGATCGTCTCGGGCAGCACTCCCTTCGAGATGAGATGGGCGATCCTGACGGTGATCACGCGGGTCTTCCCGGTCCCGGCCCCGGCGAGGACGAGCACAGGGCCGGCCGTCTGCTCCACGGCCGCGCGCTGCTGGGGGTTCAGTCCTTCGAGGAGCCTCGCCATGGTTCGTCGCGTCTCCACCCGGAGAGCGCCCGGGAGCGGGTGCAGCCCGCGATGGCGCGAGACCGTACGGTCTGGGGTGCTGCGATGGAAATGGAGGGCGGGAGGCACTCGACTCGCGCGGAGGAGGAGCGAGGCCCGGCGTGGAGGCCCGGGGCGCAGCCCGGCGGGGTGTCGGTCGGCCGCGCCGCACGACGCGCGCGCTCCTGCCCGCTCTCCCTGGTCGCAGATCGGGATGGGCGCCGAATCATGCCGGGCTCCTTCCAGCCGGGGAGGCCACGGCGCCGACGACGCTCGGATCGGGCCGGCTTCCGGCGCGACAGGATGCACCGCGTGCCAGCGCGGCCCTCCGATACGAAATCCCCGACTTGGAGCATCAAGGGCCCGGGGAGCCGTACGCTTCCGACCCGATGACCGCGAACGACCACGCACCCGACGCCGCGAGCAGTCCCGCTGCCCGGCCCGCGCCCCGTCGCGGCGCCGGGAAGCGCGCCCTCGTGGTCGGGGCGAGCTCCGGCATGGGCGCGGAGCTCGTCCGGCAGCTGGCCCACGAGGGGTACGCCGTGGCGGCGGTCGCGCGACGCCAGGCAGAGCTCGATGCGCTCGCGGCGGAGCCGAGCGCGGGTGAGGTGCACGCCTTCGCCCACGACGTGAACGCCATCGACGAGATCCCGGACCTCCTGGAGCGCATCGTCGAGGCCCTCGGTGGGCTCGATCTCTACGTCTACGCAGCGGGCGTCATGCCGGACGTCGGAGCGGAGGAGTACGACACGGAGAAGGATCTCGCGATGGTCGACGTCAATCTCGGCGGCGCCATCGCGTGGACCAACCCCGTTGCGCGCCTCTTCCACAGTCAGCGCGGCGGGACGATCGTCGGGATCGGTTCGATCGCCGGTGACCGTGGCCGCAAGGGCGCGCCCGTCTACGGCGCGACCAAGGCGGCCTTCGCGACCTACCTCGAGTCCCTCCGCAATCGCCTCGCCGAGCGCGCCGTGCGCGTCGTCACGATCAAGCCCGGGATGGTCGAGACGCCCATGACCGCGCATCTGGACAAGCTGGTCATGCCCGTCAGCGCCGACCGCGCGGCTCGGGAGATCCTCTCCGTTTCCCGCAGCCGGCTCTGGAACGTGCGTCACGTCCCGCTGCGCTGGTTCCCCGTGAGCGTGATCATCCGCTCGATCCCGTCCCTGCTCTTCCGGAGGACGAACATCTGAGGCCATGGACAGCGCGACGAGAGCGGTGCGCCGGGTGAGGCGCGAGCAGCGGCCTCGCCGAGGGCTCGAATACGTCGAAGGATGGGGCATGGCCGTCGGCGGCCGCAGCCGCGTGTGGCGGCCGGAGAGCGCGGACGAGGTCGCCGCCGTTCTCGCCGGCGCGCGCGCCCGCGGTGCCCGCGTCGGCCTTCGGGGCGCGGGCTGCAGCTACGGGGACGCGAGCATCAACACACGAGGGGAGATCCTGGACGTCAGCCGGATGAACGGGATCCTCTCCTTCGACGAGGAGACCGGGATCGCCGACTGCGAGGCGGGCGTGACGATCCGCGACCTCTGGCGCCGAGCGCTCCCGAACGGGTTCTGGCCGCGGGTCGTGTCCGGGACGATGTTCCCAACGCTGGCGGGCGCCGCCGGGATGAACATCCACGGCAAGAACAACTACAAGGTCGGCACGATCGGGGACGCGATCCTCGACGTCGACGTGGCGCTGCCCTCCGGCGAGCGCGTGACCGCCAGCCGGACGGAGCGGCCCGACCTGTTCCATGCCGTGATCGGCGGGTTCGGCATGCTCGGCGCCATCACCCGAGTACGGATCGCGACCAAGAAGATCCACTCCGGCGACATCGACGTCCGGGGAGTGTCTGCGCCGCACGTCGCGGGGATGATGGAGTACATCGACGCGCACACGGACGAGGCCGACTACCTGGTGGGTTGGCTCGACTGCTTCGCCCGCGGCGGCGGGCTCGGACGCGGCCTGATCCACCACGCGCGCTACCTCGCCCCGGGCGACGACCCGGAACCCGAGCGGACGCTGCGACTCGACCACCAGGAGCTCCCGGCGTCGATCCTCGGGTTCCCGAAGGCCGAGGTCTGGCGGATCCTGCGGCTCGTCAGCAACGACCCGGGGATGCGGCTGCTCAACTTCACGAAGCACCAGATGGGGAAGTTGGAGCAGCGCAAGGGCTGGTACCGCCAGTCCCACGCCGCCTTCAACTTCCTGCTCGACTTCGTGCCCAACTGGAAGTTCGCCTACGGCCGCGGCGGCGGGCGCGGTCTGATCCAGTACCAGGTCTTCCTCCCGAAGGAGACGGCGCTGGACGGTTTCCAGGAGGTGCTGCGCCTCCAGCAGGCCCTCGGACACGTCTCCTACCTCGGCGTGCTCAAGCGGCACCGTCCCGACGACTTCCTGCTCACCCACGGCCTCGACGGCTGGTCGCTGGCGATGGACTTCAAGGTCACGGCGCACAACCGGGAGTCCCTCTGGAGGGCGACCGACGAGATGACCCGCGCGGTGCTCGAGCGGGGGGGGCGCTTCTACTTCGCGAAGGACGCGGTGATCGGCCGGCGGACCGTGGAGTCGATGTACGAACCTGCGAAGCTCGCGGCCTTCCGCGGGCTCAAGGAGCAGCTCGACCCGGACGGGCTGCTCGAGACGGACCTCTGGCGACGGATCTTCGCGCCCGAAGCTCCCGACGCCTTCACCGTCGCAGCGCCCGCGGTCCCGCGGGTCTGAGGGCGCGCGGGGCCACCCGGCGCCGTGGCCGACCGATATGCTCCGCGGCGTGAAGCGCTCCACCTACTTCGCGACCTGTGCTCCCGGAGTGGAGCCGCTGCTCCACGCCGAGGTGAAGGAGCGCGGCCTCGCGCGGCACGAGCGCCAGGTGGGCGGCGTGCGATTCGAGGGCGGAGCGGAGGCCATGTGGACCGCCAACCTCTGGCTGCGGACGGCCGTCAGGGTGCTGCGCCGCGAGGCGCGCTTCGAGGCGGCGAGCGAGGGCGCGCTGGACCGCGGGGTGGGCGGAGTCGACTGGTCACGCTTCCTGCGCCCCGACGGGGTGCTCTGGGTCGACGCCCAGTCGCGTGAGTCCGCGCTCGATCACACGCGCTTTCTCGCCCAGCGGGTGAAGGACGTGATCGTGGATCAGCTCAGGACGGACGACGGGGTCCGGCCGAGCGTCGACCGCGAGACGGCGGACCTGCGCGTCCACCTGCACGTCTTCCGTGACCGGGCGACCCTCTCGGTGGACACATCAGGGGCGTCGCTTCACCGGCGGGGCTGGCGGACGACGCAGGGCCGTGCCCCGCTGGCGGAGACGCTGGCTGCGGCCGTGGTGCTCGCGAGTGGCTGGGACAGGAGGAGTCCGCTGGTCGACCCCTTCTGCGGGACCGGAACGCTGCTCGTGGAGGGCGCGATGATCGCGGGCGGCGTCGCGCCGGGCCTGACCCGGTCGCGATTCGGCTTCGAGACGTGGGCGGAGCACGACGCCGCCGGCTGGGAGCGCGCGCGCGCCGCGGCCGTGTCGGCGATCCGCCTCCCGCGCAAGCTCCGCCTCGTCGGTCACGATCAGGAGGCCGCTCGCGTCGAGGAGACGCGCGTGCACCTCGCTGGCCATCCGCACCTCGCGCCCCTCGCGGAGACCGCCCTCGTCGAGCGCGCGCGGGCGGAGGATTTCGCACCGAGGCCGGGATGGAACGCGATGGTGGTGTCGAACCTTCCCTACGGAGAGCGCGTCGGGGACGACGTGGAGCGCCTTCACGACGTCTTCGGGTCGCGACTTCGTGAGCTCGGCGGCTACCGCATCGCACTTCTCACCGGTTCTTCACGTCTCGCCGGGCTCTTGCGGCTCTCGCGTGCCGAGCGGCACCGGATCCTCAACGGCGGGATCGAGTGCCAGCTCGTGACGGCGTCGATCGAGGGCTAGGGGGCGAGCGTTGTCGGCCGAACCGTTGACGCCGGCGCTTCCCGGCGGCGCGATGTGCGGCGGCCCCCGCGCTCGTCGCCGCCGAGATCCATGACTGCACCCACCAACGGCTCGCCTCGCTTCCAACCCAAGGACCGCCCGCTCCGCCGTGACGTCGGATTCCTCGGCGCGCTCCTCGGGGACCTCCTCGGTGAACTCGAGGGAGAAGGACTCTACGAGGCGGTCGAGGGGGCGCGACTCGCGGCGCGCCGCCGGCGCAAGGGGGAGCCAGGCTCGGAGGATGAACTCGCGCGGCAGCTGGAGGGGCTCACCGCGGAGCGCGCGCTCGAGCTCGTGCGCGCCTTCTCCGCGTACTTCGGCGCGGTCAACATGGCAGAGCAGGTGCACCGGCTGCGGCGGCGCATCGCCTACCGCAGGGAGGGCCGATCTCAGCCCGGCGGCCTGCGCGCGGCGCTCGAGGCGCTGAAGGCCGAGGGGCACGGCGCCGCGGACGTCGCTCGTGCGCTCGCCCGGATCCGGGTCGAGCCCGTCTTCACGGCTCACCCCACCGAGGCGGTTCGTCGGACGCTCCTCAAGAAGGACCAGCGTCTCGCGCGGCTGCTGGTGGATCGCTTCTCGACGGCGGACTGGACGCCCGAGGACGTCGCCTCGAACGTCGAGCGGATCGGCCTCGAGCTCGCGTCGGGCTGGCAGACCGAGGAGCAGCTCACGGAGAGGCCGACCGTGGCCGACGAGGTGGAGCAGGTGCTGTTCTTCGTTTCCGAGGTCCTCTACCGGGTGGCTCCCGTGATCGCGGAGGATCTCGAGCGGGCGGTCCACGACGTCTACGGCGTCCAGGCGCGACAGGAGAGCGTGCCGGTGCGCTTCGCGTCGTGGGTCGGTGGCGACATGGACGGCAACCCGTCGGTCGGCGCAGCGACCATCCGCGCGAGCCTGGAGCGGCACATGGAGCTGGCGCTGCGGCGCTACCGGGCCGAGCTCAAGACGCTGCACGAGCACCTCTCTCAGTCGACGAGCCGCGTCGACGTCGACCCGGCCGTCCTCGCGCGCATCGCCGAGAGCCGTGCGGTGCTCGGCGACGGAGCTCGGCTGATCCCGGACCGCTACGACGGGATGCCCTACCGGCAGCTCCTGTGGCTCTGCGACGAGCGCCTCGCCCGCAAGGCGCGCGGCGAGGGAGGCGGCTACGGGCCGCCCGCGGAGTTCCGCGGGGACCTCGAGCTCATGCGCGACAGCCTCGAGGCGCATCGTGGAGCGCGGGCCGGCGTGGCGCTCGTCGACCGTCTCCTGCGCCGCGTCGAGGTCTTCGGATTCCACCTCGCCGCCCTGGACGCTCGACAGGACGCGGAGGTCCATCGGCGCGTCGCGGGCGAGCTGCTGGGCGTCCAGGGATTCGCCGAGCTCGACGGTGCGGCGCGGACCGAGCGGCTCTCGGCGGCCCTGCGGGGCGAGGCCCCGACGCTCGAGGGCGACGCGTCCGCCGAGACGGTCAGCACCGTCGAGGTCTTCCGGGCGCTCGCGGACGCCCGGGAGCGGTTCGGCCCCGAGGCGACGGGCGTCTTCGTCGTCTCCATGGCCCAGGGCCCCGACGATGCGCTCGCGGTGCTCCTGCTGGCCCGCGTCGGGGGATGCGTGGACGCGAACGGCGCGGTTCCGCTCGACGTCGCTCCGCTCTTCGAGACCGTCGACGACCTCGAGGCGGGTCCCGGGACGCTTGAGGCGCTCGCGGCGGATCCGACCTATCGCGAGCACGTCGCAGCGCGTGGCGGCAAGCAGATGGTCATGCTCGGGTACTCCGACAGCAACAAGGACGGCGGGATCACGGCGTCGCGGCTCGGCCTCGACCGCGCCCAGGCGCGGATCGCCGGCGTGGCGCGGAAGGCGGGGGTGGACCTCGTCTTCTTCCACGGCCGCGGCGGGTCCATCAGCCGCGGTGGTGCGAAGCCCGCCGAGGCGATCCTCGCGGCGCCGACGGGCGCCGTCGATGGCTGCGCGCGGACGACGGAGCAGGGCGAGGTGCTGGCGGCCAAGTTCGGGCTACGCGGCCTCGCTGTCCGGACGCTGGAGCAGTCGCTCGCGGCGCTCGTCCTGCGGGAGGTGCGAGGGGAGGAGGCGGCTCCATCGCCGTCCGAGCAGAGCCGGGCGGTGGGGGAGACCATGGTCGCGGCCAGCCGCGCCAAGTACCGCGCGCTCGTTCACGACGAGGCCGACTTCCCCGCGCTCTTCCAGGGCATGACGCCCATCGACGTGATCGAACGCCTCCAGATCGGCTCGCGGCCTGCGCGGCGCAGGGAGATGCGGGGCGTCCAGGATCTCCGCGCGATCCCCTGGGTCTTCGCGTGGACCCAGTGCCGCGTCGTGCTCCCTGGCTGGTTCGGGGTCGGCTCCGGCCTGACGGCCGCCATCGAGGAGCACGGGCTCGCGGCCGTGCGCAGCGCCCTCGCTGACTGGCCCGCGCTGCGCGCCCTCGCGTCGGACGTCGAGATGGTGCTGGCGAAGAGCGACCTGGCGATCGCCGCTCGCTACGCGCCGCTCGCAGGGGGCGTGGGCGCGCGGTTGTTCCCCGTCATCGAGCACGAGCACGCTCGGACCACGGCTGCGATCCTCGACGTGCTCGAGCAGGAGGAGCTCCTCGCCAGCGAGCCCACGCTCCAGCGATCGATACGGCTCCGGAATCCGTACGTCGACCCGATGAGCTTCCTCCAGGCCGACGCGCTGGGACGCTGGCGCGAGTGCGGTCGCGCGGACGAGGCTCTCGAGCGCCTCCTCGTCCAGACCGTCCGCGGGATCGCGCGCGGCCTGCGCAACACCGGCTGAGCCGCACGAGGCCGCCGCAGGGTCGGATCGAGGGCGAACCCCGATCCCCGGGATCTCGGTCCGGGGTCGGGTGACGCGGAAGACTCCAGGGGTGAAGACTTTTTCGCGTTTGCGATACTTTGAGACACCCGGCCGCGCCCCCCCGCGAGGCCGCGCCCGCGAGTCTCGTCTCGAAGTCGATCCCTGCCATGTCAGCAACCCTCCTGCTGTCGTCCGTCCTCCTCCAGGCCGGATCCGCCGTCGCGCCGCTGCAGTCGCCTGCCGCTCCGTCGCTCGTCCGCCGCGCCCCCGTCGCTGTCAAGGACGGGGGGACCTACCACGTCGCCACCGGTACCTGGACGCGGTCGGCGTTCCGCCGGGTCGTTCCGGACGGTCAGGAGGTCGTGTACTCCAACACCTCCAACGTCAGCGGGCTCTACACCGTCGGGATCGGTTCGCTCCAGTATCCGGGGCAAGTCGCCTACGACGAGGGCGTGCTGCCGGCCCGCGGCAACGGCACGGTCGGATTCGGAACGGAGCCGGACCGGATCACCTACCAGATCACCGGTTTCGAGATTCGCTACTGCGACTTCGAGACGACGCCGATGTCGTCGGGCTGGACGTACACCTTCTACGAGTCCTTCGATCCCGCGGTCGATCCGGCATCCACCGCCGCGCCCAACGCGACAGTGCCCCTCGCCAATCTCCCGGCGAACGGCTGCTGGACGGTGACCGTCGATCTCACCGGCGGCTCAGAGTTCGCGCTGACCGGTGACGGCGGTCAAGCCGGGCTGGGCTGGCACGACGACCCTGCTCTGGACAGCTTCGCCTACGGCATCAAGTACCGCGGCGTGCCGGGTGGACGGTCGGCGGGGATCTTCTTCGCCGGCGATCCCGATTTCACCGTCGGCATCGGAGGGTACGGGGCGGGCACTTATTTCCTGGACCCGACGGAGGCGACCACAAGCTGCGGGACGACCGGCTTCGGCGCCCTCGACGGGTGGACGCTGACGGACGGTGCGACGACCGTCCGGACACCTCCCATCTACTCGAACGGCGTCGGCTGCGGGCAAGGCTCGCGCCCTTTCGGTTCGACGTATCTGCGCATGTTCGCGGCCGAGGGACCCGGTTCCGAAGTCGGCCGGAGCTTCTGCATCGCCGAGCGCAACAGCACCGGAGTGATCGGCCGGATCCAGGCCACGGGACGCTCGATCGCCTCCCAGGAGCGTCTGACGCTGAGCTGCTCGGACCTGCCGCCGAACGTCTTCGGCTTCTTCCTCGTCGCCCGCGCGCCCGATCAGGACAACAACCCCGGCGGCTCCGACGGCAACCTCTGCCTCGGACAACCCATCGGGCGCCTCGACGAGCCCTACCAGATCAAGAACTCCGGGCCCAACGGGACCGTCTCCCTCAGCACCGAACTGGGTGAGTGGTCGCTCGACGCTCAGCCCATCGGCGGCGGCCTCGTCTCCGCAGTCGCAGGTGAGACCTGGTACTACCAGTTCTGGCACCGGGACGTGTCGAACGGGTCTCCCACGTCGAACTTCACGGAAGGGCTGCGAATCGACTTCAACTGAGTCCCGGGTCGCTGCGCGGAGGGCGAGTCTGCTCGTCCTGGGCGCCGCCTACTTCCCGGCCGCGAACTGTCCGGTCACCTCGAGGCGCCCCTCGGGGATCGAGAGGATGAAGGCCGTCACTGCGGTCGCGAGGAGTCTGGCGTCGGAGCCGTACCCGGCGTTGTCTCGGTTGGGCTGGTAGTGGAAGGTCCCGTCGGGACACTCCGCGAGCACGAACCACCAGCGGTTCGCGCGGATCACCTCGGCGAAGCGCTCGGGGTCGACGCTCGCGCCCAGCGCGCTGAAGCCCATCCCCATGAGCGGAGACCCGTGGGTGTCGGGGAAGCTCTCGGGGTGCTCGGACATGACCGCCGCGTGCAGTCGCGCCTGCGAGCGATCCTCGTCGAAGGGGCTCATCCAGTGGGCGATCGCCGAGGTCCCGGTCCGCCCCATGTCCGCCCAGTTCCGGTCGCCGGCCGCGCTGTCGCCGTACCACAGGTAGCCGTTGCGGCCCGTGCCGCGCTTCAGGAAGGCGTAAGCGGCCCGCTGCCGGTCGTCGGGGACGTCGATCCCGCAGCGCTCGATCATCGCGAGCCCCAGTGCGGCCTGCCCGGTGATCATGGCGATGGGGCCGTAGCCCTCGAAGCCCGGGTTGTGGCCCCAGCCACCGTGCTGCTGGTCACCGTTCTTCGGGTACGAGTCCGGATGGGACTCCTTGACCTTCGGGTTCACCTGGGAGAGGTCGAGGTACTGGGTGCCGAGGAGGAAGTCGCGGACCTCTTCGAGCTCGGGCAGGAGCTTGCGGTCGCCCGTGGCGAGTTGAACCTCGCTGAGGACGAGCGCCGCCGACGTGTAGTGCCAGTTGACGAGCCAGCGATCGTCCTCGCGACTCGTGGTGCGCGCGTGATAGCGCGCGTTCTCGAGCGCGGCCTTGCGGTGCGCCGCCTTCTTGCTCCCCAGGAGAGCGAGGGGCGCGAAGGTGTCGTGGACCGGGTTGCCGAAGGAGCCGTCGTCGCGCTGCTGCTCCGCGAGGTGGTCGCGGAGCCGTTCGAGGAGCGCGGCGCTGCGGTCGTCGAAGGGGAAGTCGTCGCCGAAGGTCGCCGCCCGGCGCGGCAGCGCGAGGGTGGGCGTGAAGGTCTCTTCGCCGCGTCGGACCTCGAGCGTGAGGCGCGGCCGGCCCTTGGGGTCCGACAACGCCGCGTCGAGGGCCTTCGCGAAGTCCTCGATGGGCCCCTTCGGCCCGAAGACGTCCATGCCGTAGCCATTGCGATGGGGCGTCTGGAAGGCCTGACCGCCCGCACCGACGATGTCGTCGCCCGGCTGGAGGCGACCCTCGGCGGGGCTCCCCGAGAGCACGTGTCCGACGCGCAGAACGGTCGGCGCGTCCTCGACGAGGCGCACGCGGATCCCGGTGATGCCCAGGTTGTAGAACCATCCGGGGCACTCAGCGTCGGGTCCGCTGCGCGCGCGCTGGGACCAGGGCTGGCCGCTGGGGTGGTAGTGGACCTGGGGGGCAGCGCTCGCTGCGGACGCGAGCGCGGCCGCGGCGGTCAGAGGGAGGAGCCTTCTCATGCGCATCGGAAAGCGTGGGGAGGAGGTGGGAGGGGAGCGCGCCGTACCGTACTCGTCGCCGCGCCGATTCGCACCACGCGCCTCGCCGCGTCGATCGGCGGAGCCGCGCCGGCGCTGCCCCGCGGCGCACGGCCAGGGCTCCCGATCGAGCCAAGCACCGCGCTCCGTCGGTGATCGCTTCCCCGGCGTCTCCCACGGTCGAGTTCGGACGCGGTCGGGTGTCTCGGAGTTCGCGACGGCTGCCGCCCCGGCGCTGCTTCGCGGCTCCGCGATGTCCAGGGCTCCACTCCGGGCGAATGCACGACACCGCCCCGGCTCCACCGTCGATCGACCCGCCCTCGTGACCAGAACCGCTCTCTCCATCGCCGGCTCCGACCCCTCGGGCGGTGCTGGCATCCAGGCCGACCTCAAGACCTTCGCCGCCCAGGGCGTCCACGGCGCCGCGGCGATCACGGCGCTGACGGCGCAGAACACGCGCGGGGTTCAAGCGGTCCATCCGGTCCCCGCCGGATTCGTGGCGCACCAGGTGCGCGCCGTCCTCGAGGACCTCGAGGTCGGGGCGATCAAGGTCGGAATGCTCGGCTCCTCCGAGGTGACGGCGGCCGTGGCCGAAGTGCTCGCCAGCCGCCCCGATGTTCCCGTGGTGCTCGATCCCGTCATGGTCGCAGCGGGTGGTGAGTCACTCCTGGACGAGGACGCCGTCGCGGCGCTGGTGGCCCTCGTGCCCTGCGCGGCTCTCCTGACGCCGAACACCCACGAGGCGGGGCTGCTTCTGGGCGTGGAGCCGGCGCAGTCCCTCTCGCAGCTCCACGAGCAGGCCGAACGGCTCCTGACGCTGGGAGCGGACGCCGTTCTCTTGAAGGGCGGCCGCGTGGATCTCGGGCCGCGCGCGATCGACGTGCTCGCGCTGCCGGATGCCGCGTCACTGGCCCTCGAGCACGACCGCGTGCCCGCGGTCCGCGTGCACGGCGGTGGCTGCACCCTCTCGGCGGCCATCGCGGCTCGACTGCTGCTGGGAGAATCCCCGAGCGCAGCGGTGTCTCACGCCCGCGCCTACGTCCGCGCGGCGCTCATGCGCGGGCTGACCGACCCTCCTGGTGGGGGAGCGACCGCGCTGCTGCACTGAAGTTCTTCCCTCGCGGTCTCACAGGCGGCGCAGCACCAGCAGCGTGTCGCCCTGCTCGTCGGACAGCTTCTGGGGCTCGTCGATGGCGTAGTGGAAGTCGTAGGTCGCGACGTGCTCCAGCTCCGGGACGCTGCGGAGCAGCGCGCGGACCTGGCGTGCGTCGTAGGTGCGGAAGTTCCAGCGCGTCCGCGCGCGTTTCTCGACGCCGTCCTCCAGGACCCTCATCCGTGACTCCACGGGTTCGAGGCGGGTGCGTCGGTTCGCCGCCCATCCCTCGATCGTGCAGTCCACGAGCGCCCCGTCTCGCTCGACCTTCCAGCGCTCTCTCGACCCCCTGGTCCTGCCGTAGTCGGTCAGATGGAAACCCAGGCAGTAGATCCCGCCCGGCCGCAGGGCGCGCGCCACCGAGCGGAGGTGTCCGCGGGCGGCTCCTTCGGTGAGGAGGTACTTGAAGGTGCTCACGAGGCAGTGAGCGAGGTCGAACCGGCCGCGGGTACGGAAGTCGGCCATGTCCCCGCGCGCGACGGTGCCCTGGAGACCCTCGTGGGTGAGTCGCTCACGCGCGTACGCGACCATCTCCGGGGTCAGGTCGAAGCCGTGGGGGCGCCATCCGCGTCGCGCCATCTCGACCATCAGCCGGCCGGAGCCGCACGCGGGCTCGAGGACGCGGAGAGGAACTCGCGGCCGCTCGGGCAGGCTCGAGTGCGCCGCGTAGGCGTCCTCCAGGAATCGCGCTTCGACGTCCGTGTCGACGTCGAAGATCGCGTCGTAGTAGCGCGGGGTCTCGTACCAGTCGAGCTCCTCGTAGCGTGCTTTTCCGCTCATCCTGCCCCGTGCCAGACGCGTCGCGCAGGCACGCTGACCAGCCGGTCCTCCTCCGCGATCCACGCCGTCATCGCGCCTCCGTAGACGCAGCCCGTGTCCAGCCCACGCGTCCGGTCGAGGGCGACGAGTCCGCGGCGCGCCCAGTGCCCGAAGACCACGGTGCGCGGCTCCGCCTCGCGCGCGCGCCAGTGCTCGTCCCAAGGGACGAAGGGGGCTCCCGGCGGCGGCCAGTGACCACCCGGCGGCGTCGCTCCGCCGGCGTCGCAGTAGCGCGCTCTGACGGCGAACTCGACGGCCGCGTCCTCCGGATCGAGGTGCGAGCGCCCGGCGAGGACGGCGGCCGGGTCCTCCCACTGCGGATGGACCCCGGCGTGGACCACCAGGACGTCCTCCCAGGAGAGGACGAGGGGCTGCTCGTCGAGCCAGTCGAGCAGCGACTCTCCGTCGTCGGCGGCTGCGAGGGCCTCGAGGGTTCGCCTGTTGCCCCGCAGCTGAGGATCGCGGCGCTGGCGAAGGAGGTGGACGTCGTGGTTGCCGAGCACCGGCGTGGCCCCCAGGGCGCGGGCCAGGCGGAGGCAGCCCACGGAGTCGGGGCCGCGGTTGACGAGGTCCCCGACGGGATGGAGGTCGTCGGAAGCGGGGTCGTACCGCAGGACCTCGAGCAGCTGCTCGAACTCCTCGCGGCAGCCCTGGAGGTCTCCGATGAAGATCCGGCGGCGCGCCATGAGGGGAGTCTAGTGGGCGCTCGTGCCCGCCCGAGGCCCCGATCCGGCTCCCTTCCGGGGCCTGGGGCCCGGTCGGCCGCGCTCTGATCGCCAGCCCGTCCGGAGTTCTCGCCCTGACCCTCGACACCGGCTGGGGGCGTCCCTACCCTCTTGGGCCGCTCTCGCGAAGGCGAGAGCCAGACGACCACACGATCCATGGCGAAGTCCCAGTTCAAAGCAGGCGGCCCCACGCGCGGCCGACGCCGCGTCCGCAAGATCGGCATGGGTTCGGGCAAGTACCTGCTCGCCCGGAAGGAGGCGCGCAAGGGCGTCTCCGCCCAGCCCCAGGCCGCCGAGAAGCCCGAGCCGAAGGGCTGATCCCGGGTCAGGGCCAGCGCGCCGAGGCGCGCTCCCACCGATGCCCGACCCCTCAGGCGCCGTCGCGACAGGCCCCGTTCTCGCCGCGCTCTCCGCGGCCGCGAGCTGGGCCTTCGCATCCATCGCGTTCTCGAGGCTCCTGTCCCACGGCAGGGTCTCGCCAGCGGCAGCCAACCTGTTCAAGAACGGGTTGGCTGCCGTCAGTTTCTTCCTGGCCACGCTGGTCCTCGGGGGGCGGTGGCCCGTGGGCGAGGCGTGGGGGTGGCTGTTCCTCTCCGGCTTCCTCGGCTTCTCGGTCGCCGACTCGCTGTACTTCGCGGCGTTGACGCGCTGCGGCGTGCAGACGGCTGCGACGGTCGTGCTGCTCAACGTCCCGATCGCGACGCTGCTGGCCGTGCCGATCGTGGGCGATCGGCTGAACCGCGGAGCGCTGGTGTTCATCGGCGTGGTGCTCGCAGGTGTCCTGCTCGTCGTGGCCGACCCCGCCGGCCGCGGCTCGCGGACCGAAGGTTCCCGGAAAGGGAGCTTCTCCGTCGGCGTCGTCCTCGCGCTCCTCGCGGCCCTCGCGATGGGCGCGTCCGTGCCCCTCGGGAACGGACGCTTCGACGAGGTCGGCGTGTGTCCCGGCGGATTCATCCGGCTGGCTGGAGGAGCGCTCGGCGCGTTCCCGATGGCGCTGGTGCTGGGGCTCGGCCGCCGGTCGTCACCGGGCGCCGAGATGTCGCGCCTCTTCCAGCCGCTCTTCGCCGCGCCGGGCCCTGGCGGGGTCTGGGGCGCCGCGGCGCTGACGGGGGTCGGCTGCGCGATCTGCGGCCTCGTGCCCTACCACTACGCCCTGCGCGAGCTCCCCAGCGGGATCGCGGCGGTGCTCTTCGCATCGACCCCGCTCTTCACGCTTCCCCTCGCGCTCCTGATCGGTCAGCGCGTGGGATGGCTCGGCGTGCTGGGTGCGCTCACGGGATTCAGCGGCGTCGCGGGGATCCTCCTCGGCGGGGAGCGGACGCCGGTGCGCGACCTCGGCGACCTCGCACCGGTCATCACGCGGGTCTCGCGCCCGAGCCCGACGGGCGCTCGATTCCCGACCTTCGTCCACGACCGGCCAGGCGCGGAACTCACGGCATCCTCGACGCGGCCCCCTGCGCTGCTCGTCCACGCCGATCCGGAGCCCGCGAGCGCGGACGGCGGTCCGCGACTCATGCTGCTCGGCGACGGAGACCTGGGCGCGCCTTACGAGCGCGCGGTCGGACTCGCGGCCGACGGGGCGGGCGGCCAGCGGCCGTACATCTCGTGGGCCGACACCCCGCGCGGGGTTCGTCTCGCGAGCGGCGCGCTCCTGATCGCGCGGCCGCGGCGGCTGGGGGCCGAGCCCTACGGCCATGGCGTCGAACTGCTGCTCGAGGACGACGGGCCCCCGGGCCGTCGCCTCGGCTGGCTCCACGAGGACCTCACCAGCATCGAGCACGGATTCGTCGACCTCTCCGCGCGCCCGGACGGTTCGGCGGTCGCCGTCTGGCTGGACGACCGCGAGGGCGTGGACCCGACGCCAGCCGCCGGCGGCGAGCAGCGGCGCACCTCGCTGTGGGCGCGCACGGTCGCCGCCGACGGGCAGCTCTCGTCCGAGGAGCTGCTCGATCCGCGCGTCTCCCAGGCGGGGCCCGTGGACTGCGTGCCCCTCGAGGACGGCGCGCTGCTGGTCGTCTACCGCGATCGCAGCGCGACCGACGAGCGCGACATCGCCGTCGTACGCCGCGAGCCCGACGGAACGTGGAGAGCACCTGCGCCCGTGCATGCCGACGGTTGGATCATCCAGGGCGCGCCCGTGGACGGTCCGGCCGTCGCGGCACGGGGCGACGAGGTCTGCGTGTCGTGGCCGACCCAGGTGATCGACGACGCTGGTGAGTCCGCGCTCGCGATCCGGTTGGCGTGGTCGAACGACGGAGGCGTGAGCTTCGGGGCGGTTCGGACCTTCGCTGCCGGCCGAACCCTGGGGCGCGTCGATGTCGTGCCGGTGGGAGGCGGGGTCTTCGCGCTCGTGCACCTCGTCGACGCGTCGGAGGCGGCGGAAGGGAAGCGAGCCGCCTGGGAATGCGTCTTCGTAGCGCGAGGTGCCGTACCCACCGTCGCCGCCCGGATCGAGGCCGTGGAAGGGGGGCGGCGGAGCGGGCTCCTCAGCCTCGCACCCGCGGGTCCCGAGGCGGCGTGGGCCGCCTGGACCGGGTCCGAGGGGCTCCGGCTGGCTCGAATCGAGCGTCGCAGTCCGGCGCAGGGCCCGGAGAGCGCGGGCCCCACCAGCGACGCTCCTGCGCGCTGACCGCCCCTGGGCGTTGGCTCCTCCAGCGCTGCAAGGGGCAGCGTCCGGTCGGGCCCTCGTCCATATCCGGGATCATCGGGGATCCTCTGGGCCCCGGGCCACGTCCATGGGGCACCCTTGAGTTCAAGGGCTTCACCGCGCGCCCTTCACCGCTCCCTCCCGGGACGAATCCGCACATGCTCCTCACCGCCCTCGCCCTCGTCAGCCTGACTCAGTCCCAGGCCGCGAACGCC
>PKCK01000131.1 GCA_002862085.1 Planctomycetota bacterium | reverse complement strand
CTCGGTGACGGGGTCCACCGCGCCGTCTCCGAGTCCTTGCTGATCCTGCCCTTCGCGGCGCTCGCCGGCGGGGACGCCGCGCTCGCCCGGCGGGTGGTCGTGGGGCTCGCGCTCGCCCTCGCGCTCTTCGACTCATGGCGTCACGTGGAGGCTGCCGGGCGCCGCGCCGTCCGCGTCGCGGTGGAGGGGGCCCTGGCCGCGCTGCTGCTCATTCCGCTGCTGGATCTGGTGGCGCGGCGCGTGCCGGTCTCCGCTCCCCACGGAGCGGAGCTGGGACTCGCGGACGCGGCCGCGGCCATGGGCGGGGCCGCCTACGACGAGCTCCTGTTCCGGATCCTGCTCCTCTCGGTCGCCTTCGTGGGGCTCAGGGCACTGCTCGGCGTCGCCGGCGTGCGCGGGCGCCTCGCTCCGTTGCTCGCCGCGGGCGGTGCGGCGCTGGTCGCCGCCGCTGCGCAGGCGGTGACGCCCCTGGAGCCGGTCGCTGCTTTCGTCGGCGCGGCTGGAGAGCCCTTCGACGCGGGCGTCTTCGCGTGGCGTGTCGTCGCGGGGGTCTATCTGGCTGCGTTGCTCCTGATGCGCGGAGTGGGTGTGGCCGCGTGGGCCCATGCTC
This sequence comes from Planctomycetota bacterium, assembly GCA_002862085.1. Lineage (GTDB taxonomy): Bacteria > Planctomycetota > UBA1135 > UBA1135 > Saltatorellus. The sequence goes on along the minus strand of PKCK01000131.1, from coordinate 36,269 downwards.
TCCATCATCTGGTGACGATCCTTCGCCCATGACCGAGTCCGAACGACCGCTCCGCTTCTTCGTCGGGATCACCGGCGGCAGCGGACACATCTACGCCGAGCGCCTGATCGCCGAGCTCCTTCGCGCCGGGTGTCACGTGGACCTCTCCGCCACGGAGGCTGGCTGCAAGGTGCTGCGTCACGAGCGCGGGATCGACGCGGGCGTTCGGGGCGAGCTCCTGGAGGGTGCGCTCTCCGGTTGGCTCACGCCGCTCGGTGTCACGGACGCTCTGCTCGCGCGGGTGCGCGTCTTCGCGTCCGATGCGGTGGAGGCCCCCGCTGCGTCGGGCACCTCGCTCACGGGCGGGGTCGTCGTCGCCCCTTGCAGCATGGGCACGTTGGCTCGCGTGACCGCAGGATTCAGCTCCAACCTCGTGGAGCGCGCTGCGGACGTCGCGCTGAAGGAGGGGCGTCGCTTGCTGCTCATGCCGCGCGAGACGCCGCTGTCCGAGATTCACCTCGAGAACATGCTCCGCGCCGTGCGCCTCGGAGCGGTCGTGCTCCCGTGCATGCCCGGGTTCTATCACGGCCCGAGCACGATCGACGACCTCGTGAAGCACGTGGTGGGCAAGGCTCTCGATCGACTCGGCGTCGAACAGGACGTCGGCGCGCGATGGCAGGGTTTCGAAGAGCCGATGGGCGACCCCGGGACCGACATGCCCGGGGCGGGGGACCGGAGTGACTGACGCTCCTGCTGGCAAGGCGGTGCTGACCTTGCGGCTGGTGAAGTTCAGCCATTCGATCTTCGCGCTCCCCTTCGCGCTGATGGGGGCGTGGCTCGGGGCGGGCGGGCCGCCGGGCGCCTCCACGCTCGGGCTGATCGTGGTCGCGGCCGTCGCTGCGCGCACCGCCGCGATGGCGTTCAATCGCTACGTCGACAGGGACATCGATGCGAGCAACCCGCGGACCGCGGGCCGCGAGATCCCGAGCGGCCAGCTCTCGCCCGCGTACGCCGCGGGGCTCACGGCGGTCTCCAGCGCGGTCTTCGTGGGGGTGGCCTTCGCCCTGAACCCCCTCGCCGGAAAGCTCTCCCCGGCCGTGCTCTCGGTGCTGCTCGGATACAGCCTCGTGAAGCGCTTCAGCGCGCTGGTGCACCTCGCCCTGGGAATCGCGCTCGGGCTGGCGCCCCTGGGCGCGTGGATCGCGGTCCGCGGCTCCTTCGAGGGAGACCTGGGTGCCATCCTTCTGCTCTTCGTCACCGTCTGGACCTGGGTCGCCGGCTTCGACCTGATCTACTCCTGCCAGGACGCCGAGTTCGACGCCGCTCGGGGCCTCCACTCGATACCGGCGCGCATCGGGATCGCCGGGGCCCTCCGGGTCTCCAGGGCGCTGCACGTGCTCTCCGTGGCGGCTCTGGTGGGGGTGGCGCTCGTGGGCGGACTCGGCTGGGTCTTCTGGGCCGCGGTGGGCGTGGCTGCGCTGCTCCTGGCGTGGGAGCAGAGCCTCGTGCGAGCCGACGATCTGAGCCGCGTGGACGTGGCCTTCTTCACCCTCAACGGCTGGGTCGGGGTCGCCCTCTTCGTCGGGCTCGCGCTGGACATGGCCCTCCTGGGCACCGCCCAGGTCGCTTGAGCGTCCGCACGACCTACACTACGGCACGTGGCGACCCGCAAGAAGAAGTCGGCCCGCAAGGCCCGCGATCCCTTCCCCGAGGACGCGCTGACAGATCTCGGCAAACGGCTCCAGGACGGTCCGCTTCCGATCGTCGTGCTGCGGGGGGAGGAGCGATACTTCAGGGAACGAGGGATCGAGCTCGCCCTCGAGGTGGCCCGCGCGTCCGGCATGGAGATCTGTCGCCACGACGCGCTCGACCCCGAGTACGACGCCTCGCGTCTGCTCGACGATCTTGCGACGGGCGCGCTCTTCCAGTCCGCGCGCTGCGTGGTTCTCCACGGAGCGGACAGGGTCGTCGTCGAGCGCGCCAAGCACCACTCGGCGGCGGTCCGCAGCGCGATGCTCGCCCGGCTGACGAGCGGCGCGGAGGGGATGCTCGTGCTCAGCGCCGAGAAGCTACGCGCGGATCATCCGCTCGCGAAGCAGGCCAAGGAGCGCGGCCTGGTGGTCGGATGCCGGCGCCTCTACGACTCACCGCCTTCCTGGGACCCGGATCCCCGCAAGGCGGAGCTCGTCCAGTGGTGCGCGGCCCGCGCGAAGGTCATGAGCGTGCCGCTGGATCTCTCCGAGGCGGCCTACGTCGTCGCGGCGACGGGCAACGACCTCGACGCGCTCGAGGACCAGCTCGCCAGGCTCGTCGGCCGCGGACGCGAGGGCATCGCGGAGCTCGTCTCGTGGGACGCTTCCGCGTCGCCGTGGGAGGTCGCCGAGCAGCTCGTGTGCGGGGACCTGAAGCGGGCGGTCGTCGGGATCGAGACCCTCTTCAGCGGGGGAGCGAGTCAGCGCGACGGTTCGAGGACCATCGACGCGCCGGCCATCGTGGCGCAGCTCTCGACCGCGATCTCGTCGAAGCTCCGGGAGGCGGCGCGGGCCGCCGACGCGGTGCTGGCTGGCGAGAGCCCCGCGCGTGCCCAGGCGGCCGCGGGGATCAAGGGGCCGCCAGCAGCTCAGGCCGCGTTCCGCCGCCGCATGTCGTGCCGGCCTCCCGAGCAGTGGCGCTCGATGGTCGAGCAGCTCGGGGATCTCGAGCGGCGCTCGCGCTCGAGCGTCCGCGTCGACGCCACCGACTTCGTCCACCTGGCGATGGCCTGGCGGCCACGGGGTAACATCCGACGATGACCGGTTCCGCCTCCACGGACGCCTCGAACGGCCCGCGTATCGCGGTCCTCTCGGAGGTCGTCCGCAATCAGATCGCCGCCGGTGAGGTGATCGAGCGCCCGGCCTCGGTCCTGCGCGAGCTCCTCGACAACGCCGTGGACGCTGGTTCCAGCCGGATCACCGTCGACCTCGAGGAGGGAGGGATGCGCCTCGTACGCGTCAGCGACGACGGCATCGGGATGGGACCGGCCGACCTCGAGCTCGCCTTCCAGGCCCATGCCACGAGCAAACTGCGCACGCCCGAGGACCTCGACCACATCGCGAGCCTCGGGTTCCGCGGCGAGGCGCTGGCCTCGATGGCGTCGGTCGCGCGCTGCCGGATCCTCTCGCGCCCGAGGGGCTCCGAGATGGGCGCGGAGATCACGGAGGAGGGCGGCCGTCGAGGGGCGGTGACGCCCGCGGGTGCGCCGGAGGGCACGGTGGTGGAGGTCCGCGACCTCTTCTACAACACCCCCGCGCGGCGCCGCTTCCTCAAGCGCGAGCAGACCGAACTCGCGCGGTGCATGGACATCGTCCAGCGCGTCGCCCTCGCCCATCCGGCCGACGAGTCGGGCGCCGGCGGGATCGGCTTCACCGTCAATCACGGCGGCCGTCGCGCCTTCGACGTCGAGCCGGGGATGGACCTGGCCGCCCGCGTGCGGCGGACCTTCGGCGGTGAACTCGCGGACACCCTCGAGCCCGTCGAGGGAGACAACGGGTCGGCGCGGATCTTCGGCTTCGTGGCGCCGCCGCGCTTCGCCCGCAGGGACACGCGTCGCCAGATGTGGTTCCTGAACGGGCGGCCCCTGAAGGACAAGGTCCTGACCCGGGTGCTGAAGGACGCCTATCGCGGCGTCCTGGTCCATGGCCTCCAGCCGGTCGCGTTCCTGCACCTGTGGCTCGACCCGGAGACGGTCGACGTGAACGTCCACCCGGCCAAGACCGAGGTGCGTCTGCGCGACGAGCGCTCGCTGTTCGGCTTCCTCGTCCACACGATCCGCGAGTCGGTCATGCGCACCGACATGGCGACCCCGGGGGAGTCGATGCTCGACTCCCTCCGCCGCCGTGAGGGGCGCGGGGAGCAGCGTGAGACCCTGCCCGATCCCGGGCCCATGCGCGGCCAGAGCGCCATCCAGAGCGCGTGGATCCCGCGCGGTGGCGCGCCTTCAGCGCCGTGGGGATCGGCGCCGACGCCTCCGGTCGCGGAGGACGGAGGAGACGGCTTCGTCGTGCAGGACATCGCCCCGTCCGGGGGCGCTGCTCCTGCCGGTTCAGGAGCCGCTTCCCCCGGCGAGGAGGCTGGCTGGCACGAGGTCGACGACCTGCGGGGGCCCTACCTCCAGGTGGCCAAGACCTATCTCGTCCGCGCCCTCCCCGACGGCTTCGAGATCATCGATCAACACGCGCTCCACGAGCGACTCACGTTCGAGGAGCTCCGCCGGGAGGTGGGCGAGGGCAAGGTGGAGATCCAGAGGCTCCTGACGCCCGAGCTCGTCGAGCTCGGCCGGGCGGACCTCGCGCTCGTCGCGGAGCACTCCGAGGCGTTGCGGCGCATCGGGATCGAGGTGGAGCCCTTCGGAGAGACCACCGCGGCGGTCCACGGGATCCCAGCCCGCATCAAGCGGCCCGACCCCGAGGCGATCGTACGCGACGTGGTCGCTGTGATCGCACGTACCGGCAAGGCGCCCGATGCGGAGGACGTGCTCGAGGAGGTGCTCCATCGCGCGTCGTGCCGCTCCTCGATCATGGCGGGAGACCGACTCGATCAGTCGTCCATACGCGCGCTGCTCGAGAGGGCGCGCGCGGCAGGTACGGACCAGACGTGTCCCCACGCGCGCCCGACGCGCGTCAAGTTCACCCTGGCGGATCTCGAGAAGGCGTTCCACCGCACCTGAGCGCCCGTTCGTAGCCTCTCGAACTCCGTCCTCTCGTCTTCTCGCGGCTGGTCCGGCGCCGACACCGCTCATCGGGTCGCCAGCCCGGCCACGTCCCGCGCCCGCTGGAGACCCGGAGCGCCGCGGAGGTCCGCGACGTCTCCACCGGTCGGGTGGGGATCACCGAGCGCTGATCGCGCCGTGCGCCGACGGGTTCAGTCCGCGGGCGCGAAATCCGCCGGCGTGAGCGGCGCGTCGAGGGCGCATCCGTCGAGGGTGAAGAAGTCGGCTCGCGGCGTGGGATCGAACCCCAGGCCACGCGGCGCCCCCGCCTCGCGCGCGGTCTCGTAGACGAGGAACTTCCCGGGGAAGCGGGAGTTCGCCTGGCCCTGACCGAGCTCGAACCAGTCGGTCGTCTGCACGAGGGTCGTCCCGGGGACCTGGAGCGCGGCCTCCGCTGTGGGCGCGACGACCACGAGCTGGGGCCGGTGGGTCTTCGGGTCGAGGCCGAAGACGACGCGCTTCACCTGCTTCTCGCTGGCGAGCCGCTCGCGCCGCTGCAGGCTCTCCTGGACGAGGCGGAAGTCAGGGGTCGAGAGCTCCAGCCAGACCAGCTCCGCGCTGAGTGCGCGGAGCGTCCGCACGCGACCCTCGCGCCGTCCGTCGAGGTCGTTCGGGGGGAGCTGGATCCCGGCGTCACCGACGAACTGGAGCCAGCCCGCAGCGAGGTCAGTGCTCGGCTTGACCGTGCGCTCCTCGAGCGCCACGACGCGGCAGCTCTCGGGCTCGATCAGGCGCGCGAAGTCGTAGGAGATGGCCGCGTAGGAGTCGACCTCCTGGCGGTCCTCCTTGTAGTCGCGCTGGGTGAGTTTGACCCAGCCGTCGGTGATGCCGCTCCCCCGGTACTTGCGGAACCAGTAGCCGAGCCGGTCGCCCTCGGTGAGCCCGCGCATCTGGACGCTGCGGATCGAGCCGTCGTTCTCGAGGATGGCGCCGCTGACGAAGCCCGGGCCCGCCTCCAGGTAGCGGAGCCGCACGCGGCCCTCCTGGGTTCCCTCGCCGTCGCGGCGGAACCTCGCGCTGAACTGCAGATCGAAGGCGCGCGGCCTCGGCTCGCTCGCTCCCCGATCGGGCGCGCCCACTGCGCCGACCATCTGCTCCCACATGAGCCGCGCCGCGTCCGAGGTCCCGGCGGGGACGCGGCCCCGGCCAGCAGGCCGTCCATCGCTCGCGAGGAGCACTTCGGTGGTCGTCTCGACCGGTCCGGCGGAGATCCTGGGCGCCGGCGCGCCCTCCTGGGCGGCGGACGCCTCCTGCGACGCGCTCAGCGAGCAGCAGATGACGGCGGCGACGGGCAGAATGGCGAGGCGGTCGGGCGCGTTCATGCACAAGAATGTGGACTCCCGTCCTCCGGACTTCCAGAGCGGATGACCCCGGGGCGCCGCGGGCGCCTTCACGTGATGGACAAGAGTCCCGAGATCGACGAAACCGAGAGCCCGCTGGATCGTGTCCAGCTCCGCTTCCTCGTGGGGCCCACGGGCGCCGGGAAGTCGGAGCTGGGGGTCGAGCTGGCTCGCAGGGCCGCTGGCCGCGGGACGGGTTTGGAGATCGTCGCGCTCGACTCCATGACGGTCTACCGGGGCCTCGACGTCGGTACGGCCAAGCCTGCCGCGGCGGAACGAGGCGGAGTCCCACACCACCTCCTCGACGTGGCCGATCCCACGGACCGGTTCGATCTGCACGCCTACGTGGCCCTCGTCGAAGCGACGCTCGCGGGGATGGAGGAGCGGGGAGCGCTCCCGCTGTTCGTCGGCGGGACGGGGCTCTACCTCGCGGCGCTGGTCCGCGGGCTCTTTCAAGGGCCGCCCATCGATCCGGTGCTTCGCGAGCGCCTCGAGGCCGAGGCCGCCGACGGTGGGCTCGAGGAGCAGCGGGAGCGGCTGAGGGACGTCGATCCCGAGGCCCACGCCAGGATCCACCCGCGTGACGTGCGCCGCACAGTCCGGGCCCTCGAGGTGTACGAACAGACCGGTGTGCCTCTCTCGGAGCATCAGCACCAGTGGTCCGCTCAGCGCGGGGGGAGCAAGGGCACGCGTGAGCGCCGCGCGCGCATCGCGGGGCTCGAGCTCCCGACCGACGTCCTCGACGAACGGATCCGCGAACGGACCTCGAGGATGCTGGACGCCGGGTGGCCCGAGGAAGCGAGGGCGCTCGTGGACGCCGGCGCGCTCGGGCCCTCCGCGGTGCAGGCCCTCGGCTACGCGACCGCGGCGAGCCTCGGAAGAGGAGAGATCGAGCGAGACGCCGCGCTGGACGAGATCGCGCTCCGGACGCGTCAGTTCGCGAGGCGCCAGCGCACCTGGTTCCGGAAATTCGACGTCGCACGGATCGATCCGCGAGAACCCCGGGTCGTCGAAGCACTCGAGGACGCGCTCGACCTCACCTGAACGAGCGAGGCGCGCGTCCGCAGTGCGGACGCGCGCCTCGCTCGGCCCGCGGGAGCGGGTCCGGCCGGGGAGTGCCGATCAGCGGGCGTCCTCGGTCATCTCGAAAGCCGGCAGCTCACCGTCCTCGCCGTAGAGCGAGGTGGGGAGGCCGTCGGAGTCGCCGTCGATCTCCGAGATCGTGTCGGCGAAGCCCTGGAAGAACTCACTGGGGCCGCCCGGCTCCAGCGTGCCGAGCATCGAGTCCACCGGGATCGGGATCGGGACGCCGGTCAGGGCCCAGCCGATGAGGAAGCCCTCGACGTGAATGTAGTTCACGGGGTTGGGCAGGATGCTGTTGACCGGGCGCGGTGCGTACAGGGACTCCTGCGGCGCCTGGTTCGGGTTCATCGGGTTGTGGTTGAACAGGTACCGGCGCAACGTCAACGAGATGGACTTCTTGCGATCCCAGGCGAAGTCCTTGTAGGAGGTCTCGCGGGAGGCGTCGTAGCCCAGGACCGAGCGAGCGACGCGCGGCGGGACGGACTCGAAGGTCCAGTGGTCGTCGATCTTCTCGCCGCTGAGCGAGTTGCAGGACGGACCGATCGCCGCGGAGGCGAGGAGCGCGAGGGTGGAGACGGCGCGCAGCGCGCGGCCGGTCGAGCTCGACTTCGTCATCGGTGGGGAGGTGCCCGCGAGGGGCGTCTTGGATTCTCGGAGCCCCGGGCAGGAGGCGTGCCGCGACAGCGTCCTGGCGGCCGGGCCTTGACGGCGTCGGACGTGATCCTGGACGGGGAGCTCGCGGCCCGGAAAGTGGCCGGGGGGGGCTGGGGGGATCGTCCCGGGGCGAACGCGCCGGGGGGAGGAGTATCATGGGGACGGGCGCCGATGTCCAGCAGCCTCGCCATCCCTGCTCTAGCACCGAAGGTCCGCCGGTCACCGAGGAACGCCCGGAACCCGGATCGCCGGGCGGATCGGAACTGGCGGTGGGGCCGGCCAGGGCGCATCACCGCGGCACCGCTCCCTCCTCATGACTGGCCACCTCGACCCCCACGGAGCCTCCGGTAGCGTCCCCACCCGGCGCACGGATCCCCTGCGGGCTGCGGTCTTCGGCGGCTCTTTCGACCCGATCCACCTCGGACACACCGGGATCGCGGAGCGAGCGACGGACGCTTTCCGGCTGGAGCGCGTGCTGTGGATCCCGGCTCGCCGGCCGCCCCACAAGCCCGATCGGATCCTCGCGGAGGATCACATGCGGCTGGCGATGACCCTCCTCGCCACCGCGCATCGTCCCCGCTGGACGGTCCTCGACCTCGAGCTGAGCCGGCCGGGGCAGTCGTACACCTACGACACCCTGCTCGAGATCCCCGAACACCTCGCGCGCTACACCTCCCCGCGCTCGGAGGGGGGATTCGCGGAGCGCCGCCGCGAGCTGGAGCTGTTCCTCATCATCGGGAGCGACAACCTCCACGGGCTGCCGGGCTGGCGGAACGCCGAAGACGTCCTGCGGCTCGCCCGTCCGATCGTGGTGCTCCGCGAGGGCACCCGCGACGCTCATCTCGCCGACTTACGCGGCCGGATGTCCACGGACGCGCTCGAGCGAATCGAGGCGGGGTTCCTCGAGCTCCCGCCGCTTCCTCAGAGCTCGACCGTGATCCGCGAGGCGCTCGCGCGGGGCGAGATGCCCGACGGAGCCCTCGCTCCGGAGGTCGAGGACTTCATCCGCGGGAAGGGGCTGTACGGCTTCCCCGCGGCTCCAGCCGGTGGGGCCCTCCCGCGCGGCGATGGGCGCACGGCCGACGGAACGGGCGCTCCGACCTCGGACGAAGGGGTCGGTCCTTGACCGGCGCCGTGCTCTGGGCGGCGCTCCTCGGCGCCCTGGCGACGGGGCTGATGGCCGCGGCGGCGCGCGGGCTCGGATGGATCGATCGGAGGGACGGTCTGGAGGACCGCAAGCCGCGGGAGCAGCCCGTCCCCGTCGTGGGCGGAGCGGCGATCCTCGCCGCCGCGGCGCTCGCTCGCTGGTTCACGCAGGGCGGAGGCGGACTCGGCGAGCTGCCCTGGACGGCCCTCTGCGGCGCCTTCCTCCTCGGCCTCGCGGACGACGTGCTGCCGGGGGGGCTGCGAGCGAAGCACAAGCTCCTCGGGCAGCTCCTCGTGGGGCTGCTGCTCGCCATCGAGCGAAGCGCGCCGATCGGGGACGTCGAGCCCCTCCACGCGGTCGCGCTCGGGCTCCTCGCCGTCGTGTCGATGAACGCGATCAACACCTGGGACCACGCGGACGGGCTGACGGGGGGGCTCTCGGCCGTCGCGCTCGCCACCGGCGCTCCAGGTCTCGCAGCAGCCGTCGCGGGCTATCTTCCTTTCAACACCTTCCTGCGGCAGGCGGCGGCCGGCGCGGGACCGGGTGAGGGCGACCGGAGCACGGGCGCGCCCTGCGCCATGCTCGGGGACTCGGGATCCCACCTCCTCGGCGTCGCGCTCGTCGCGGTCCCCGGCGCGGCCTGGTTCCTGGTCCTGCCCCTGCTCGACCTCGCGCGGGTCGCCCGCGCCCGGATCCGTCGCGGCCAGCCCTTCTGGGTGGGGGATCGGACGCATCTCGGGCACAGGTTGGAGGCGCTGGGTCTTCATCCGGTGGCAGGTGCAGCGGTCGCCGTTCTCGCGGCTTCGACGCCCCTGGGAGCGATCCTGTTCTCGACGAAGCCGACCGCCCTCGCACTGGCCCTGGCCGCCGCTGGCGGGCTGTACATCGCCCTGGTCGCGCTGACGGGCGAGGAGCGTCGGCGCCGAGCGGGCGCCTGAGCCTCGCCTGCGGAGGCCGGGACGGGGCCCCTCGGCGCTCCTCGACGGCGGGCTGGTCCCCGGGTCGACCCTCGCGGCGCGCCCTGGAGCGCGCCCCGGATCGGCGGCGTCGTGGCCGTCAGCGCGAGCCCTCCGCCGCGGTGTTGCCGCGATGCGTGGGGGAGCCGATACTGTTCGCCCGAACGCGGGGCCGGCGCCGCGGTCCTCCCGCTCTCGAATCCGGCCGCTCCCCCTCCGCGGACGGCGCGCGCCTTGTCGTACCCCCTCACCGCCATCATCAGCGATCTCCACGGGAATCGCCCCGCCCTGGAGGTCTGCCTGGCGGACGCCGCCGAGCGCGGCGTCGCGCGGTACGTGTGCCTCGGCGACGTGGTGGGCTACGGCGCCGAGCCGCGGGCCTGTCTGGACGCGGTGATGACCCGCTGCGTGTCCGCGCCGACCGAGCCCGGGCCTGGCGGCGAGCCGCTGCTGCCCGGACTCTGCCTGAAGGGCAACCACGAGGAGGCGCTCCTCTTCACCGCGGAGGACTTCAACCCCAAGGCGCGCGCCGCGATCGAGTGGACGCGAGACGAGATCGGCCGCGACCCCTCGCGCGCGGACGCGTACTGGGACTACCTGGGCGAGCTCGATGCCGTCCAGCGCGACCAGGTCGCGATGTTCGCGCACGGCTCGCCTCGCGATCCGGTCCGGGAGTACGTCGTCCCGCGCGACATCAAGGATCGCCGTAAGATGGACGGGCTCTTCGCCGCGATGGACCGCGACGTGTGCTTCATCGGGCACAGCCATATGCCCTCGGTCCTCTTCATCGACGGCTCCTACTTCGTGCCGCGCGGCGACGCGAGCGAGCACGGGCCCTACGACCTCGGCCTGGAGTCCTCGCGCGCGATCGTCAACGTGGGCTCCGTCGGCCAGCCGCGGGACCAGGATCCGCGCCTCTCCTACGTGCTCTTCGACGGGAGCGCGGTCACCTTCGTTCGACTCGAGTACGACCATCAGGCGGCAGCGACCGCCATCCGCCAGATCCCCGATCTGCCGGACTTTCTCGCGGACCGCCTCGCGGCGGGCCGCTGAACACGATCCCCACCGAATCCATGGGACCGGAGAAGCGTCTTCCCCTTGCACTCTTCACGTGCTTCGTCGTCCTCCTCGGCCTGCAGCTGTTCATCGCGCCGGCGCAGGTGTCCGAAGAGGACCGCGCGGCCCTGGAGCAGCAGCTCGCGAGCGAGGAGAGTCCCGCGCCGGCGGCGACTGCTTCGGACGCGACCGACGAGGACGTGGCGGAGCAGACCGCGGTCGATTCCTGGGACGATTGGCTGACCTTCGGGACGCCTGGTGAGCAGGGCTACATGCAGGTCCACTTCGACAGCTACGGGGGCAGCGTGTCGGAGATCCGCCTGGGCAACTACTTCACGCGCGTCGGCTTCGACGAGGCCGAGCGCGCGGACCGTGAGAACTGGGTCCGTCTCGTACGCCCGGGCGTGGAGCGCGGCCGCATCTTCACGACGCTGATGGTGCTGCCGGGGGTCGAGACCGCGAAGCGTATGGCCGCGGATCCCTCGAAGGTCCACTGGCGCCACGAGGTCCTGGAGGAGGGCGAGGGCGTGCGCTTCGTCCACGAGGATCCGCGCGGGGTCGTCCTCACGAAGACGATTCGCCCGGTGCCAGGGACCTACGACCTCGATGTGGAGCTGGGCGTGTCGTCGACGGAGGCCGAGCTCGAGGACGCGGCTCTGAAGTTCAGCCTCGTGGCCGCGGTCGGCATGGAGGCGGCCACCTCGGACTCTGCCTACTCCGAACCCCAGGCCGTGGCGGCCTACGTCGGCGGCGATCCGAAGACCTCCGGGCTCGACCTCGACGGGAGCCCCGCGCGTGAGACCCTGAAGTCCGCTGGAGACGGGCCGATCGGCTACTTCGGCTGCCAGAACAAGTACTTCGCGATGCTCATGCGTCCCGCTGACGAGGTCAGCGGCCGCGCGCTCCGGGAGTCCTCCAAGCTCGCGGTCGAGGACTACGAATGGGTCAAGGACCCCTCGAACGAGCCGGTCTGGGAGAAGCGCTTCCGCGACATGCTCGTGGAGGGAACGATCGCCTACAAGGTGCCCGCGGGCGGGGAGACGAGCTCACGCCGCTTCGAGCTCTACGCCGGCCCCAAGGACGCGTCCTTCTTCGTCGGTGACGACGCGGTCTACCAGACGCTCCTGCGCGAGGACCTCGGCTTCTTCGACGGGATCGCCTCCGTCATCCTCGGCTTCCTGCGCTTCCTCCACGGGCTGGTCGGCAACTGGGGCTGGGCGATCATCCTGCTGACGCTGACGGTGCGGATGCTGCTCTTCCCGCTCCAGCGGAAGATGCAGACCTCCATGGCGCGCCACGCGACGAAGATGCGGCGGGTCCAGCCCAAGCTCGACGCGATCAAGGAGCAGTACGCGAAGGACCCCCAGAAGCTCCGCCAGGAGCAGGCGCGGATCTTCAAGGAGGAGGGCGCGATGCCGCCCATCGGCGGGTGCCTTCCGATCTTCCTGCAGATCCCGATCTTCTTCGGCCTGTTCAGCGCTCTCCGCGTGGCCTTCGACCTGCGACACCAGCCCTTCGTCGGCTGGATCCAGGACCTCTCGCAGCCCGATCGTCTGATCACCTTCGCGGACAGCTACCCCTTCTTCGGCGACGCGTTCAACCTGCTCCCGATCCTGATGGTGATCCTCTGGATCGGCCAGCAGAAGGTCATGCCGAAGCCGGCGACCACGAACGAGCAGCAGGCGCAGATGCAGAAGATCATGATGTGGATGCCGATCATGTTCGGCTTCTTCCTCTACAACTACGCTTCGGGCCTCTCCCTCTACATGATCACCACGTCGGCCTTCGGCATCATCGAGTCGACCGTGATCCGGCGCGTCTGGCCGATCGACGAGACGGAGCAGACCAAGAAGAAGAAGAAGAAGAGCCGCTTCATGGCGCGCGTCGAGGAGCTGCAGAAGCAGGCGGTCGCGATGCAGGAGCAGAAGGCTCGCGCCCAGCAGGGAAAAGGTGGCGGCAAGAAGCGGCGCTGAGGCGCTGACCGAACATGCCTCGCGCCTCCGCGCTCGACACGATCGCCGCGCTCGCCTCGCCAGGTGGAGCCGGGGAGCGAGCGATCCTCCGCGTCTCCGGAGCCCGGGCGGCCGAGTTGATCGAGAGGAAGTGCTCCCTGGCTGGCGAGCCGCTCCGGTCTCTTGTGCGCGGGGCACAGGAGGTCGAGTTCCACGACGGTGAAGGGGTCCAGCCCGCGCTCCTGCTCTGGATGCCCGGGCCCCGCTCGTTCACCGCGGAGGACGTGGCCGAGCTGCACCTCGTCGGGCATCCGGGGCTCGTGGACCTCGCACTGAGGAGCGTGCTCGACGCAGGGGCGCGCCTCGCCGAACCCGGGGAGTTCACGCGCCGGGCCTTCGAGAACGGCCGGATCGACCTGACCCAGGCGGAGGGCGTCGCGGCCCTCGTCTCCGCGCGCACGGACGCGGAGCGCCGCGCCGCGCTCGCGCTGCTCGAGGGCGGGCTCGGCGAACGCCTGGGCGGGATCCGCGACGGGCTCGAGGCGGTGCGGGCCCTCGCCGAGGCGAGTCTCGACTTCGACGAGGCGGACACCGGCCACGTGCCGACGAAGGACCTCGCGCGGCGGATCGCGGCCGTGCTGGATGCCCTGGAGGACGCCCTCCGCTGGGAGCGCCAGCGGAGCCGCGGCGCCGAGGACCTCGTGGTCTGCCTCGCCGGCGCGCCGAACGCCGGGAAGAGCACCCTCTTCAATCGTCTCGCCGGGGGAGAGCTGCGCGCGGCCACCGGACCTGCCCTGGTGAGCGACGTGGCCGGGACGACGCGCGACCCCGCGCGGGGCCGCTGGACCGTTCTGGAGGGCTCCGACCTCGGCGTGGAGCTCGTCGACACCGCGGGCCTGTTCGCCGGGGAGGCGGCGCCGACCGCGCTGGACGCGCACGCGGCGGCCCGCGCGCGCGCCGAACTGGAGGCCGCGGATCTCGTGCTCGTGGTGGTCGACGCGAGCGAGCCCGGCGAGCAACCGGCCGTCCTCGCGCGAGAGGTGGGACCACGCGGGCTGCTCGTCATGAACAAGATCGACCTGGCCGGAGCTGCGGCCAGTCCCCCAGAGGAGCTGCTCGAGGCAGCAGCCAGCGGGCACGGGTGGGTCGCGATCAGCGCGGGCGCCGGGACGGGCCTCGTCGAGCTCGCCCGGGCCTGCGCGTCGGCGCTGGACACGGGCGCGGCGAGCGCCTCCGTCGCCGCTCGGGCCGGGCTCGCTGCGCGCCACGTGGAGGCGCTTCGAGCAGCCGCCACCTCGGGTCGTGCCGCCGCCCAGGGGCTGGCGCTGCAGGCTCCGCTCGACCTCGTCGCCGAGGAACTCCGGGAGGCGACCGACGCCCTCGACGCGATCTCCGGGAGAACGACGCCCGAGGATCTCCTGAGCCGGATCTTCGCTCGCTTCTGCCTCGGGAAGTGATGCGGGGTGGATGCGCGCACGCCTGGCGCTTTGAGCGAGCTTAAGTCTCGAATTCGTAACGCTTTGGGCGCTCGCTGCGGTGCGCTGCGGCGGTGCGGGCCGGGCGGTTTGACACGCCGTCCGGGGATTGCTGCACTAGAGCGACACCCTGGCCAGCAGCGAAGCCGTTCCGCGGCCGGCTGGAGGCTCACCAACGCCCTTGAAGTGCCCCCGCTGCGCAGCTGACGACGACCGCGTCGTGGACTCCCGGACCACCTCGGACGGCGCCGTCATCCGGCGCCGCCGCGAGTGTCTGGTGTGTTTCATGCGCTTCACGACCTACGAGCGGTTCGAGGAGAGCCCGCTCCGCGTCATCAAGAAGAACGGGGATCGCGTCCGTTTCGATCGGGAGCGTATCCAGCACGGGATCCTCCGCGCGTGCGAGAAGCTCCCCGTGGCCATGGCCGACGTCGAGGACGCCGTCCAGCGCATCGAGACCCGATGCCAGGGCGAGTACGACCGCGAGGTTCCGAGCTCCGTCATCGGGTCCCTCGTCATGGAGGAGCTCAAGGGTCTCCACCAGGTCGCCTACGTGCGCTTCGCCAGCGTCTATCGGGAGTTCAAGGACGTCGGGCAGTTCATGAGCGAGCTGGAGACGATGCTCGACGAAGACGTCGCGAAGGCCGATGAACGGTGAGCAGCTGTTCGGCGGCCCGTTCGCGGCGGGCCGCGCGGACGGGGCAGGGGAGAGTGCGCGACGGGCGGGCGACGAGCCCCTCGTCTTCGATCCGGCGCCCGGCCGGCTGATGGACGCCGGCCTGGCCGTCGAGGCGCCGTCGGGGAGGCGGATCCCGTTCGACCCGGCGCGCCTCGCCGCGAGCGTGGAGCGAGCGCGCGTCGCGGGCGGCGGCACCGATCGCCAGGACATCGCGCAGGAGGTCGCCGACGTGGTGCGCATGACGCTGCGGAAGCGCGCTGGCGCGGATGGCGGCCGCGTGATCGAACCCGAGCGCCTCGGCGAGCTCGTCGAGCGAGTGCTCGTCGAGCTGGGAGCAGTGGACACCGCCCGGAGTTACATCGTCACCAGGGACCGACGGAGTCGCTCGGAGGCCGCGCGTGGTGACGCCGGCGGGAAGGAGAGCGCCGGGCTGCCGCTGGTGCGCGGCGCAGCGGGACCGGCGCCGTTCCGCGCCCGTCGCATCGTGGGCGCGCTCGTCGAGGAGGCGGGTCTCCTGCCGGACGAGGCCGAGCGAGTCGCCGAACGCGTGGTCGAGACCCTCCGCGCGAGCTCGCTCCGCTCCGTCGGGACGGGGCTCGTGCGGGAGCTCGTGAGCAACGAGCTGCTCTCGCTCGGTCTCGAGGATGCACTGCGGCGTCATGAGGCCATCGGGGTGCCCCGGCACGATCTCGCGCGCGCCTTCGAGGCGACCCGTGCGGACGCGCCCCCGGCCGCTCTCGCGCGCCCCTGGCGCTGCGAAGGCGCGTACGACTTCCAGCGTGCGGTCTCGGGGGCGATCCTCGAGCGCTGGGCGCTGGCCGACGAGACGAGCGCGCCCTTCGCGGACGCGCACCTCACCGCTGATCTCCACCTCGTCGGAATCGACGCGCCGCATCGGACCCTTCTGCGATCCGTGCCGGCGTCCCTGCTCCTCGAGGGTGGCGAGGCCCAGGCCGGGTCGGGGGACGCGCTGCCCTCGCGGCTCGCGGCCGTCGCCGCGGAGACCGAGGCGGGCGTCCTCGTCGAGGGGCTCGAGGCCTACTTCGATCAGTCCGGGGGCGCGGCTGCGCTCCTTCGCGGTGTGGCCACTGCGGCTGCAGGCACGGGCGTTCCCGTCGACCTCGCGCTCACCGCCGTCGAGGCGCAGGCTGGCGCGTGCGCAGCGCTGCTGGCCGCGCTCGCGGACCCGCAGCTCCGCGCCCTCGAGGGCGCGCCGCGGGTCTTCGTCGGTCTCGACGCGCTGCGCGCGATCCTTCGAGAGTTGCCCGCAGAAGACGCCGAGGCGACCGCGGATCGGGCGGAGGCCCTGCTCCGCGAGGGGGCGCTCGTGCCCGCGTGGTGCGACGTCGATGGGGCGAGGTGGGCCGGGCCAGGTCTCGTCCGTCGGACGGACGGGGCGGCCTCGTCCCTCGCCCTCGACGGTGCCGTCGCGCTCAACCTGCCGCGGATCGCGCGACGCGCGGGGCCCTGGCGCGAGGAGGAGTTCATGGGCCGTCTGAACGACCTCGTCGAGACCGCGCTCGGGGCGCTCGCCGAGCGGGTCGCGTTCCTCGGCCGCTGCCGGCGCACCCAGGGGGAGATCCTGTGCGATCGGCCCGCGGGGGCGCTGGTGCCGGTCGGACTGTACGAAGCGCTCCGGATCCTCGGTGATGGGCTCGCCAGAGCCGACCTGGGCGCCAGGGTGCTCGGTTTCCTCTCCGACGCGGCGGCTCGCGGAGGCGCCGAGCACGGGATCGACGTCCGGACGACCTTCGCCCTCGGCGGCGGCGCAGCGGTCCGTTTCGCCAGGAGCGACGCGGCGATGGGCGGCGCGCGCCAGCCGCGCCTGTTCGGGGACCTGCCGCTGCCGGAGGAGGATCACGGGGCTCCCTACCGGCTCGGCGCGGGGGACCTTGCAGGAGCTGACGCGCGAGTCGGGGCCAGGGCAGAGGCCCTGGCGGGGCTCCTGAGGGCCACCTCCGCGGGGGAGCTGATCGCGTCCCCGGACGATCTCGCCGGTCGCGGGGTACGGCAGGCGGCCGGCCGGGCGGCGCGGCGAACGGCGGACGCGGCGGCACCGTCCAGCCCGGATTCCGCGGTCGACGGCCGCGATCTGCTCGTCGCGTCGCTTCTCGCGGAAAGGCCGGGAATGGCAGCCTGGGCCCGATTCGAGACGCTTCGACGGTTCCGCGACGGGCGCCCATCGGAGGGGCCTGAAACGACACTCTTTTGACGGGCTCGGTGATTTGCCACGTTCCATGGCCAACGCCGCTCGCCCAACGCTCGATCCCATGCGCCTCAAACGCCTCGAACTCTTCGGCTTCAAGTCCTTCGCCGACCGGACGGTCATGGACTTCGGCCGGAACACGCTGACCGGCATCGTCGGGCCCAACGGGTGCGGGAAGAGCAACGTCGTGGACGCGGTCCGATGGGTGCTCGGAGAGACGAGGCCCACGTCGATGCGCGGCTCGGGGATGACCGACGTCATCTTCAAGGGCTCCGCCAGCCGACCCGCCATGGGCACCGCCGAGGTCACGATGATCCTCGACAACGAGGGCGGGGCCGCAGGGGAGCCCGCGCTCCCGGATCGAGGGCCCGAGGTGGCGATCACCCGCCGGCTCTACGCGAGCGGCGAGGGGGAGTACCTCATCGACGGCGCGCGGGTGCGCCTGAAGGACGTCAAGGACCTGCTCTTCGACACCGGCATGGGCAGCCGGGGCTACTCGGTCCTGGAGCAGGGCCGGATCGACGCGGTCCTCTCGGCGAATCCGACGCAGCGGCGGGCCATCTTCGAGGAGGCAGCGGGCATCTCCCGGTACCGCCAACGGCGCCACGAGACCGAGCTGCGGCTGAAGCGCTGCGAGCAGGACGTCGCGCGCCTCGAGGACGTGATGGGGGAGCTGCGCAGCCGCGTTCGCTCCCTGAAGATCCAGGCCGGGAAGGCCGAGAAGTACGTCGTCGCGAAGGCCGAGTGGACCGCGGGACGCACGCGTCTGCTCTCGCACCGCTTCGTCGACTACGAGCGCGCTCTCTCGGAGCTCAAGCCGCGGATCGAGGAGGTCGAGAGCGGCCTCGACGGCCTGCGCGAGCGGCGCGCCGAGTGCGAGCGCGCCATCGAGGCCCGGGAGGAGGAGCGACGAGAGGTCGTCTCGCAGCTCGAGTCGGTCGGCGACGAGGCCTCACGCATCTCCGGGGACCTGCGGGCCCTGGAGGAGCGCAAGGCGCAGCTCGCGATGCGGATCGCTTCGTGGGCGGCGAGCGCCGCCGAGGAGAGCGAGCGCGCGACGCTGCTCGAGGACCAGCTCGGTGAACGCGAGGGCGAACTCGTGGGGCTCCGCGCGGAGCTCGACGCCCTCGGGGAGCGCGCCTCCGCCGCCGAGGAGCGTGCCGGCGGACTGGAGACCCAGGCTCGCGAGCTCGGGCGGACGTACAGGGAGCTGCGCGGCGAGGTTCAGGCGCAGAACGACCGCGTGCTCGAGCGGCTGCACGAGCGGACCGCTGCCGAGAACCGCGCCGTGCATCTCGCCGAGGCGCTCCCGCCGGCGAAGGAGCGCCTCGAGCGTGTGACCCAGCGGGTGCGCGGCGCCGAGGAAGCCCTCGCGAGCATGGCCGAGGAGCGCACCGGACTCGAGTCCGCGCACGACCGCGCGGCCGATGCCGTCGAGGCCGCCGACGCGGCCCACGTCGCCGCCGGCGAGGCCCTCGATGGCGCGGCGCAGAGCCTCTCGAAGCTCCGTGAGGAGCGCGCGGACGCCGACGTGGAGCGTGCGGGTCACCGCAGCCGCGTGGAGGCCCTGCTCGATCGGGATCGCGAGCTGGAGGATCTCTCGGGCGGGGCGCGCCGCGTGCTCGAAGCCTGCGCCAGCGGGGAGGGACCGTGCCGCGAGGACGAGCTGCTCGGCCTCGTCGCGGATCATCTCGGCGCCGACGTCCGCCTCGCGCGGGCCATCGACGCGGTCCTCGGAGAACGAGCCCAGGCCCTCGTGGCCCGGGATGCCCACGTGGCCCGGCGCGTGGTCGACTGGTGCGCCAGCGAAGAGGTCGGCCAGGTCGCGGTCGTGGTCCCTCCCGGAATCGGTTCGCCCGACTGCCCGCCGCCCTCGGACTTCGCCCTCTTCGCGCGCTTCGGCGCCGGTGTCGAGGGCCGCCTCGGTGAGCTGATCCACTGCCAGGAGGAGATGCGCGCGCTGGTGCACGCTCTCTTCTGTGACGTCGTCCTGGTGTCCAACCTGGACATCGCGCTGGACCTCGTCGGCCGCGAGCCCGGCTGGCGCTTCGTGACCCCGCGCGGAGAGCTGGTGGACGCGGCGGGTATCGTCGGTGGGCACCGCGAGGTGACGCAGGGCTTCGTCGGCCGGCGCTCGAGCGCCGCGGATCTCGAGGCGAGGATCGCCCGCCTCGACCGGCGGATCGACGACCTCGACGCCCGCATCGAGGGCGCGACCGACCAGGTCGCGGCGCTGGCGGTGGCCCGGGACGAGCGCGCGGCCGAGCGTGACGCTGCCCGCGCCGAGCGCGCGGACGCGGACGGCCTCCTGGCCGCGGCAGCGGCCCGTGCGAGGGACCTGGAGGCCTCGCTGAGGA
Organism: Planctomycetota bacterium; assembly: GCA_002862085.1. Taxonomy (GTDB): domain Bacteria; phylum Planctomycetota; class UBA1135; order UBA1135; genus Saltatorellus. The sequence goes on along the minus strand of PKCK01000131.1, from coordinate 16,638 downwards.
CGCACGTCGACGAGCGCGCTCAGGCGGCCTCCGACGTGATGGCGGTCGAGGCGGAGATCGAGGAGGTCGAGCGCAACAAGGCAGCCGCCGCCGACGCCTTCGACGCGGAGAACGACCGTCTCGAGCAGATGGAGAAGAGCCGGCGCGCCCTGGAGGGAGAGCGCGAGACGCTTCAGCGCGAGGAGAGCCGCGCGCAGGTCGAACTCAGCTCCGCCAGGGCGGAGCTGGGTGGTCTCGAGCAGCGCATCTCCAGCAACGAGCGGCTCCTCGTGGAGACCCGCGCCGAGATCGATCGATCCCGGACGCGCTCGACCAGCTACGAGACCAGCGCCGAGGACGGCCGGGGTGAGGTCACCTCGATCGAGACCGAGGCGGGTGAGCTCGGGGAGGCGAAGACGTCTCTCGAGACGAAGCTGGGCGAGCTGCGTGGACAGGAGCGCAGCGGGGCCGAGCGTATCTCCGAGACGCGGAAGTCCGCCGAGGCCGTCCAGGCCGAGCTCGACCGCGAGGCGGAGACCCTCGGCAAGCTACGACTCGACGCGCAGCGCGCCGGCCTCGCCCGTGACGAGGTCTCGGGCCGCGCGTTCGAGGAGCTCGAGCTGGACGACGAGGGCCTGCGTCGCGCGTACGACGCCGACGAGGGAGGGCTGCTCGACTCCGAGGCACTCGCCGAGCTCGATGCCGCCGTCGCTCGAGTGAAGAGCCAGCTGGACCGTCTCGGGCCGGTGAACGTGGAGGCGGTGCACGAGCTCGAGGAGGTCGGCGGACGTCTCGAGCACCTCGAAGGCCAAGCAGGGGACCTCGCCGAGGCGCGCAAGACCCTGCTCGACACGATCCGCACGATCGACGAGGAGAGCCGGCGCCTCTTCGTCGAGACGTTCGAGGAGGTCCGCGAGAACTTCCAGCGCAACTTCCGCCTCCTCTTCGGGGGTGGCAAGGCCGACATCCGGCTCGAAGAGGGTGAGGACGTCCTCGACGCCGGCGTCGAGATCGTCGCGCGTCCGCCGGGGCGCGAGCTGCTCAAGATCGGGCTGCTGTCGGGCGGCCAGCGGACGATGACGGCGCTGGCGCTTCTCTTCTCGGTCTTCGAGGCCCGACCGAGCCCCTTCTGCGTGCTGGACGAGGTGGACGCGGCGCTGGACGACGCCAACGTCGACCGCTTCCTCGGCATGCTCGACGGATTCCGCAAGACGACCCAGTTCATCGTCGTGACCCACAACAAAGGGACCATGGCCGCCTCGCAGGCGCTCTACGGCGTGACGATGCAGGTGAAGGGCGTGAGCCGATTCGTGTCGGTCGAACTCGACGAGATCGATGATTTCGCGCCTGAGGTGACAGGCGGGAAGAACGCCGATCGGTCGGAGTCCGACGCCGAGGGAGCTCCAGCGGCCTCTGGCACGACCGACGAGACCGGGGAGCCGATCAAGGAGATCCAGGCGCAGGCGCGGCCCGCGCACCCCGAGGCCGAGGAAGCCGAGAGCGGCGCCGTCGCCTCCTCCTGAGAAGCCTCGCAGCGCGGACCGTCCGCCGTCTCCTTCCGAGATCCGCTCGACAGCGGGGGAGGAGGCGACGGTCGGGGTTCAAGGCGCATCGTGCGGACGCCCGATCCGGCATCTGTGCGGCACTGGTATCTCATCGCAGCCGCGGCCGCTCTTTCGGTCGTGGGGCTCGTCCGGCGTGCACCGCTGGACGCGAGCGAGCGCGCCGACGACGGGCGCCGCTTCCGCGTGCCCTCCGAGGGGCGCTATCACGACTCGGTCGAGATCGAGCAGCTGCTCGCGGGCTGGGCTGCAGCCGATCCCGAGCACGTCACCCTCGATCGGATCGGCGGTGGCCCGGAGCGCGGGATCCCCGCCCTCGTCGTCGGCGCCTCCACGACCGAGCGTGAGGAGCTGACGACCGTCCTCCTGGCGGGCGCCCCCGACGGGCGCAGCGCGCTCGGTGCCGAGGCGGTGCTCCGGGCGACCCACGGACTGCTCGAGCGCTTGGACCGACTACCGCCCGGCGTCCGCCTCCTGGTCGTTCCCAGCGTGGCGCCCGGCGTCCTCGACCGGGTGGTCGCTGGCGCGCGTCCGGACGGGCGGTTCCACGAGCCGCTCGACGAAGACGGCGATGGGCTCGTCGACGAGGATGGACCTGATGACCTCGACGGGGACGGTCAGGTGCTCGACCTGCTGATCCGTGATGCGAGCGGACCCTGGTGCATCGCTGACGATGGGCGGACGCTCGTGCGGGCTGACCCTCAGGACGCGCCGCGGTATCGACGCTGCCGCGAAGGGCGCGACGACGACGGAGACGGCGCGTTCAACGAGGACGGCGCAGCGGGGATCGACCTCGCTCGGCACTTCCCCGTTGGCTGGGCGGGGCCCGGCGTGCTCGAGGGCTCGCGGCCGCTGTCCACGCCGACCGCGCGGGCTCTCGCCCTCTGGATCGCGGCTCGACGGCCGAACATCGCTCTGCTGTTCGGCGGCGATCACGGGGGTGTGCACGTGCATCCCGCGACCGGGTCGGACGCTCGAGATGGAGCCCTGGCGGAGCAGGTCCGCGTGGACCTCGCGCGCTTCACGGGTCGCCGCGATGTGCACTGCTCGGTGGGGCCTCTCCGCGAGGGCGCGATGGGGGACTGGCTGGCTCAGGTCCTCGGCACCTCGACCGTCGAGATCGCGCCATGGGGGCCCGGGGTCCTCGGGCGTGATGGCCGGCCCGTTGGACCGGCGAGTCTCGACGCTGGCGCGCCGGGGTCTCCGAGCGCGCCGGGACAGCGCGTGGCTCCGGCTCGGTCGCCGATCGCGATGGAGACCGCCTGGGGGCGCTGGCTCGACGATGTACGGGGCGGCGTGGGCTTCGTGGACTGGCATCCCGTCGACCTCGGCGGAGGCGTGACGGGGCTCGTCGGCGGTTGGGAGGTCCGATCGCGCTCGAATCCGCCCGAGGGCGAGATCGGCGCCGCGCTGGAGGGCCTCGACCGACTCGTGGAGGAACTCGTCGCCGGACTCCCGCGGCTGGACATCGGAGTCATCGAGGCCGAGCGTGAGGGACGCCTCGTGCGGGTCACCGTGGAGGTCGTGAACCGCGGGCAGTTCCCGACGGCCGCGCTCGGGGGCGCCGACGCCGGAGTGGAGGGGGCCAGCGATCTCGAGCTCTCCATTCGCGCGGGCTGCGACATCTCACTCCTCGCGGGGAGCCCGAGGGTTCGGATCACGGATGGCCTGGCGGCGAAGGGCGTATCACGGCGCGTGTCCTGGCTCCTCCACGTCGACGAGGGTGCGACCCTCGAGATCGAGGTCACGGGACCGAACGGACTGCGCGCGGCGCGGGAGCTGCGTCCATGAAGCGCCGTGAGCATGTCCGGAGCGCCGAGCGCTCCGCGGGTTTCGCCGTGGCGCTCGTGTCGAGCCTCGTCCTTCTCTGGGGGACCCGATGCGGGCGCGTCGAGGCGGGGAGCGTCGCCGATGGACTCGATCGCTGGGCCTCCCGGGTGACCGCGACTTCGGGCCTGCCCGTACGCGCCGCGCGCGAACTCGGCGGCGTGGTGACCTTTCGGATCGGCGCGATGGAGGGACCAGCGGCGGCGGTCCTCGTCGACGCGGATCGCGCGGTGCGGGGTGAGGGCAGCGTCGGCCAGCTCGCGTGGCGTGCTGCTCGGGTCGGCCTCGATCCGCGCAGAGTAGCGATCCTCGCTGTCGTGATCCCCGTCAAGGATCGCGCGGACGCTAGGGGAAGGAGCGATGTCTCCGCGCGCAACTTCCCGTGGCGCTGGGAGGAGGCTCGGCGCGCGTACGGCGCGGGCGCGGGTGTCATTCCTTGCGAGCTCCCCTGGGTCGCGGGGGTGAGCGACGCGCTGCTCCGGAGTCCGGCGATCATCGGCGTGGTCGATGCGCGCGACCCCGGCCCCCGTGGAGCCGCGGATGGACCCGACGGACCAGGCACGCTGCGAGGCCTCGTCGAGGGCCGGATAGGAGCGCCGTACGCGCGCGATCGGACCGCCGAGGCGGCGCTCCAACTCGCGATCGACATGCCTCGCGCTCGGATCCACGGCGAGGCCTGGCGAAGGGTCGGCCCGCGGACGTGGGTCGTCGACTTCGCCGTGGACGGCGGCGAGGCCACCGAGAACGCCAGCGCCACGGAAGCTCAGCCGTCCGCTCCCTTCGACCTGACCCTGCAGCTGCGCGCCGTGGACTCGCGCGCGAGGATCGCCGCCTTCGCAACGGCGGAAGGCCCGGGGGAGGCGCTCGAGATCGCCCCGCTCCGCCGGGGGCGGACGAGGGTGGGGATGCCCCCTGCGGGCGCGCCGCGCCGCTGTCGCGCCGTGCTCGTGATGGCCGAAGGGGCCCGCGGTGGCCCCTCGTTGACCGTCGAGGCTCGATCGAATCGTCTTGTCGGCGCCTCTCTCAGGATGGCGCCCACGACCGCGTCGAGCCCCGTATTCGAACAGGAGACGCCCTCGGACAGGGCGCTCTCGGCCTCGGGCGCGGGAACCACGAAGTGATTCAGGAGGAGGGCCTGGCGCGGTCGATGACCTTCCCGGGCCGGTGACTGCGTTCGATCGCGGTGTTCCCTCCGGCTCCGGGAGGGCCCCGATGCGCGCCGATCCCTTCCCTCCTCGCCCCTGCCGGGGCCCCGGCGCGCCGCGGAGAAGATCCGCTAGACACCATGAGCGACGTCCCCGAAGAGGCCGCCCGGCACGACGAACACCCTTTCCTGCGCCCCGTTGCCGAGAGCACGAGCGGCGCACCCGCTGCTGGCATCGGCGAGATCGTTCGCGCTGCCGCCGAGAAGGAGGCGCGGCAGGTCCCTGGCTGGGAGGGGACGCTCCACGAGTACCTCGAACTCGTCGATCAGAGGCCGGCGCTGGCGCGGAACGCGTGGCAGCGCATGGCGGACATGATCGAGTCCCACGGTGTCACACGCCCTGAGCTCCCGGGCGGCGTACCACGCTGGCAGATCTTCGACGACCCGTTCGGCGCAGCAGCGGCCGGCCTCGGGGAGGGGGCGGCCGGGCCCGACGCGATCTTCGGGTTGGACCAGTCACTCCACGATCTCGTGATGACCATCCGCGCGGGCGCGCGCGGGCTCGGACCCGAGCGCCGGATCGTCCTGCTGCACGGACCCGTGGGTTCGGCCAAGAGCACGATCGCCCGGATCCTGAAGCGGGGGCTGGAGCACTACACGCGCACCGACGAGGGCGCGATCTACACCTTCGACTGGCACGTGGACGGCGAGGTGATTCCCTCACCGATGAATCAGGACCCGCTGCTGCTCGTGCCGGAGTCCGCCCGCCCCCGCATCCAGTCACGCCTGCGGGAGATCGCGCCGCGCGAGGACGAGATCTCGATCCAGGGCGAGCTGGACCCGGTCTCGCGCTTCTGGCTGTCGGAGCTCATGGCGCGCTACGAAGGTTCGTGGGAGCGCGCCGTCCAGCACGTCCGCGTGCGCCGCTTCACCTTCTCCGAGTCGCGGCGCGTGGGCATCGGCACGTTCCAGCCGAAGGACGAGAAGAACCAGGACAGCACGGAGCTGACGGGCGATCTCAACTACCGCAAGATCGCCGAGTACGGATCGGACAGCGACCCGCGCGCGTTCAACTTCGACGGGGAGTTCAACGTTGCGAACCGTGGCATGCTCGAGTTCATCGAGGTGCTCAAACTCGACGTGGCTTTCCTCTACGACCTTCTCGGAGCGACCCAGGAACACTCGATCAAGCCGAAGAAGTTCCAGGCGACTCACATCGACGAGGTGATCATCGGTCACACCAACGAGCCCGAGTTCCGCCGCCTGCAGAACAACGAGCTGATGGAGGCCTTCAGGGACCGGACGATCCGCATCGACGTGCCCTACAACGTCCGGATCTCGGACGAGGCGGAGATCCACCGCCGCCGCTTCGGCCGCCGGAGCGCGCCAGGCCGTCGGCTGGCGCCGCACTCGCTCGAGGTCGCCTCGCTCTGGGCGGTCCTGACCCGTCTGGAGGATCCGAAGCACCCGAGCCTCTCGCTCGAGCAGAAGGCCGCGCTCTACGACGGCGAGGACGTCCAGGGCTTCACCGCCGAGGAGGTCGAGGAGCTTCGCGCAGCCGCGCCCCGTGAGGGCCTCGACGGGATCAGCCCTCGTTACGTTCAGGACAGGATCGCGACCTGCCTCGTGGCCGACAAGCGCGTCATCGGTCCGCGGGACGTGCTCGACGCGATCGAGCGGGGCCTCGGGGCCCATTCGATGGTCGCGAGCGAGGAGCAACGCGCTCGGTACCGCGGGCTGGTCGCCGTCGTGCGAGAGGTGTACGACGTGATCATCAGAGAGGAGGTCGAGGCGGCGATCGCCGCCGACGAGGAGGCCCTGGACCGACTCTGCGCCAAGTATCTCGACAACGTACGCGCTTACACGACGCGTGAGCGCGTTGCGGGGGACGACGGCGTGATGCGCGATCCCGACGAACGCCTGATGCGAAGCGTCGAGGAGAAGACACAGATCCCCGACGCTCGCAAGGACGACTTCCGCCACGAGCTGATGAACTACATCGGGGCAGTGCACCTCGAGGGGGGGCAGTTCGACTACCGACGCAACAAGCGCCTGCGCCGCGCCCTCGAGCTCAAGCTCTTCGAGGACCAGCGTGACTCCATCCAGCTGACGAGCCTGGTGTCGTCGGTCGTCGATCGGGACACCTCGGAGAAGATCAAGGTGATCCGTGACAGGCTCTGCCGACGCTTCGGGTACGACGAGGCCTCCGCTGACGTCGTGCTGCGGGACGTCGCCGGCCTCTTCGCGCGCGCGGCGGCGCAGCCGGCCGAGCCTCGCGACGTGGATGGAGAAGAAAGCGAGGCCGCGGCCTGAGCGGGAGACCCTGATGGCCCGTGAGATCTATCGCATGGAGCGCGATCGCGCGCGCTTCAAGGACGTGGTGCGCGGCCGGATCCGCCGTGACCTGCGGCGCTACCTGTCCTCCTCGGACCTCGTCGGCAAGCAGGGCGACAAGGTCGTGTCGATCCCGGTCCCGTCCATCGAGCTCCCGCGCTTCCGGTTCGGCAGCTCCGAGGGCGGCGTGGGCCAGGGGAGCGGGGACGAGGGCGAGCCGGTCGAGGGACAGGGTGGCGAGGAAGGCCAGGGCGGCGAGGCCGGGGAGCAGGCCGGGGAGCATGTCCTCGAGGCCGAGGTCGAGCTCGAGGAGCTCGCGGCGATGCTCGGTGAGGAGCTCGAGCTCCCGCGGATCGAGCCCCGTGGAAAGGACGAGCTCCTGGTGGAGGGTGGTCGCTGGAGCGGTGTCCGGAGCCAGGGCCCGCAGTCGCTGCGCCACTTCCGCCGCACTTACCGGCGAGCCCTCGCGCGCACGATCGCCTCGGGCGCCTTCGATCCCGATCATCCGGTCGTGACGCCCGTCCGCGACGACGAGCGATTCCGGGCGCGCCGTCCGGCTCCGAAGCCCGAGTCGTCGGCCGTGGTCTTCCACATGATGGACGTGTCGGGGTCCATGGGCCGCGAGCAGAAGGAGATCGTGCGGATCGAGGCGTTCTGGATCGACACCTGGCTGCGCAGCCAGTACGAGTCGCTCGAGGTGGTCTACATCGTCCACGACGCGACGGCGAAGGTCGTCGACAAGGACACCTTCTTCCACCTCCGGGAGTCGGGGGGTACGAAGATCTCCTCTGCCTACGAGCTTCTGCTCGATCTGGTGCGGACGCGGTTCCGCGCCGAGGACTACAACATCTATCCCTTTCACTACTCGGACGGGGACAACTGGAGCGCGCGCGACACGGATCGCTGCGTCACTCTCCTCCGCGAGGAGCTCCTGCCGCGGGTGAATCAGTTCTGCTACGGTCAGGTCAAGAGCGCCTACGGCTCCGGGCAGTTCAAGAAGGACCTGGACCTCGGGTTCTCCGAGGAAGAGCGGCTCGTGACGGCGGGCGTCTCCGACCGCTCGGGCATCCCCGACGCCATCAAGGCCTTCCTGGGGCAGGGGCGCTGATGGTCAGCGGCCCCTCGCTCCCGCCCAGGCTCATGCAGGCGGCCCTCCGCGCCGAGGAGGCCGCGGTGGCTGCGGGTCTCTCGTTCTTCGAGGTCGTCTTCGAGATGCTCGACGCGGCGGACGTGAACGCGGTCGCCGCCTACGGGGGCTTTCCGACGCGCTACCCCTCGTGGCGCTTCGGCATGGAGTACGAGCGGCTCAGCCGTGGATACGACTGGGGTCTGTCGAAGATCTACGAGCTGGTGATCAATCACGATCCCACGATCGCGTACCTCGTTCGCTCCAACAGCGTCATGGAGCAGAAGCTGGTGATGGCTCACGTCTTCGGGCACGCCGACTTCTTCCGCAACAACGCGTGGTTCAAGGTGACGGACCGGCGGATGCTCGAGCGCTTCGACGAGCACGCGCGCCGCGTCAACGAGCACACGGCGCGCCTCGGGGCCGACCGGGTCGAGACCTTCCTCGATCGCGCGCTCAGCCTCGAGCCGCTGATGGATCCGCACGCCCCGCTCGCGAGGTCTCGCACGGCGATGGCGCGTCAGGGCTCCGGGCGCCTCTCGAACAGTCTCGCGGAGCGCAGCCGCCGCGAGCTGGGGCGCCTGATGGGCGACGGAGATCCGGATCGAGGGCCGGAGGCGCAGGTGGAGGTGGCTGGCGGCCGACCGACCTTCGACATCGTGCGGTTCCTCCTGCGGCACGCCGACCTCGAACCCTGGGAGCGAGACGTGCTCGGGATCGTCTCCGCGGAGGCGGAGTACTTCATGCCCCAGCGCATGACGAAGATCATCAACGAGGGCTGGGCCTCCTTCTGGCACAGCCGGCTCCTCACTGAAGGACTGCTCGATGCCTCCGAGGTGGTGGAGTTCGCGGACTGCCACTCGGGCGCGACGCAGACGGCTCCGGGGCAGTTGAACCCTTACAAGCTCGGGATCGATCTGTTCAGACACGCCGAGCGCCAGGGTATGGACCTCTTCCGACTGCGCGCGGTGCACAACGATGTGAGCTTCGTCGATGCCGTCCTCGACGAGGAGTTCGTGCGCTGCTCCAGCCTCTTCGTCATGGGAAGAACAGATCGACGGGGCGGCCGCAAGATCGGCACCCGCGATCCGGCGCAGGTGAAGGAGAGCCTGCTGCAGTCGCTGTCCTGGGGTGGTCAACCGCGGATCCGTCTCAGCTCGGTCGACGATGGGAGGCTCCTGCTCGAGCACCTCCACGATGGCCGCGATCTCAAGCTCGACGAGGCGGGGGAGATGCTCCGGACGATCGAGACTCTCTGGAAGCGAGGCGTGGAGCTCAGGACGGAGGAGAAGGGTGATGGCCGGCGCCTGATCTGCCGCGGCGGCGAACTCCAGCTCCTCTCGACGGGGAACGGGCCCGTTCCGGGCGCGCTCCCCGCCGCCGAGGGCGAGCGAGAGTCGGCGTGATCGGGAGCGTCGCGGTTTCCTTGCATCCGCGGCGCCTCGACGCGACCTTAGCGGGATGGCCATCGTCCATGAGCTCTCCTGGTCCACGTCGCGGGCGCGGACCTTCGCGACCTGTCGCCGACGCTACTACAACGATTACTACCTGTCGTGGCTCGGGTGGGGGCGCAACGCCGATCCGGAGCGGCGGCAGGCTTATCTCCTGAAGAAGATGACCCGCCTACCGATGTTCGCGGGGGACATCGTTCACAGGGCGATCGTCGAGTACTTCGCGCGGCGGGATCAGGGCCTCGGCTGGACGGCCGAGGAGGCGACGGCCTGGGGCGTGGCCGAACTCCGCCGCGGGTACAAGGAGTCCAGGGACGGCGGTTGGAAGGCTCGCCCGGCGAAGTCCGTACGCCTCGCGGAACATCACTACGAGGAGGAGCGAATCGACGAGGCGTCCGGCGCCGCTGGTGACTACGGCAAACGCTACGTCGAGCGGATCAGCGCCTGCCTCCAGGCGTTCTTCGAATTGCCGGCGATCACGGCCGCGCGCGACGCGGAGCCGGGGGACTGGCTCGCCTGCGAGGAGATGAGCACGTTCGAGCTCTTCGACACGAAGATCTTCGCGATCCCCGACTTCGCCTTCCTCGACCCGTCCGGTGAACCCGAGCCGGTCGTGCGCATCGTGGACTGGAAGACGGGGCGGCCCTCCGACGCGGACCGCTTCCAGCTGGAGGTCTACGCGTTCTACGCGCGGGAGCGCTGGGGCGTCGATCCGTCCAGGACCAAGCCCGTCGACGTCTACCTGGAGTCCGGTGAGCTGGCCGAGGTCGAGGTCAACGAGGCCAGCCTCGAGGAGACGCTGGCGCGCATCGAGATGTCGCTCTCGGAGATGAAGGCCGTGCACTTCGACGCGGACCGCTCGAAGGGAGACCCCGAGGACTTCCCGATGGTCCCCGAGGGGGACGCGCGGGAGTGCGGGACGTGCAACTACCGGGAGCTCTGCGGGCGGGGATGAGGTGGTCGGTTCGAGGGGGCCGAGAGGCGTGAGCCCGCGCTCCTCCGGCCGGGTAGACTCCACCCGGCCCATGTCCGCGCCCTCCGTCTCCGTCCTCGTCCCGACCTTGAACGGCGCGGGCGATCTGCGTCGTCTCGTCGCCGCCCTCGACCGCCAGGACTACGAAGGGCGCGTGGAGCGGTTGGCGATCGACTCGTCGAGCGAGGACGACACCGTAGCGGTCCTGGAGGCCGGCGGGTTCGACGTCGAGATCATCCCTCGCGCGGACTTCGGGCATGGGCGGACCCGCAACGCCCTCGCTCGCCGCGCGAACGGCGAGTATCTCGTCTTCCTCTCGCAGGATGCGGTGCCGGACGGGGAGGACTTCCTGGGCGCCATGGTGGCCGCCGCGTCCCGGCCGGGCGTCGCGGGCGTCACCGCGCGGGTCCTGCCCCACGACGGCGACGACGCTCTCACGGCGCGGACGGTCCTCGAGGCGCCGGAGGGCTCTCCGGCGCCGGACGAGCGCGGCGGCGAGCCCGCCCCCTTCGACGGGCTCGACGGCCCGGCGCGTGCCCGCTGCATGCGATTCAACGACGTCGCGAGCTGCATGTCGCGTGCCGTGCTCACGGATCACCCGCTCCCCGAGGTCCCCTTCGGCGAGGACGCCGCGTGGGCTGCGACGGTCCTGAGCGCGGGGTTTCGAATCAGGCACGAGCCCACCGCGATCGTCCGGCACGCTCATCGCTATGGACCTCTCGGCGCGTGGAGGCGCTACGCCCAGGACGCTGCTTTCCATCGCGCCTTCCACGGATTTCGCGTCCGACCTCACATCGGCTCGGTGCTGAAGGGCTGGGCGCACGAGCTCCGACGGGACGTGCGTCACGTCGCGCGCAACGGCGGCTGGGCGAGCCTCCTGCGTGCGCCGCTCCTGCGCCTCGCGCAGACCCTCGGACAGTACGCTGGCGGCCGCAGCATCGATGATGCGTGGTCGGCAGCGCTCCGCCAGGGACAGGTCCAGCTCCTCGTTCCTGCTCCGGGCGAGGACGCGTCCGCTCCCATCGCTCGCACCCCATGACCGAAGCTCCCCTCGTGTCCGTTCTCATGCCCACTTACCAGGGCATGGAGTTCCTCGAGCGCGTCCTCGACGCGCTCGCGGGACAGGTGGCTCCCTTCCCCTGGGAGATGGTCGCGGTCGACTCGAACTCGAGCGACGGCACGTGGGAGTTCCTCGGCGAGCGCGCCGCGACCTTCCCGGTGAGCCTGGAGCGCGAGCGGATCCACGGGGTCGAGTTCGACCACGGTGACACGCGAAACCTGCTCGCGGCCCGCTCGCGCGGCCGCATCCTGGTGTTCCTCACCCAGGACGCGATCCCGGCCTCGGAGCGCTGGCTCGCGGCGCTGATCGCGAACTTCGACGACCCCGCTGTCGGCGCCGTGACCTGCCGCAACGTCCCTCGGCCGGACGCGGACGTCCTCACGAAGATCTTCAGCGCCACCGACCCGGGGTACGTCGAGGGCCGTCGCGAGGTGAGGCTGCCCGACGCCGACACCTACGCTGCCATGGGCCCGCACGAGAAGCGGCTGCTCTACAACTTCAACGACGTCGCGGCGGCCTATCGGCGTGACCTGTGGGAGCGCCACCCCTTCCCACGAACGAACTTCGGCGAGGACATCCTGATGGCTCGCGCCTTCCTCGAGGCGGGCTTCACGGTGGTCTACGACGATGAGGCGACCGTCGAGCACAGTCACGACTACGACGCGGAGGAGACCGAGAAACGCGCGGCCATCGACGCTGCGTTCAACGCGGAGTGGCTGGATCGGATCTGCGTGGGGTCGGCGAGGGACGCGGAGGTCCTGACCGATCGTCTCTCGTCCGAGGATGCAGCAGCGCTCGAGGCTCAGGGGCTCCAGGGGGACGAGCTGGCGAGGCTCAAGGCCCAGGGGCGCGCGCTGCGGCGGGCAGCCTTCCTCGGACTCCACGCCGGCGGCCGCACCTCGGTCCGGCGCCCCGAGACGAGGATGCGCGCCGACGGTCGACTTCGCCTCCTCTACGTCGTTCACGGGTTCCCGCCCGACACCTGGGCGGGGACGGAGATCTACACCTACAACATCGCGAAGGAGATGCAGCGGCGGGGTCACGAGGTGCGGATCCTCGCGCGCGGACCGGGGAACGGGGACGAGCCCGAGTTCACCTGCAGCATCGAGGAGTTCCAGGGACTCACGGTCCACCGGATGACGCACCGCCTCGCCCACGCCAGCCTCGAGGAGAGCTACCTCAAGCGGGGCCCTGAGACGGTCTTCCGCGGGGTGCTCGAGGACTTCAGGCCGGACGTCGTGCACTTCCAGCACTTGATTCACATGTCCGCCGGGCTGGTGGAGATCGCTCGACGGCGCGGGATCGCGACGGTCGTGACGTGCCACGACTACTGGGCGCTCTGCAGTCGGGTGCAGATGATCCGGCCGGACGGCAGCATCTGCCCGACCAACATGGGTTCGGGCTGCTATCTGTGCGTGAAGGAGAAAGGGCTCGGGCAGGTGGAGCGCGCGGCTGCTCTCGACCGAGCAGGCGGCGCTGTCTTCGAGGCTGTCGCGGGGCTGGTCAAGGGCACGAGCCACCGCGCGGAGGAGTACGCGGCGCTTCGTGCGCGCGAGCGATCTGTGCCAACGGCCTACTCGCAGGCAGATCTACGGATCAGCCCGAGCCGCTTCCTGCGCGACAAGTACCTCGAGCACTCCCATCTCGTGGAGGGAGGGTTCGACCCGCACACGTTCCTGTTCTCCGACAACGGGATGAGGACGGACCACGTGGAGGCGCTCGCGAAGGCGCCCGACCCCGCGGGGAGAGTGCGCTTCGGCTTCGTCGGATCGCTCGTCTGGTACAAGGGTGGAGAAGTCCTCGTGGAGGCGATGCGCGCGCTCCAGGCACGTGGGTTCGGGGACCGCGCCCACCTCAACGTCTACGGCGGTTTCGATCCGGAGAAGGACGAGCATCACCGTCGGCTCGCCGAGCTCGCGGAGGATGCGCCCGTCACCTTCCACGGCCGCTTCGACAACGCGCGCCTCTCGGAGGTCTACGCGGAGATCGACGTGCTCGTCGTTCCGAGCGTCTGGTACGAGAATTCACCGATCACGATCCACGAGGCGTTCTTGACGGGAACTCCCGTCCTGGCCAGCTCCATCGGCGGGATGGCGGAGTTCGTCCGGGACGGCGAGGATGGACTCCACTTCGCGGTGGGTGACGCGCAGGACCTCGCGGCCAAGATGGAGCGTGTCGTGTCGGAGGATGGACTTCTGGAGCGGCTCCAGTCGGCGGAGTGGATGCGCGTGAAGACGATCGACGAGGACGGCGCGATGACCGAGGCGCGTTATCGGTCGCTCGCGACGATCAGGCGCGAGGCGGTCGGGGACGAGGGGCCGCTGGCCGAGGTCGCCGCCGCGGACGCGGTGGACCGATCGGAGGGCGTGGAGGTCCAGGCGCCCGACCGACTCCTGCTGCGGCCAGGATCCAGCGCCGAGCTCCGGCTCTCCGCTCTCTCAGCGCGTCGCTTCCGCCTCCGCGTGGAGCTCGAGTTCCTCCCTGGCGAAGACGCGCTGGCGCTCGCGGGTCGTCTGGTGCCCGAAGGGGGAGGCCCTCTGGAGATCCCTCCGACGCTCCCTTTGGGGAACACTGGACCTCGTAGCGTGGATTTCGAGGTGACCCTCGAGGCGCCGCCCCGGACAATCCGGGTGGAGACCGGACCCGGGCAGCACCTGCGCCTGACCCGGCTCGTCGTGCTCCCACCCGTTGAGCCCGCGCTTTCCTGACCCGATGCTGATGTCACGGCCTGACCCGAACTCCGGCGTTGAGCGCCTCCGCGTGCCTGCGACCGAGCCCCTCGCGGACAGCGAGCTGCCCAGGGTCTCGATCGTCATCCTCAACTGGAACGGCAAGCATCACCTCGGGCCGTGCTTCGAGACGCTCCGGGGGATGGACTACCCCGCGGATCGGTTCGAGGTCGTCCTCGTGGACAACGGCTCCGACGACGGGAGCCAGCGAGAGGCACGCGAGAAACACGGTTGGGTCCGGCTCGTCGAGAACGACAGGAACTCGGGGTTCAGCGCGGGCTGCAACCAGGGCGCGGAGGTGGCGAGGGATGGGGCGCTCGACCCGGAAGTGCTCGTCTTCCTGAACAACGACATCCACGTCGATCCAGGGTTCCTGCGCGCGCTGGTCGCGCCCGTCGTGCGGGGTGAGTGCGCCGCGACCACGGCGAAGATGTACTCATGGGACGGGAAGGTCATGAACTCCTGCGGCGGCGGCATGAACTTCCACGGGATCGGGATCCAGCGCGGATACCTCGCCGACCCGGCGCCTGTCTACGACGAGCCGAGGCTGAGCCTCTTTCCCTGCGGCGGCGCCATGGCGATGGACGCGGGGACCTACTTCGACGTCGGAGGCTTCGACGAGGAGTTCTTCGCCTACTACGAGGACGTGGACCTCGGCTGGCGCACCTGGGTGCTCGGCCACGACGTCCGCTACGTGCCGTCCGCGATCTGCTACCACCATCACAGCAGTACCAGCGGGCGTGTGCCTCCTGAGCGCCTACGGGTCCTGCAGGTTCGCAACCCTCAGCTCGCCTGCGTCAAGAACTACGACGACGCGAACCTCGCCCGCGTGCTGCCGCTGATCCATGGTCTGGCCTTCCGCCGTGCGTTCTCCAGGATCGGGCTCGCCGACCCGGGTGCGTATCGAATCGAGGCGCTCACGAAACTGGCGAAGGACAGTCCTTGGACGAAGCTCCGGAGAGGCTTCAGGAAACACCTCCAGTCTCACGATTCCGTTGATCGTATGGCCGTGGCCGACTTCATCGCGATGAACGACGTCCTCGGCAGGTGGAACCACTGGATGCAGCGACGGAAAGAGATTCAGGATCGGCGGCGCCGATCGGACGAGGAGATCCTGCCGCTCTTCCTCGACCCGCTCTGGTGCATCGAGGGAGACCCGGCCTACGGTGAGCTTCAGGAGGACCTGACGCGCCGCTACGGCCTCGACGAACTCTTCGCCGGGCTCACGACCCTCGAGAAGCCGGAGGTAGGGGCATGAAGCTTTCCGTCGTCGTTCCCGTCTACAACGAAGAGGCGACCCTGGCGGAGCTCGTCGGGCGCGTGCTCGAGCAGCCCTTCGACAAGGAGATCATCCTCGTCGACGACGGATCGCGGGACCGTAGCCGGGAGATCATGGCCGAGCTCGAGGCCGCGCACCCCGAGATCCGCTGCATCTACCACGAGGTCAACAAGGGCAAGGGTGGCGCGCTCTCCACGGGCTTCGCCAGCGTCAGGGGTGACGTGGTTCTGATCCAGGACGCCGACCTCGAGTACGACCCCAACGACTACAGCGTCCTCCTCCAGCCGATCATCGACGGAAAGGCGGACGTGGTGTACGGCAGTCGGTACCGCAAGATCCCGGTGGGTCGCGTCCACGCCTTCTGGCACACCCACGGCAACCGCGTGCTGACGCTGCTCAGCAACATGGCGACCGACCTTCATCTCTCGGACATGGAGACCTGCTACAAGGTCTTCAAGGTGGAGGTGGCGAGGCGTCTCGATATTCAGTCCCGCTCGTTCGCCGTGGAGCCCGAGATGACGGCGAAGATCGCCAAGATGGGCGCGCGGATCTACGAGGTGCCCATCAGCTACAACGGGCGGGGCTACCACGAGGGCAAGAAGGTCGGCCTCAAGGACGCCTTCATCGCGCTCTGGGCGATCGTCCGCTGGCGCTTCGCCGCGGTTCCTCCGCCTGCGCCGCCCCCGCCGGATGGCTCGGCCGGGGTCTCTCAGGACCCTTCGGGCGCCTGATCAGCCGGCGGGCCTTCGAGCCCGACCTTCTCCCGCAGGTACGGTCCCACACGCGGCCTCAGTGCGCTGGAGAACTTGCGCCAGAGGCCGCCGCTCCAGTCGCGGCCGGAGAGGCCGCGCTGCTCGTAGTGCTCGGACGCCTTGCGGTCGAATCTCCGGATCGCCGCCCTCACCTCGGCGTCGGAGGGGTAGCGCCCCTTCGACCAGACGGCCGTGGGCTCGAGGCGCGGCCTCGTGGCGGACGGATCCCGAGGAAGACCGACGGTGAGCCCGAACAGTGGGAGCACGCCGTGGGGAAGCTCCAGGAGCTCGTCGACGCCGTCGAGGTCGTTCCGAAGCCCCCCGATGTAACAGACCCCGTAGCCCATCGCCTCGAAGGCGAGAGTCAGGTTCTGGGCGAAGAGGCTCGCGTCGATCACCGCGAGAAGAAGCACCTCGTCGGT
>PKCK01000050.1 GCA_002862085.1 Planctomycetota bacterium | reverse complement strand
CTGCACTCCGAGGAGAAAGCCACGCTGGCCATCGCCCTCAACAGCTTCCGCAACCAGTACGGCGGCCTCGAGGACGTGCAGTACCTGATGGCGCTCAGCCTGATCACCATGATCCCCTGCATCCTCCTCTTCCTCGTGGCGCAGCGTCAGTTCATCGAGGGCCTCGGCTCCGGGGCGGTCAAGGGCTGATGGCGCGCGTCACCTTCGATGGTCTCGGGAAGGTCTACCCCGGCGGCGTGCGTGCCGTGGCGGGCGTGGACCTCGAGGTGGAGGACGGGGAGTTCGTGGTGCTCGTCGGCCCCTCGGGCTGCGGGAAGAGCACGACCCTCCGCATGGTCGCGGGGCTGGAGGAGATCACCGAGGGGACGCTCTCCATCGGCGAGCGCGTGGTCAACGAGGTGGCGGGCAAGGACCGTGACATCGCGATGGTGTTCCAGAACTACGCCCTCTACCCGCACCTCACGGTGCGGCAGAACATGGCCTTCCCGCTGGAGCGCCGCCGCGCGCACGGCGGCTGGCTCGATCGCCTGGTGACAGGCCGAGGCCAGGAGGCGCGAGAGGAGGACCGCCAGATCGAGGCCGAGGTCACGCACGCGGCCGAGGTGCTCGGGATCACGGACCTCCTCGATCGCAAGCCGGGGGCGCTCTCGGGGGGCCAGCGGCAGCGCGTCGCCGTGGGCCGGGCCCTCGTGCGGCGGCCGGCGGCGTTCCTCTTCGACGAACCCCTCTCGAACCTCGACGCGAAGCTGCGCGTCGAGATGCGCGCCGAGCTCAAGGCGCTGCACGAGCGGCTCGGGGCGACCATGCTGTACGTGACCCACGACCAGGAGGAGGCCATGACCCTCGGCGATCGGCTGGTCGTGATGGACGGTGGTGAGGTGCAACAGTGCGCGTCACCCCGAGAGGTCTACGAGGCGCCCGCGAACCGGTTCGTGGCAGGCTTCGTCGGGACTCCGTCCATGAACTTCCTCGAAGGGACGTTCGCGGACGGGACTTTGCGCGTGGGGGAGGCAGCCGTCCCCCTGAACTTCGATGGCCTGGCGTCCGATGGACGCGCGGTGCTTGGTGTCCGTCCGGACCGACTGCGGATGGGCGACGCGTCTGACGCGTTCCTGCTCGACGCTGAGGTCATCGGTCTCGAGGACCTCGGCGATCGATGCGACGTCCGGCTGGGGATCGCGGGGGCGGAGTTCATCGCGCGGCGCCCGGCGAGTGAGCTCGCCCGATGGGGGGCGGGCTCCTCCGTCCAGGTCACCTTCGACGTTTCCGAAGGGCATCTCTTCGAACCGGGGCCTCACGGGCGCAGGCTGAGCTGACGCTGCTTGGTCCTCAAGGGATCGCCCTCGAAGCGAGTGGAAGACCTTTGATGGCTGAGGACAACGTGACGCTGACGGTGATGGACTTGCCGCTGAACCAGGGCGTGCTCCTCGCGAACTCGCTGGACAAGGTCTTCGTCGGAAGCTTCCGGGGGAGTCAGAGCGACCTCCTGAACTCCGGCGCTCCCGGCAGCGCGTCGCTGTTGCTCGACCTGACCGGAATCCCGACCGGCAGTGACCTGACCGGTGTCGTCGCTGGCGAGACGCGTGATTGGCAGGCCTGGTCTCACGACGTGGGCGGCGCGCGCTGAGCGACGTCGAACGACTCGAGCGTGATCGGCGTGCCCCTTCAATCCGTGACCTCGCCCGCGCACTCGGTCGACCCGGCCGGATGAGCTGGGGCAGGCAACGGGCTCGGCGCGCGCTCCACGCGCGGGGCTTCTTTGCTCCGATGTGGGCCGCAGTGGCCGCCCCATGTGGACCTCGAAGGGGTCCACCGGTCTCGAGGTCGTCGCAGGAGGTCGTTGTCTCAGCGCGACGAGTTGGTTCGTCGGGAGCTCATCGAAGAAGACAGCCGAGACGCGGTTCGTCTCGCGGAATTCTCCTTCTGCTCCTTCTTCGCATCTCTTCCGGGACACGTTGTCTCAATGTGCTGGAGAGGACATGGGTACGGCGCCTCCGCTCCCAGCGGAGGCTGATGCGCCCCCTTACGCTGAACTGCGACAGCTTCCTTCGTCACGAGCGCTCGTCATCCGCTCGTGAAGCCGCCCGAACCGCCTGATGCATCTTCGGTTCGGCGTGGTTCTCGATTCCCGACCCCTGCAGCGTCTCGCCTTCCATGAACCGTGTCTCGTCCATCCGGCCGCTCCCCGCGGCGCTCGTTTCTTCGCGGTTCGTCGTGACCGGCTTCATCTGGGGGTTGCTGTCGGCGGGGTCGCCCTCTGCGCTTGCGCAGTCGGCCGTGTTCGGATCGCAGCGGGTGATCACGAACTCGGCGGAGTTCGCCTCCAGCGTCTACGCGACGGATCTCGACGGAGACGGGGACGCCGATGTCCTCTCCGCCTCGGCCACCGACGACAAGATCGCGTGGTACGAGAACCTGGGATCAGGCGCCTTCGGGCCGCGCCAGGTGATCACCGCCTCGGCGAACGGAGCTGTCTTCGTGTACGCCGCGGACCTTGACGAGGATGGTGACCCCGACGTCCTCTCGGTTTCCGCCTTCGACGACAAGATCGCGTGGTACGAGAACCTCGGCGGCGGCTCCTTCGGTCCGCAGATGATGATCACGACCCTCGCGGACGGCGCCAGGAGCGTGTACGCCACGGATCTCGACGGCGACGGCGACACGGACGTCGTCTCGGCCTCCTCGAACGACGACAAGGTCGCCTGGTACGAGAACCTCGGACGGGGCGTCTTCGGCCCGCAACAGGTGATCACCACCGCCGCGGATTCCGTCTGGACCGTCCACGCCACGGACCTCGATGGAGACGGCGACGCCGACGTCCTCTCGGCATCCCGTAACGACGACAAGGTGGCCTGGTACGAGAACCTCGGCGGCGGCTCCTTCGGCCCGCAACAAGTGATCACGACCTCCGCCGACTTCGCCTTCTACGTACACGCGACGGACCTCGACGGTGACGGTGACGCGGACGTCCTCTCGGCGTCCGGGAGCGACGACAAGATCGCGTGGTACGAGAACCTCGGTGGCGGCTCCTTCGGTCCTCAGCGGACGATCACCACGTCAGCGGACTTCTCCAACGCGGTGTACGCCATCGACCTGGACGGCGATGGCGACGCGGACGTCCTCTCCGCCTCCTTCAACGACGACAAGATCGCGTGGTACGAGAACCTCGGTGATGGCACCTTCGGTCCGCAGTTGGTGATCACGACTCTGGCGGATGGCGCCCGCTCCGTGTACGCCACGGATCTCGATGGTGACGGCGACGCTGACGTGCTTTCGGCATCTGCGTTGGACGCCAAGGTCGCCTGGCACGAGAACGTATCCCCTCCGCGGGTCGTGAACGATCACTGCTCGGGCGCGCTTCCGATCGGGATCGGTGAATCGATGTTCAGCAACGTCGATGCGAGCGACAGCGACATCGACATGGGCTGCGTCTTCCGTGGAGAGGCTTCTGACGTGTGGTTCAGCTACACGGCGCAGAGCAGCGGCCCTGTCACCATCGATCTGTCCGGGAGCTCCTACGACACCGGTGCGGCGGTCTGGGTCGGCGACTGCGCGTCGCTCGTGCAGGTTGGCTGCGACGACGATGGCGGTCTTGGCCTGACGAGTCTCCTCTCCTTCACGGCGTCGGCCGGCACGACGTACTACGTCCAGGTGGGCGGATTCCGCGGTTCGACAGGAGACATCGTGATCAACCTCAACGAGGGCATCGGCTCGATCGTCTGCCTCGGGAACCCCAACTCCACCGGGGTTGGTGCGTTCCTCGAAGCCAGCGGCAGCCTCTCGATCGCGAACAACGACCTGACCCTCGTTCTTTCGGACCTTCCGCCGAACCAAGGCGTCCTCTTCGTGAACTCCCCCGAGAAGATCGTGATCTCGAACCCCGCCGGGAGTCAGGGCGATCTGTGCATCGGCAGCTTCTCCCTCGGCCGTCACATGAACGACATCCTGAACTCCGGCGCGAACGGTGCCGCGGCGCTGGTCCTCGATCTGACGAACATCCCGACCGCGAGCGGCCTGACGAGCGCCGTCGCTGGCGAGAGGCGTTACTGGCAGGCCTGGTATCGCGACGTCGACGGCAGCGGCTCTGCGACCTCGAACTTCTCGAGCGCCATCGGTCTGACGTTCAACTGAGCGTGTTCTGCGCCCGCCCGCTCATCGTGGCCAGGTGAGCCGGGTCTCGAGCAGGCTCCGCACGTCATCGGCGTGCGGGGCCTTCTTCATCGAGGGGATGCACGACCTCATGGGCCGACCACTTGCGGCGGTCCTCGCCGGCGCTTTGATGCTGGGGGACGGTGACGGTTGGGTCCGAGGGAACACGGTCGTCTATTTCCCGCGCCGCTTCGACGCGGCCCGCCACATGGGCAGGGCGTCCTCGAGGCGGCTCTCCCAGATTCGAAGCGTCCCGTCGGCGGCACCGGACGCGATGCGCGTCCCGGCCGGGTCCCATGTCACCGAGGTGACGCGGGACGAGTGTCCCTCGAGAGTTTGCAGGCACTCACCCGTCACCGGATCCCAGACGCGCAGCGTCTTGTCCTGTCCGCCAGACACGATGCGGGTCCCGGCCGGGTTCCAGGCCAACGTCGAGACGCGACCATCGTGTCCCTCGAGAATGTGCTGGCGCTCACCCGTGGAGACGTCCCAGATGCGGAGCGCGTTGTCCTCGGCTGTGGATGCGATGTGCGTCCCTGCAGGGTTCCAGGCAACCGGACCGTGGCCGACCTCGTGATCCTCCAGCGTGCGCAGGAGCTCACCGGTCGACGGATCCCAGACCCGGATATCGCCCTGGGCACCGAACGCGAGGAGCGTCCCGGTCGGGTTCCATGCAACCGATCCGACGGAGCCCTCGTGGCCCTCGAGTGCGTGCAGGCACTCGCCGGTCGACGCGTCCCAGATTCGAAGCGCTCCCTCCTCGGGTGCAGTGACGATGCGCGTCCCGTCCGGATTCCAGGCGACCGAGGCGGCCAGCGAGACGAGTGCAGCCGCGCCTTCACCGGCCATGGACCTGTTTGCCTCGATCGAGTGCAGGCACTCGCCCGTCGACGCATCCCAGATACGCAGCGTCGTGTCGATCCCATCCGCCTCCCAGATGGTGGCCGCGACGCGCGAGCCCGCAGGGCTCCACGCGACGCGTGAACCTGATCCGGCGGCCACGTTGGTCAATCCGTCGAGCGCGTGCACGCTCTCGCCGGTCGATGGGTCCTGGATTCGAAGCCTTCCGTCGGAGGAGCCAGACAGGACCCGCGTTCCGTCCGGGTTCCACGCGACCGAACCCACCTCGCGTCCCAGGCCGCCGAGGGTGTGCACGCACTCACCTGTGGACGGGTTCCAGGCACGCAGCGTTCGGTCCGCCGAGGCCGATACGAGCCGCGTCCCGTCCCCGCTCCAGGTCACCGACCAGACTCTCGCCTCGTGACCCCCGAGTGGGTGCGAGCGCTCGCCGGTCGAGGCATCCCAGATGCGGAGGGTCGAATCCTCGGAGACGGACACGATGCGCGCCCCGTCGGGACTCCAGGCGAAGCAGCTCACCGCGTCCTCGTGTCCCGTGAGCGTGCTCTGGCACTCACCCGTCAGCACGTTCCACACGCGGAGCGCGTCGCCGGTCGCAATGGACGCGATGCGCGTCCCGGAGACGTTCCAGCGGACGCTCCGCACGGAGTCCGTGTGCCCCCGGAACGTCCGCATGCACTCGCCGGTCGACGGATCCCAGAGACGAAGCGTCGAATCACGGGAGGCGGACACGATGCGTGTGCCGGCCGCGTTCCAGGCAGCCGAGACGATCTGGTCCTCGTGGCCCTCGAGCGTGTGCAGGCTCTCGCCCGTTGCCACATCCCAGATCTGAAGCGCGCCGTCCTCGGCCCCGGACACCAGGCGCGTCCCCGTCGGGTTCCAGGCGACCGCGCCAGCCACGATCTCGTGGCCCTCGAGCGTGTGCAGGCACTCACCTGTCGCCGCGTTCCAGATACGCACTGCCGCGCCACCGGATACGGACACGACGTGCGTCCCGTCAGGGCTCCACGGCCGTTGGGCGAAGGAATCCGACATCGGCACCTCTCCCTCGAGCGTGTGCAGGCACTCACCGGTCGATGCATCCCAGACACGGAGGGTCTTGTCGTTGGAGCCGGACACGATGCGTGTCCCGGCAGGGTTCCAGCTCACGGACCAGACGAAGCTCTCGTGCCCCTGGAGCGTGTGCAGGCACTCACCGGTCGACGCGTCCCAGACCCGCACCGTCCTGTCAGCGCGATCGTCCCAGCTGGCGTCGCCGGACGTGGCCGCGATGAGCGTGCCGGCGGGGTTCCAGGCGAGTCTGCACTGGAACGAGGCGCCCTGGACGGCGAAGCCTTCGAGTGTGTGAAGACACTCTCCGGTCGACGGATCCCAGATGCGAAGCGTGGTCCCACCCGCTGAACTGGACACGATGCGCGTGCCATCCGGGCTCCAGGCGACCGAGTCCACATCGTCCGCGTCCTCGTCGAGCGTCCGCAGGCACTCACCGGTCGATGGATCCCAGAGACGAAGCGGCCCGGCACCGGAGACGATGCGCGTGCCGGCTGGGTTCCAGGCGACCGAGCCATCGAGCGCTCGCTCGCCCCCGGAGAGCGTGTGCAGGCTCGAATCGCTGGCGAGGTCGAGGTGGCCCCACTCCCATCCACGGAGCGCCTCCGGGCAAGCCTCGAGGCGACGACGAGCGTCCGCGACGTTTCCATTCTCGAGGGCCGCTGTGGCCGCGTGAATCGATGCGCTGTAGGCCTGCCGCGTGGCCGCGTTCCGCGCCGCGTCGGCGAGCTCCTTCGCCGCGACGGCGACTTCCTTCGCCTCGGACTCGGACCGGGCGAGCCGCGTCATCTCGTCAGCCAAGCGGGTCTGCACCTGCAGCAGCGCCGTCACCACCCCGAGCGCCACGAACCCAACGGCCGCCGCTGCGGTCACCGCTGGGTTGCGCCGCGCCCACTTCACGGCGCGCGTCATGGGCCCCGGCGGCTTCGCGAGGATCGGCTCGTTCGCGAGGTGTCGCCGCAGGTCCGCCGCGAACGCCGCCATCGTCTCGTAGCGGCGCTCGACGCTCTTCTCCAGCGCCTTCCCGCAGATGACCGCCAGCTCCCGCGGGCACTGCGAACGCACCTTCATCGGGTTCGGTGCATCCTCCGTGATGATCTGCTGCATCACCTGCTGGCTGGTGTCGCCGTCGAAGGGCTTCCGCAGGGTCAGCAGCTCGTACATGACGACGCCGAGGCTGAAGATGTCCGTTCTGTGGTCGAGTCCGATCCGTTTGGCGGCCACCTGCTCCGGGCTCATGTAGTGGTAGGTGCCGGCGAGCTCGCCCTCCACGGAGAGGTGCGTCTCGCCCGTCAGCCGCGCGAGTCCGAAGTCGGTCACTTTCGGCACCTCGCCCTCGGTGATGAGGATGTTCGCGGGCTTCAGGTCGCGATGGATCACGCCGACGAGGTGCGCGGCCTCGAGGCCGTCCGCGATCTTCGCCACCAGCTCCGCCACCTCCCGGTAGTGGGACTTGGCCACGCTGGGGGCCTCGCGCCGTTCCCTGATCGCCTCTGCGAGGTTCGGGCCGTCCACGAACTCCTGCGCGATCCAGGCGAGGCCCTCGTCCTCGCCGTTGCCGTAGGTCGCCACCAAGCTCGGGTGGGAGCAGCGTCCGCCGGCGCGCGCCTCGCGGATGAAGCGCTCCAGCTCGCCCGAGAGGACGCCGCCCCGGAGGAGGAACTTCAGGGCCACCCTGCGCCGGAGCTCCGTGTCCTCGGCCTCCCAGACCTGGCCCATGCCGCCGGCGCCCACCTGCGCGATGAGGACGAAGCGTCCGACGCGTCGACCGGGCAGGAGCGCGCCGGCCTGTGAGTGGGCTGGGGATCCGGGGTCGTGGTCAGGGGCGGCTCCTCCTCCGGGGAGCGCCTCTCCCCGCTCGGACTCCTCGTCGTGCGCGGCGAGGCGGCGCTCCAACGCGGCGCGCAGCGCGCGGTCGCTGGAGAGCTCGGGGACCGAGTCCGCCCAGGACTCGAGTTCGAGGTCAGGGGTCCCGCGGCGAGCTTCGAGGAAGGCCTGCAGCCAGGGCTCGAGGGGGGAGTCGGTCATGGCGCAGGGACGGCGGAGGGAGCGTCTGGTTCGACGCACTTTCTGGACCCGAGCGGTCCGATGGGGGCTCGGTGCTCGGTGCGGGCGACGACAGGTCCGAGTGTCTCATTTTCGGCCTCCGGGGGTCTCCCCGTCTTTCCCCGCGGGCAGCTGAAGCATCCGCGGAGCGTGAACCGGGTGGGGGCTCTGTTCGCCGGATCTCGGCTGCACCGTGGGTTCCCGTCGGCCGCGGGCTCGATCTCCCGCTGGACCTGAATTCGAGGGTCTTCTGTCCGCTCCGGCGGCTCCGGGTCACTTGTGGATGGCAGCCCTGAAGCCTCTCCTCCCATGAAGAAAGCCCAACCCCGCCTTCCCGGTCCCGGTGTCCTTCCCGAGACCATCCGCGCTGGTCGCCTCGTCCTCTGCGAGGAGGTGGCGCGTGACGGAGCCCAGGGAAAGACCCTGCTGCTCGGCCCCCAGCGAGTGGACCTCTTCCGACGGACCGCGCAGGTGATGGGGGATCACGCCGACGAGTGCCTCGTCTCCATGCTCGGCTTCCCGGCGATCGGCCCCGACGAGGTCGACTGCGTGGAACAGTGCCTGGAGGCCCTGGACGTCGGTTACCAGCAGGTGGTCTGCCGCACCATCGAGCAGGATCTGCTCCAGTGCATCGCGCTCATGCGCGACGCGCATGCAGGTCGGGTGCTGTTCGTCGTGCCCGCGTCCCGTGTGCTCGCGTCGGCCATGATGCACACCACGCCGGAGGGCGCCCTGGAGGAGGCCGTTCGTCTCCTGCGTCTGGGGCTCGAGGAGGCCGCGGGCGAGGTCTCGATCGACGTCTGCCTCGCGGACATCGGGCGCGCGGAGCCGGAGGCGGTCGCTGACGCGGCGAATCGGCTCACGCGAGAGGGTGCAGAGGTGATCATGCTGGCGGACACGGTCGGCCGGCTGCATCCGCTGGGTCACAGGGAACGGTTGCGTCGGATCACCGAGCGCCTGGAGCCCGAGGTCTGCGTTCACGCCCACTTCCACAACGATCTCGGTCTGGCCCTCGCCCTGAACCTGCAGGCCCTGGAGCTCGGCCACCGCATGTTCGGAACGTCCTGGCTGGGTCTCGGCGAACGCAGCGGCCTCGGGAACACCGAGGAGCTGCTCGGCGTACTGGCCACGGCGACCGACGGTCAGCTCGAGGATCTGGGGGTCGACCGCGACCGCCTGGGGATCTCCGGATGGCGTCCCGAGCGGATCGTCGAGACCGCTCGTGCTGCGTCAGCGGCGCTCGACATGCCGCGACGGGTCACGGATCCGTTCGTCGGAACCGGGGTGAACTCCATCTCGACGGGGACGCCCTTCGTGGCTCCTGGTGCGTTCCAGCCCTATGACGCGGAGGGTCTGCTCGGGGTTTCGCGAACCGTCGAGCTGACCCATCTCGCGAGCACTCGGGTCGTCGAGGAGGTGGCCCGCGCGCGCGGCATCGCCCTGGATCGCGAGGCCGCGATGGCTCTGCGCGACCGTATCAAGGTCGCGGCCTATTCCTCGGGGAGCGCCCGTGTCGACATGGACGAGGTGATGGCGCGAGCCGCATCGGAGGCGCAGCCCGCCTGGGACCCCCATGGAGGTCGACGGTCTCAGCACCCCGATCCGATTCAGGCGTCTCGGCCGATCAAGAGCGTCGGCGGTGTCCGGCAGGGGCGGCAGGCTCCGCCCGGCGAGCGAGCCGGGGCCGCGTGGTCGAGGCAGGAGAGCGCATGAGCTTCTCGACCAGTTTCCTCGGCCCGCTCCTCGACGCCCTGGACGGCGACGGCGTGATCGTCGTCCCCTGCCCGGTGGGTTACGTGGCGGCGGCGTCCTCGGCTGCGGGTGTGGATCGGATCTTCGAGCTGAAGGGCCGTCACCGCTCCCGCCCGCTCTCGTTGGCCGGGAGCGCGGTCCATGAGGGTCGGCGCTACCTGCGAGAGCTCGCCGGGCCGACCGACTCCGAGCTCTCGAAACTCAGCGCCACGATGGGCCTCGTGGGGACTCGCCGCGTCGGGGCCCCGCCGACCCCGGACGGGGTCGGCACGACGAAGAGCCTGGCTGTCTTCGTGGGACTCGGCCAGATCCTCGACGCCGTGGTTTTGCGCCAGCGCACAGCGGGGCGCAGCCTCTACGTGACTTCGGCCAATGCCTCCGGCGCGGGCAACGCCGTGCTGGCGAGCCAGCTGCCGAGGGCGCTGAAGGGCGATGCCGTGACGGCGCTCATCGACGACACGCGGATCCCCGAGCGCCAGCGACGTCTCAGGCCCGCGCCGGCCAGTCCGATGGTGCGCCTTGGACCCCACCCGACTCTCATCCGCGGGGGGGCAGAGCAACCAATTGTCCTCGAACAGCTGGCGATGGCCGGCCTGACCGACACGTCCTCGGGCTGCCTTTCGTCGATCGAGGAAGCCTTGGCTTCGGAGCGAGGTCCGTCTTGATCGCTGCTGTTCTCCAGAGTCGCGCCCCGCGCGCGTCCTCAGGTCGAGGCGAAGGCTCAGCTTCCGTCGTCGTCTGCCCGGGATGGGTCGATCACGCGCATGAGCGGGACCGCTGCAGCGGCGCCCAGGATCCGCACGGGGATGAAGGGTAGGACGGAGGATGGCTGGAGCCCGCTGAAGGTGGCGGTCGAGGATCGGGCCGAGGATCCGCCCGAGAAGATCTCGATCGCGTCACCGCGCAGATGGCGGGCCCATCCGGCCGTCATCTGGGACAACCCGGCGTTGTGGGTGCAGAGGAAAAGAATGGAGGCAGCTTTGCGAGTCGTCGTGGGTCGAGAACCTACGGGCAGTGCACCTGAGCGCCCGTGCTGCGCCGTGTGAATCGCCTGAGATCATGTTGCTTCCAGGTATGCTGCCCACGTTGGACGAGCGCTCGTCCTCTCGCCGTCGCGCCTCTGGCGTGACGGTCACATATGCCCTGCCCTGCCACCTCTTCTTGAGCCTCCTCCTCTCGCTGTTTCTCCCAGCACTCCGTTCCGTTGCGGATGACTGGACCGGCGTCGAGCTGTACCACGCGGAGCTTGTGAGGTACCTCTCGCTCGGTGGGCTGATCGCCCTGTCGGCGCTGTCCGCGGCCGTGTTCGGCGTCTCCTCCGAGAGGCGTCGTGGCGCCTGGCTCGCTTTCCAGATCGGCGCCGTCCTCCTCGCGACGCTGGCGCTGTGGACGGGACTCGTCGTGGGTGTTCACATGGGTTACGGGGAGTGGCAGAGCGCACCGGACGCGGGGGACCAGGCCTACGCCGACGGCGCGAAGCTCATAGGCTCCGTCCTCTTCGGTTGGATGCCCGCCGGGTTGCTCGCGGCGCTGGGCTGGCTCTTCCTGACCGTCGCGAGAAGAGTCTCCGGGCGTCTGTCCAGGAGCAGCCCTCAAGGCCCTCGGAACGGGAGTCAGCGGCCCTGAATCGACCCGGGGAAGGCCTCCCTGGACCTGAGCATCGGGTGCGCCAGCATCCTCTCGCGCAGCGGCTCCTGCGCACGGTCGTCGTCAGAGGCTCGGCATCGACCCGTCGTCGCCCG
The DNA here is from genome assembly GCA_002862085.1 of Planctomycetota bacterium. Taxonomy (GTDB): domain Bacteria; phylum Planctomycetota; class UBA1135; order UBA1135; genus Saltatorellus. Next base: position 25,587 of record PKCK01000050.1, on the reverse strand, counting down.
ATCTCCGTCCTGTGTTCGCCGCAGGGGCCTCATCCAGCACCAGGCGGAAGAGTGGCTCCCCGAGCAGGGCTCGAACCTGCGACACAGCGGTTAACAGCCGCTTGCTCTACCAACTGAGCTATCGGGGAACGCGAGCGCGAGAGGATAAGGGGCCGTTACGGCCTGTCAACCCTCCCATGAGAGTCTCGGAGCGGGCCTGCCGGGTTCGCCAGGGCCGCATGGAGGGTGTCGGCCAGCGACTTCCCCGAGCTTGAGGCCCAGTCCTCGAGGACCGGTCCCGGGGGCTGTTCTCGAGACCTAGTACTTGAGACCGAGCTTCTTGAGCTTCGGCGCGATCACGGCGCGGCAGTAGCCCGCTCCCGTGTTGTCGAAGTAGTAGCCCTGGTGGTACTCCTCCGCGACGTAGAAGGTCGACGCCGGAGTGACCTCCGTGACGATGGGGTCGTCGAAGCTGGGCTGGACGTCCTTCTTCGAGGTCGTCGCGATGCGGGCCTGGTCGTCCGAGTGGGTGAAGACGGCCGAGCGATACTGCGTTCCCACGTCGGCTCCCTGGCGGTTCAAGGTCGTCGGGTCGTGGAGCCGCCAGAACCAGTCGAGGAGCTCCTTGTAGGAGATCACGGACGGATCGAACGTGACCTGGACCACCTCGGCGTGGCCCGTGCGCCCCGTGCAGACCTCGCGGTACGTGGGGTTCTTCGTCTCGCCGCCCATGTAGCCGGACACGACGGATTCGACCCCGTCGATCTGCTCGAGGACGGCCTCGATGCACCAGAAGCAGCCGGCGCCGAGGGTCGCGATCTCCTTCGTCGGAGCGGGCTCGTTGGTCTCTGTCGTCATGTCGGTGGGCAGTGGGTCCGGATCGGTGGAAGCCGCGGCGATGGAGGGGGAGGCGCTCTCGGACCCCCGTGGCGTCGGGTTCGCGAGGTCGGCGGGCGCGCTGGCGCCGGGTTCCGCCTCCTGCTCGACGGTCCCGGAGAGCACCTCTTCGGGCTCGGCCGGGTCGCCGTTGGACGAGCAGGACACGGTCACCGGCCCCAGGAGGAGGAGGGCGGCGGACGCCGCGAGCACGGTCGTGGGGAGGGATCGGAGTCTGTCGATCATGTCGATGGCTTCGAACGCCCGCAGAGGGCAGACGCAGGCAGGCTCAGTGGTCCGGGGGCATCAGCGGGAGAGGCCCCAGGGGGTCCTCTGGAGCGAGCCTCGTGGGGTGAGGAGGAACGGACTGCAGGGTGAATCCATCGATCCAGGCGGAGGCAGGCCGGGGCGCACCCGCGGCGACCCGACCCACGCTCGCGGCGGCCCAGGTGGCGATCCGCTCAGGCGAGACACCGGATCCTCGGAGCTCCTCCAGGGAGAGCGCCCCCGCCCGCTTGGCGAGGCGGAGGCCGTCGGCGCTCTCGACCAGCCCCACGTGGGCCTGATGCGGTACGTCGAGCCCGAGGGACTCGAGGACGAGCGCCTGGCGTCCGGCGCTGGGAACGAGGTCGGCGCCGCGCACCACCTCGGTCACGGCCTGGTGGGCATCGTCGAGGGGCGTCGCGAGCTGGTAGGCCGCTTTCCCGTCCTTCCTGCCGATGACGAAGTCGCCCGCTGCTGCGGCGACGTCGACCGCGCAGGTGCCCTGGATCGCGTCCTCGAAGGCCACCGGGCCTCGCGAAGGATCGACGGCCAACCGGATCGCGGGCTCCCTGCCCGTGGCGGCGCGGGCCTCGTCGACGCTCGCATAGCGGCCGCGGCACGTGCCGGGATAGGGCCGCTCGCCCGTGTCCCCGTGGGGAGCGCTGGCGGCTTCGCTGATCTCGCGCCGCGTGCATACGCAGGGATAGGCGAGGCCCTGCTGGACGAGTGATGCGAGTGCCTCGCGATGGGCGGGGGCGCGCCTGGTCTGGAGGAGCGGTTCACCGTCCCAGTCGAGGCCGAGCCACGCGAGATCCTCGAGGACGAGGTCCGTCGCGCCGGGTTTGACGCGTTCCCCATCGAGGTCCTCGATACGGAGGACCACGCGCCCCCCCTGTGCGCGGGCGGACCACCATGCGATCAGGAAGGAGCGCGCGTGGCCGAGGTGGAGTCGCCCGGTCGGCGACGGGGCCAGGCGACCGACGACGTCGGGGGCGTCAGCCAACGTGGCTCCCTCCGACGGTGACCTGGCGGCCCTCGCGGTGAGAGGTTCGCGCTGCGTCCATGACGTCCATCACGTGAACAGCGCTCGCGAAGGTCGCCGCGCCCTCCAGCGCGGTCCGTCCGGCGTCGACGGCGGCGAGGACGTCGCGCAGGTAGGTCGGGAGACAGCGGGGGAACATGCCGCTCGACCCCATGCCGTACTCGTCGCAGGTCGGCAGCGGTTCGACGGCGAACTCCCGCGCGGCCTCGCCGTGAGGGATGAAGACGAGGTGGGTCTCCCCCTCGAGGCGCAGCGTGCCGTCGGAGCCTCGAAGCTCGAGGAGGTTCCCCTGGCCAGCATCGCGTTCGCAGCCGAAGGCGACGATGCTGGTCTCGACGGTCAGCGGGAGACCGTCGTCCATGACGCAGTGCAGCCACGCTTCCTCGTCAGCGGTGACGGGTACGGCGGCGCCGCCCTCTCCCGGGCGCTCCTGGATCATCGTGGAGAGGCGCGCCGTGACCTCGGCGAAGCGGCGGCCGAACTGGTCCACGACGCCGTCGAGCACGTGACTCCCGAGCGCCCCGAGGATCCCGCCGCCGCGGGCCTCGTCGTACCACCACGTCATGGGGGCTCCGAGCCTCGGGACCGACGCGACGCGCATCTGGGCGCGACCCGCCCAGGGCGTGCCCACGACGCCTTCGGAGACGGCGGCCTTGAAGGCGCGCCTCCACGGGCTCCAGCGGGTCTGATGGTCGATGAGGGCCAGTCTGCCCCGGGCGAGAGCGGTGAGCTCTCGCGCTTCGTCCCCGCCCATCGCGAAGGGTTTCTCGCAGAGCACAGCAGCGCCGCTCTCCAGGGCCGCTCTCACCATCGGCGCATGGAGGTGGGTGGGCGTCGAGACGATGACGAGGTCGAAGTGCGCTGCGTCCGCGCCGAAGAGCGAGGTCCAGTCGTCCGTCACCGTGGGGATGGCCCACTCGTCGGCGGTCGCTCGCGCCTTCTCGAGGTCGTGACCGGCGAGCGCGACCACCTCGTGCGGTCCGCCGTTCTCCCGCGCCCATCGGAGGGCGGGAAGCTGCGCGAGGCGGGCGAAGGAGTTGCCCAGGAGCGCGACGCGGACGCTCATCGAAGCAGGCCCTGAGGGCCGCGGCCGCGTTTGCCCTCCGACAGATGGGCCGGCGGCCTGTCGCCGAAGCTCGTGAAGCAGGCCCTCGCGGCCGCGAGGAGCGGCTCGTCCGCCTGGATCGTCCGCTGTCCCGCGGCCGGGTCGGTGATCGGTACGTCGCGGACGCGCCCGTCGACCCAGGCGACCATCCGCCCGGTCTCGCCCTCGAGGAGCAGGCGCGTCGCCTCGGCGCCGAACCTGGTCCCGAGCACGCGATCCCCCGGCACGGGCGAGCCGCCGCGCTGCGTGTGCCCGAGCGTCACCGCGCGAGCCTCCACCTCGGAGCGGGCGTCGATCTGCGCTGCCACCCACGCGCCGATTCCGCCGAGCTTCACGGGGTCGGGGGAGGTCGGGTCGAGGGCGTGGACGATCTGCTCCCCGCCGACCGGGGCGGCGCCCTCCGCCACGCAGAGGATCGTGCAGCGTCGGCCGAGCGAGCGCCGCCACTCCACCTGCTCGACGACGCGATCGATCTCGAAGGGGATCTCCGGGACGAGGATCACGTCCGCGCCGCCCGCCACGCCGGCGCGCAGGGCGATCCATCCGGCGTTGCGGCCCATGACCTCCACGACGAGCGCCCGGCCGTGGCTCTCGGCGGTCGAGTGCACGCGGTCCAGCGCCTCGGTCGCGACCTCCACCGCGGACTGGAAACCGAAGGTCAGATCCGTCCCGATGACGTCGTTGTCGATGGTCTTGGGCACGCCGATGATCGGGATGCCCGCGGCGGCGAAGGGCTGGGCGCAGGCCATGGTCCCGTCGCCGCCGATCACCACGAGCGCCTCCAATCCGTGGCGCTCGATCGTCCGGAAGCAGCGCTCCGTCACGTCCTCCCAGACGACCGCACCGTTCGCGTCGTAGCCCGTCGCGAACTTCGCGGGGTTCGCCTTGTTCGAGGTCCCAAGGATCGTGCCGCCGAGCTTGAGGATGCCGGAGACGTCGTCGTAGCGCAGCTCGCGGACGCGGTCCTCGATCAGACCGAGGAAGCCGTCCTCGATCCCGTGGACGTCGAGCCCTGCCTGGAGCGCGTGCTTCGTGACGGCCCGGATCACGGCGTTGAGGCCGGGGCAGTCGCCGCCGCCGGTGAGGACGCCGATACGGCGCGGAGGAACACTGGTCATCGCCGCCACATGGTAGGACCGGGAGGGCGGGCAAGGAACGGCGGCTCCGCGGGTCAGATCCGGCTGAAGATGAACTCGAAGGTCCGCTTCGCCAGCGCTGCGGCAGGCTCGAGGATCGCTCCGGGGTCGAGCAGGTTGACGGCCTCGTCAGGGTCTGTGAGGAGGTCGTGGAAGCGGCGCTGACCGACGAACTCGTCGTCGTGCACGAGCTTGAAGCGTTCGCTCCGAACCATGCGGCGCCACTGGACGCCGGAGATCCGTGGGTCCTGGCCGAGTCGCCTGAAGCGCTCCGCGTAGGTCCAGCGTCGGGCGACGTCGAAACCACGCCACGCGGGGAGGAACGAGCGCGAGTCCGGACCCCGCGTCGGATGGCCGCTGCCGGCCCCTGCGGGGATCCCGAACCAGAGGGCCACGGTGGCGTAGAGGTCCACGGCGCCGACGGGGTTGGGGTCGACCCCCGACGAGATCCCCGGGCCGAAGACCCAGAGAGGACAGATCACTCCGCCGTCGTACATCGTCGCTTTCTGGCCTCCGATCTGGCTCGCCGTGCCGTTGTCGGCGAACACGACGACGGTGTAGCCGCGGGGCAACGCCTCCGCGAGGAGGCGGCGGAGCTCCGTGTCCACGGCCTCCAGCATCGCCCGCGTCTTCTCCCGATCCGTTCCGAGGTCGACCCGGGTGTGCAGGTGAGCAGGCGGCTCGTGCCAGGGCCCGTGGGGCCCGTGGTAGCTGACCGAGACGAAGTCGAACCCCGCGCGGATGGCGGCGATCCCGTCGTCGGTCTCCGCGGTGGTCAGGTAAGGACGAGGCGCCCTGGGAAGGACCACGCCGTCCACCGCCATCGGGTACTCCCAGTAGGTCTCCGCGACGCTGCTGCGAACGTTGGCGATGTGTCCGGTGTAGTGGTCGTAGCCGCACTGGCGCGGGTGGTCGGGGTTCGGATAGCCCGACAGATGCCACTTGCCGATCTTGGCCGTGGTGTAGCCCGCGCTCGACAGCAGCCGCGGGAGGGGCACGAGCGGGGACGTGGGCATCACCGCCGTCGTGTCCGCGTTGAAGATCTGGCCGACGAGGAGGTCGGGGTGACTGCACTGCGCGCCCGCGTGGAACATGGCGCGCGTGGGGGAGCAGGTCGGCGCCGTCGTGAACGACGTGAACAGCCGGCCGCCGCGCTCGAGCGCGTCGAGGGTCGGCGTGGGGGTCTCTCGCAAGAGATCGAAGCCCACGTCGTCGATGTCGACGACCAGCATCCGCGCCGGGGTCCCGAGCGCGGACGTCGGCCCGCCGGCCTGAACGGCCAGGGCAGGGGTCGCCCCGGAGAGGATCAGGGGGACGAGGAGGAGTGCCGTGCAGACGCGCATACGACGAAACATACAGCGCGAGGCGGGCACCCGGGAGGGGGTGCGCGCCTCGCGCTCGGACAGGCCGCTTTCCAGCTCACAGGCGGGTGCCTGAAACGGGACAGCGTGGCCTGCAGGGCCGTGAACGCCCGCTGGCGCGGGCGCTCGGATCAATAGCGGTAGTGGTCCGGCTTGTACGGGCCTTCCACCGGGACGCCGAGGTAGTCGGCCTGGTCCTTGGTCATCTCCGTGAGTCGAACGCCCAGCTGGCCGAGGTGGAGACGGGCGACGCGCTCGTCGAGGTGCTTCGGCAGCGTGTAGACCTTGTTCTCGTAGAGCGACGCGTTCTGGAACAGCTCGATCTGCGCCATCACCTGGTTGGTGAAGGAGCAGCTCATCACGAAGCTCGGGTGGCCGGTGGCGCAGCCGAGGTTCAGGAGTCGGCCCTCGGCGAGGACGAGGATGCTGTGGCCGTCGGGGAACTCCCAGCGATCGACCTGCTCCTTGATGTTCTCGCGGATCATGCCCTCCTTGGACTCGAGCTCCGCCATCTGGATCTCGTTGTCGAAGTGGCCGATGTTGCCGACGATCGCCATGTCCTTCATCCGCTCCATGTGGTCGAGGCGGATGATGTCCTTGTTGCCGGTCGTGGTGATGAAGACGTCGGCGGTGTCGACGACGTCCTCGAGGCGCGCGACCTCGAAGCCCTCCATCACGGCCTGAAGCGCGCAGATGGGGTCGATCTCCGTGACGATGACGCGGGCGCCCTGGCCGCGAAGCGACTGCGCGGAGCCCTTGCCGACGTCGCCGTAGCCGAGGACGACGGCGACCTTGCCGGAGAGCATGACGTCCGTCGCGCGGAGGATGCCGTCCGTGAGGCTGTGGCGGCAGCCGTAGAGGTTGTCGAACTTGGACTTCGTGACCGCGTCGTTGACGTTCATCGCGGGGAAGGGGAGTTCGCCGCGCTCGACCATCTGGTAGAGGCGGTGGACGCCCGTGGTCGTCTCCTCGGAGACGCCCTTGATGCTCGCGGAGACCTTCTGCCACTTGTCGCTGTACTTCGCGACGCTCGCCGTGAGCGACTGGAGGACGACCTTCCACTCGGCGGAGGCGCCCGGCTCAGCGGCGGGGACGGCTCCGGCGCGCTCGTACTCGGCGCCCTTGAGGACGTACATGGTGGCGTCGCCACCGTCGTCCAGGATCATGTTCGGGAGCTCGCCCTCCGGCCAGGTGAGCATCGACTCGGTGCACTGCCAGTACTCCTCGAGGGTCTCACCCTTCCAGGCGAAGCAGGGGATGCCGGTGGGCTTGTCGACGGTGCCGTGCGGTCCGACGACGACCGCAGCTGCGGCGTGATCCTGGGTCGAGAAGATGTTGCAGCTGGCCCAGCGCACGTCCGCGCCGAGTTCGACCAGGGTCTCGATGAGGACCGCGGTCTGGATCGTCATGTGGAGCGATCCGGAGATCTTGGCGCCCTTGAGCGGGTACTTGCCCGCGTACTCCTCGCGGAGGGCCATGAGGCCGGGCATCTCCTTCTCGGCGATCTTGATCTCCTTGCGACCGAAGTCAGCGAGGTTCAGGTCGGCGACCTTGTACTCGGTGACGACCGGACGTTCGGTCGTGGTGGTGGAGGGAGTCATCTGAGTGGCTCTTTGGTTCGGAGGCCCCGCGGTCGCGGAGCTTCAGGATTGCGGGACACGCCCGCGGACGAGGTAGAGGGCAAGCGCGACGGACTCTCCGCCGCGTGGATCGGTGTTGGGCTGCTGCGCGCTCGGAACCGGGCAGTAGCGGTCGTCGAGGGGCTCGACGCGCAGGTCGGTGAAGCCTGCGCGGGCGAAGGCCGCCTGGACCTCGGTGGGGTCCAGTCCCAGGTGACGATCGCCCAGATCGGCGTGCATCCACGCCTCGCGGTGCGGCATCAGCTCGATGACGCTGAGCGTTCCTCCCGGCTTCAGGGCGCGTCGCATCTCGTGCAGGGCCGGATCGAGCTCCGGCAGGTGGTGGAGGACCATCGCCGCCACGGCGCCATCGAGCTCTCCGTCCTCGAGGGGAAGTGCGTCGAGCTCGCCGCGCCGGAACTCCATCTCGGTCCCGCTCGCCCCTTGTTCGCGCAAACGCCGTTCGGCCTCCTCGAGCATGCCCTCGGAGCGGTCGATGCAGACGAGCCGGGAGCAGAGACCGACGAGGGCGCGGGCGACGTAGCCCGTGCCGCAGCCCAGGTCGGCGAACGTGAGGCCAGCGGGGAGCAGATGAGCCGCGGCGCGCTGGCGAGCCTCACCCCGGGCGAAGAGGGCTCCGACCTTGTCCCAGTCTCCGGCCATCCGGTCGAAGAACGAGGCGTCGTCCGTGTTCCGCTCCGCGAGCACCCCCAGGAGCCGCAGGCGGTCCGCCTCGGCCTCGGGGACCGCATCCAGGTCGGGAGCCACGGCGGACCAGAGGCGGTCGGCGGCGGAGTCCGCGGACCCGGCGCCGAGCGCAGCGCGGAGGAACGTACTGGTGCCCGAGCGGCGTTCGATCAGGAGGTCGTGCTCCCTCAGGACGCGGAGATGGTTGCTCACGCGGCTCTGGGTCATGGCCAGGCACCGGCTGAGTTCCCCGACGGACAGCTCCTCACGCGCCAGCAGCGCCAGGGCGCGGAGGCGCGTCCCATCGCTGAGGACCCGGAGCAGAGCCGGGGCGGTCTGGCTGGTGGTGGAGACGTTCATGGCGTGTCTTCGACACTACATCATGAACGACTGATGGAGTTCCTTCCAGGGAGAGCCACTCAATCTCGAAACGAGAGCGCGGCATGTGGGCGCAGCCGCTCGGGGGGCCCTGCGAGGCCCTCGACGCAGGCGGCCCCGCCCACCCGCAGGATCGGGAGGGCGGGGCCGCTCGAGCGCGGACCGGCCTGGATCAGCCGATCGCGGCGAGATCGGGGGTCTCGATGGAGATGATCTCGAGGTCCACTTCACCGCCGGGCAGCTTGACCGTGCTCTTCTCGCCGAGCTCGAGGCCGAGGAGGCCCTGGGCGAGCGGGGCGCGGTAGGAGATGACCTGGGTCTCGAGGACCTGATCGTCGTCCCAGGGGCCGAGGATCAGCACCGTCGACTCCTTCCCGGTCTCGACCTCGCGATAGAGGACGCGGGTGCCGGGGCAGACGGTGTCCTCGATGATCGCAGCGTCCTCGATGAGGTCCGTCTCGCGGAGCTCCTCCTCGATCTCCATGGCGCGTGCCGTGAGGTTGCGCTGCTCCTCGATCGCGGCCTCCCACTCCGAGTTCTCGGAGAGGTCGCCGTAGCTCGCGGCCCGACCGATGGCGTCCTGGTTCTCGGGGATCTTGACCTCTCGCAGCTCCTTGAGCTCGGCGGAGCGCCGGCGCAGGCCCGCGCGGGTCGTCCAGATCGTGACGCTCTCCCAGTAGAACCCGGCGTCCTGCGCGAAGAACTGCTTGTCCTTCGACAGCGCGACCTCGGTGATGATGCTCTCGATCTCCGAGTCGACCCCACGGCCCGCCGTGACGTTGGCGCTTCGCAGCGCGGAGACGTCCGCCGTCTTGAACAGCTCCTTGAGCATCGGCTTCGTGCCCTTCGCGAGGAAATCCGTCAGGCGGCCCGCGATCCGGGTCAGCTGCGGGTTGCCCCGGCGCTCCTGGAACGTGTGGACGGCGAGGGAGAGCAGGGCCTGGCCGCGCTGGACCGGGGTCGGCATGTCCTCGTGATCGCCGCCGTCCTCGAAGCGGTCGGCGAGCACGATCATCAGCGTCGGGTTGCGCAGCGGGCGGGCGAGCAGGCCGGCGTAGTGGGACCGTAGCTCGTCCTCGTGACCCGCGGCCCGCAGACGCTCGATCAGCGGTCGGACCTGGCCGGGGGCCGCGTGCTGGAGGTGCGGGAGAACGTCCTCGATCCAGGACAGATCGTCCTCGGTCTCCGTCGACGCCGCCTCCGCCTGGACGGCGGGCGCCGCCGCGGTGCCGGTCGCCGTCTCGCCCGCGTCGCCGTCGAAGGACGCGACCTCGGCGTTCGCCGCGGCGAGCTGGGCGTCGACGGCCTCCAGGGCCAGCTGAGCGCCGCCGGTCCCGAAGAGTTCGGGGAGCAGCTCCACGGAGCGCTCCTGGTCCTTCGCGCCCGGGAGCGCCTGGAACAGCTTCCAGATCTCGGGCGGCTGGGAAGGATCGGGCGGCTCAGGCGCCTGCATCACCTCGTAGAGGACCTCGCGCATGAGCTTGGGAGACGCGCCGGTCTTCTCGCGGAGCAGGAGCCACGCCGCGAGGCGCTCCGGCAGGGGTTCGCTCTCTGGAGCGGCGGCGTTGGCGAGCTCCTCGATGGCGATGGTCTCGAGGGTCTCCTCCACGCCGGCGCCGACGAACAGATCACGGACCCGTGCGTGCACCTCGGCGAGGTTGGTCGAGCGCTGCAGGATGCGGCGCAGCGCTTCGCCCGGGTCCTTCTTCACGAGGAGCTGGGTGACGAACGATTTCTGCGGCGTGCCGCTGACCTCCACGTCGTCGGAGTTCTCCGCCAGCTTGCGTGCCTTGCGCCACCAGGCCGACCATGCGCTGCCCTCGATGCCGATCTGCATCATGGCGGTCTTGATCGTCGTGGTGGTGGCGCGGCCGTTGTGGCGCACGAGGATCGCGGAGAGCGCCTCGAGGGGGTTGGCCTTCACCTCCTTGCGGAGCGCCTCGGGGTCCTCGAGGGATCGGGCTCGCAGGTCGGCCTCCGGCAGCGGGTCGAAGATGTCCATCGCCGCGCTGAGGGGGAACTCGTCCTGCCGGCCGTTCCAGAACTTCACCTTGATGAAGTTGTCCTTGGCGCTGGCCTCGGTGACCCGCCCAGCTCCCCAGCCGCCGGGGTGGAACAGAGCGGACCCGTCGGTGAACGCGATGAGCTTCGCGAACTTCTTCCAGGGCTTGCGCAGGTCCGACGCGCCCTCCACGAAGCCCGAGACCTCTCGGTAGATCGGGTACCACTCCTCGTCGCTCCAGGCGGCATCCGAGGCCTTCACGAGATCCTCGTTCAGCTCGCCCGGGTTGCCACCGGCGACGAGGGTGGCGCCGAGGATCAGCGCGGCGTCCGCCGCGCGGCCGGCGGCGACGAGCGCGTCGGCGTGCTCGCGGGCCTGCGGGACCAGCCTGCCTGCGCGCTTCTTCTCGCCGGCGAGCTTGAGGGCGGGCAGCAGCTCGTCGATCGGGCCACCGGTCGAGCGGAGCTCGGCCCAGGCGTCGTCGAACTCTTGCCACATGTCCTTCGTGACGAGGAGCGGAAGGGTCATCGGATGTGTTGGAGGGGGTCTGCGAAGCTCGACCGCGAGCGCGGGGACGAAAGCGCCTCCGGGACGTCAGTCGCGGAGGCGCTCCGAAGAGTGTGCACGAAGGGCGTGGGTGGGTCCACCGTTCGGAGGTGGTTCCGGGGGATCGCCCGCGCCTTCAGTCGACCGCCAGCAGGAGTCCCTTGAGGTAGCGCGAGCGGCCGAAGTCCGGACGCTGGGGGTGGTCGGGGCCCGCGCCGAGTGTCTCGAGGAGGCGGACCTCACGTTCGGCCCGGCGCGCGGCCTGGAACACCACTCCCGCGAAGGCCGGGAGGTCGAGCGCACCGGAACACGAGAACGTGGCGAGGATCCCTCCCGGCGCGGCGGCGGCGATGCCGAGGGCGTTCAGGTCGCGGTACTTCACCTTGGCGGCCTCGAGGTCCCGCTTGCCTTTCGCGAGCTTGTGGGGGTCGAGGATCAGCAGGCCGGGTCGTCGCTTGGAGTCGACGGTGTCCCGCAGGACGTCGAAGGCGTCGGCATGGTGGAACGCCACCTCGGCGCGGTTCTCGGCAGCGGCCCGCTCCGCCCGGCCGAGCGGCTCCTCGTCGAGGTCGGCGGCGGTGACGCTGCGGGCGCCGGCCAGGGCCGCGGGGATGGAGAACCCTCCGGCGTGGCAGCACAGGTCCATCACGTGGCGGCCCCGGGCGAGCGCCGCGAGGCGGCGCCGGTTGTCTCTCTGGTCGCAGAACCAGCCGGTCTTGTGGCTGGCGCCCGGGTGGACCAGGAAGCGCACCTCGTGCTCCTGGACGTACCTGGGGTCGGCCGCGTCGCCCTCGGAGAGCTCCGCCGCGGCGTCGAGTCCCTCACCGCGCCGGGCGGATCTGGCGAATCGGTGGAGCACGAGGTGGCCCGGGAGGAGCTCCCGCAGGATGGCCTCGACGTCCTCCCGTAGGCGCCAGAAGCCGAGCGCGTGATACTGACACACGAGGGCGTCGCCGAGCTTGTCGACGATCAGGCCGGAGAGATCGTCCCCCTCGGCGTGCACGATCCGGAAGGCGTCGGTGACCTCCTCGAGGCCGAGCGTGCGGCGTCTGAGGCGCAGCGCGGCCGCGATCCGCCGCCTGAGGAACTCCCTGGGACGATCCAGGTCGCTCCGGCGGCCCCTGGAGAGCATCCGGACGCGGATGTCGGAACTGGAGTTGTAGAGCCCGTGGCCGCAGAATCGCCCTGCGCCGTCGATGACCTCGACGATGGCGCCGTCCTCGGCGCCGTGGGAGCCGCGCTCGTCCATGAGTCGGGCGTAGATCCACGGCCCCATGGGAAGGCGCTCGAGTCCCACCTGAACCTGTGCGTAGCTCGTCATCGGGGGAATGCTAACCCTCGGGGCGAAGCGGCGCCCCCCGGGCGGGGCCCTGCGTCCCTCTCTCCTCCGGACCGGATCAAGACCATGCACGCCCTCCTCCTCGAGACCATCGCCTTCGTCGGCGCCACGGTGCACACCTTCCAGCCGGCGCCGGACGGTGCTGCCGGCGTGTTCGCCGAGCCCTCGGTGGCGACGGTGCTGGTGGAGGACGGCCGGATCAGGGCCGTCGGGCCAGAGGTCGAGATCCCCGAGGGCGCGCGCGAGGTCGACCTCTCGGGGCTCCACCTCGTGCCGGGTCTCATCGACGCGTTGACCAGCTTCGACGCGGTCCACGACCCGCTCTACCTCTCCGCGGGGGTGACCCTCGTGCGCGACGGCGGCTCGCCGACGGGGCAGATGCTCCTGGAGAAGTCGCGCTCCATGCGCGAGCGCCACCCGGGCCCGACCCTCCACGCGACGAGCGCGCTGTTCGCGTCCCAGCTCTCGACGAACCCGGCGGCGTTCGTCCTGGGGCCTCCGGACACGGCCGAGGAGCAGGTCAACGAGTTCATGACCCTCGTCCTGAACTCGAACTCCAGGATCGAGAGCGTGGTCTTCGACGATTCGTTGACCATCGAGCAGCACGGGCTCGTCTGCGCGGCGGCCGAGACCTACGGGGTGGACGCGTGGGGTCCGCTCCCCGCCGTTCTCCCGCTCAAGGTCGCGCGCGCTCAGGGGCAGCGGACGCTCGTCGGCCTCGACTCCCTGCTGCCGCAGGGCCAGCGCTTCGAGACGTTGCCGGACGACTTCGACTTCGGTCCGATCGTCGAGGACCTGCGGGCAGGCGAGTGGCGCGTGGTTCCTCTCCTGCTCGGGACCGGGCGGATCCTCAAGGGCGCCGCCACCCGCGCGGAGCCTCCGGCCGCGGCAGCGCTCGCGCCGGAGGTGCGAACGTCCTGGCGCGTGGACCTCGAGACCTTCCGCATCCTCTCCGGGTCACCCGGGCTCGATCTGGCGCGGCGTTCTCTGGAGCGTCAGCGCGGCCTGGTGCGCCAGCTCCACGACGCGGGCGTCCAGCTCGTCCCTGGCACGGGCTCACCGAGCGGGTTCATCATGCCGGGCTCGGGGCTCGTGGACGAGCTGGAGGAGTGGGTCCGGGCAGGGGTGTCGCCGGCCGAGGCGCTGGCGCTGGTGACCGCCCGCGCTTCGGACGCGCTGGGCCGCCCCGACGAGTCGGGCCGGATCGCCGCGGGGCTCTCCGCGAACATGATCGCGCTCACGTCGGACCCGAGGGAATCGATCGAGGCCCTGCGGGATCCCGCGCTCGTGGTGCTGCGCGGTGAGGTCCGGACGCGGGAGGTCCTGGACGAGGCGGTCGAGGACCTGATCGCGAGGCAAGAGGCGGCGGCGGCGGCGCGCGTTTCGCGCCTGGAACTCGAGGCCCCCCCGATGCCCGAAGGGGAGCTCGTCGTGGACGGGCAGGCAAACCTCTCGGCCTATGGATACCGCACGGCCGTGGAGCGCTATCGGGCGGTGCAGTTGGCGGAGGACGTCGTGGCGTACGGGGCTCGCATCCGCGTCCTGCCCACGGCCGACCTGCCGGCCAAGGAGCTGGTCCTGCTGCAGGTGATGAAGGGAGGGCTCGTGCAGCGCTTCCTGGTGACCCTCGACGAGCTCGGGCCCGACGGAGACACGGTCCGGGAAGACCCCGAGTTCCCCGCGTTCAGCGCCAGGGGCAGTCTCGTGGCGGAGACGGGAGCGCTCGGAGTGGAGCGCCTTCGAGATGGCGTGCCCGTCGCCTCCGTCCGCACCGAGGAGCCCATCGCGTTCATCGAGGGCTCCTCGATCCTCTCGGGATTGATCGCAGCCCGGCACTGCCCCGAGGGCTTCAGCTACGTGCTGCAGTTCGACCCCGCGTTCATGGAGCCGGTGGTGGACCGCGCGCTCATGGCTGTGTCCGTCGAGGACGGCCGTTTCACGCTCCAGGACAGCCGCGGGATCCGCGTCTTCGGGTTCGGCGAGGGCGGCGCGTTCCTGTTCGGCGCCCGGGCCGAGAGCGGGGGGCGACTCGATTTCGAGCCGGCTCCGGCCGAGACGCCCGAGCAGGCGAGGGCGGTCGTCTCCCGCATGCGCCTCGACCCGGCGCGCGTCTTCCGCGGGGATCCCGAGACCTGGAACAAGGCCTCCAGCGCGGAGGCTTCCGCCCGCACCGGCGAGCCGGGTGCCGGAGGAGATCGGTGATCGACCGGCCGGCATCGCACCCGCCGGCCGGCGCGCCCCCGGTCCCTGCGGGTCGCTTCGCGACGGCGGTGAACAAGGACGTTCCGGTCGCCGCTCCCGGGGAGTTCGGGGCTCTCCAGCTCGGCGAGGGGCAGGTGCGCGGCGTGGTCCCCGTCTGGCCTCCAGTGGTCCTCGCCCCGATGGCGGGGGTCACCAACCTCGCCTTCCGTTCGATGTGCCGCGAGTACGGGGCGGGCCTCTACGTGTCGGAGATGATCACGGCGCGGGGTTACCTGATGGGCAACCGGTTGACGACCCTCCTCGCGTCGTCCTCGCCGGACGAGAGTCCCCGGTCGGTTCAGGTCTACGGCGCGGATCCGGTGGACCTCGGCGAGATGGTCAAGAGCCTGGTCGACGAGGGCGTCGATCATCTCGACATCAACATGGGCTGTCCGGTGCCCAAGGTGACGAGGGCGGGCGGCGGGAGCGCGATCCCGGTCAAGCCGCGTCTGCTGGCGAGACTCGTGCGCGCGATGGTGCAGAACGCCGGCGACGTGCCCGTGACGGTCAAGATGCGCAAGGGCATCCACGACGGGCTCCTGACCTTCGAGGAGGCAGGCCGCGCGGCGGCCGGTGAGGGCGCATCCGCCGTGGGCCTGCACGCCCGCACCGCGGCGGAGCTCTATTCGGGCGAGGCGGACTGGACCGCGATCCGCAGGCTGGTCGAGATCCTCGACGTACCGGTGCTCGGGAACGGCGACATCTGGGAGCCCTACGACGCGATCCGGATGATGCGTGAGACCGGCTGCGCCGGCGTCATCGTGGGCCGCGGCTGTCTCGGTCGCCCCTGGCTCTTCCGGGAGCTCGCGCAGGCCTTCGAAGGCGTCGAGCCGGATCGGCCGCCGCGCTTCGGGGAGATCGTGGAGATCATGCTCGAGCACGGCCGCCGCCTCGTCGAGCTCTTCGGGGAGGGAGTCGGCGTCCGCCAGATGCGCAAGTGGACCGCCTGGTACACCAAGGGCTTCCACGGCTCGGCCGCGGTCCGCGGGCAGCTGATGAGGATCGACAGTCTCGAGGACCTCGAGCGGGCGGTCGCCGCGCTGGACATGGAGGAGCCCTTCCCCGTCGCGGCGCTGCGTGCGCAGCGCGCGAAGGGCTCGAAGACCCAGAGCGTGAAGCTGCCGGAGGGCTACCTCGAGGATCTGGAGGACGACACGCCGCCGAAGGGACCGAGGACGCTCGAGGAGATCCGGTCCTGGGAGAAGGCGCTCAACGGAGGATGAGCGCCGAGCGGACGGTCGTGATCGTGGGGGCCGGCGCCGCGGGCCTCTGGTGCGCCGAGCGCCTCGCGCGTTCGTGCGGAGCGGGGACCGACGTGCTGGTGCTGGAGAAGACACCGCGCACGGGCACCAAGATCCTCGCGAGCGGGGGGACACGCTGCAACGTCACGACGACGCTCGGTCCGGACGAGGCCGCGCGGCTCTTCGGGAAGAAGGGCGAGCGGTTCCTGCGCCACGGCTTCCGGACCCTCACGCCCCTCGACGTGCGCGAGCGCTTCGAGGGTTGGGGCGTCGCCCTCGAGGAGGCGCCCCTCCAGAAGGTGTTCCCGCGGAGCGGCAACGCCCGCGACGTCCGCGACGCGCTCGAGGCGGCGGCTCGGGGCGCCGGCGCCCGCGTGGAGCTCGGCGCGCCGGTCCAGGGAGTCGGGCGGGATGGCGATCGCTGGCGTGTGGATCTCGAGGACGGGATGACGCTCGGCTGCGACGCGCTCGTGCTGGCCGCCGGCGGGATGAGCTATCCGGGGACCGGGACGACGGGCGACGGCTACGCGTGGCTCCGGGACCTCGGCTTGGAGGTGGTCGATCCCGTCCCCGCGCTCGTGCCGCTCACGTCGCCCGACGGCTGGGTTCGCGACCTCACGGGGATCGCATGGCAGGGGGGGGACCTCGTGCTCGAGGATCGATCGAGCGGCAGGGCGACGCGGCTCGGACAGCGTCGGCGGCCGCTGCTCTTCACGCATCACGGCCTCTCCGGCCCGGGGGCCATGGATCTGTCCCACCACGTGGCTCGCGCGGCGGGCGAGGCGCCGCTGGACATGGTCGTACGGTTCGATGCGTTCCCCGACCTCGATCGAGACGCGATCCGGGCCGCTCTGATCGAGGCCTCCGGACTCGCCGGGAACCCCCGGCTCCAGCGGGCGTTGGCCGGGACCCCGATGGGCCCGATGCCCAAACGGCTCTTCGCCGCCTTCGCCGGCGCGAGCGGCCTCGACCCCGAGGTGGGTGTCGCGGGACTCGCGAAGAGCGCGCGGCACGATCTCGTCGAGGCGCTGAAGGGGCTGGAGATCCCCGTGGACGGAACGCTCGGCTTCGAGCACGCCGAGGTGACGGCCGGTGGCCTCGCGCTTCGTCACGTGAGCCCTCGGTCCATGAACGTGAACGGCTATGCCGGCCTCTTCGTCATCGGAGAGCTGCTCGACGTGGACGGCCCCATCGGCGGGCTCTCCTTCCAGGCAGCCTTCGCGACGGCGGAGCTCTGCGCAGAGGCTCTCGCGACCTGAGGGCGCCGCTCCGGTGAGGGGAGCGGGGCCTCAGCCTCCGTCGCCGCCCTCTTCCTTCGTCTCGAAGGCTCCGTACTCGACGAGGATGCCGTGGAAGGTCCGTCGTGCCCACTGGCTCGACTTGCGCAGCGCGGACATGCGGCCACGCGTGCGGCCGCGAAGCTCGTCGTCCTGGTCCACCGCTCGTCCCTCCCGGGCGAACCATTCCCGCCATTCGTCGGGGTCGGGAAGCGTCCCGGCGAGGGCAGCAGGGTCCGAGCCCGCGCGCTCCCAGAAGCCGTGGAGCTTGTCGCGGGTCGTGGAGTAGCCGGTCGGGAGGGAGGGCTCGTAGGTCACGTAGGTCCGTGCGATCGCCTCGCGCAGGTCCCGATAGGCCTTGTAAGGCACGTAGTGTTCGCCGATCCGAGCGTAGAGACGCCCGTGAAGCCGCGCGTTGACCGGGGCGACGAAGGTCTTCCAGTCATCGTCGAGGCTGTGGACGAGGCCCAGGCACTCCACGTCCGGCATCTCCATGTCGAGCCCGGAGCCCCACGCCTCGAAGAGAGTGATCTCGCGGTAGGCGTTGCCCGATCGATCGGCGTAGGCGTGGCCGAAGGCTCGGGCTTCCGCGCTCATCGCGCCGCCGTCGAGGGACTGGACGACCCAGGCCTCGACGAGGTCGGTGTAGGGGGTGAAGCCATGGGCGGCGTTGTGGGCGATGCGCCGGGGATCGTCGAAGGGCGCGAGGCGGACGAGCTCGCCCCGTGACCAGTCGTAGCGCACGGCGGGCTTCATGGCGCGTTCGAGGCCGCCGAGCATGTCGTCGACGACCTTTCGGTGCCGACCGGCCTTCGTGGACACGAAGCGCCGCTTGATCGGCTGGGCAGGGCAGTGACGCTCGGGGTCGAAGGTGGGGGGGGCTTCGGCCGGTCTCAGCTCGACGCGCGGGCCCCCGATCTGACCGAGCACGAATCGCTCGAGCTGGGCGCGGAAGTCCTCGGCCCTGTCGCACTCCGCGATGAACCAGTCGACGGTGTCCTTGCGGTCCGCCTCCTCGAGCGAGGACCAGGCACGGAGGAGCTCCTCCGCTGAGGGCACGCCTCGCTGGGGGGCGCACAGCGCCGGTGGGGCGAGTGCGATCAGGATCGCGGTGGCGAGCTTCAGCATGGCCGCTGCAGTTTCGCCTGCGCCCGCCGAGATTGCTCGCCACAACCTGTTTCCAGCCCGGTGGACGACGCGGGAAAAAAATGGGGGCGGGTCCAGGAAGGACCCGCCCCGCGGGAGGGTGCGATCGAGAAAGGGAGGGGGGGGTCTCGATCGCTTGGCGACAAGGTCGCCGTTGGAGGCGCGGCATCCAGGTTGTCCGTCCGCCGACTCACCGGTGATGACCACCGCACAGTCATGCACCAGCTAAGAGGGGTTGCCGACGGGGCTTG
This sequence comes from Planctomycetota bacterium, assembly GCA_002862085.1. Classification (GTDB taxonomy): domain Bacteria; phylum Planctomycetota; class UBA1135; order UBA1135; genus Saltatorellus. The sequence goes on along the minus strand of PKCK01000050.1, from coordinate 7,097 downwards.
GAGCGCCTGGGCGCGCCTCACCGCACGCTTGAACACTACCCCCAGTCGGCGTCGATCCGGGCTCAACAAGGAAAAAAAAGACGCAGGCGGCGGACAAATCGTCGCATACAAAATCGCCTATGCGACCAAAAGCCGCATTCTGGAGGCCCCCAAGGGGGATTCGACGCCCGAGTCGAGGGTATCCAGTGTCTGGACAAGCGTGGGTCTCATGCTTGATTCCTGGGCTCTGGGTCCCTGCTGGAGCCGCGCTCCGGTCCGTCTCTATCCCTTGCCGGGCCGCCGACGTCGCCGGCGTCGCTTGCGCTTCCGGGTGCGTCGCCGCTCGGTTTCCAGCTCATCGAGATCGGCCGCGACCGCGCGTCGCCGGCGCTCCACCCATGCCTCGACGATGTCACTGCCAGCCCCGCGCGCCTGGCTCTGCAAGGAGAAGAGCTCGAAGGCCTCTTCGAACTCCTCCGAGCGGGCGAAGAGGATCTCGCTGAATCGTTCGGGCGGCTTCGTGAAGTTCTGCTGCGCGACCAGGACCCGGCGCGCGCGCGCGAAGTCCTTCCTGGAGAGCCGTGTGGCCTCGGAGAGTGGCTGGAGAACCTCCCAGGCCACGCTGGCCCGGCTTCGGGCGTCCAGGAGCTGGTCCCCGTTCGTCTCGTCCTCGAGCGCGAGCGCGAAGGGATGAGCGAAGAGGAGGGAGATGAGCAGGCCCGCGCTCGGCTGGTTCCGGGGATTCGCGCGCACGCGCGCATCGAGAGCGGCGAGGAGGTCCCAGAACGGCTCCGCTCGTTCAGGAATGTCGTCCTCAGGCCCGAGATGGTCCTCCAGCTGGGGCACGAGGACCGCGAGCGCGCCCACGTCGCGCATCATCTGGAACGCCGCAACCGATGCGCCAGAACGGCAGAGTCGAAGGATCTCCTCCAGCACTCGCGGCGGCGCGGCCTTCTCGAGGTCGGGAGCCAGCTCGCACATGGCGTCCCAGGTCTCATCGTCGATCTCGAGATCGAGGCGGGCGGAGAACTTGATCGCGCGGAGGATCCGTACGGGGTCCTCGGCAAGCCTCACCTCGGGGTCTCCGATCGTGCGGAGGACCCGATCCTCGAGATCGGCCATGCCTTTCACGAAGTCATGGATCTCGTGGGTGGTGGGATCGAGGAAGAGAGCGTTGACCGTGAAGTCGCGGCGCTCCGCGTCGGATTCGGCTGACCCGTACTCGTTGTCGTCGACGATGAGGAGCTCCTCGTCGTCGCCGGGCTGCTCCCGTGGACGCGCCCGGAACGTGGCGGTCTCGATGATGTTGTCGCCGTAGAAGATGTGAGCCAGCTTGAACCGCCGCCCGATGATCCGGCAGTTCCGGAAGAGCCGGCGAACCTCTGCCGGGCGGGCGTCCGTCGCGACGTCGAAGTCCTTCGGGCGGCGGCCGATCAGCAGATCGCGGACGCACCCTCCCACGAAATAGGCCTCGAATCCCGCTTGCTGGAGCCGCCTGACCACGCGCTTGGCGTCTTTGTCTAGGTGCTCGGGCTCGATGGACGTCGCCGGGATCCCCTCGCGACGCGGTTTGCCGGTGCGCCGCGCGGACCCACGGCCCGAGTGCCGACGAGACCGCTGGGGTCCCTCTTCGTCTTCGTGAGGTTTCCGGCGGCGACGGGACGGCATGGAGGCCCCGGACTATAGGAGCGAGAGGCCGTGCAGGGCTCGATGGCTCCCGGAATCGCCTCGGTGTCGGCTCGCCCCTCCACGTCACGGGGCGTCGGGCCGAGCCGCTCGGCATCCACGGCTTGCCGCTGTGCCGACGGCTCGCTACCCTCCGCGGCCGCGCAGGGCAGTAGCTCTAATGGTAGAGCGAATGATTCCAAATCATTAGGTTGGGGGTTCGAGTCCCTCCTGCCCTGCCATCGCTCCTCGGGTGGAGTTTCGCTCGGCGGGGAACCTTCCAAGGGTGAGATCGGTCGACGGCGGAGACGCGCCTGCCCGAACGGAGCCCCCTGGCCGGCGTCTCGGCAGCTTCCATCGACCGATGGGAGCGACTCACTCCTTCCTCCATGACGGGATGTCAAAACCCTGTCGATGCCCCGCTCGCCCGCATCCTCGCAGCGACAAGGCCGCATGACTCCCAACGAGTTGACCCCCCCCGACGTCCCCGGCGACGACGACCTCGACTACGAGGCGCTGCCGGACGCCGAACTTCCCGCCGCGCTCGATGAGTCGGACCTCGACCTCGAGGACGATGAGTTCGAGGATGACGAAGAGGAGACGGAGGACGAGGACGAGGAGCGCGACGACGCCACGGGGGCGGCGGAAGAGCCGAAGAAGAAGTCCCGCTCGAAGAAGCGGAAGGGATCGGACGAGGACGAGCCGGTTGAGCATCCGGACACGCCGATCCCGACTCCGAAGAAGATGCGGGGAGCGCTCGACAAGGCGTTCGCAGGCCAGGAAGGCGTCGACGACCGCCTGCTCGACCTGATGGCGCAGCACGCCATCGCGCTCCTCGAGACGAACCGCGTCATGAACCTGACGGCGATCCTCGACCCGAAGGAGATCGCCATGAAGCACTACCTCGACTGCTGGCAGGTGACACGAGCGGTGCCGCTCATCGCTCGTACGATCCTGGATCTCGGATCGGGCGGGGGCTTCCCGGGCCTACCGATCGCCATGGCCGAGCCGGACTGCTCGATGATCCTCTGCGAGTCGATCGGCAAGAAGGCGAGGTTCCTCGAAGAGGTCGTCGGGAAGCTGCAGCTCAAGAACGTGCGCGTGGTCCATGCTCGCGCCGAGGATCACCTCGCCACGAATCGCGTGGACATGGTCGTCTGCCGCGCCGTGAGCTCCGTGCGTGAGAACATCCGCACTCTTCGGAAGGTGCGGCACGCCGTGAAGGAGGTCGTCATGCTCAAGGGCAACTCCTGGGGACGCGAGGTGCGAGCAGCGGAGCGCGAAGCCGAGCGTCTCGGCTTCAAGCTCGACCGCGTCATCGACTTCGAGCTCCCCGATGAGATGGGGAAGCGGGCGGTCGTGGTCTACCGCGCCCCCGGCGGCGACGGCCTGTAGAGCTCGTCGGTGCCGTCCGAGGTCACGAAGATCCGTCGACAGCCTGATTGACCGCCTCCGCGCGCCTCCCTACCATCCCGGCCCTCCACCGGCCCGGGTGGCGGAATTGGTAGACGCGCATGGTTCAGGTCCATGTTCCCGCAAGGGAGTGGGGGTTCGACTCCCCCCTCGGGCACCAACCCCCGGCGGCCTTCTCGGCCGCCGGGGGTTGTCTGTTCCAAGGGGCTCCGCGCTGAGTTCCTGCGTGCGATCGCGGGGCATGCAGGGGGCAGGGACCGTCTCCCCACGGAGCGTTTCGCTCCGCTGGGGGCGCTGCATCGATGGGCCAGAGCGCCCCTCGCGGGGGGCTCAGGACCCGCCGGTGACGCTGATGCCCGGCACAAGCGCCCACGGCAGCAGCGCGTTGCCGGTCGGCCGGGTTCGCTCGCGGGTGATCGTGATGCCCCGGGCGAGAAGGTCGAAGGCGTTGCCGGCCACCATGACCTCCTGGACGGAGTGGCGGATCTCTCCGCCCTCGATCCAGCGCGCGGACTTCGCCGCCCCGGAGAAGTCGCCCGACGCCGGGTCCACGCTCCCGGAGAGTCGCTGGACGTAGAGCCCGCGGCCAAGGGCGCGGAGGAGCGCCGCCTCGTCCGCGGGCGAGTCCGCTGCGGTGGTCTCGACCTGGATGGCGTGAGCTCCGAGGCCCGGGACGCCGCGAGGTCCGCCCGCGGCGTGGCCGGTGGAGACCGACCCGGCGACGGCTGCCGTGTAGCCGTTGTGCAGGAAGGAGCGCAGGACCCCGTCCTGGACGATCGAGAGTCGATCGGTGGGGGTGCCTTCGCGATCGAAGGGGCGTGCGCCCGCGGAGGCGCGATCGGTGGGGTCGTCGAGGACCGTGATCCCAGGGGCGACGTCCTCGCCGCACTTCTCCGCGAGGGCGCTCCGGCCTCGCTGGACCGCGAGCGCGCTCACGGCGCCGAGGAGTGGTCCAAGGAACGCCGTGGTGAACGCCTCGGGCGCGAAGGCGACGGGGCCCTCGTAGCTCTCACCGGGCCGCGCGGCGAGGTTGCCGACGACGGCGCGGGCGACCCGCGCGGACAGCCGAGCGGCGGCGGCGTCCGCGTCAGCGAGGTCGCGCAGGACGTGTCCGCCGTAGTCGAAGCCACCGGTGTCCTCACCGTCCTTCGCGAGGGCCATGACGCTCATGGTGAGCGCGGCGTCCTCGTCGTCCACCGCGATCCCCGTCGTGGTGCGCAGGACCGTGCGCGAGGCCACGGAGGAGACCGTCGCCTTGTCGACCGAGATGCGGCCGTCGTGAGCGCTGGTCTCGGCCGACAGCGAGCGCGCGCGTTCCACGACCTCCGCGACGTCGAGCTTGGCCAGGAGTGGATCGACCCGGGGCCCGAGCAGGCGTCCGGCGTCGATGGCGGCCCCGGTCCCCAGGGCGTTGGCGTCGTCCGGGGGGCTGAGGCGCGCGATCGCGACGGCGTCCACCGCTGCGCGCTCGAGCGCTCCCGCGTCGAGCTGGTTGGTCGAGGTGAAGCCCAGCCGCCCGTCGATCAGGACCCGGAGCCCGAGGGTGGCGCCCTCGTCCGCCTGGACCTGACCGAGGTCGCCCTTCTCCATCTTCGCCGAGAGGCTGGTGCCCCCGGTGCCGTAGACCTCCGCCTCGGTGGCTCCGGCGGCTCGCGCGCGATCGAGGAGCTCCTCGGCGCGATCGTGAAGGTCGGCGGCGGCGCCCGTGGCGTCGGTGGGTGCGCCGCTCATGACCGGCCCCCGACGAGCACCTCGCAGGAGACCCACGGACCGCCGGCGTCCACCTTCGCCGGCTGGCCCTTCCCGCAGTACCCCGAGCCCAGGTCCCAGCGGAAGTCCTTGCTGACGGCGTCGACGGTGGAGAGCACCTCGAAGGCCATCCCGGAGATGTTCACGCCCCGTCGCAGCGGGCCGCGCTTCCCGTCCTCGATGGACCAGGCCTGCAGCGTCCCGAACATGAACTCACCGTTGGCGTCCGCCTGGCCGTTGCGTGGCCCGTCGAGGATCAGGCCATCGTCGATGCCAGCGATCATCTCGTCGAGGTCGCTCTCCCCGGGTGCGATGTAGGTGTTGCGCATGCGGATCAGCGGTTCGTCGTCGTACTCCCAAGCGCGCGCGTTGCCCGTCGGCTGGACGTCGAACCGCGCGGCGGTGTGTCGGTCGTGCAGATAGCTCTCGAGGACGCCGTCCTCGATGATCGTCGTCTGCCCGGCGGGGACGCCTTCGTCGTCGACCTGGAGGACGCCGCCCGCGCCCGACTCGTGGTCGCTCGTGCCGCTGTCCCGCAGCGTGACCAGCTCGCTCGCCACGCGGGTGCCGATCCGGTCCCGCGCGCAGCTGCCCGCCTCGACGAAGTCCGCCTCTACGGTGTGCCCGATCGCCTCGTGGGTGAGCAGCCCGACGATGGCGGGAGAGAGGATGACCTTGCGCTTGCCGCCCTCCGCGTATCCGGCCGACAGCAGGTCCACCGCCATCCCGGCGGCCTGGTCGCCCAGCTCCTCGGAGCTCGCCCGGCCGAAGAGGCAGTCCCAGGCGCCCGTGACTCCCACGGAGCGCGCTCCGCGCTGGAGCTCCGCGCCTTCCTGCGCGACCGCGCCCACGCGGAACTCGGGTCGCGCGACCTTCGTCCAGGCGCGCGCTCCGTCGCTCGTGACGATGCCCTTCTCCTCGAAGATCTCCGTGTAGGCGGAGCTGGCGCTCACGATCCGTGCGGATGAGAGGCGAGCGCGCTCCTCCATGTCGAGCACGAGTCGGATGCGTCCCTCCAGGTCCGCTGATTCGAGCTCTGCGTAGCCCTCCGTCTCGAAGATCCCGTCGGCGAGCTGCGTGGCCGGGGGGCGGGGAAGCTTGGACCTGCGCGCCGCCGCGGAGGCGCGAGCTGCGGCGCGGGCGGTCTGGATCGCGCGGAGCACGGCCGTCACTTCGAGCCGGTCGGTCGTCGCGAAGCCGTGGGTGCCGTCCGCGAGGACCCGCACCCCGACCCCGCTGTGCTCCGCGACCTTCGCCTGGTCGACGCGGCCCTTCTCGACCGCGACAGAGCGAGAGCGCTTGGCGTGATAACGGAGCTCGACGAGGTCGTCGGAGCCGTCTCGGGCGAGGGCCTCGAGGAGGATGGGGCGCGGGTCACTGCTCATGGGGCTCAAGGTAGGGCCCATCGGACCCCGCTTCCAGGGACCGACGAATCGCCTTCGCCCGGGTTCGGATGAGGACCGCGCCGGGAGCCGAGGGGGCGCCCGGGCAGTACACTCCCGACCTTCCCCATGGCGAAGGGCGATGAAGGCAGGGCGCGTTCACGGCGCGTCATCGCGCGGAACAAGCGCGCGACCCACGAGTTCCTGATCCTCGACGAGCTCGAGTGCGGGATCCAGCTCGTGGGAACGGAGGTGAAGTCCCTCCGCCAGGGGCGCGTGTCGCTCCAGGAGGCCTACGCCGTCATCAAGAGGGGGGAGCTGTGGATCATGCGCCTCCACGTCCCCGAGTACTCCCACGGGAACAAGCACAACCACGAGCAGACGCGTGACCGCAAGCTCCTCGCGAAGAAGCGCGAGATCCTCAAGTGGGAGAAGGCGGTGCGTGAGAAGGGCACGACCCTCGTGCCCCTGGAGATCCTCTGGGACGGGAGCCTCGTGAAGCTCCGGATCGGACTCGCCAGGGGCAAGAAGCTCCACGACAAGCGTCAGGCGAAGCGCGAGAAGGACGACAGGCGCGAGATGGACCGGGCGGCGAAGGCCGGCCGCCGCGGGGACTGACGCTCGCCGAGCGCCACGGTCACCGCCGGACGTGGATGTGCTGCGTGTCGGCTGCCGGGCGCCGGCGCTTGAGGGCGCCGCGTACCTGGCGTATCCTCTGGGTGAGGCGGATGGCGATCCGTTTCGAACTCGGATCGGGGGCGCACTGGTTTCGACCGGTTTCCAGATGCTTCCGGGCCGCGTGCCGGGGACCCCGGGTCACCCCGCCAACATCTCGGGACAGTCAGCATTACATGCCGACAACAACTACGCTCTGGCGGCCTGATTGAGCTGCCCGTCTCCGTGGGGAGT
>PKCK01000033.1 GCA_002862085.1 Planctomycetota bacterium | reverse complement strand
AAGGCTCCGTGTGACCCGGCCCGGGACGTCACCCGCGAGGGGCCCGGAGGGCTGGGGCAACCGGCCCGGCGCGGGACACGAAGACCGGCCCGGGGGACCGCCTCGGTGGACCCGCACCCGCCTTCCCGACCACTCACCCGACGAACACCACCGTGCGCATCCTCTCCGACTTCGATGGCGTCTGGACCGACCAGCGCGGCGAGGCCGCGGCGATCCAGGCCGCCTTCGCCCGCGAGGCAGCTGCTCTGATGGGCGTCGAGGAGGAGCGTGCCGCGGAGGAGTTCCGCGGTTTCCACGAGCGCACCCTCGAGGACCCGGCCTCCCACGGATGGTGGCCGCGCGGGTATCTCTCGGCCTTCGTGGACGAGGACGAGCTCCTGGCCACCGGGGCGGTGGGCCGCTGGCTCGACCACCACGCCGATCTGCCCGGAGCGGAGCGCTGGCTCACCGCGATCCGCGCCGGCGGTCACGAGCGCGCGGAGGACCTGGTCAATCAGAGCTTCGGGCCAGCCATGCGCGCCTACCGCGACGAGGCAGAACACCGGCTGGTGCCCGAAGCGCGCGAGGTCGCGCAGGGGCTGGCAGGGCGTGGGATCGAGCTCGTGATCGTGTCCAACTCCCCCACCGAGAAGCTCCGGTCGATGTTCGCGGCCGAGGGGCTCGATGAGGGACCTCTGCTGCGCCTCGTGGGCGACGCGCGCAAGTGGTGGATCGAGGGGCCCGAGCCCCGTCGCACCTTCAATGGCAGGGAGGTTCACCTCGACCGGCCGCGCTACCGCGAGATCCTCGGCCGCGAGCGGCCCGACGTGGTCATCGGCGACGTCGCTTCGCTGGACCTGGCGACGCCGGCCTTCATGCGCGCGAACGGCGAGCTGGGCGCCGATCTGCGTCTCCTGCTCAAGGGCCACGAGAAGGCGTCACCCTGGGCGACGTCCCAGGTGGACCTCGCGCCCGAGGAGCGCCTCGTCGACGAGGTCGCCCCCTCCATCTCCGCGCTCCTCACCCTCTGAACCGTTGCTGCTCCGCCTCATCGCCGCCCTCGCCGCCCTGATCACGGCCGCGCCCGCCGGGGCCCGCGACCTGATCCCGCCGGGCCATCGGCCGGCCGTGCACGAGCTCGTCTTCGACCGGCTCGAGCTGCCCCCGGGTACGCGCCTCGTCGCGACGCCCGTACGTGGCTTCGGAGGCGTCGAGGAGGTGCGGGCGGGCGTGCCGTTCCGCTTCTCGTCGAAGTACGGCACGACCTTCTTCCTCGTCCCGGAGAACGAGGACATCACCGCGCCGGAGCCGAGCAGCGGCCTCGCGCATCCGAGCGCGCCTCCGCCCGTCCGGGAGATTCGCTCGCTCCCCCTGGTGAACCCGGTGGCGCGCGTCCTCACGACGCTCGCCTTCGAGGGCGTGGAGGCCGGCGAGCTCCGCCTGAGCGCCGTGCGGGAGGAGCGCTTCGACGCGACCGGAGAGCCGGTCGGCGTGGGGACCTACGCCCCGTGGATCGCCGTTCTCCTCCTCGGCGTGATCGCGGTCCACAAGCTCGGGCAGCGGCGCCGGCGCGCCTCGGCGTGACCACCCTGAGCACGCTCGTGGAGCCGGGCGTCATCGTTCCCGGAGGCGCACTCACGCTGCTCATGCTCGCGACCCTCGCGGTCGAGTCGGTGGTGTCCGCAGGGCTCACCCGGAGCGCGGAGGCCGCGCTCGCGCTCGGGGCCCTCAACCTCGTCACCTTCCCCGCGGCCCTGATCGCCGTCGGAGCAGGCGCCGACTGGTACGCCGCCGAGGCCGTGGTGGTGGCCGTCGAGGCGGGCGGCCTCGCCTGGCTCACCGGGCGTCCGCTCGGCCGCTCAGCCCCGGTGGCTCTCGCCGCGAACGGAGCGACGGCGCTCCTCGGCGCTGTTCTGGCCGGCAGCCACGAGTTCTTCGTCTAGCGCCTCCGGCCCCAGCAGGCCGAGCCGCATGCCTCGCTGCCCGCCCCTCGGTTCGGCGCGGAAGGAGCCGCCCCTGAGCGCCCCGGCGTTGTCCAGGATCCACTGCGTCATCACGTGGGGGGGGAACGAACGCGGGCGCCGGCCGGAGGACCGACCAGCGCCCGCATCATGGCCGCGAGAGGATCGAACCCTCAGGCCACCGGGACGTTGTCCCGTCGCTCCTCCCGCTCCGCCTCGATCAGCTTGAGGCGCTCGAGGGTCACCTCGGGCGTCGGGTAGTCCCCGGTGAAGCAGGCGTTGCAGAACTGCTCGATCCTGGGGTTGCCCGCGCGCGCCGCCTCGTTCATGTCCTCGCGGTCGAGGTAGAGGAGGTGATCGACCCCGAGGGACTCGGCGACCTGGTCGACCGTCCTGTCGGTGGCGACGAACTCGCGCTTGCTCGCCATGTCGACACCGTAGGGGCACGGCGCGACCAGCGGCGGGCTCGTGACGCCGAAGTAGACGTTCTCCGCGCCGGCCTCGCGCACCATCTCGACGATGCGCCGCGAGGTGTTCCCGCGCACGACGGAGTCGTCGATCAGGACGATGTTCTTGCCCTTGAACTCGATCGGGATCGGGTTGAGCTTGCGCCGGATCGAGTTCGTGCGCGCCGCCTGGTTGGGCATGATGAAGGTGCGGCCGATGTAGCGGTTCTTCACGAGCCCCTCGCGATAGGGCACGCCCAGCTCCATCGCGAAGGCGAAGGCCGCGTCCCGCGAGCTGTCGGGGACGGGGATGACCGCGTCGGGGATCGGAGCCCCGGACGCGCGCCACTGCCGGGCGAGCGCCACGCCGAAGCGATGGCGAGTCTTGTACACGCTGATGTCGTCGAGGAACGAGTCGGGGCGCGCGAAGTAGACGTACTCGAAGATGCAGGGCCTGTGCGGCTCGTCCGCCACCTGCCGGCGGTGCACCTTGCGCTCGCTGTCGACGAAGACCGCCTCGCCGGGCCCGATGTCGATCGTGCGGCTGTAGCCGTTGACGTCGAGGACGACGCTCTCCGACGCGCACGCGAACCAGGTGCCGTCCTCGGTCTCCTTCTGCCCGAAGACCGCCGGCTTGATGCCGAACGGATCGCGGAAGGCGACCATGCCGAAGTCGGCGATGGTCGCGCAGACCGAGTAGGCGCCCTTGACCTCGTCGAAGACGCGCTTGACGGCGCTGAACACGTCGTCGACGTCGAGCTTCCCGCCGGTGGCCTGGTAGCGCTCGGCGAGGCCCTGCTGGAAGACGTAGAGGAGCACCTCGAGATCGCACGTCGAGTTCAGCCGCGTCATCTTCGACTTGAAGCGCGAGTCGGAGAGCTCGACGTAGTTGGTGACGTTGCCGTTGTGCACCATCGCCGTCCCGATCGGGAAGGTGTGGTGGAAGGGCTGGGCGTCCTCGTTCCTGTTCGCGCCGACCGTCGGGTAGCGCACGTGACCCACACCGAGGTTCCCCTCGAGGCGAGTCATGTTCGACTCGTCGAAGACCTCGACGACGAGGCCGAAGCCCTTCTTCACGTTGAAGCGGTCCGTGAAGGTCGTGATGCCGGCGGCATCCTGGCCTCGGTGCTGGACTGCGAGGAGACCCTCGTAGATCTCCGGTGCGACATCGACCCCGTCAGGGCCGAAGATGCCGATGAATCCACACATCGTGTGCTGGCTGTCCGCCCGTGGTGAGGGGGCTCGCGTGGGGTCGAGGATGACTGCGCTTCCCGATCCTCGGACCCGCCCTGCGGGCCCTCGGGGGCGCGTGACAGGGCACAGGATACCCGCCCGTCCGCCAGAACGGCGCGCCGGAGGCGCGGTCCCTCCGAGAGCGCACGCGCAGGCCCCGGGCAGGCGGCCGCTACACTGCGTTCCCGCGGGTGGGCGCCCGCTCTCTCCGATGCGCATCGACTCCACAGCACCCGAGCGCGGCCTCGCCGTGCTCCTCGTCGACGACGACGCGGACCACCGGACGATCGCACGGCACCACCTGCGCAAGCTCGGAGAGCGCGTCCGGGAGGTCACGGAGGCCGCCTCGATGGAGGAGACGCGGCGCGCCCTCGCGGAGGCGGATCCGGACGTGGTGCTCCTGGACCTGACCCTGCCCGACAGCCCGATGGACGCGACGATCCAGGCGATCGAGGAGCTGGCGCGGCACGGGGTCCCGATCGTGGCCACGAGCTCCCTCGACGAGCAGGACGTCCGCGAGGCCGTCCTGGCGAAGGGTGCGGCCGCCTTCCTCGGGAAGGCGCGCATGGTCGCCGAGCACCTGGCCACGGTCTTCGACGAGGTGAACGGGGACGGCGGCGGCGCCGGCCGCGCTCCCTCGAACGCACCCGCGGCCGGCGCCGAGGCGCTCCGCGTGGCCTCGAAGCTGGCCCACGACGCGAACTCCTGGATCGCGAACGCGACGTTCCGGCTCGCGACCATGAGACCCGCCGCTCAGGACGACGAGCAGTTCACGGCGCACCTCGACAGCATCGAGTCGAGCCTCCGAGCCGTCGCCTCGATCGCCGCCGGCGCGCGCGGACTGGTCGCCGACGACGCCGCGGCCGTCGAGTGCGGGCCGGTCACCCTCGACGCCGCGCTCCTCGACGGTTGGCGAGCGCCGGCGGGTTGTGGCGAGGTCGAGATCCACGTGGAGGCGATCCCTCCCGTGTCGGCCGATCGGCCCGCCCTCACAGCGGTGCTCTCGATCCTGGCGGACAACGTCTCGCTGCACGGCGGAGGGGATCCCCTGCGGCTGGAGCTGCGCTCCGGCGCGGGCGCTGGAGAGGAGCTCGTCGAGGTCCTCGCCGAGGACAGCGGGGGCCCGTGGGAAGTCGATGGAGAGCGCGACCTGACCGAGCTGGGGACCCGCGGTACGCGGCGCACACCCACGGCCGGCGTCGGACTGCATCGCGCGCGCCGCTTGATGCAGCGCATGGGCGGCGAGCTCGAGGTCCTCGCGGTCGAGAACGGCGCTCGCGTCATCCGTCTCACGTTTCGACGCGCCTGACCCGTTCCGCCGGGCCGTTCGCGCGACCCGGCGCGCCGACCAGCCATGGCGCCGCGCCTCGGCTAGAGTGGCGCGACGCCGCGGCGAGTTCCCGGCGACCCCCATCGATCCCCCATGAAACTCGCGCTCCTCACCGGTCTCCTCTCTGCGTCCCTGACGCCCGCCGCCCTCGCCCAGCTCTCGCTCCCCGCGATCGTCTCCGACGGCATGGTCCTGCAGCGCGAGACCGAGGTGCCCATCTGGGGCTGGGCGAAGCCGGGCACCGAGGTCGCCGTGAAGGGTGGTTGGCTGGGCTCCTGGATCGCGGCCACGTCCGCGACCGCGGACGACACCGGTCGCTGGCAGGTGATGCTGCGCACGCCGGAGGCCACCACCGAACCCACCTCGCTCTCCGTCTGGACCCGCGAAGAGACCCTCAACATCGCCGACGTGCACGTGGGCGAGGTGCTCCTGTGCTCGGGGCAGTCCAACATGGAGTGGGAGCTGCACCGCATCGCCGGCGCAGTGGCGGGGGCCGAGGGTTTGAACCCCAAGACGAAGGGCTACGACCGGCCCGACGTGCACTACTTCACCGTCCAGCGCCGCGCCTCGGTCGTGGTCCAGAACGACTGCGCGGGGACCTGGCGCACGGCCCAGGGCGAGGACGCCATGGCGTGCAGCGCAGTGGCTTACTTCACGGCCTGCGCCCTCCAGGACGAGCTCGGGGTTCCCGTCGGGCTGATCAACACCTCGTGGGGCGGCACGCCCGTCGAGGCGTGGACGAGCCGGCCGGTCGTCGAGCGCTTCCCGCGCCACGCCGAGACCCTGGATCGCATCGGCGCTGACGAGGACAGCGGTCCGAGCGACGTGGCCGTGGAGTTCTGGCGAGCCGTGAGGGCGAAGGCGTTCTGGAGCGACGAGTTCGTCGATCCGCGCTTCGACGACTCGGACTGGGTCGAGGAGGTCCAGCCGTCGGCCTTCAAGGACGGCTTCCTCGGCAGCCACGACGGCGTCGCCTGGTACCGCCGCACGGTGTCCCTGCCCCGCGGCTGGGAGGGCGAGGAGCTGACGCTGCACCTGCCCCCGATCGACGACCTCGACGGCACCTACGTGAACGGGACGCTGGTCGGTTCGACCCTCACGAAGAACGGCTACACCCAGCCGCGCAGCTACCGGATCCCCGCGTCGGTGAACGACCGCGACGAGATGGCCATCGCCATCTGCTGCCTCGACACGGGCGGCGGCGGCGGCTTCGGGAGCGGCGGCTCCATGATGCTCGCCAGGGACACCGAGGGCGTCGAGCTCAGCGGCCCCTGGCGCGTTCGCAAGGGTCTGCCGGCGTCGGCCGTCCCCGAGATCCCCTACACCCGGGGCGTGGACCACTGGACGCCCTCCGCCCTCTACGGCGGCATGATCGAACCGGTCCGGCCCTACGGCGTGCGCGGGATGCTCTGGTACCAGGGAGAGGCCAACGTCGCCTTCCCCGACGAGTACCGCCTGCTCTTCCCGGCGATGATCGTGGACTGGCGTCAGCGCTGGGGCCAGGAGGTGCCGTTCTACCTCGTCCAGCTGGCCCCCTTCGACTACGGCGAGCGCGCCGCGAAGGACCGGCCGGTGGCGCGATTGAGGGACGCGCAGGCGTCGGCGATGACCCTGCCGATGGTGGGTATGGCGCTGACCAACGACATCGGCAACCCGAAGGACATCCACCCGGTGAACAAGTGGGAGGTGGGCCGCCGGCTGGCGCTCTGGATCCTGCGCGATCACTTCGAAGGCGAGATCGATCCCGTGGGCCCGACGCCCGCGGCCCTCACGCCCGAGGCAGGCGCGCTTCGCGTCACGTTCGACCATGCGCCAGGAGGCCTGCGCCATGTCGGCGAAGGGCCCATCACCGGCTTCGAGATCGTGGGCGAGGGGAGCGACGAATGGGCGCCGGCGACCGCCGAGCTCGTCGAGGAGGGGTCCGCGGTCGTGCTCCGCGCAGAGGGTATGAGCGCGCCGACGCGAGCCCGCTACCTCTGGAGCGACACCGCGCAGGGATCGCTGCTGAACGGGGTCGGGATCCCGATCGCGCCCTTCGAGTCGCGCTGAGCCGAGGCCGCGCGGGACCCCGGTCCACCGGAGGCCGGACCCGCGCGATCAGGCGAAGCGGTCCAGCGAGAAGAACGCCGGATCGATCGCGCTGACGGGCTGCTCCAGGATCATCTGCGAGAGCCCCTCGCCGATGCTGGGGGCCAGCTGGAAGTCGTTCCCCGTGAAGCCCGCGACCACGTACAGGCCGGGGATCTCCTTGACCGGACCCACGATCGGGATCTCGTCGGGGGTGAGCGTGATCCAGGCCGCCTGACCACCGAGGTCCTTCATGTCCCGGTAGACCGGCATGCGCCCGTTGAGGCGCGGGCGCGCCCACGCGCGGAGCTCGTCCCCGACGGACTCCTCGAGCGCCTCGGGCCGCTCGAGCTCGACGAGGCCCTCGATGCCGATGCGCCCGAGGCGGGTGCGCCTCTGCCTGGGCTCGCAGCGAACGAGCAGGTCGTTCGAGCGGTCGAGGATCACCGGGTGAGCCACCGGCCGCAGCTCGAGGGGATCGGGCCTGAAGCGCGTCTCGATGTCGTCGGCGTGGCCGTCGTCCTGGTGCGGCGTTTCCTCGGGCGCCGGCGGGTCGGGCATCTCGACGAAGTGCTCCTCGGAGCGCACGACGCGCAGGGGAACCTCCACGCCGAGCTCACGCAGGATCTCCTTGGTCCAGGGCCCCGTGGCGAGGACCACGTTGGGCGCCTGGAACTCTCCCTCGCTGGTGGAGACGCCGACCGCGCGTCCGCCCTCCACGATGACCTTGGGCTTGTCGACGCCGGTCCGCGTGGTCGCGCCCTGGGCGCGCGCGAGCGCCGCGAAGGTCTCGATCGCCTGGCGCGGCTCGATGTAGCCGCCGTCGGGCTCGTAGGACCCCATCGCGTCGTCAGCGATCTCGATCCCCGGGCACAGCCGGCGCATCTCGGTCGCGCCCACGAGCTGGACGTTGATGGCCAGCTCACGCTGCATCGCCACGTCCTTCGCGAGCCCCTCGATGGCCTCCTTGTCGCTCCCGGCGACCACCAGCACCCCCGTCTTGCGGTAGCCCACGCTGCGACCGACGGTCGAGTGCATGCCCGCGTAGACCTTCAGGGCGTCCCGCGCCATCCCGGCCAGGGCGCGCTCACGGTATCCCTGATGGATGACCGCGCCGGTCCGTCCCGACGAGCCGGACCCCAGCGAGCCCTTCTCGATGAGGACCACCGGCTCCGAGAGCGGGTCGCACCGCTTCGCCGCACTCAGGGCCACGCTGGTGCCCATGGCACCGCCGCCCACGATCAGGATCTTCGCGTTCAAACGTCAGCACTCCTCAGGGGTGATGTGCCGCACAGCATAGCCCCGCCCCAGGCGTCCCGCCGCGAGCCGACGCAGGCCGAGCTCGCCGCCAGCCGCTGCGCCCACCCCGGCGCCGGCGACGGCGATAAAAGGCCCAGCCCAGCCGGGGCGCGGTCCGGATGGGCTGGTGGCGAGAGGATCGAGGGGGGTGATCCGCTCGCGTCAGGTAGGCCCCGGAGCCGCGCGACGAAGCGGACGAGGGGGGATGCCGCTCGACGCCGTTCGGCATCCGGTGCCTGGTCGAAGGCGGGCGCTGGGGGAACGGCCCGCCGAGGCGTGGGTGTCCGCAGGGGCCGGCAGGGGCGGGGCTCGATTTCCGGGGATTCCGTTCGAACTTCGGCGGGCGCGGGGGACCTCCAGGAGTGCGGTCTATGATCCCGGGGTCATGATCCCGCCCCGCAAGACCCGCCAGATCCAGGTCGGCCCGATCCGCGTCGGAGGCGAAGCCCCGATCGCCGTCCAGAGCATGGCCGCGACCCGGACCCAGGACGTGGCGGCGACCCGTCGCCAGGTGG
The DNA here is from genome assembly GCA_002862085.1 of Planctomycetota bacterium. Classification (GTDB taxonomy): domain Bacteria; phylum Planctomycetota; class UBA1135; order UBA1135; genus Saltatorellus. The sequence goes on along the minus strand of PKCK01000033.1, from coordinate 29,069 downwards.
AGCTGCTCCAGGAGGCGGGAGCGGACCTCGTGCGCATCGCGATCGACTCCCCGAAGGACGCCGAGGCTCTCCAGGAGGTCGCCCGCGGGTTCGAGGTGCCCCTCTCCGTCGACCTCCAGGAGAACTACCGCATGGCCGAGCTGGTGGCGCCGCTCGTCCAGAAGATCCGCTACAACCCCGGACACCTCCACCACCACGAGAAGGGCAAGTCCGTCGAGGAGAAGGTGCGCTGGATCGTCGAGACCGCCCGCTCGAACGACTGCGCGATCCGGATCGGGGTCAACGCCGGGTCGGTGGCGCCGGACTACAAGGAGCGCTTCGGAGCCGACCACGTGGGCGCGATCGTCGCCTGCGCCGTGGACCACTGCGCCCTCCTCGACGGCCTCGACTTCGTCGATTACGTGGTGTCCATCAAGGATTCGGACCCGCGCCTCGTCGTCGACGCCAACAGCGCCTTCGCCGAGGCCCGCCCGGACGTGCCGATCCACCTGGGGGTGACCGAGGCGGGGATGCCGCCCGAGGGCATCATCAAGACGCGGATCGCCTTCGAACAGCTCCTCGCGCGTGGGATCGGCGACACGCTCCGCGTGTCGCTGACGGTGCCCTTCGAGGACAAGGGCCAGGAGATCGCGGTGGGGCGCGAGATCCTCGCCGACGTCGAGAACGGCCGGTTCCGCTCCGTGCCGCCCAACTTCTTCGACGGCCTGAACATCATCGCCTGCCCGAGCTGCAGCCGCGTGGAGAACGAACGCTTCATCGACCTCGCCGAGGACGTGAAGCGCATGACCGAGTTCGCGGCCGAGCACGAACTGACGATCGCGGTGATGGGTTGCCGCGTGAACGGTCCAGGCGAGACCGACGACGCGGACCTCGGTCTGTGGTGCGGTCCGAAGACCGTGAACCTGAAGAGAGGAGAGCGACTCGTCGGCAACTTCACCTACGACGAGATCCTCCCGCGCCTGAAGGGTGAGCTCGACGAGCTCATCGCGAAGAAGGGCTGAAAAGCAAACTCCTTGCGCCTCCATCGGGGGCTGGATCCACTCCCCCGCATGTCCACACGCCCTCTCCTCGCCAGGCTCCTCCTCGCCCTGCTGCTCTTCGCCGCAGCGCCAGCGACGGCCCACGCCTTCCAGGGCGCTGACGGCGGCGCCGCCCCGGCGACGCAGGAGGATGGCGGCGAGGCCGGGGCGAACGGGATCGAAGACGTCAAGGAAGAGCTCAAGAAGGGCTTCGAGGCGTTCCTCGACGACCCCTCCGGGACGATGAAGGGTTGGCTCCTGGAGGACGGGCCGCGCATCGGCGGCCGCATCGGCCTGTTCCTCCTCCTGCTCTTCCTCGCGCGCCTGCTCTCGCGCATCGTCGGGCGGACGGTGCGCAGGGGTCTCGACAGGTCGGCGAAGAACGCCAGCGAGCTGCTGAAGACGTTCATCGAGAACACGGCCAGCAAGGTCATCTTCTTCATCGGCTTCGTCCTCGCCCTTCAGAACCTCGGCATCGACATCGCGCCGCTGCTCGCGGGCATCGGGGTGCTCGGATTCGTGGTCGGCTTCGCGCTGCAGGACACGCTCGGCAACTTCGCCGCGGGGATCATGCTGCTCATGTACCGCCCCTACGACGTCGGTGACTTCGTCGAGGTCGCGGGCCGCGAGGGCTCGGTCGCCGCCATGACCCTCGTCTCGACGACGCTGATGACCCCCGACAACCAGCGCCTGACGGTCCCCAACGGGAGCATCTGGGGCGGCGTCATCCGCAACGTCACCGCCAACCCGACGCGGAGGTTCAACGAGACCATCGGCATCGGATACGGCGACGACATCGACAAGGCCAGGGAGATCGCCCTCGAGGTCCTCGGCGGGATCGAGAGCGTGCACGGCGACCCGAGCCCCGGGGTCCACGTCACCGGCCTCGGCGACTCCGCCGTCAACCTCTCGCTACGCGGCTGGGTCGACACCTCGAAGTACTTCGGCACGTGCTGCGAGGTGCGCCACCGGATCAAGGCCGCCTACGACGAGGCGGGGATCTCGATCCCCTACCCGCAGCAGGACGTGCACATGCACAACGCCGAGGGCTGACCTCCCCTGCGGCGCCGCCGCGGTCCCGTACACGGCCCACGGCTTCGATGCAGCGACGATCTTCTACGCGCTCCTGAGCCTGACGGTGATCCGCATGCCCCCCGACGGGCTCCGGCCCGAGCCTCGACACGAAGCTCTTCCGGGGCTGGTTCGGCCCGCGGGCCCCCGCGGCGGTCGCCTTCACCATCACGGTCCTCCGCGAGGACGCCCTCATCGTGGCGGACACGGCCCCTCGACGTGAACGGCGCTGCCCCCCGTGCTCCTCCATGGCCTCACCGTCGGCGCGCTGCGCCGGCCAGCCGGGCGGCGAAGGGGCCCCGGACCGAGCCCCCGCCTAAGATCTCACGATGACCGACGAGCGCGCGACCGACGACCCGCTCCCGCGGACGGTCCACGCGCTCGAGGCGCGGGCGGTGCTCGGGGACGTCGCGCGGGAGGGCCGCCTCGTCCCCGAACCCGAACGCCGCTGGTTCGAAGGGGTGGACGGGGACGGCCGCCCCCTGCGCGTCCACCCGGCGCTCGTGAGTCCGATCGCCGCCGGCTGCAGGGACCTGCTCGACCATCTCGACGCGGCGCCGGAGGAGCTCGGGCCTCACCTCGTCGTGCTGCTCCAGGCGGGGCGCTGCTCCATGGGCTGGTTCGACGGGGGCGAGGCGGTCGAGACCAAGAGCTTCAGTCGGTACGTCGTGCGCGGGAAAGGGCGCGCTCAGCCCACCCACCTCGCGACCAAGGGCAAGTCGCGCTACGGCTCGCGGCTCCGGCTGCAGAACGCTCGCGCGCTGACCGAGGAGACGGTGGAGCGCATGCAGCAGTGGTGGGACGAGTTCGGACCCGCGGACGCGGTCCTGGTGAACGCGCCGGTGCGGCTCTGGGCGTCACTGTTCGAGGCGGACCCGCCGCCGCCCTTCGGCCCTGACGGAGCGGCGAGTGGAACGCCGGTGAGGCGTATCCCTCGCGACATCCCGAGGCCGACCTCGGAGCTCGTCGTCCGGACATGGCGCTTCTGCTGCTACCTGCGGCTCGAGCGCCCCGACGCGTGAGGGTTCCGCGCGCGACCGGCGGGGCCCTCGTGCGGTAGAGTTCCGCGCCGGCGCACCGCCTTCAGGGCCCCGCGACCGCCGCACGCTGGCGTCGCGACCCGGGCCCGCTGCGCCCCCCGCCCCCCGATGGAAACAAGCTCCAGCGGATCGCCCGCGCTCGAAGCGCTGGACGGCGAGAACCCGAACCGCCGCGCCGTCCTCGCGGCGTTCGGCGTCGCTCTCGTGGGTGTGCTGATCGGCACGGGACTCGTGGACGTCGTCGCCGGTCGCGCGGACGACGCCCCCGCCGCCGAGGGCAGCGACAGCCTGTTCCTCGCGGACCAGGAGCTGGGCTGGGCGAACCGCCCCGACTGGAGCAGCGAGGAGTTCGGCGTCGCGATCAACTCCCTCGGCCTGCGCGGCCCCGCCCTGCCCGCTCCGGACGCCGCGGTCGATGACCTGCGCCGCGAGCCCCGAGTCCTCGTCTGCGGCGCGTCGAACGTGTTTGGCCTGGGCGCCCCGGAGGGGCTCACCTGGCGCGCCCGCCTGCAGTCCGAGTTCGCGGCGGCGACCGACCCCGCGCCACGCTTCGTCAACGGCGGCGTCCAGGGGTACTCGCTCGTCCAGAGCGCCCGACGCGCCGCGCGGCTCGCGGTGCTCCTCGAGCCCGACGTGATCGTCCTGGAGGTCTTCCCCGGTCGGCAGGCGCTCCTGGACTCCTCGCCCGCGGCGAAGTGGACGCGCGTCGGCGGCGAGCTCGTCCCCGCGGACGTCATCGAGGGCTGGCCGACGGCCCTGCAGGTGATCCCCGCCAGGGCGCACCGCCTGCTGATGAGCTCGTACTTCTACCGGCGCTCCCGCCCGAAGATCCAGTTCGGCGGGGCGGCGGACCAGTCGACGATCGACTTCATGCTGTCGGACGCGCCGATCCCCGGGTCCATCGCACCGGCGGTCGAGCAGGCCCGCGGTGAGCTCACGGCGCTCGCGCGCTTCTGCGAGGAGCGCGGGATCGTCCTGCGCCTCGCGCTGCTCATCGAGCCGCGCTTCTCGGCCGACGAGCACTGGAACAACTACCTGGAGAGCGCGGCCGAGCGAGGCGCGCCGCCGGCCGGCACGCCGAAGGAAGAGCCGCCGGCCGCGATGCTCCGCTGGCTCGAGCCCACCGGCGCGACGGTCTGGGACATGAGCGCCACCATGTACGCCATCGGCGCGGGGTGGGACGAACTCGTCCAGGCGGCCAACCTGCACTGGTCGGGCGAGGGCCACGGTCTCGTGGCAGCCGAGTGGGCACGGCTCCTGCGCGCGGAGGACCTCCTCGAGTCCGCCGCGGCGCGGCGCGCGGAGCGCCCGCGGTCCGAGGACGCCGCCCTGGGAGTCGCCGGTGACGCGGTCCTCGAGCTCGAGGGCGCCGGAGGCGAGGGCCGGTGAACTTCCACAGCGTCACCTTCGGCGTCTTCCTGAGCGTGGTGTTCAGCCTCTTCTGGCTGACCTACCGCCGCCGGAACCTGCGCAGCGCGATCATGCTGATCGCCAGCTACGTGTTCTACGGCGCCTTCGACCCGCTCTTCCTGGTGCTGATCGGGTTCTCCACGCTGCTGGACCACAGGTGCGGCCTGCTGATCCACCGCTCGGAGTCGGAGCGCACGAGACGCATCGCGCTGCTCGTCAGTTTGGTGATGAACCTCGGCCTGCTCGGGTTCTTCAAGTACTACGACTTCGGCGTCGAGAACCTCGGAAGACTGTTCGCCTCGGTGGGGCTCTCGTTCCCCCTGGAGACCCTCGGCATCGTCGTGCCGGTCGGCATCTCCTTCTACACGTTCCAGACGCTCAGCTACACGATCGACCTCTACCGGCGGCGCATGGAGCCGGCGCGGAACCTGCTCGACTTCGCGCTGTTCGTCGCCTTCTTCCCCCAGCTCGTCGCCGGTCCGATCGTGCGGGCGGCGGACTTCCTCCCCCAGCTGGAGCGGCCGCCGCGGTTCACGCGCGAGAGGCTGCACGACGGGCTCTACCGCATCGCGATCGGCCTCGGGAAGAAGGTCCTGATCGCCGACGTCGTCGGCAAGTTCCTGATCGACCCCGTCTACACCGACCCCGCGAGTTACTCGGCGGTCATGCACGTCATCGTGCTGTACGGGTTCCTCGTCCAGATCTACTACGACTTCTCGGGCTACTCGGACATCGCCATCGGCAGCGCACGCCTCTTCGGCTTCGACCTGCCCGAGAACTTCAAGCTGCCCTTCCGCGCCCTGAGCGTGCGGGAGTTCTGGCGCCGATGGCACATCACGCTCTCCTCTTGGCTGCAGGACTACGTGTACTTCCCGCTCGGTGGATCCAGGCGCGCCGAGCCGCGCGTCCTGTTCAACCTGATGGTGACGATGATCCTCATCGGGCTCTGGCACGGCGCGAGCTGGCCGTGGGCGCTCTTCGGCACGATCCAGGGGATCGCGATGTGCCTCGAGCGGACCGTGGAGCGCGCCTGGGGCCGGCCCTTCGCCACGAGCCCGCTGCGCCGCTTCCTGCTGTGGGTGTGGATGAGCCAGTTCATCGCGATCACCTACATCTGCGTCCGCGCGGAGGACATGAGCGAGCTCTTCGGGATGCTCCTCCGGTTCGGTGACGCCAAGGGCTTCGGCGACATCAGCCACTACGCCTGGATCTCGCTGACCGCCGGCCTCGCCCTGCACTTCATGCCCGAGGGCTTCTATACCTGGGCGCGCCGGGTCTATCTCCGCATGCCGACGGTCCTCGCGGGGGTCATCGCCGGGGTCGTCGCGGGGCTCGCGGGCTACCTGCTCCTCGGCGAGCAGCCGTTCATCTACTTCCAGTTCTGAGCGGGCGCGACGCGCGGGCTGGCGCGCATCGGCTCCGAGGAGGAACGGGCATGAGCGGGCCGGTTCCGAGCCGCAGCCACCTTCCCGTCGTCAGGCGCCGGGGGCGCGACTACCCTCTGGGTGAGGCTTCCCCATGACGAACGATCACTCGACGCTCTTCTCCTTCGGTCTGTGGACCGTCGGCAACCCCGGACGCGATCCCTTCGGCCACGCCGTCCGCCCCGTGCAGGACCCCTGCCACATCGTCCAGAAGCTGGGCGAGATCGGCGCGCGGGGGGTGAACCTGCACGACGAGGACCTGGTGCCCTTCGGGAGCTCCGCGGCCGAGCGGGATCGCATCGTCGCGGACTTCAAGAAGGCGATGGCCGACAGCGGCGTCAGCTGCCCCATGGCGACGACGAACCTGTTCTCCCAGCCGATCTTCAAGGACGGCGCCTTCACCTCGAACGACCCGCGCGTGCGGGCCTTCGCCCTGCGCAAGACCATGGACGCCATCGACCTGGGCGTCGAGCTGGGCGCGAGGACCTACGTCTTCTGGGGCGGGCGCGAGGGGACGGAGACCGACGCGTGCCGCGACGGCCGGGACGCGCTGGCCCACTTCCGTGAGGCGATCGACTTCCTCTGCGGCTACTGCGACGACCAGGGCTACGACCTGCGCTTCGCCCTCGAGGCGAAGCCCAACGAGCCGCGCGGCGACATCTACCTGTCGACCACCGGGCACATGCTCCACTTCATCTCGACGCTCCAGCACTCGGACCGCGTCGGCGTGAACCCGGAGGTCGCCCACGAGACGATGGCGGGGCTCAACTTCGTGCACGGCGTCGCCCAGGCCATGGAGTGCGGGAAGCTCTTCCACATCGACCTCAACGCCCAGCGCATCGGCCGCTACGACCAGGACCTGCGCTTCGGCTCCGAGGACCTGAAGATGGCGTTCCTGCTCGTGCGTCTCCTCGAAGGGACGAACGGCGGAGCGCGCTACGAGGGCCCGCGCCACTTCGACGCCCACGCCTACCGAACGGAGGACGTCGACGGCGTCTGGGAGTTCGCCAAGGGCTGCATGCGGACCTACGAGCTGCTCGCAGAGCGGGCCCGCGCCTTCGACGCGGATCCCGAGGTGAAGGGCCTCCTGGAGGCCACCAAGAAGCCGGCGCTCGTGGACGTCTCGGGTGGCTACAGCGCGGAGCGCGCGGCGGCCCTGCGCGACCTCGACATCGACGCTGCCGCCGTCGGCGCGGAGGGTCTCGGCTACGAACGCCTCGACCAGCTGCTCGTCGAACACCTCATGGGCGCCCGCTGATGGCGTCCGGCGCGGAGCTCTTCCTCGGCCTCGACGTCGGGACCCAGAGTACGAAGGCGCTCGTCTACGACGCGGAGACAGGCGACGTGGTGGAGCGGAGTCAGATCTCCTACGACCTGATCGAGGGGCTCCCTCCGGGCCACGCCGAGCAGCAGCCGGAGATGTGGCTCGAGGCCGTCGTGGAGGCCGTCGGCGCTCTGGAGCGCCGCGGAGAGATCCGCGGCATCGGCGTCTCCGGGCAGCAGCACGGCGCCGTGCTCCTCGGCGAGCAGTACGAGGTCGTGCGCGCGGCGAAGCTGTGGTGCGACACCTCCACCTCGGAGGAAGCGGCGGCGCTCTCCGCGGAGCTCGGGCGCAGCGTCCCCGCCGGCTTCACCGCGCCCAAGCTGCGCTACGTGGCGGAGCGCGAGCCCGATGTGTGGGCCCGCACGCGTCACGTGGTCCTCCCCCACGACTTCATCAACGCCTGCCTCTGCCACGACCTCTTCACCGAGGCGGGCGACGCGTCGGGGACGGGATACCTCGACCCGCGCACGGGTCGCTACGACGCGGATGCGGTGGCGCGCACCGCGCCCGGGCTCGCGGAGAAACTGCCGCCGATCGTCGCCACCGGCGCCGTCGCCGGGCGCCTCGTCGAACCCATGGCGCAGCGCCTGGGCCTCACCGCGGACATCCCCGTCTCCGCGGGCGGCGGCGACAACATGATGAGCGCCATCGGCGCGGGCGCCACGGGCCCCGGCGTCGTGGTGTGCAGCCTCGGGACCTCGGCCACCGTCTTCGCCTTCACCGGCGCGCCCCTGCTCGACCCGGAAGGGCTCATCGCGGACTTCCGCGCGTCGAGCGTGGTGCCGGGAACCGCCGAGCCCGGTCACCTGCCTCTCCTCTGCGTGATGAACTGCACGGAGCCGCTCGAGGCGATTCGTGAGTTGACGGGCCGCGGCCACGACGAGCTCACCGCTCTCGCGCGCGCCGTCCCCCCGGGTGCAGAGGGCGTGACCTTCGTGCCCTTCCTGGTGGGCGAGCGGGTCCCGAACATGCCCAACGCCCGCGGGACGCTCACGGGACTCGGCGCGAACGGCCTCGATGCGGGAGTGCTCTATCGAGCTGCCCTCGAGGGCGTCGCCATGAACCTCGCGTCCGGCCTCGACCGCATGCGCGGCCTCGGGCTCGACGTCGCCGAGGTCCGGCTCGTGGGCGGCGCGGCGCGGAACGCGCTGTGGGCGGAGATCCTCGCCGCCTGTTTCGGCGCAGCTGTGCGGCCCATGGCGGAGACCGAGACGGCGGCCCTTGGCGCGGCGACGCAGGCAGCGGCCGCGGCCCGTGGCGTGGATCCGGGAACGCTCCCCCGAAGCGGCGGCGAAGGCGAGGCCGTGACGGCGTCCCCCGCGCTCGCGGAGGCCTACGCGGCCCTCCGGCCGCGATTCGCGGCCGAGGTGGAGGCCGCCGGCCACCGGCGCGAATGAACGCGGGCCGCTGACGTGCGGTCTCGCCATGACCGGCTGGCACCTCGAACAATCCGCTCCATCGCTCACCGCGCTGCGAGTGATCTACCTCGGGCTCGTGACGGGCCTCGTACCCCTCGCGGCGGTCGCGGGTTCCTCGGACCGGACGTGGCTGCGGACCGAGGCCCTTCCCTCGGCGTGCTCGTCCTCGTCGCGATCGTCCTGGTCGTCTTGGCGATCCTCTCGGCCCTCTTCCTGCAGACCACCATCGCCCGCCGCGTCGCAACGAAGCGCGACGAAGCACTCGAGCAGCTCGAGGCCGGGTCGGTACGGGACGAGGTGAGCGCGGCGTGCATGGTCGCCTGGGGGATCATCGAAGGCGCGGGGCTCTTCGGCGGCGTCGTCGCGCTGGTCACCGGGATCACCTGGGCGCTCGCCGCGCCGATCGTGGCGTTCGTCGCTCTCGCGGCGATGCGGCCCACCGAGGCCGGACTGCGCTCGCTCGTCGAGTCGGTTTGAACAGGAGCCGCGGCGGCGCCTCGACTTCGCGAGACGCTGCCGCGGCGATGCCGCGCGCGGGAAGGCCTTCGCTCTCCACCCTCCCGCGCACCCGGCCTGAACGGGTCAGGACACGAAGGTCACGCCGAACATGATCCGGCCCGGGAGGATCCCGGTCACGGGCTCGAAGGGACGGTCGCGGCCGCGGGGGAGGGCGTCGACCTCGGCGATGCAGGGGGGTGCCGCCCATGCGTCCACCGCACCGCCCGGCAGGCCTTGGTCCGCGGCGCCGTGGGAGGAGTCCATCTCGGGCGCGGACGTCGGACCGAGCTCGGGCATCGAGGCGCCGTCGAGGACGCACATGACGTCCCCCTGGGTGATCGGCGTCCGGAGAGCGGCACGAGCGACGACGGAAGGGCTTCGCTCGTTCACGAAGAAGAGATCGCGACCCCGGGCACTGCCGATCCCGGCGAGGACGACGGCGGTGGAGGCGATGTAGAGAACCCGGATGAACATGGGATGTGATGGGCTGGCGTGGCTCGGGGAGTTCGAAGCGGGCCCCTGGGGGTACCGACAGCACGAACTGAGCCCGCCGCGGCCCTCCGGACAGGATTCCCCCGAAACCCTCGCGCGGGCATGTCCTGAGCGTCGCCGTCCATGCGCTCGAGAGCGAGCCTCTTCCTCGTCGCGCCCGAGGAGCCGAGGACCGCTGCGCCGTCAGGCCGGATGGGAACGCCGACGGTGATCTCGGACGTGCCGTCCCCTCCGAGGTCGGGGAGCGTGAGGGCCGCGCACCCGAGGCGGGCGGCGCGAGGGGCGACTCGCCGATCTGCGCGGCGCCAGCCGACGCCGTCGACGAGCCCTCGGCGGAGCGAGCGCCCGGGCGTGGGGCGGACCGGGACGAACGGGGCGCCGGGACCTTCCGGCCCTCGCGCTCGAGCCCGGTGCCCCTGCCTCCAGGCCGTGCCGGGACCCGCCCGTCCGCGGGACCAGTGCTGCGAAGCAGGGGGCGACTCCTGACGCTGGTTCCCGATATTCTCTGCCGGGCAGGAACGGCGCCATCGCGTCCGGAATGCAAGGTGAGCGCCGGATCCCACCCGCTCTCCTCCGGGATCTTCAGCGCCCGTCCGGGTGCCTCGCGCGAGCCCCCCCACTCAATCGCCATGCGCATCCTCGTCGTCGAAGACAATCCGAAGATGGCCGAGTCCGTCGCGAAGTCCCTCCGGGAACTCGACTACGGCGTCGACACGGTCGGCACCGGCGCGGAGGCCGAGAAGATGGCCGCGGCCGACACGTACGACCTCTACGTGCTCGATCTGATGTTGCCCGACCGGGACGGCATCGAGCTGTGCCGCAGCGTGCGCAAGATGGGCATCAAGGCCCCCATCCTCATGCTCACCGCCCTGTCCGGCACCGCCCGAAAGGTCGCTGGCCTCGACTCGGGCGCGGACGACTACCTGACCAAGCCCTTCGAGGTCGACGAGCTCATCGCGCGCGTGCGCGCCCTGCTCCGGCGTGGCGCGGCCGGCGAGTCCACCAAGCTCAAGTACGGCGACTGCGAGATGGACCTCGCGAAGCGGACAGTGCGTCGCGGTGAGACCCTCATCAAGCTGACGGCGAAGGAGTTCACCCTCCTCGAGTTCCTCATCCGCAACCCCGACCAGGTGTTGCCGCGGGGCGTCATCACCGAGGAGGTGTGGGACATCAACTACGAGCCGACCAGCAACGTCGTCGACGTTTACATCTCCAACCTCCGTCGCAAGCTCGACAAGCCCTTCCCCGAGAAGCTGATCCACACGGTGATCGGCACGGGCTACCGCTTCGGACAAGCCGGCGCCTGATTCGGACGCGCCTCCCTTGACGACCGGCCCCGACACCGGCGGCGCGCTTTCCGTGAGGAAGGCCGACGAGCCGCTCACCGACGGCGCGGGCCCCGCGGACGCGGAGGGCGTCCCTGCGCCGGAGGAGGACGAGCTTTCACCGCTCTCGCTCCGCGCTCAGCTGACCATCTGGTTCAGCCTGAGCTTCGGCGTGATCCTCGCGACGATCCTCACCGCGCTGATCCTCATCGACGGCGGACGCGTCTTCGACGGTGAGTACGAGCACTACGACTGGATGATCCGCGTGACCCTGGGGGCCACCTTCGCCGCGCTCGTGGGCGGCGTGGCGGCGGCCTGGGTCATCGTCGGGGCGGCCGTCGAGCCGCTCCGACGGATCACGGAATCGGCCCGGGACGTCGCGCCCGAACGCATCGAGGAGAGCCGTATCGCGGTGCCGGAGGTCGGCACCGAGGTCAACGCCGCGAAGCGCGAGCTCAACCGCGCCCTCGACCGCATCGAGGCCGGCTATCAGGCGCAGGAGCGCTTCATCTCGAACGTCAGCCACGAGCTGAAGACGCCGATCGCGGTCGTGCTGACCGAGGCCCGGCGGCTGCGACGCATGGAGCGGCCGCAGGCGGAGCTCGAGGAGTTCATCGACGACATCGCGGAGCAGATGGCTCACCTCGCGAAGATCGTCGAGAGCTTCCTGACGCTCGCGCGGATCGACTACGAGGAGCGCCTGCAGAAGAACGAGGAGTTCTGGTTCCAGGACCTCCTGGTGGAGGCCGTCAGTCGCTCGACGGCGCTCGCGTTGACCCACGACGTGCACGTCGAACTGCAGCTCACGGAGGAGGACTTCGAGTTCTTCGACGCGCCCACGTGGGGCGACCCCGAGCTCGTGTCGTCCGCGGTCGAGAACCTGATCCGCAACGCCATCCGCTTCTCGACCCGGGGTGGGCTCATCCAGGTGTCGGTCACGGGCGCGCCCGCCGCCGACGGGAAGGAAGGTCTCGAGGGCCGACCGCGGGCCGTCATCCGCGTGAAGGACCAGGGACCGGGTATGCCTGCGGACATCCTCGAGACGGTCTTCCAGCCCTTCAAACAGGGCGAGGGCGAGCGCTCCCGCGGCACCGGACTCGGCCTCGCGATCGCCCACAAGGTCACCGAGCTCCACCAGGGCCGGATCCGCGCGTACAACCGCGAGGACGGTGAGACCGGATGCGTCGTCGAGATCGCTCTGCCGTTCCTGGCGGAGGGTGACTGGGCCGGGGACCGCGCGGTCACCGCGGACATCACTCGCATGGGAAGCGGGATCAGGAAGCCGCCCGACTGAGCGGCCGCGTCCACGGAGCCGAGTTCCCCGCTCGGAACGAACGAGGAGACCGCGCGGCGCCTCGCCGGCGCGCGCCCGGTCGCGGGGCTCACGGCGAATTCGAAGCAGCGCCTCGTCGTGGCGGTCCGCCGCGTGCGCCTGTCGGCCGCGCCGACGGCCTACCCGCGCGCGCACCGAACCTCACGCCGCGAGCACCTGGACCGATCCTTGGAACGGGACTCTCCGACGCCGGCCCTGTCTCCCGGGGGGACAGGCGATCGCGGGCCGCACGATGCCCGAGCCGAGCAAGCTCCGCGGGCTATGCTTTGGCGCGAATCCGCACCGCCACAACCCCGATCCCACACGTGAGACCCCGAGACCGCTTCCTCGCTGCTTGCCGCGGTGAAGAGACCGACCGTCCTCCTGCCTGGATGATGCGTCAGGCTGGCCGCTACCTGCCCGAATACCGAGACGTGCGGAGCGGCTCGACGTTTCTCGGAATGGTCCATGATCCCGAACGAGCCGCGGAGGTGACGCTCCAGCCCATCCGCCGCTACGGGATGGACGCGGCGGTGATCTTCTGCGACATCCTCGTGCCCCCCGCCGCCATGGGCCTCGGGGTCGAGTTCGTCGAGGGCCGCGGCCCCGTCCTCGGGCCGCCGGTGCGCGACCGCGACGCGGTCGAGGCGCTGGTCGACTTCGACGCCGCGGAGGCCACCGGCTTCCTCGGCGAGTCGATCAGGAGAGTGCGGAAGGAGCTCGGCGACGAGCGCGCGATCATCGGCTTCTGCGGCGCGCCCTTCACGGTCGCGAGCTACATGGTCGAGGGCCAGTCCTCGCGCAACTTCGAGAACACCAAGCGAATGCTGCTCGGCGAGCCGGAGACCTTCGACCGGCTGCTCTCGCGCGTGGTCCAGAGCTCCGTCGGCTACCTCGAGCGCCAGGTCGAAGCCGGCGCCGACGTGCTCCAGATCTTCGACTCATGGGGCGGCGCCCTCGACGCCGAGCTGTACCGCGAGCGCCTCCTCCCCCACGTGGCGCGCCTCGTCGCCGAGGCCAAGGGCTTCGACGTGCCCGTCATCCTCTACGTGAACGGCTGCAGCCACCTGCTCGAGGTGATGGCCGACAGCGGCGCGGACGTCCTCGGGATCGACTGGCGCGTCTCGCCGGAAGAGGCGATCGCGCGAGTCGGCGATCGCGTCGCGCTCCAGGGGAACATGGATCCCTGCGCTCTCTTCGCACCGCCGGAGGTGGTGCGGCGAGAGGCCGGTCGCACCCTCGCGGCCTTCCGCGCGAAGGAGCGGGGATACATCTTCAACCTCGGCAGCGGAATCCTGCCCAAGACCCCGCTCGACAGCGTCCAGGCTCTCTGGGACACCGTGCTCACGGGGGCCGACGGTTGAGCCCCCGCGACCCAGAGGCGGACGCGCGTCCCGGACGGCTCGAGGTGCCCAAGGAGCTCCTCGAGCGCTACGCGACGTCGGCGCCGCGGTACACGTCGTATCCGACGGCCGTCGACTGGGAGAAGGACCCGGGGAAGGCCTTCGATCCCGAGGACTACCCCGCGCGCCTCGCGGCCGCGGCGGACGCGCGCCCGGACGAGGCGCTCTCCCTCTACACCCACGTCCCCTACTGCGCGGAGCTGTGCCTCTTCTGCGGCTGCAACGTCCAGATCTCGCGGTCGGACGAGCGGCGTGAGCGCTACCTCGGCGCCGTGGAGGCGGAGCTCGCGCGGCTCGAGGAGACGGGGATCGGCCGACGCAAGGTCCAGCAGTTCCACTGGGGCGGGGGCACGCCCACGAGCCTCTCGCCCTCCCAGCTCGAGCGCCTCTTCCGCTCGATCACGTCGCGATTCGACCTCGTGGACGGCGCGGAGGTCTCCATCGAGGTCGACCCGCGCGTCACGACCCACGAGCAGATCGGCGTCCTCGCGGACCTCGGCTTCAACCGGATCTCGATGGGCATCCAGGACTTCGACCTCGAGGTCCAGAAGGCCATCAAGCGCGTCCAGTCCGAGGAGCTCACGCGCGGCGTCATCGACAGGGCGCGCGAGAAGGGCATGGGTTCGGTCAACGTCGACCTGATCTACGGCCTGCCGCACCAGAGCCGCGCAGGATTCGCAGACACCGTCGAGCGCGTGCTCGACATCCGGCCCGAGCGCGTCGCTCTCTTCCACTACGCACACGTCCCGTGGATGAAGGGCCACCAGGCAGCGATGGACGTCGACGCGATGCCCGGCGCCGCCGAGAAGCTCGACATCTTCAGCGACGCCATCGCCGCTTTCGACGCGGCGGGCTACGTCTATCTGGGCCTCGATCACTTCGCCTTGCCGGACGACGAGCTGAGCCTCGCCGCGAAGGACGGGACCCTTCACCGCAACTTCATGGGCTACACGACCCAGCGAGGTCGCGAGATGATCTCCCTGGGCGTGTCCAGCATCGGTGAGATCGACGGCGTGTACGTCCAGAACATCGCCAACGAGCCGGAGTACGTGACCCTGGCGAACGAACGCGGGTTCGCGACCTACCGCGGCCACGACATGAGCGCCGAGGACGAGCTGCGGCGCGACGTCATCCTGGAGCTCATGTGCAACGGCCGGATCGGCCGCCCTGCGATCGAGGCGCGCCACGGGATCGACTTCGGCGAGACCTTCGCCCTCGAGCTCGAGGAGCTGGAGCCCCTCGTCGCCGACGGGCTCCTGACCGTCTCCTCCGAGGAGCTGCGCCTGACCGCGATCGGGCAGATTCTGATGCGAAACGTCGCCGCGGTGTTCGATAGGTACATGAGGGAGCGGAAGGCGCGCGGCCAGAGCGGCAGCGGCACCTTCTCGAAGACTCTTTGACGACCCGGCAAAAAGGCGGCGCCTCGGAGCGCGGACGCTTCACCGACGCGATCGTCGTGGGCGGGGGTCTCACCGGCCTCGCTTGCGCACACGAGCTCCGTGATCGCGGCCTGTCCGTTCACCTGCTCGAGGCCGGGCCAAGGGTCGGCGGAGTCGTCGGGACCCTCGAGGTCGGCGGCTTCCTCTTCGAGAGCGGGCCGAACACCGTCCCCGCGAGCGCCAACCACGTACGCGCCGCTGCGGGGCGCCTCGGCGTCGCCGACCAGCTGATCACCTCGCGGCCTGACGCGAAGCGCCGTTTCCTCTTCCAGGACGGCGGACTCCACGCGCTGCCGTCCGGACCGAAGGGTCTCTTCACCACGCGGCTCCTCTCTCGCCGCGGGCGCCTGCGCGCCGCCACCGAGCCCTTCCGCCGCTTCGCTGCCCCCGCGGGAGGTGCCACGCCGGCTCCCGAGCCGACCTTGGAGGAGTTCCTCTCGGAGCGCATCGGGCCCGAGGCCACCCGCACCTTCGCCGGCGCCTTCGTGCGCGGCGTCTACGCAACGGAGATCGAGGAGCTCGGCGCAGCCAGCGCCTTCCCGCGCCTCTGGGCCATGGCCTCGGAGCACGGCGGGATCGTGCGCGGGATGATGGCCCGCGGACGGGCCGCGCGGCGAGCGCGCAAGGCGGGGGCCGAACCGCCCCCGGGCCCGCGGACGTCCCCCACCGACCTGCTCTCCTTCACCGGCGGCTTCAGCGTGCTCGTCGACGCGTACGGCCGCGCTCTGGAGGGCTCCGTGTCGACGAACACTCCGGTCGCCGAGATCGACCGGGGCCCGGGCGGATGGCGCGCGGTGCTGGAGACGGGCGATGCGCTGGCGTGCCGCGAACTCGTCCTCGCGATCCCCGCCTCGGCCGCCCATCCGCTCGTGGCCATGTGCGCGCCCGAGCGCCTCGAGCTCGACGGACTCCGGGACGTACGACACGCCGCCGTGACCGCGGTGCACCTCGGTATCGAAGGCGCGCCGCTGCCGCCCGGCTTCGGCTTCCTCGTCCCGCCGGACGAGGATCGCCGGCGCGATCCGCGCACGCCGCGCGTCCTCGGGGTGCTGTTCGTCTCCAACATCTTCGACGGCCGCGCGCCCTCGGGCACCTCGTCCATCACCGCCATGTTCCGCGGCGGCGACGTGGCGGCCCTCGACCACGATCGGCTGGTGGATCGCGCCGTGGTGGAGCTCGAGAAGGCGCTCATCGGCTACGCGGCCGTGAAGCCCGATGCCCCCCGCCGCGCCGGCCGCCCGCGCGTGGTGGCCTCTCGTGTCCAGCGCTGGACCGACGTGATCCCGGGCTACGCCCCCGGGCATCGAGCGATGATCGAAGCGCTCGAGACGCGGCTCGCGCGCATGCTTCCCGGACTGCACATGGTCGGGAACTTCAACGGCGGGGTGAGCGTCGACGACCGCATCCGGGTGGGCACCGAGACCGCCGCCCGAGTCGCCGAGCGGCTGGCCCACTTGGCGGAGCATCACGGCGCACAGCCGGAGCCGGTCACGGGCGCGGGGGAAGCGTCATGATCTTCGCCCCCCTCGCTCTCGCCAGCGCCCAGGACGTCCTCGCACAGGCTCTCCAGGTGGCGCTGCCCTGCGGCTACCTGATGACGGCGCTGCTCTTCGTGATGGCGTTCGCCGGGGAGGCCGAGCCGCGAGTGGCCCGGATCCGCCGACCGATGCTTCGCGGACTGCTTGTCCTGCACCTGCTCCTGTTCGGCGTCCACGGATACCAGTCGGGCGGCTTCCCGCGCTTCGACGTCTGGATGAGCTTGTCGTCGGTCGCGTTCGCGACCGGCCTGCTCTTCGTGGGCATCACCATCCGTACGCCGCAGCCGACCGTCGGCGCGATCACGCTCCCCGTGGTGGGCGCGCTCCAGATGGTGAGCAGCATGTTCGCCCGCATGCAGGTGCAAACGGTCGATCCGGCCCCGGTGGCGACGGCCGTGCACGTGACCACCGCGGCCCTCGCCTGCGCCGCGATCGTGCTCTCGGGCCTCTACGGCTTCCTCTATCTGCTGCTCCTGCGGCAGATGAAGCGCCAGACCTTCGGCGCGATCTTCCAGCGCCTCCCCGACCTCACCCGACTCGCGCAGATGACGCGCCGCTCGGCCCTCGCCGGGTTCGGGGGCCTCGCGCTCGGCGTGAACATCGGCTTCGCCATCGCTCATTCGGCCGGCACCAGCGGCTTCCGCTACGTTGACCCGACGGTGCTGCTCGCCCTCGGCGTCTGGCTGCACTTCGGCCTGATCGCCTTCAGCCGACGCATCCCCGGGCTCACGGCCCAGCGCGCCAGCTGGGCCGCGGTGGGCGGGCTCGTCGTCCTGATCGCCACGCTCTTCCTCGCGGTCGTGCCGGGGGCGACCTTCCACGCCCTCTCCTGAGGGCGCGCGAGATCATGGAGACGATCGACGATCTCGTCCTCGTGGGACTCTCCCAGCGCACCGCGCCCGTGGCGGTGCGCGAGCGCTACGCGTTGCAGCCCGAGGACGCACCCGGCCTGCTCCGCCAGCTCGTCGGCGATGGGGGGCTCGACGAGGCGGTCGTGCTGTCCACCTGCAACCGGACGGAGGCCCTGGCGCTCGGCGGCGACGGGGCCGAGTCGATCGCGAGGCTGAAAGCGGCCCTGTTCCGCAACATCGACGCCGGGCACCTCTACGAGTTCCGCGGGCTGCGAGCGGTCATGCATCTGTTCCGGGTCACGAGCGGGCTCGACAGCCTCGTCCTGGGGGAGACCGAGATCCTCGGCCAGATCAAGCGCGCCTTCGAGACGGCCCGCGGAGCTGGCGCCGCGGGGCAGGTTCTCTCCCCGCTCCTCACCCAGGCGCTCTCCGTCGGGAAACGCGCGCGCAACGAGACCTCCATCAGCGAGGGTTCCCTCTCGGTCGCCCGGGTCGGCCTGGAGATCGCCTCGCGCGCACTCGGGCAGTACGACGGCCGGATGGCGACGGTGATCGGCGCCGGCGACACGGGCGTGCTCGCCACCCGCCATCTCCTCGACGCGGGCGCCGCGCGAGTGCATCTCCTGAACCGCACGCCCGAGCGCGCTGTCGAAGCCGCGACGGAGCTCGGCGACCGCGTCACGCCGGCCAGCCTCGATCGGATGGATACGCTGCTCGACGCGGCGGACATCGGCGTCGTCTGCGTGGACGGGGCGGCCGACCTCATCGGCGTGAACACCTTCGATCGCCGGAAGCTGGGCCGCCGCGATCAGCCCCTCGTCCTGCTCGACCTCTCCGTCCCGCGAGCCGTCCAGCCGGACGTCGGAGAGCTCGACGGTGTGCTCCTCTACGATCTCGACGCGCTGCTCCCGATCGTCGAGCAGAACCGCAGCGGCCGCGCACAGGCCATGGAGGACGTGGGCACGATCCTCGTGTCGGAGGTCCACAAGTTCCTGAGCCTGCGCATGTACGCGAACTTCAGCCCCGCGATCGAGGAGCTCAAGGACCTGTTCGATCGCGAGCGAGAGGGGCTCCTCGATCGCGTCACCGGTGGCCAGGCCACGCCGCGCGAGCTCGAACTCGCTCACGCCATGGAGAAGAAGTTCCTGTGGCTGGCGCTCGAGCAGATGAAGCAGGGGGCGCGGCACACGCGCTCCGAGGAGGCTCTCGACCGGGCCTACCGCCGCTTCATCGACGAGCTCGAACAGCGCCACTGACCGCGCGTCCCACCAGCCGCGCATGGACGGAGCGACGGCGCGGATCGGGGACGACGACGACCTGTTCGCTGCGCCACCGCCCCGGGCGCCCGAAGGCCGATTCCCTGGCGATCCCCGATGCTTCGATCCGGCGAACGCGAATCCGACCGGCAGCGGCCGCTACCTCATGCGGCCTTCCAGCTCGGGGTGGGCCCGGAGGAGCTCCTCCAACGAAGGACCCTCGAAGACCCTCGTCTCGGGCCCATCGCCGTCGTCCTCGGTGATCTCCACCCGCACGCCGTCCGCCGTCTGCTCGATGCTCGTGCTCGAGCTCCGGGCCGCCCAGCCTCCAGGCCCCGCACCCCGCACGCCCCGGCGTCGGAGCGCCTCCATCTCCTCACGCATCCGCTCGACGCGCGCTCGCATGGCCTCGACCGGATCCTGGCCCGAGAGCGGGTCCGCGCCGAAGACGCCGCGGGAGCCTCCGGAGCCGCGCCGGAAGAAGGGGTCGTCGCGCAGGACGGAGTCGAGGAGGGGATCCGCACCGAACACGGAGTCGAGCTGGCGGCGCATGGCCTCGAAGGGATCCGTCGGCACCTGGGATCCCTGTCCCCCGAAAGCGCTGCCCGCGCGACCCCGGGCTCCGATGCGCTCGACTTCGCGGAGCGCCAGCCGCGCGCTGAAGGCGAGGTCGAGGTCAGCGGTGTCCCGGGCGATGGCCCCGAGCGCGCGGCGCACGTCCGCGCTGACCGCGGCCTGCTCCGCGACCTCCTGGAAGGACTCCATGCGGAGATCGAGATCGCTCACGGTGAGTCGCTGGCGGATCCCCTCCTCGAGGTCACGCCCCCCGGCGGGCGCATCCGAAGGTCCGCGTCCAACGCCCCCGAGGAAGGGGCGGACAGGCGCCTCCGCCTCCTCCGCAGCGTCCTCGACTCCGCCGACGGGCGTGAGCGGACGTGCGCCGCTGTCCTGGGAGTCCTGGAGGCTCGGGGCGGCCACCGCGGCGCCGAGGACGGCGCTGGCAGCAAGGCTGACGATGAACTTCATGGCTCTCTCCTGGGGCCTCGCCCCATCGCGTTGACGGGCAGGTCTACGCGGAGGCCGCGGGGACCGTTGGAGAGAATCCGCCCACGCGGCCTCTCCGACCGACGGCCCCGGCAAAGGACGCGTATCCTATGCCTCCCCTCTCGAGCCCCCCTGCCATGAACGTCAACGTCCACGCCGTACGAGCAAGCGCGATCGCCTGCCTCCTGGCCCTCTCGTCCATCGCCGCCGCGACCCGGCAGGCGAGCGACGCGCAGGGGGAGACCGCGCGCATCAACCGGACCATGGTGCGAGCGGCCGGAGCGTTCATGGAGGGCCTCAGCGCAGAGCAGCAGGAGAAGGCCAGCGCGCCGTGGGACGAGCCCGAGCGGAGGACGTGGCAGTTCGGCCCGGTGCGGCGCGAGGGCATCGTGCTGAGCGACCTCTCCCCCGCCTCCTTCGAACGCCTCGAGGCGCTGCTCGACACCGCCCTCTCGCCGCGCGGCATGGAGGCGTGGCGCGAGATCCGCGTCCTGGAGGAGGTCCTGCGCGAGCGCGAGTCACGTCCCGGCCGGCCCGCGACCCACCGCGACCCCGACCTCTACTGGCTCCGCGTCTACGGAACCCCGGCGGCGGACACCGACTGGTCATGGCGCTTCGAGGGGCACCACATCGCCCTTCACGTCACCTGCCGCCAGGGAGCGCTCCCGACGGTGACCCCTTTCTTCATCGGCGCCAGCCCGCTCCTCGACGCGCGCGACCGCGACGTCACCGTCGGCGCCTTCGCGCGCCTGCGGTCCGCGGCCGACGACCTGCTCGACGCGATCGGTGAAGAGGCCGGGGACATGTCCCCGGGCGAGCGGCCCTCGGACATCCGCATGGGACCGGGGAAGTGGGACCTGCCGCCGCGCGACGGGCTCGACGTGAACGGATTCGGCGAGCGCCAGCTCGCCGCGGCGCGCGCGCTGCTCGACTGCTACCTCGAACTGCTCGACGAGCCGCTGCGCCAGCACGCACTTCGCCCCGCCGAAGAGGACGTGTCCTTCGCCCACTGGGGCGCCACGACCGTCCGCGGCGAGCGCGCCTGGGCCCTCGTCACCGAGTCCTTCGCCCTCGAACTCGCGACGACCACGGGGAAGAGCCACGTCCACGCGCTGCTGCGCGACGCCGGCCGGGACTTCGGCGGCGAGGCCAAGTGACCCTCCGCCTCGCGACGCGCGGGAGCGAGCTCGCCCTCTGGCAGGCTCGCAGGGCCTCCGATCTCCTCGGCGGCGCGGAGATCGTCGTCGTCGAGTCGAGCGGAGATCGTGACCTCGTGACCGAGCTCGCGCGCTTCGGCAGCATCGGGATCTTCACCGTCGAGGTGGACCGCGCCGTGCTCGACGGGCGCGCGGACGTCGGCGTGCACAGCCTGAAGGACATGACGACGACCCTCCAGGAAGGCGTGCTCCTCGCCGGCGTGCTCGAGCGCGGGATGATCGAGGACGCCCTCGTCGCCCGTGACGGACTCACGCTGGACCGACTCCCCCCCGGCGCCCGCGTCGGGACGGGCTCCCTCCGGCGCGGCGCCATGCTGCGGGCCGCGCGGCCCGACCTCGAGGTGGTCCCGATCCGCGGGAACGTGGGGACACGCCTCGCCAAGGTCACCGGAGGCGAGCTGGACGCGACCGTCCTCGCCCGTGCGGGCCTGGTTCGCCTCGGCCTCGAGGAGCACGCCAGCGACGTGCTCGACACGCAGCGCTTCCTCCCCGCGGTCGGCCAGGGCATCGTCGGGCTGACCTGCAGAGCGGACGATCTCGCGACGCGCGAGCGTCTGGAGCGGGAGGCGCGGGATCCCGAGGCCTGGGCGGCCGCCCTCGCGGAGCGCGCCTTCCTGCGCGCCATGAAGGGCGGCTGCAACGCGCCGGTCGGCGGCCACGCCACGGTCGAGGGGGAGCGCCTCTCCCTCGCCGGCCGTGTCCTCAGCGTCGACGGCGCCAGGACCGTCGAGGGCGACATCGAGGGAGCCGCCGGGGAAGCCGAGGCCCTGGGTCTGCAGCTCGCCGAAGAGCTCGCCGCGAGGGGCGGCCGCGACCTCGTCGAGGAGGCCCGCGCCCTCGCGGACGGATGAGCGCCGCTCCCGAGAGGAAACGCCTGCTCCTGACAGGCCCGGCGTCGGAACGCGCCGCGAAGCGCTGGATGGACGCCGTCTACACCGCGCCCGGCTGGACCCCCTTGCACCTGCCTCTGGTCCGCATCGTCGGACGTGCCATCGATCCACGTCACGTCCGCGACGCTCCCAGCCTCGTCGCGGTCACGAGCCAGAATGCTCTGCCCGCGCTGAAGCGACTGTGGGATCAGCGCGAAGACGTCAAGGACGCGCCGCACGCCGCGGTCGGCGTCGCGACCGCGCGAGCGCTGCGCGCCATGGGGATCGAACCGGCCCTCGTCGGAGAGCCCGGCGACGAGGGGGCGGTCCAGCTCGCGAAGGCGATCGCGGAGCGCACCCAGGACGAGGAGACCATCCTCTGGCCGCGGGGTGATCGCGCCACCGAGCTCCGCGAGCGCCTCGTCGCCGCCGGCCGCCAGGTCGACGCGCCGGTGGCCTACCGGACCGAGGACGTGGAGGACTCCGTGCTGCCCGGCCGGCTGGCCGCCGCCTTCTTCGCGAGCCCGTCGGCGGTGGGCGTCTGGCTGAGGACGGCCGACGCGCCGCGCGTGATGGCGATCGCCATCGGACAGACCACCCACGCCGAGCTGGCGCCCGAATACGCGCGCTTCACCCGGATCGTCCGTCTGGCGCAGGCCACGCCCGGCGCCCTCGCCGACGCTCTCTCGGAGCTCTAGGGGGGGTCAACGAGCTCCCGCCGACTGCGGCCCGGTCCCGCGCCCGCGAGAGGCCCCGCCGGGTTCCGGCGCCGACACCGCGCGCGGACACTAGACTCCGCTCGTGAACCAGCCCAGCCTCGATCTGTCCCGGAGCGAAGAGATCTTCGCAGCCGCCCGCGAGCTCATCCCCGGCGGCGTGAACAGCCCCGTCCGTGCCTACAAGAGCGTGGGCGGGACTCCCCCCCACCTCGTTCGTGGGGAGGGCCCCCTCGTCTGGGACGAGGACGGGAACGAATACGTGGACCTCGTGGGCTCCTACGGCCCCCTCATCCTCGGCCACGGCAACGACGAGGTGCGCGCCGCGCTCCACGAGGCCGTCGACACGGGGACCACCTTCGGCGCGCCGACCCGCGGCGAGCTCGAGATGGCGCGGCTCATCACCGAGCGCGTCGCCAGCTGCGAGGTGGTGCGCCTGGTGAACTCGGGAACCGAGGCGACCATGTCCGCCGCGCGCCTCGCGCGCGCCGCCACAGGCCGCGAGAAGATCCTGAAGTTCGAGGGCTGCTATCACGGACACGGCGACTCGTTCCTCGTGGCGGCGGGCAGCGGAGCGCTGACCCTCGGCGCTCCCGACTCGCCGGGTGTGACCGCGTCGACCGCGTCGAACAGCCTGGTCGCCGTCTACAACGACCTCGACTCGGTCAAGCGCGTCTTCGACGAGCACGCCAGCAGCATCGCGGCGGTGTTCGTCGAGCCGGTCGCCGGCAACATGGGGACGATCCCGCCGGACGCCGGGTTCCTCGAGGGCCTGCGCGCCCACTGCGACGTGTCCGGCGCGCTGCTCGTCTACGACGAGGTGATGACCGGGTTCCGCGTGGCGAAGGGCGGCTTCCAGGACCTGCACCCGGTGCGCTGCGACATCATCACGATGGGCAAGGTGATCGGCGGCGGGCTGCCTGTCGGCGCCTACGGGGGGCGGCGGGACCTCATGATGCAGGTCGCGCCCGCCGGGCCGATGTACCAGGCGGGCACGCTGAGCGGGAACCCGCTGGCCGTCGCTGCGGGGCGCAAGACCCTGGAGATCCTCGCGCGCGAGGGCGTGTACGAGCAGCTCGAGCTCGTCGGCCGCGGGCTCGCCACGGGCCTGATGGAGGTCGCCCACCGCCACGGCCGGACGATCTCGGTGGGCCGGGTGGGCTCGATGATGTGCCCTTACTTCGCGCCGGTGATGCCCCGCGATCTCTCGGACGTCACGGCGACGGATCGCGAGGAGTGGACCCGCTTCTTCCACGGAATGCTGCGCCGCGGGGTGCTCATGCCCCCTTCCCCCTACGAGGCGTTCTTCCTCTCCGTCCGCCACGACGAGGCCGTCATCGCGCGCGTCCTGGAGGCCGCGGACGCGACCTTCACGGAGATGGTCCACCCGGGCCACTGAGCCGGAGCCACTGACCGAGAGAGCCCGTGATCCGGGTTCGCAGCGTTGCCGGAGAGGCTGCGACGGGTGAGAATCGCCGCGCGATGACCTCCCCCAGCACCGACCACGAGGACGCGATCCGCGCGTCCTTCGAGACCGCACGCGCCACCCTCGAGGCGTTCCTCGCCGACGAGACGAACCTCGCGGCCGTCGGTCGCTTCGCGGACATGTGCCACGAGGCGCTGACCGCGGGCAACAAGCTCATGTCCTGCGGGAACGGCGGCTCCATGTGCGACGCCATGCACTTCGCCGAGGAGTGGACCGGCCGTTTCCGCGGGAACCGCGGCGCGCTGCCCGCCATCGCTTTCTCGGACCCCAGCCAGCTCACGTGCATCGCCAACGACTTCGGCTACGACGAGGTCTTCGCGCGCTCGGTGGAGGCCTACGGCAGGGCGGGTGACGTGCTCGTCTGCCTGTCGACCAGCGGCAACTCCCCCAACGCGATCCGCGCCATCGAGCAGGCCAAGGAGATGGGCGTGCGCACGGTCGCGCTGCTCGGGAAGGGCGGCGGCAAGATGCGAGACATCGCCGATCTCGCGATCGTCGTCCCGGACGCGACGACGTCGGATCGCATCCAGGAGCTCCACATCAAGATCCTGCACATCGCGATCGAGGCCGTGGAGCGCGCCGTCTTCCCCGAGAACTACTGAGGCGGCGCGGCGACCGCCCCCGAACGGAGAGCGCCGCTCCCCCGCGCGAGGCGGCGGAGCGGCGCTCTCCTTTCGCTGAGTGTCGGAGCGGCGGGCGGCCCTCGAAGGCCGCCCGCGCCCTCAGATGCTGTCCAGGCCCCAGATGAAGGGCTGGATCGGGAGCTGGGTGAGCTCCGTACCGACGTCCGTCTCGACGACGTTCGTCACACGGCGGTCGCCGCGCGGCGGGCACAGCGCCAGCAGGATCTGATGGTCGGTGAGCCTGATGGTCCCGCCGGGCCCGGTGACATCGATGGTGTCGGGGCCGCTGGCCGTCGCACTGACGTTGTCGGGGGTGGCCTGGTCGAACACCCGGGCCATGGCCTCCGTGCTGCCGAGGCGCGCCATGCAGAGGATGCCGGAGGCGCCACGGGCCTTGACGAACTCGAAGTACGCGATGAAGTCCGCCTCGGTCGGCGGGATCATCATGAACAGACGCTCGGCCTGGTCGCTGTTGGCGCGCCACAGCTCGGAGACGCAGGGCAGCGCGTCCTGGGGCGTGCCGGCCCACTCGTGGATGACCTGCTGGAGGTCTTCACCGCGGCCCATGCAGGCGTAGCCGACGATCTGGCCGCCCTGCTCCTTGACCACGACCTGCATGGCCGGAACGCCGAGCATCGCGCGCGTCTCGTCCTCGGAGCGGTCGACCCGGACCGGACGGTTCGCGTAGAGCTGGTGGATGGCGGCGGCGTCCTCGGCCCGGGCGGCGCGGACGCCGTCGGGCTCGGGGAGCAGGAAGGCCATGGTCCCGTCGATGACGTAGATGGTCTCGGTGCCGAACGGCACCCAGCCGCGCTCCTGGTACCAGGACGGGTCGTCCGCCCAGAGGAGCGAGAGAGCAGCGCCCTCGCTCGCGGCCTTCGTCGTCGCGCGGTCGAGGATCGCGGTGCCGAGGCCCTGGCCCTGGCGGTCGGCGCGGGTCGCGACGGAGCCCACGAGCGCGACGGGGACCTCGCACGCCGGCGTGATCAGGGTGCGCTCGAGCCACGCGCAGGTGGAGGCGGGCTCGCCTTCGGTCTCGATCAACTCGACGTGCCCCTGGGTGTCCTCGCCGAACACGAGCGGGTACTCGGCCGCGAGGGGCCGGCCCTCGCGAAGCACCTGCGACATCAGGTCGAGCGCGGCTTCTTCGCGGGTCTTGTTGTGGGTGGATCGGGTCATGTGGAATCAGCGGCCCCCCCCGGGGCCATCGGAATGGTGTTGGTCGGCCCCGATCTCGGGGCCTGGACCGCGCTGCTGCGAGGCGCGGTAGGCTTCGAGCAGGTCGCCACCGAGGACGACCGCCTGGTCGATCGAACGCCGCGCGCTGGACACGGCCTCCTTGAGAGCCCGCGGATCGGCGAGGTCGTCGGTCCGCTTCCTCAGCTCTTCGGCATTTGCCTCGAACTTCTCCAGTAGCGCCCGGAACGCGGCGCTCGCTCGGCTCTCCTCGGCCCTCTGCGCTTCGTCCGTCCTCGCGCCCGGCGCGGGTCCAGCGGCGCGTCCAGGAGAGGCCCCGACGGCGGCGCCGGGTCCGAGGCGGTCCAGTCCTTCTTGGGTCATCATCACGGGTCCTGGGTCTGGCGACAGTGGTCTGGATCAGAGGTAGTTGAGGAGGGACTGCTGCATGAGACGGGCGCCCGTCGCCTGGGCGAGCTGGAGCGTCTGCTCGGCCCTCTGCAGGTCGAGGGCGACCTCGGTGAAGTCCGCGTCCTCGACGTTGGAGATCAACCCGTCGACGGTCACCTCGAGGTCCTCGAGCCGCTGGGACGCGACGTCGATGCGCTGGGTCGCGGCCCCCAGCCGGCCGAGCCCGATCAGCAGATCGCTCTGGCTGCGGTCCAGCTCGTCGAGGCGGTGCTGAAGGCGCCGCAGGATCGCGCCGCGATCCGTGCCCTCGGGACTGCGGAGGTCCGCCACGGCGCCTCGGATGGAGTCGAAGATGCTCGGCGTTCCCGCGAAGGTCACGAGCTCGCTCCCCGATCGGACGAGCTGGGTCGTGTCCACGTGGACGATCGCACCGGTCTCGTCGTCCGTGAGACGCAGGTCCGTCTCGGTGAACGTGAGCGGAGTGAAGCCGTCCCCGTCGAGGGAGATGGACGCGTTCCCGGTGAGGGTCGTCGTGAGGTCACCGCCGGTCCACCCGGAAAGATCGAGGTTCACGATCGCGCCGTTCTCGTCGCCGACGGTGAAGTTCGCAGGCGCCGGCTCGGGGATCGCGACCGGCTCACCGCCGCCGAGCTGAATCGTGCGCGCGGCTCCGTCGATGGAGAGCACACGATCACCCACGAGCGTGTCGCCGGATCCGATGAGCGCGACGCCGGCGCCCATCGCGCCGACGGTGCCGTCCTGGCGAACCACGATCTCCTCGTAACCCGAGCCGCTGTCGGCGGTCGTGCCCGAGCGGATCCCGGTCACGTTCGTGAAGCTGGTGTCGGTGTACTCGAATCTGGAGAACGCCTCGCGGCCGGTCACGTTGAGCACGACCTCGGCCTCGCGGCCGGTCAGCACCTTCTGGTGCTGGTCGTTCCCCCTGTAGACGACGCGCAGCTCGCCGCCGACGAGCTCCTCGACGAAGGGCTGCGTCTCCGTGGCGGTCCCGGCGAAGAGGTAGGAATCACCGCTGCGGGTGTTGGCGATGTCGAGGAGCTGGCCCCCGAGGAGCTCGATCTGACTCGCGATCGCCTCGCGGTCCGCGGCGTTCAGCGCGCCGTTCATGCCCTGGATCATCAGCGCGCGGATGTCGGCGATGACGCCCGAACCCTCCTGCAGACGGGAGCTGGCTTGCTCCACCTCCGGACGCGCCGAGCTCGTCGAGGCCACGAAGGACTCGATCGCACCGATCTGGCGACGCAGGGAGAGAGACACCGAGGTCCCCACCGCGTCGTCGGACGCGCGCAAGATGCGCTTGCCGCTGGAGGCCTGCTCCTGGGCGCGGATCAGCTTGGCCGTGTTGGTCTGGATTCCGAGCCGCACCATGTCGAAGATGCGGCCCTGAGTCGGTCGAATCGCCATCGGTTCCTCCTTCGGTCGGCGCTCAGACGAGCGCCATGACCTGGTCGTTGAGCTGGGTGACCACCTGCAGGAACTGCGCCGCAGCGCTGTAGGCCTGCTCGAACTGGATCATCTTCACGAGCTCCTCGTCGACGTTGACGCCGGACACCTCCTCGCGCTGCGCGGTGAGGCTCTCGAGGAGGAACGACTCGATCTCCTGGGCGTTCGACGTCGAGCTGATCTCGAAGCCGACGTCGCCGACGATGGAGCCGTAGAACTCGCCGAGCGTGCTGTCGAGCTCGGCGACGTCCTTGGTCTGGACACTGATCATGTCGAGCAGCGCGCCACCGTCCCCGACCGCGCCGGTCGCAGACGCAGCGAGCAGCCGAGGATCTGCGCGGATGTCATCGCGCATGTCGATGGTCGTCGCGTCGTTGCCCGTCAGGAAGGCGTTCAAACCGAGGGCGACGAGCACGTCGGACGTGTCCGAATCGGCGATGAGCTCGGTCGAGAAGGCGTCTCCCTCCGAGGCGCTGACGGCCCCGACCGAGAAGCTGACGGAGATCCCATCGGCGACCGGGATCGGGTTCCCGGGGGCGTATCCCTCACCGACGTCGAGCGTCGCGATGATCACCCCCTGGCTGTTCCGGACGGCGACCTCGAGCCCCGCCGTCGTGCCGATGGTCCCGTCGCTGAGCGGTTCGAAGGTCCAGCTGTCGTTGGCCGGGCCCGCGTACTGCCCGCTCAGGGCCACGTCGACCGCGAGGTCCTGTCCGCTGTA
Organism: Planctomycetota bacterium; assembly: GCA_002862085.1. GTDB lineage: Bacteria > Planctomycetota > UBA1135 > UBA1135 > Saltatorellus. Next base: position 522 of record PKCK01000033.1, on the reverse strand, counting down.
CGTGCCCGGCCCCAGGCCGAGCGCCGTCGCGGCGCCACCACCCACGATCTCGAACGATTCCGCGAGGCCCTCGCCCTGGGTCTGGATCGCGAGCCGGTCACCGACCACGCGCGCGCGCAGGTTGCTGGCCGAGAAGTTCGCGTCAGCGTTCAGGATCGCGGCGATCTCCTCTGCAGTTCCCTCCCCCGCCACTTCGAAGGTCGTGGGGTCGATGGTCACCGAGAAGGCACCTGAAGAGCCGACCATGTCCAGGCTCGTGGTGCCGGACATGCTGAACGGACCCCCGAAGCTGCTCACGTGGCTGGCCCGACCGCCGCCGAAGGTCCCATCGGCGTCGGGTCGCGCGTCGACGGGCCGGCCGAAGTGGAACCTCGTGCCCGAAGATGCGTCGATGTCGATACGCCCGAGATTGTCGAGGCGCGCGTTCAGTCCCGGCACGCTCGCGATCTCGTCGAGGAGCCCCTGGACGGTCATCCGGTCCGGATCGATCTCGATCCGCCGCGTGATGAGGTCGTCGCTGCC
>PKCK01000048.1 GCA_002862085.1 Planctomycetota bacterium | reverse complement strand
CGTGGGGGCGGCGGCCGGCGTGGCGGGGGCGGGGGCGGCGGCGGCGGCGGCCGCAACGGCTCCGAGCGCGAGCGCGCAGCGCTGCTCCGCTGGATCGGGACCGCGTCGCCGGTCAGCTACGCGGAGGTGGTCGAGCCCTTCATCGACGCAGGGACGGTGGATGCCCGCAGCGAGGCGATCGTGGCCCTCGAGCAGCTCGCGTCGGAGGATTCCGTGAAGGCGTTGCTCGGCGCGCTGAAGAAGGCGAAGGACGAGACCATCGAGAAGAACCTCCTCCGTGCGATCGGGGCCTGCGGACCGGGGGACCGCAAGGTGCGGTCCGCGCTGCTGAAGGCTTCGGAGGACGTGAAGAACCCGCTCGCGCGGCAGAACGCGCTGCTCGCGCTCGGGTGGGCGGAGAACGACGAGGGCGTGTCCGAACGGTTGCGTCAGGCTGTCCTTCCCGAGGAGTTCGCGAAGAAGTCGAAGATCGGCCCCGATCGGATCACCGAGCTCGAGCGCGAAGCCGCGGTCGTCGCCATGGGGATCAGCCGGGACGAGGCGTGGACCGAGATGCTCACGGGGATCCGGGAGGACGAGGAGGAGCCCCAGGAGCTGCGTGACGCCGCGTCGGCGAGCCTGGAGGTCATCGCCGGTGGAGAGTACCGCCTCCTGAGGGATGCGCTGATGCGCGCAGGCTCCGACGAGATCCCCCGGGATCGACTCTTCCGGGCGGCGGGCCGGGAGCGGCGTCGCTGAAGACAGGCGCCGGCTTTCGCGTCCGCGCGCAGGCGCCGGGCGAACTCGTCGTCGTCATGAACCCTTCCCACATCGACGACACCAACCTCGACGCGCCCATCGAAGGCAATCACCTCGGGGGAGCGAGCACTCTTCGCGAGGCGCTCGGATCCCGCCCGACGATCGTCCTCTTCGTACGGCACTTCGGCTGACTCTTCTGCCGGCGCGACGTCGAGCTGCTCCGCTCCTTCGGTGAGGCCGGGAACGACCTCCCGATCCTCCTCGTTCACCAGGGAAGCCCCGACGAGGGCGCGGAGTTCCTCGCGAAGCGCTGGCCCGGGGCGCGTGCCGTCTCCGACCAGAACAAGCGGTTGCATGCGGCGTTCGGCCTCGGCCGGGCGAGCCTCGGGCAGCTCTTCGGACCATCGGTCTGGCGCAGAGCCATCGGAGCGCTGCGCTTCGGCGTGGGGTTCTCCAGGCCCGTGGGCGATCCCTTCACGCTCGGAGGAGCCTTCCTCGTGCGCGAGGGAGAGGTGCTCGACGCCCGCCCGGCCGAGGACGCGGGCACGCTGCCCGACTTCGACGGGCTCGCGCGAACGGCCATGGCCCTCGGGTGAGTCGGGGCTCCAGGGGCGTCGTCGGGCCTCCAGCGCCCTCGGGAGCGACGGCCCATAGCTCGTCCGCGCCGCGGCGCCCTCGTGGCTCCCGTCGGTGGGAGTGGCTCAGGGCAGCTCGAAGTAGCGGACCACGAAGTCGTCCGTGTCGCCGTCGCTGTTGAAGTCGATGCCCTGCTCCGCCTCTTCGCAGACGAACGCGCCGAACGCGGCCTGACCTTCGGCGAACTCCACCGCCGGGCGGACCGCCGTGTTGAGGGTCGCCATGGTGATGCTCGGGAAGGCCCCGACGAGGCTGAAGCGCAGGAGCACCATGTCGATCGCGTCGCCGTCGCCGTTGAGGTCCTGGTTGCCCTGGGAGGCCTCGGAGACGCGGTGGTACCCGACGTTCTGTTCGACCACGATCCCCGCGTTCGACGCGGCGCTCGCGATGCCCACGCCGGGGAAGGACAGACGGTTCGCGCTGACGATCTCCGGGAGGGTCGGGACCGCGTCCGCCTGATCCCCGTCGAGGTTGAGGTCGCTCGAGACGCTGGACTCGCGGAGCCCCGCGAGCATCCGCGTCGCGCTCCCGGGATCCTCGCTCATCCAGCTCACGCCGATGGGACGCGTCGGCGTGGAGGAGCCGTGCTGCGCGTTCCAACCCTGGCCGGAGATCGCCGGATTGTGCACGAGGACGACCTCCTGGTTCTGCAGGCCATCGCCGGTCCAGTCGCGGCCGTCGGCGCTCTCGTCCACCACGATCACCCAGGCGTCGCCGAGACGAACGACGCCGCCCGAGCCGCCGGGGACGTTCCTGTCGATGGCGATGAGGCGTGAGGTGCTGTTGATCGGCAGCGGCGTCGCGGCCGGGTTGGAGGCGTCGACCCAGCGGAAGACGTCGTCGCTGTCGTCGCCGTCCCCGTTCAGGTTGCAGAGGGCCGAGCCCTGGGCGCTCTCGGGCATGACGACCCCCACGAACTCGTCGCGGTGCGCGTACGCCGTGGCGGTCGCCGCTCCGATCAGTCCGGTGTTGACGGCTGCTGTCCCCATCGCGAGGTCGGTGAGCTGGAACCAGTGGAGCACGTGATCGTCCAGGTCGGCGTCCGCGGAGGCGCAGTTGGGCGGCGCCCACGCCATGGCGAAGAGCGCCGGGTCGTTGAGGCTCACGCCCTCGGCCATCTCGTCGACGAGGAAGGCCACGAGCCACTCGCCTCCGCCGGGGATCGGGACCGCCGTCGGCGTACTCCCCGCGGAGATGGCGAGACCGCTGTTGACCGCGGTGGGGGCCACCTCTCCGGCGTCGAGCACCGCGAAGATGTTCGCGTCGGTGGCGTCGCCGTCGCCGTTCAGATCGCCGTCGACGGCCTCGTCCGCGCGCAGGAAGACCACGTCGCCGTCCCTGCCGGTGACGCGGTAGCTGATGCCGTCGCCGTTCGGATCCGTCCCCGTCAGGATCATGGCGGGGGCCGAGGGGACGGCGCCGTTGGACGCGACCTCCGTGAAGCGGAGGTTGGTCTCCAGCGAGACCGTCGGCGCGGCCTCGGCGGCGTACACGACGATCCCACCGAGCACGGCCATGCCCGTCGCGCTCGAGACGGTGTCGAGGAAGGTCGGCGTCGACTCCGAGGGGCGAGCGTAGAGCAGGACGCGGTCGTTCTCGTCGAGGTCGCCGTTCCAGTCGCGAGCGTCGGCCGCCTCGCTGACGATCATGAAGAGCGTCTGCCGGGCGAAGGCGATCTCCTCGGCCGCGACGTCGAGGATCGTGCGGCCGGCGGTGTCCGTGTTGACCCGCGTGACGATGGAGTCGAGCGTGTCGCCGTCCTGGTTGTAGTCGGTGCCGCCAGCGCCCTGGGCGGCCTCACTCAGGAGGAACCCGAGCCAGACCCCGCTCCCGACCAGGGGCGAGTTCCCGGAGGCGAGCGCGACCCTGGAGTTGCGCACCACGAACGCGTCGGCGTTGCCGCTCTCGTCCTCGCTGTTGCAGGCAGCGACGAGGGTCAGGGCTCCGAGGGCGATGGCCCGACGGAGCGCATCGGTGCGGCGGCAGGTGGTGGGGCGGATCGGCATGGCGGTGCTGCGGCGTCCGGAGGGACGGATCGGTGCGGGTGGGAAGCGAGCGGCCGGGCCAGCGATTGCCAGGCGCCCGGCCCGAGGGTATCCGAGGGTGAGCAGCCCGGTCCATGGCCCGGGGAGCGGTCAGCCTGCGAGGGCCTCCAGCTCCTCCCAGCGAGCCATGAGACCTTCGAGCTCGGCCGCGGCTGCGTCGCGCTCTGCCTGGACCTCACGCGCTCGTCCCGGGTCGGCCCCTGCCGCGTACAGCTCGGGGGAGGCGAGGATCGCGTCGAGGGCGCTGACGCGCTCCTCGGTCTCGGCGACCTCGAGCATGAGCTCCTCGAGCTCCTTCTCCTGCCACGGGGAGAGCCGCTTCTTCTTCGGCTCGCCGGCGGCCGCCGCTGCCTCGCGCGCCGCGCCCGCCACGGCGGCTTCCTCACGGCGCGCGCGCTGCTCCGCGAGCCGCGCGGCCTCCCGCTCCGCTGCGATCTCCGCGATGAGCGCGGAGACGTCCCCGTGGTGGAGACGGGTCCCGCCGGCGCCATCGACGTAGAGCACGTGGGTGGCGATGCGGTCCAGGAACCAGCGGTCGTGGGTCACCACCAGGGCCGCGCCGGGGAACACCATCAGGGCCTCCTCGAGCGCCCGCAGGGTCGCGAGGTCGAGGTCGTTGGTGGGCTCGTCGAGCGCGATGAGGTTCCCGCCCTCGAGCAGCAGCTTCGCCAGCATCACGCGCCCGCGCTCGCCGCCCGAGAGCGTCGAGAGGGGCGAGTTCCGCATGCGGGCGTCGAAGCCGAACTTGTCCAGGAAGCTCTCGATGCGCACGGGCTGCCCGCCCACGTGCACGACGTCGCCGCGGCCGGCCACGTTCTCCGCGACCGAGAGGGCCGGGTCGAGCGCGCTGCGCTCCTGATCGATGCCCATGAACTGCACCGTCTCGCCGACCTCTCGCACGCCCGAGTCGGGTTCGAGCGCGCCGGTGAGGATCCGCAGCAGCGTGGACTTGCCCGCGCCGTTCGGGCCGATGATCCCCAGGCGCATGCCGGCCGTGATCTCCAGCTCGAGGGGGGCGAGGACGGTCCGCTCACCGTAGGCCTTGGAGACTCCCTTCAACGAAACGACACGGGTGCCCAGGCGCGGGCCGGGCGGGATCTGCAGCTCGAGGTCCTGGGGAGCCAGCTCGGGCGCCGCGTCGACCAGGTCCTCGTACCGCTGGATACGGGCCTTGGACTTCGTGGTCCGCGCGGGCGGGCCGCGCCGGATCCAGGCCGTCTCGCGCCGCAGCACGACGAGCCGTGCGGCCTCTGCGCGCTCGGCCGCGGCGAGGCGTGCCGCTCGCCCCTCCAGGTAGTCGCTGTATCCGCCCGCGTAGGAGTGGAGCGTTCCTCCATCGACCTCGACGATGCGGTCGACGACGCGCTCCAGGAGATAGCGGTCGTGCGTCACGAGGACGAGCGGGGTGCGCGTCTCCAGGAACCAGTCCTCGAGCCAGTCGGTCACGAAGGCGTCGAGGTGGTTGGTGGGCTCGTCGAGGAGGAGCACGTCGGGCCGCGACACGAGGAGGCGAGCGAGAGCCACACGACGCCGCTCGCCGCCGGACAGGGCGCCGCACCGCTGGTCCGGGTCGGGCACGTCGAGCGAATCGAGGGTGCCCTCGATCAGGTGCTCGACGTCGTGGCCTCCGCGCGCCTCGAGCTCCTTCTCGAGGACGTCGAGGCGCGAGAGCAGCTTCTCGAGCTCCTCTCCCTCCGCGCCCGCCGCCATGGCGTCGTGCACGCGCTGGATCCCGGCGAGGGTCTCATCGCGCCCCTCGAGCCCGCCGCGGACGACGTCGCGGACGAGCGCTTCGGGGTCCATCTCCGGCTCCTGCTCCAGGTAGCCGACGCGCCGTCCGCGTTCCACGGTCACCGTTCCCTCGTCGGGAGGCTCGACCCGGCCGAGGATCCTGAGCAGGGAGGACTTCCCCGAGCCGTTCCGGCCGACGAGTCCGACGCGCTCGCCGTCGGCGAGCTCGAAATCGATGCCCTCGAAGAGGGTGCGGTCGTTGAAGCCCTTGGTGCCGCCTTCGAGCCGGATGAGGGTCATGGGGGGGAGAGGGTAGCCGCGGGTGCCTGCGCCGGCCCGGCGAGGCTTCGGCGAATTCGGCCCGCCGTCCGGCCGCGCGTCCCCGGATTCGTCCGTCCGCCCCCTAGGATCTCACGCGCAGCCCGTGCCCCGTCGCCCCTGCGTCCGCACCGCCCATGCTTCTCTCCGCGCTCCTCCTCCTTCCCCTCCACCAGGACTCGACGCCGGCCCCTTCCCTCTGGACCTGCGGTTTCGACGAGGTCCTCGGCGTCGCTTTCGCCGGGGACCCCGCGAGCACGCAGTTCGCGCCGGGCGCACCGTTGATCGTCGAGCGCATCCTCCCCGGCGCTCTCGACGGCGTCCCCGAAGCGCTCCGCGGCCGGTTCGGGACCACCGACGAGTGCAAGCCCGCAGCGGACGGCCGGCTCCTCATCGCCTCCTCGGGAGGCGCCGTCCTCGCGCTCGACCGCCGGACGCGAAAGGTGCTCTTCTCGGCGGCGGTTCCCAACGCGCATTCGATCGCCGCGCTGCCCGGCGACCGGCACGTCGCGGCGGCCTCCGTGAACGCCGAGGGGAACCGGCTCGTGGTGTACGCCGGAGGCGGCGCGTCGGAGAGCATCGCGCTGCCGAGCGCCCACGGCGTGGTCCACGACGAGGAGCGCGCGACCCTCTACGCCCTCGGCATGGGAGAGCTGCTGACCTTCGACGTCGACGCGGCGACGGGCGCGCTCGAGCCCGGGCCCGCCTTCGAACTCCCCGGCGGAGAGGACGCGGACGGCCACGACCTCCGGCCGGTACCGCGCTCCGCGGAGCTCATCGTCACGACGCGAGCGCACGTCTGGCTGTTCGATCGCGACCACGAGCGGTTCCGGCTGCACCCGGACCTCGGCGGGCTCGATCACGTCAAGAGCGTGGACGTGCACCCGCGCACGGGGCGGATCGCCTTCGTCCAGGCCGACGAGGGTGAGTGGTGGAGCGACACGGTCCGCTTCGCGAACCCGCCGGGCGCGATGAGGCTGGAGGGAGAGCGCTTCTACAAGGCGCGCTGGGACCCCGACGGAGGCGACACGGGACCGGTCCGCGCGGACCGACGCGTCCGCGACGCCGGCGCGACGCCGCCCGCGCCCGCAGCGCCCTCCCACGTGCGGCTGCTCTTCGGGTCGTGCGCGGACGAGGACGAGATCACCGCGGCGACGTGGCGCCGATCGCTCGCGCTCGCGCCCGACGGCTTCGTGCTCCTCGGTGACACGCCCTACATCGACTCCACCGACCCGGCCGTCCAGCGCCGCCGGTACGAGGAGTTCGCGGCCTTCCCGCCGTTCCGTGACCTCGCGGCGCGCACGCCGATCATGGCGTCGGTCTGGGACGATCACGACTTCGGGCGCAACGACGTGGACGGCCGGCTCCCGGGCAAGGAGAACAGCCGCGCGGCGTTCGTCGCCGCGCGCTCGGGGGGACCATGGCAGTCGCCCTACGGCAGCGACGGGAAGGGCATTCACAGCTCCTTCCGCCGCGGTCCTTTCGAGGTCTTCCTGCTGGACACCCGGTGGTTCGCGCGGACGGAGCAGAGCGAGCACGACCCCGAGCAGTTCTCGCTCCTCGGCGCGGCCCAGTGGAAGTGGCTCCGCGAGGGGCTTCGCGCCTCCGAAGCGCCCTTCAAGGTCCTCGCCTGCGGGATGGTCTGGAACGGCGCCGTCCGCCCCTTCAAGACCGACCACTGGGGCGCCTATCCCGCGGAGTTCGAGGGCCTCTGCCGCTTCCTGGGCGAGGAGGGGATCAGCGGCGTCCTCCTCGTGGGCGGCGACATCCACCGCCCGCGCGCGATCGAGCACGACACGGCCGGGACCGTGGGCTATCCGCTGCTCGAGCTGATCAGCTCGCCGATGCACGAGCGCGTCATCGGCGCTGCCAAGCAGCCGCACCCGGGCCTGCTCTTCGACAGCGGCGCGGGCCAGGTCGTCCTCGAGCTCAGCGCGACCGAGGACCGGGTGCGCGCCGTCTTCCATCGACCGGACGAGGTGCTCTTCGAGGCGACGCGAACAGCGGCCGAGCTCGCGCCGCGCTGAGTCACCGGGCTCGCAGCAGCACCTGCACCTCGCCGAGCGCGAGACCTCGCTCGCCGTTGCCCGAGGGGATCACCTTCGGGAAACGCAGGTCGATCCTCCGCAGGTCCACCGGCTCGGGGAGCTCGATCCGCGCGCGGCGCTCCGACTCGGGCCGCATGGGAACGAGGCGCGGCGGGCCCCCGTCGATGGAGATGCTCACGAGCAGGGCGCGGCCGCGCGCGCCCGGTGTCTCGTGCGGCGCGTAGGGATGGCCCACCGCGATCGTGTCCGCCTTGACCCGGCGGCCGAAGTCGAGCGTCACCCGGGGCTCGTCGTCGTCCTTCTTCGCCTCCCAGGCGGTGCGAAGATCCCCGTCGGTCAGGGCATGGGCCGGCGAGCCCGCGATCTCGCTGGTGACCTTCACGCGCGGCGCGATCGACGCGGTGAGGTTGCGCCTGTGATCGGAGGCGAGCTCCACGAGCCACGGCGCCTCGGGGCCGAGATCCTTCACCTTCTTCGTCGAGGTGGGCCCGGAGATCACGAACCTGCGCGCGGTCGCGCGGCGGAGGAAGAGGAGCGCGAAGGACGTGCCGAGGGGCGCGCCGTACAGGCTCTTCCAGTCGCCCTCCTCCGCTTCCATGGCGAGCAGGTACTCGGCGCCGACCTCGTACCAGTCCGTCCCGCTGATCTCGCGGGCGTCGGCGACGGCGCAGGCGCGCTCGAGTCCGTAGAGGTAGTAGCCGAGGCTGGCGCCGGACCGGAGTCGCTCGGCCGTGTACCGGGCTCCGAGCCACGCGAGGCCGGCGTCGCGCATGTCCGCGAGTCTCCGGTCGTTCCCGGTGCGCTTGCGCTTCTCGGCGAACCCGCCGTAGCGCAGACAGAGGGACGCGCAGGCGACGCCGGCGGTCGTCATCGTCTCGCTCTCGTTCCCGGGGTGGTATCCGAAGGCGCCGCGACGGTGGTAGCGGGGCAGAGCGCGGGCGAGCTCGCGCCAGACGCCGGCGGAGACCTCCGCGCCGGCGCGCTCGGCGGCCCACAGACCCATGGCCGCGTACTGCGTGTTCGAGAGGTCGGGAGTTCCGCCCGGATACCCCCAGACCCCGTTCGTCTGGGTGTCCTCGAGCCATCGCGCCAGCTCCTGGATGCGATCTGCGTGCTCGATGGGCCCGTGGGCGGCGAGCAGGAGCAGCAAACAGGCCGCGTCGTAGGTCTGGCGCGGCTTCGCGAGCTCCAGCGAGGCCATGGCGCGGCGCACGGCGATGTGCTGGCGGTCCACGCCCGACTTGATCAATGCGTAGGCGGCGAGGGCGGTGGCGCCGGTGCGCGCGCCGCCGCCGTGGCGCCAGTGCCCTTCCAGCACCTGGGTCTCCATCAGGCGGCGCACGCCTCGCTGGACGGCCTCGTCCACGCGCGTGGCGAGAGGCCGCTGATCCTGGGGCGACGCGAGGGCTGGCGCGGTCGCGGCGCTGAGGAGGAGCGGTAGAAGCAGTCGGAGCATCGCTTGGGAACGGCGTCGTATGGCGGGGACCCGGCCGAGCCGGCGCGTGCGCGAGACCGAATCGACCTTCGGGCGTTCTCAGCCGCCGCTCTCGTCGAGCGTGACGTCCTGGTTCATGCCGACGAGGCGCAGGACCCGCGGCTGCTCGCCGGCCTCCACCTCGATCTGGAGAGCGCCGCCCTCGCCGGCGCGGAGCTCGTAGCGGCCGGGATCCAGGTCCGGGAAGGCGAAGGAGCCGTCGCGGTCGGTGATGGCGACGGGGAAAGCGCGCGTCATGAAGCGCGAGCGCGTCCGCACCTCGTCCTCGGCGAGGGGCAGGAGCCCGACGACCACCCCGACCACGGGGGCTCCGCCCTTCTCGCGGGTCCAGCGCCCTGCCACGTGACCGGGGCCCGCGGACACGACGAGGGCCGCGGGCTCCGCTGCGGTCGATGCAGGCGTGAGCTCGACGCGCCTGCCCGGCGCGCCCGCCACGGCAGCGAGGACCTCCGCGCCGCGCGCGCCGCGCACCTCGAGTCGTCCCTCGCCGTCGGTGATGGCGCGGGCCAGGGTCCCGTCGCGCAGCGATACGAGGACCTCGCGGAACGGCGCGGGGGTGCCGTCCGGGCTCCGAAGGACCAGCCAGGAGGTCCAGCTGGGCTCCGGCGGGAGGGGCTCGAGGACCTGGCCGCGTCGTGGGGCCCGGGGGTCGGCCCTCCCGGGCAGCTCGATGACGCCGAGCTCGATCTGCTCGACGAAGCGCGTCTGGAAGGTGGCCGCGGGGCCTCCGCGGAGCAGCGCGGCGTTGGTGGCGATGAGCACCCAGCCGCTGTCCATCTCCGGCAGCCGGAGTTTTCCTCCCAGATCGACGGTGAAGGTCAGATCGAGGGGCGGCGGGGCTGTCGTTCGCTCCGGCGCGCCTTCGGGCCGCTCCTGCTCCGGTCGCACGAGCGGGACGCCGGCCGCGCGCAGGAAATGCTTGGGCAGGCGGACCCCGAGTCGCGCGTCGGTCTCGTAGCCGGTCCCCATCGCGATCGGCAGGCGAGCAGCGAAGCGCAGCGGCGATTCCCGGAAGGCGAAGGTGCCGACAGGGGTTGCGCCGTCAGGGGCGAGGGCCTCGACGTTCTCGAAGGGGATCTGCTCGAAAGGCGCCATCACGGTCGTGAAGGGCCCGTCGACCATGCGGAGCTCGACCCGGGTCGTGGCTTCCGGGTGAACGGACACGAGATAAGGCACCGAGCCGCCGCCCGGCGCGCCCGAGAGCGCTGGCGCGCCGAGGGTTCCCTCCTCGCAGACGTAGAGGGAGCCGCGTCCGGGAGGCAGCTCCAGCTCCCCGCGAGGCCCGCGGAAGCTGCGCGTCGCGCGGACGGAGCGGTGACTGAAGGGTTCCGGACGGTCGTCGACGAACGTGACGTGGAAGACGTCGTCCGCATCGGCGCCGGCGATCTCGACGACGAGGGTGCCCGAGCGCTCCAGGACCACGGCGGTGGTGCCCTCCAGCGTGAGCACGCGCGGCTGCGCGCCCACGAGGTCCATGGGCTGCGTCGCGTCGAGGCGCCGCGCGCCGTGCACGAAGGCCACGCTCCAGCCCTGGCCTCGTTCGGCCCGGACGTCGAGGGGGAGCAGGGGCGCGTCGGGCACCTCGACGCGCCCGTTCCGGCCCGTCGTCAGGACCTCTCGGGGTCCAGGCGCGCCGTGGACCCCGAGCTGCGTGTCGATGAGCTCGAGCCGCAGTCCCGGGATCGGGCGGCCCTCGACGTCGACGGCCAGCAGGTCCCCCGGGGGGACCGCCGGCGCCGCCAGGAGCGGGGCGGGGAGGAGCAGGGCGACCGAGGCATGGAGCGCGGTGCGCGTGGGGAGGAGCTGGCTCACGGGTGAGAGTATCGCCCGAGACCGCCCGAGTTTCCGGACCGGATTCCCGCGCTCCGCATGGCGACCGCTGGGCGGGGCGGGCAACCTCATCGCCTCGAACGCGGGCCGGGCCCCGGTGCGGAGACGCTCCAGGACCGCCAGCGGAGGGGATCCATGGACCGTGGAGAGGAGCGCGCGCCCGCTGGAGGCGCTGGGCAGGGCGGCGCGCCGGCCGTTCGGGCGGCGAACGCCGATCGCTGGCGGCGCACGTACTGGGTCGTGTGGATCGCCAACCTCGTCACCTCCATCGGGATGATGAGCTTCCTCCCGTTCTTCCCGAGCCTGCTCGAGGAGATGGGAGTCGCCGACGAGGGGCGTCGGAGCGTGTGGGCCGGGGTGTGCTTCGCGGCTGCGCCCTTGAGCGCGACGATCTCCGCGCCGGTCTGGGGAGCGGTGGGGGACCGCTTCGGGCGCAAGGTGATGGTCTGCCGGGCGATGGCAGCCATCGCGCTCTTCGTCGGCAGCATGGGGTTCGCCTCGTCGCCCTGGCAGCTCCTCGCCCTGCGCCTCGGCCAGGGGATGTTCTCCGGCTTCATCCCGCCGAGCATCACGCTGGTGAGCATCGCGGCGCCCGAGGATCGGCAGGGCCGCGTCGCCGGCAACCTCGGCACCGCTCTCGCGATCGGGGGGCTCGTCGGTCCGCTCCTCGGCGGGCTGCTCGCCAACGCCTTGGGCAGCCGCCAGGCGGTCTTCTTCGTCGTGGCGAGTCTCGCGACCATCTCGGCCTTCATCGTCTGGTTCGGCGCCGAGGAGGACCGGAGCCTGCGCCGGACCGGCGGCGCGCCCTCCAGCGGCAAGCCCGTGCGCGATGCGTTCAAGCGCCTCTCGTCCGACCTCGCCGAGGTGTTCGCTCAGCCCGCCATGCGCGCCATGGCGCTCGTGGTCTTCTCGCTCCAGTTCGGTCTCGGCGCCGTCAACCCGATCCTGGAGCTCTACATCCAGGGGCTCTTCGAAGGCGATCTGCGCGGGACCTTCTGGGCGCGGGTCGTGGGGCTGCTCGGCGCGGGAGAGGGCGACCTCGAGAAGCAGGTGGAGACCTTCACGACGGCGCTGTCCTTCGGAGCCATGGCCGTCGCGAACCTCGTCTCGCTGCCGCTCTGGGGTGCGTGGGGCGATCGGGTCGGGCACGCGCGGGCCCTGGCCCAGTGCGGCGGCATCGCCGCGCTCGCCCTCGTGATCCAGGCGGCCACGTCCTCCTACGCCGTGTTCCTCGCGGGCCGATTCCTCATGGGCGTCGGAATGGCGGGGATCGGTCCGCTGGCGTTCGGGCTGGCGGCCGGCGAGGCTCGGGCCGACCGCAGGGGCGGGGCCTTCGGCGTCGTCTTCTCGGCGCGGACCTTCGCGGTCGCGGTCGGGGGGACCTCGGGCGGACTGCTCTACACCCTCCTCGAGGCGCGCGGCCTCATGGTGCTCGCGGCGCTGCTGGTCCTCGGGACGCTGGTCGGGTTCCGGCGATCCTCGGCCGCGCGGGCGGCGGCGTCCTCCGGCTGAGCGCGCGCCGCGTTGTTCGGCGACTGCGCACTCGCGTACCCTCGACGGCGTGGATCTCCCCGAAGCTCCCGTTCGACTGCGCCGCGCCGAGGCCATCCTCCGCCGGCGCACGTCGCGCCTCGTGCTGGTCATGGAGCGGCCCTGGAACGACGACAACGTCCAGGCCGTGCTCCGGACCGCGGAGTCCTTCGGTGTCCAGAACGTCTGGACGATCCAGCATCCGCTCAAGCGGGCGCGCCCCAAGCGCACGGTCACCAAGGGCAGTCACCTGTGGCTCTCCAGGCGCGTCTTCCCCACGATCGAGGAGTGTCTCGCGGGCCTTCGGGCGGAGGGTATGACGATCTGGGCGACCGACCTCGGGGACGAGGCGGAGGCCCTGCGCTCGCCGGCTCAGCTCCAGCCCTTCCCGCAGCGGCTCGCGCTCGTGGTGGGCCGCGAGCTCCAGGGCGTCTCGGAGGAGCTGCTCGAGGCCGCGGATCGCAGGCTCTTCCTCGACATGGGGGGCTTCACCGAGTCGCTCAATCTCTCGGTGGCGACCGCGCTCATGCTCCAGCGCTGCTTCGACGCCTGCCCGGAGCTCGTGGGCGCGATGGCCGACGAGGAGCGCGACGCGCTGCGGCGGCAGTGGTACGAGCGCCTCGCGGGCAAGAACGAGAACAAGCGAGAGATCTTCCTGCGCTATGCGGACCAGCCGCCGGAGCCCCTCGAGTCCACGCGCGCCTCGGCCGATTCGCGCAAGCCGCGGGTGAAGAAGAAGTACCTGAAGAAGAAGGGCTTCTAGACCGCGCTGGTGGGGGACCGCGGTGGCCGGGTGGGCTTCAGCTCAGCTCGGCGAGCACACGGCGGGCGTTTTCGGCGTCCTGGCGGGCGCGCGGGCCCAGGTCCTCGCCGCGTCGCTCGCCCATGTGCGCCGCGCAGCGGCGAAGGAGCTCGTCCTTGCCGGCGCCGTCCGCGAGGTGCGCTCCGACGACACGGCGGAGCTCCGCGAAGTAGTCGAGCTCTGCCCGGATGGCGGCTTCGATGGCGTCACGGCCCTCGATGAGATCGTTGTGCGCGGGCACGACCACGTCGACGTCGCGAGCGCGGACGATGTCGGAGAGCTCCCGCTGCGCGCGCTCGAAGGGGGCTGCCTCCCAGCGGCAGTAAGGGAGCCCCGGCACGACGAGGTAGTCCGCCGTCAGGAGCGCGCCGAGCGCGGGGACGAGGGCGACGCTCGTGCAGTTGGAGTGTCCGGGGAGGAATCGAGCCTCGACCTCGAGCCGTCCGACGCGGAAGGTCGTCTCCACCTCGAAGGCATCGTCGACCTCGGGATAACGGAAGCCCGGTGCAGGGTCCTCGAGACGCTCGTCGAAGCGAGCCTTGCCCGCGAGGATACGAGCGCGCGGTCCCTCCTCCTTGTCGCGGACGGCGGCCGGAGCGACCACCCTCGCTCCGGGGAACGCGTCCCAGCCGCGGATGTGGTCGTGGTGACTGTGCGTCAGGAGGACGGTCGTCACGCGGCGGCCGCCTTCGCGGAGGGCATCTCCCATGGCCGCGACCTCTCCAGGCGTCAGGCCCGGGTCCACCACGCACGCCTCGTCCTCGGAGACCACGCCGATGGAGTTGTAGCCCCAGTGGTCGCAGCGCAGCACGACGAGTCCTTCGCCGCCGGGAGGTACCTCGCGCAGGAACTTCATACCGCGAAGATGTCCTCGCCGTCCTCGGCCTCGTCGTCGTCGTCGGGCAGGGACCAGGTCGCGCGAATGGCGTCGATCACGAGGCGCTTGATCTCCAGCGCGTCGATCCCACTCGGTGCGAGGTGGTCGGCGGCGTGCTCCGCGTAGAGGGGGAGGCCTTCCCGGCCGAACCAGAGCTCGGGGCTCGCGCCGCGCGGGTCGTGGCAGCGCCACGCGCAGCCCTCGGCGTCGCCCTCCGGCTCGAGGGCCTCGAGCGCGCCGCGGAGGGCCTCGAGATCCGGGCGCGGGGAACCGGCGCGCGAGGCCATGTCGAAGAAGGAGCGCGTGCCGAGGACGAAGCGAACCGTGACTCCGTCGGTGCCCGGTCCGAGGAGGAGAGCGCGATCGAGGCGGCCGTCGCCGAAGAATGCGTGGCGGCCGGGATCGAACGGGGCGTCCCCGGCGTTTCCAGGCCGGGCCGTCCACACGCCGAAGTCCATGTAGACGAGGTCGTCGAACCCGGCGTCCGCGAGCTGCGTCGCCCCCGCGCGGTGCCGCTCGACGTCCGCTCGCCACAGCTCCGGATGGGCCGACTCGTCCTCGAGCAGTTCACCGAGGATCTCCAGCGCCTTCTCGAGCAGCAGCTGCTTGCGGGCGTCCTCGTCGACCGCGCCGGGGTCGAAGGCGGCGCTGAGGTTGCGGAGGGCAGCGTCCGCGGCGAGCGCGCGGTCGCTCGGCGCCTCGAAGAGGTCGCCCGCGGACGCGATCTCGTGGAGCAGGTCCGCGTGGCGGGTCGCGTGCTCCGGCGAGGTGAGCGCGAAGGCCGCGCAGACTCCGTCCGTGTCGTAGTGGTTGAGGACGAGGGCCTCGCAGTCTCCGATCAGCTCCGCGCGCGTCGGCTCGTCGAGATCCAGGAAGGCGAACGCGATCTCCGTGGAGAGATCGCGTCGCAGCGACGCGGGCGTGCGGTTGCCCGGCCAGTGGGAGAGGTGCAGGTCACCGTCGGGCCGCGGCGGACCGCCGAGGGGCGAGCCGTCGACGAAGACGACGGGCGCGGGCCCCAGCCGCTCGGCGGCGCCCACGAAGCGCAGGGGGAGCATCGCTGGATCAGCCGTCGCCCTTCTGGCGCTCGATCTTGGCCTGGAGCTTGGACCGGTTGTCGCCGGCGTCGCGCAGGGCGATCTCGACGATGCTCCTCTCCGACTCGGTCAGCTCACGATTCGCGAGCCAGTCCTTCGCCAGCGCCTCCGCCTCGTCGTACATGGCGATGGCCTTGTCGTACTCGCGCTCCAGGTAGTAGTGCAGCAGCACCGCGCCGTCGTTGATGTACTCCGGGCGCCGGTCCATGTCGATGGCGCGCGAGTAGGCGGTCCACGCCTTCTCCCAGTACTGGTCGGCGGACATCCTCGGGTCCTTCGGCTTCGAGGCCTTCACCCAGGCGCCCGCGTCGCGGCCCATGAGCCCGAGGTTGTTCCAGGAGAAGGCGTCGTTCGGCTTCACCCGGGTGACGAGCTCCGCGAGCTCGTGGGCGGTCTCGAGGTTGGCGCCGCCGCGGCTGTCGTTCCAGAGAGCACCGATCGCGCCGCCGAAGGCGCCGGTCGCGTCGGACTGCAGCGTCGCCGCGAAGCCGGCCATGTCGAGCTTCGCGTAGGTCTTCCAGGACTCGGCCGCCTTCGGCACGGCCTCGAGGCCGGTCCGGTAGTGGTTCAGCCCGATGTACCAGTGGCTGTTCGTGTAGGCCGGGAACTTGGCGAGCGTCGTCTCGAAGGACCCGATGGAGTCGGCGTAGTCGCCTGCGTAGTGCTGGGCGTATCCGAGCCACCAGTGCAGGCCCGCGTCCGCGTTCTGCCTCGCGCCCCAGCGCTCGGCGAAGGCCTCGGCGCCGGCCTTCAGGGTGTCGATGAAGAGACGGTCGCCGTCCTCCCCGCGCAGCGAGCCCATGATCTGGCCGTAGTCCGCCATCGTGGGATCCCACGACATCGCCTCCGAGTAGGCGCCGGAGGCGTCGTCCTTGCGCTCGAGGAACAGCAGGCCGAGCGCCCGCTGGAGCTGCGCGTCGCTGATCGCGCGGGCCTCTTCCGGGTCGTCCCCGAAGGCGGCGGCTGCGGCCTCCGCGTCGGCGACGCCCTGCTCGATGTAGCGCTTGCCCGAGGCCTTGGTGGCGTCGGCGCCCATCAGCTCCGCCCCGCGCGCGACGCGGATCTTCGAGGCGAGGACGAGCGTCTGCGCGCTCTTCTCCTGCTCGAGCGCGCGGTCGATCGCGCCAGCGGCGGCCGCCGAGCGGCCGACCCAGCGTGAGGCCTCGGCGAGCATCCGCCACGCGTCGGGGAAAGCGTCCGGCTCGTTCGCGGTGACGTCCGCGAGGTAGGCGGCGGCCTCGTCGTAGAACTGTCCGGCCTTGGCGCCTCCGTTGGCCTCGTCCGCCTTGCCCATGGCGAAGCGGCCCGCGCCGATCACGTAGTCGAGGGCCGCGCCCTCGGCGCCGCTCGCCTCGATCGCGGTCACGCGCTCGAAGGCGGAGACGTCGCCCTTCGCGAGGCGGCCGCGGAGGACCCAGAGCTCGGTTCGCTGCTCCCCGCCGCTCTTCGCGTGCGCCTTCTCGAACGCTTCGAGTGCGCCGGCTGCGTCACGCGCGACCAGCTTGCGCTTGCCCTCTGCGATGAGATCGTCGACCGCGTCGACCGTCGCGACCGCGGTGAGCGGGGGCGACGTTGCAAGGCCCGGCGGGCTGCAGGGGAGCGGCGTGAGGCCGAGGACGAGGAGCGTCGAGAGCATGGGCGGATCGGGGTGACGTACGAGGGCGGGTTGCGGCAGCGGCGCGGGCCTGTCGTGGAGGCCCAGGGCTCAGCGCGGGGCCGGTGGGGCATTATGGACCCAGACGCGCCTCGCTTCGAGCGAGCCGAGGGCCGCGGGCTCCTCGCCCGTCTCGATCCAGCGATCGAGGAGCGGGAGCAGCTGCTGGCCGATCCAGGCGCGGGAGGGCGGTCCGATCTCGAGGGCCCTGGCGAACCAGACCTTCGCCTTCGTCGGGTCCCGGCGGAAGGTCCACTCCAGGATGCCCATGTTCTCGTGCGCGTCGCCCCAGGCCTCCGTGAGGATCGGGCGCTGCTCCTCGGTCAGGGCAGGGTCCTCCAGCTGTACGGCACCGTCGATGATGGCGCGCTGGAAGTAGGTCTCGGCGAGGTCCGGATCCGTGCGCTTGTAGTACGCCATGATCAGCCCCGTGTCGTTCACGACGCGGACGTCGTGGGGCATGAGGGCGGAGGCCCGCTCGTAGGCCGTCCAGCTGGACTCGATGAGCTCCTGGGCCTTCGCCCGGGCGCGGCTCGCGCCGAGGCGCGAGCCCTCGTCCTTCGCCTGAGCCATGCGGCGCACGGCGAGTGCTTCCCACAGCATGGCCGCGTCGCGGCAGAAGAAGCCGGCGTTGTTGGCGAGGTTGCCGTCCGCGGGCCTGAGCGTCGAGGCGCGGCCCGCGAGCTCGGCGACCTTCGTGAGGTTCGCGCGATTGGAGAGGTCCGCCGAGAGCTGACGCGACAGGTAGTCGATCCCTCCGCGGGCGGAGGGGATCTGGGTCACGGGCTGGCCCTCGGCGTCCGTGGAGGTGAGGGTCATCTCGAGGGCGGCGGTGCGCCCGTTCGCTTGTTCGAGGGGGCGCAGCTCGTCGAGTCCGAGGAAGGTCTCGATGGCGCCGTCCACGTCGCCCATGTTGACCATCGTCCAGCCGATGCCCAGCTGGCAGAGGATCTCGAAGTCGACGCAGTCGGCGGCGTAGGCCGCGCTGCGCTCGCGGCATCCGGCGAACAGGCGCTGGGCCGCGTCGAAGGCGGGGCGCGCGTCGAGCTTCGCCGAGAGCTGTCCCACGCCGCGGTAGAACTCCTCGTAGGCGCCGAACCAGAAGCCGAGCGCGTTCTCGGGGTGTGTCTGGCGGAAGGTCGCGTAGCGCTGGCTGATGGCCTCGAAGCGCGCTTCGATCACGGCGCCCGGCGCTGCGCCGTTGGCCTGCGCCTCGGATTGGGCGCGGTCGCCGATGCGGCGCGCGAGGGCGATGTGCATGCGCTGGTCGCCGGGCGCGATGGCGAGGCCGGCCTCGAGCGCGCGCACCGCGGAGTCCTGATCGCCCTGCCACAGGTGGAGGTTGGCGAGCTGCTCGTAGGCCCAGGTGTCGGTGGGCATGTCACCGATGACGCGTTCGAGCGCGCCGCGGGTCTCATCGAACAACGCAGCGCGCAGCGCGGCGGCGTCCTCGCCCTCTTCGAGCGCCGCGGTCCCGCCGGCCACCTCGACGAACTTGCCGAAGGCCGCCTCGGCCCACGTCCTCGCGTAGTGCTGGTCGAGGTCCAGCCCGTCCGCGCGTCCCTCGCCACCATCCACGAAGCGGACCGCCGTCCTGGCGAAGTCGAGGGCCTCGTCCCCCGACCCCGCCATCCGGGCGGCGCGGCTCGCGCGGAACGCCGCGGCCACCCCGGCGCCGGAGCGTGAAGCCTCGACGAAGTTCTCCTGGGCCTCACCGAAGAGGGAGGCCCAGCGCGTGTCCAGCGACGCGGCAGCGAACACCGCCTGGCCCCGCAGGAACAGCAGCTGGCCGCGCTCCTTCTTCTCGAGGCGCTCGACCTTCAGGGCGTCGTCGAGGGCGGAGACCGCGACGAAGGGGTCCGCTGCGGCCAGGGCGGCCCGGGCCTCGGCGACCCGCTGATCGACGAAGAGGCGGTCGACGATGGCGCGGGCGAGGTCGTATTCGCCGCCGCGCAGCGCCTCGATCGCGCGGTCGACGCGCTCCTTCGCCTCGTCGTCCCCCTGCGCTCCCGCCAGGGTCGTGGGGGGGGCCTCAACGGCCGCCAGGGGGGCGACGAGGCACGTGAGGCCGAGGAATAGAGCGGGGCCTGTGCGGCCAGCGCCTGCTGCGGTCGCGGTCGGGGTGTGCTTCATGGGAGCTTCGGACAGGAATCGAGGGGGCGGTTGTAGCCGCCCGCTGCGCTACAGTCACTCGCCGCTTCCAGGCCTCCCGAGACCAGCGGGAAGGACCTGCCGGCCCGGTCGTCCAAGTTCCGGGCGGGCACTTCAGGCCCCTCGACCCGCCTCCAGGACCCCCTCTCCTCGCCCATGAGTGCACGTTCCCTGCTCGCCCTCGCGGCTCTCCTCGCCGCAGGTGCCAGCTCCGGCTGCGACAATCCAGCGTGTGTCTTCGCGGGCACCTGCCAGGAAGGCGAAGGGGGAGCCAGCGGAGGTAGCGGCCCCGCCGGGGGCCTCGGAGAGGGCACGTTGCCGTCGGAGGGCTCTTTCCTCAACCCCGCCGCGCCGCAGCTGGTGGCGGCGGCCCCGGCGGACGGCGCCACCCTGGCGAACGTGGCCAACGACGTGCCGGTCTTCGTCCAGTTCTCCGAGAGCCTCGATCCCGACTCCCTGGAGAACGCCTTCGTTCTCTTCGACCTGATCGCCGGGGTCCCGATCCCGACCCTCCCTCCGCAGCTGGTGGGGGACGGGCGAGTGGCGGTCCTCCTGACCCTCGCACAGCTCTCCTCCGGACGGACGTACAGCCTCGTCTTCAGCGAGGAACAGAAGATCCGCGACCTCAACGGACAGGCGATCGAGGCGCGGCCGAACGAGACGATCACGACGTTCACCATCGGGACCGACCCCAACGCCCCTCCGCAGGCCTTCTACGTCTATCCCAACGACTTCTCGACCACCGAAGCGGACACGAGCCAGATCATCGTCGGCTTCGACCATTTCATGGAGAGCAGTTCCTTCGGGGACTCGTCCTTCGTGGTGACGGTGGACGGCAACGCGCCGGCCTTGGATCCCGCGCCGGCGGCCTTCTCCACATCGAGTTTCCCCGGAGCGCCCACCGACACGCGTGTCTGGCTGTGGACGCCTCGCGATGCCGACGGTCGCGTCGTTCCGTACGGGACCGACGCTCGCGTGGTGGTGGAGCTCTCGCCGAACGGTGCGCCCGTTCGATCGACGGACGGCGACGAGCTGCCGAACACGGTCAGCGAGTTCCGGACCCTTCAGTTCACGCTACCGACCGACGTACGCAAGCCCGCGGGCGCGCTGCCCGCGGGGGCCTACGGGCGCGCCGACGTGTTCGGGCAGTCGGCGCTCCTCGAGGTGGGCCTGGCGGGGCCTGCGCCGTCCTCGACCAGCGCCGAGATCTTCCTGTTCGGCACCAGCCCGTCGAACTCCTCCGTACTCCGCTCCACCTCGCGCTCGGTGGAGCTGGCCGAGGGCGCCACGTCGTTCTCGGCGACCGCCGAGGACCTCGGCCTGCTGGACGGGCTGGGCGATCCTCAGTTCCTCGACGGGCCCTTGACCATCGGCGTCGGCCTGCGCCGCAACACGCTGCGGTCGGCAGTGCGTCTCCTGGACGCGGATCCGAGCACCCCGACGCTGGATCCGTTCACGATCGACACCACGCCGCCGACGCTGCTCGGTCTGGGCGCGGCGGGTGGCTCGACGTCGACCTTCGCGAGCGACGTGTCCGACCTCGTGATCACCGGCCGGGCGAGCGAGCCGATCTCGTTCGCCTTCGTCGACGCAGGCGCACTCGGCAACAACGGCGGATCGGTCCTGGACCCGCCGCGGACGGCCTTCACGGCCCCGGACCCCGGGACGGACGAGGCCGTCTTCGTGGCGGCGGCCGTACCCGTCGGGCGCCTCGACCCCAACGGAGCCGCGGCGACCTACGACGTGACCATCTACGACGAGGCGCTCAACGCGGCCCCGATCGGCGCGATGGGAACCTTCTCGCACCTCGGCGTGGTCGGGCCGGGGAGCACGCCGACCGGAGGCATCGTGCGCGTCCGTGTGCTCGACGCGACCACGCTCCAGCCGCTCCGCGGCGTCGACGTCTACAGCCATCAGGAGTCCGGCGGCGCGGTCAGCTTCGTCGCCTCGGGGACCACCGGCCTCGACGGGCGCGTCAGCGTCGCGGGGGCCGCCGTGGGGGCCACCCTGATCACGGCTGAGGCGCCGACCTACGACCTCGCGACGTTCCACGGCGTGCCGCGGGACGCGATCGACATCCTCGTCAAGCGAACCGCGGAGCGTGGCGCCGACGTTTCGGGGACG
Organism: Planctomycetota bacterium; assembly: GCA_002862085.1. Classification (GTDB taxonomy): domain Bacteria; phylum Planctomycetota; class UBA1135; order UBA1135; genus Saltatorellus. The sequence continues at coordinate 17,556 of PKCK01000048.1, read as the reverse complement.
GTGGAGAGCGCGTTCCCCGAAGGGAACTTCCTGACATCGACGAACGCGGTCGCGGACTCGCGGGCGCCCCGGCTCGAGCGGTTCGCGGGCCTTCAGAACGGGATCGGGACAGGGACGATCTACAGGTACGACTTCGGTCCGGCTTCGATCCGCCCGGGGGCCGTCGGTGCGCTCTCGTTCCTCGCGACGGAGGAGAGCATCCCGCAGTCCAGCTGGAACCCGGCCATCTACCTTCGAGGGTTCGCGCTGGCCTCGCCGCTGGTGCCCCAGGATCCGGGCGGCTCGGGGCTCGACGTCACCCTGGACGCCGGAACGCAGCTCCTCCTCTCCCCGATCGGGCTGCAGGCGCTGCCGGTTCCGCCTCATGTCCTCTCCACCGCCGGCCTCCCGGGCCTCGGCGGCCTGGACGGCGACCCGAGGGTCACGGTCGAGGCTGCGGCCACGGGCCTGGACGCGCCGATCATCGTGGGTCGGGGCATTCCCTACGACCAAGGAGGCGGCGCCTACGCCGTGCTCGCGGCCAGCGCGGGGCTCGCGGGCCCGGCCGGCGCACTCGTCGGACGAGGCTCCATCGAGGCCGATCTGTTCCTCCGGGCGGCGGTCAGGGACACCGCGGGCAACGAGGTCGCGGCCCGGCCGCGGCTCTCGGGGAGCGGGAGCTTCCTGGGCCCGATCGGCGTGCCCCGGCTCCTCAGCCCCGCTCCCGGCGGAAGCGCCGGGTCATCGGGCTTCAATCTGCTCGTGGCAGACACCCTGCCGGACTCCCTCGGGGCCGAGGGGATCGTGCGTGCGGTCCTCACGGACGGGTCCATGCGGCGCTGGGAGATCATGGGGCTGGACACCCTGGACAGCGCGGGAGACCTGCTCCTGTCGGTCCCCGACCTCGCGCCCGAGGGGGGGACCGGGCTGGAGGCGGGGTCCGTATCGGTCGAAATCACCCTCTACGGGGGGCCATTCGACCGGGCGCATTTCCTCTACACGGACCTGGAACGCTTCCATTCCGTTTCCGGGTACGCGGCTCCGGTCACGATCCTGGTGCCTTGAAGCGGATCGGGGCAGCATGCTGGATTCGGCCGGCTCCCGCCCGATAGCATCCACCCATGGCCATCTCGCTTCGTATCCAAGGCGCCCTCGCGCTCGTCTGCATCGGCGCCGCCGCTTGCCAGACGACTCCCGAGCTCATTGGGCGTGACACCCAGACGATCAACGGTTCGCTGGAACGCTTGAACCCCACGGACGTGGCCGTCGCGCCCGTCCGCTACGGGGCCGCGGGCGTGAGCGCGCCCACTGGCATGCTGCGTCGAGCCGCCCAGGTCGGCCTGACGCGTCGCCGCTACAGCCCCCTCGCGCTGTCTCTCGTGGACGCGAGCGTGGACGCAGCCGCCGCGTCGGTGGCGGACGTCGGCGCGATCGAGGGGAACGTCCTCGAGGCCAGCTACGCGGCTGGAGACCTCGGGGAGGACGCCGTCCTCGAGCTCACCGTCCACGCCTGGGACAGCAGCCTCTGGGGGACCCGCCGGCGCCTCGACGTCATGGTCGAGGCCCGGATGGTCGACCCGGCGGACCCCTTCGGCCCGCCCCTGTGGGCGGGGAGGCTGAGCAAGATGATCGACGCCTCCGGCGTCGGCGGCCTGGACGACTCGGGGCGGCGGGCCATGGAGTTCGCCTGCAGCCAGATCTTCCAGGAGCTCTTCGCCAAGATGCCGCCCCGGGCCACGGACGGGGCTTCTGACCTCGACGGGGGCGGCGAGGGGAGCTTTTCCGGGTCTTCGGCCGTCGACGGCGGCGGTGGCCTGTAGGATCCCGCCCCGCGCGACGCCCAGATCGCATCGCACCCCGGACCGGCGGTCGTCGGCCGGCAGAGAGGCCCTACCCTCTCGCCGACCCCCTCTGCCACCGGGGCAAGTCCCCCGGCCCTGGCCGTCCACTCCGTCGTCGCGCGTGGGAGTGGAAGCGAATCCCGACCCCTCTCGCCGCAGCGTCCCGGATGCTCGGTCCGAGGGTCGTGTCCCGCTCAGGCTCCTGGCCGGATCGACCGACAACACGAAACGATGGCCATTCTCTCCGCCCGCAAGGCCGAGATCATCCAGGAGTTCGCCCGCGAAGAGGGCGACACCGGTTCCCCCGAGGTTCAGATCGCCCTCCTCACGGACGACATCAAGAGCCTCACCGAGCACCTGAAGGTGCACCGCAAGGACTTCACGTCGCGACGCGGCCTTCTCATGAAGGTCGGCCGTCGTACGAAGCTCCTGCGCTACCTGCGGAGCCGCTCGCCCGAGCGCTACGCCAACCTCATCGCGCGACTCGGCCTTCGCCGCTGATCCGCTCGCGATCCATCCAAGGCTCGCGGTCGCCCGCAGCGCGGACGCCCGTCGACCACTTTTGCAGACGAACAGACGAGAACGATCCACCATGTCGTCGCGGACCTGGTCCGCGGCGTCCCGCCGAGACCTGCGCGTGAGCGCGGGCCGCGGCTGACCGTGCGCACCCTGGAACGGCGCCCATCGCGACCGCACCAGGGTGCTGCTCATTCCTCGGCGATCGAAGCGCCGACCCTCCGGGCCGCACCTGGGCCCGACCGCGCCTCAGGCGGCCCGTCCGCCTCGCACGAGCGGCCAGAGCGTGGCTGACACGCTCGCCGTTCCGCCCCGGGGCGCCGGACAGACGAACAACACCCCTTAGACAGCAGACGTAAAGACAAACCCCATGACCATGAAACCGACACGGGTCGAAGCGACCATCGCCGGCAAGAAGATCACCCTCGAGACGGGCCAGGTGGCCCGCCAGGCCGGCGGCGCCGTCATCGCGACGCTCGGCGACACGAAGTGCTTCGCCGCCGTCACCGCGGGCAAGGCCCGCGAGGACATCGACTTCTTCCCCCTGGTCTGCGACTACCGCGAGAAGACCGAGGCGGCCGGGAAGATCCCCGGCGGCTTCTTCAAGCGCGAAGGTCGTCCGACCACCAAGGAGATCCTGACCATGCGCCTGATCGACCGCTCGATCCGGCCCATGTTCGCCGAGGGCTTCAAGGCCGAGGTCCAGGTGATGACCACGGTCATGCAGTACGACGGGGAGAACAACCCCGACGTGCTCGCCATGATCGCGGCGTTCACCGCGATCCGCATCGCTGGCATGCCCTTCGAGACCACCCTCGGGGCGGTCCGGATGGCCCACGTCGACGGCAAGCTCGTCGCCTTCCCCTCCGACGCGCAGCGCCGCGGCGAGAGCCGCCTCGATCTCGTGGTCTCCGGTCACGAGAACGGCCTCTGCATGGTCGAGTCCTCCGCCCAGGAGCTCACCGAGTCGGAGATGATCGACGCGCTCACCGAGGCCCACGAGACCATCCTCCAGATCGTCGATCTCTCGAACGAGCTCGTCGAGCGCTGCGCGAAGCCGATGATCGAGGTCGCGCCGCCCGAGGTCGACCAGGAGCTCCGCGCCAAGGTCTTCCAGTACCAGGACGACCTCGCCGACGCCATGAAGGTCGAAGGCAAGCACGAGCGCGGCGCCGCCGCGAGCGCGGTCCGCGCCAAGATGCTCGAGGAGCTCACCGCGGGTGCCTCCGAGGAGGAGCTCCCCGGCCTCACCAAGGGCATCAAGGACTTCTTCGGCGACCTCAAGAAGAAGGTCGAGCGCGCGGCGATCCTCTCCGGCACCCGCATCGACGGGCGCAAGTGGGACGACATCCGCGAGATCACGATCGCCCCGAACTTCAACCCGCGTCAGCACGGCTCCGTGCTGTTCACCCGCGGCGAGACCCAGGCGCTGGTCAGCACGACGCTCGGCACGCCTGACGACGAGCAGATCATCGACGGGGTCGAGGAGGAGTACAAAAAGAACTTCTACCTCCACTACAACTTCCCGGCCTACTCGGTGGGGGAGACCCGCCGGATCATGGGGCCGGGGCGCCGCGAGATCGGCCACGGCATGCTCGCAGAGCGCTCCTTGATGTCGGTGATGCCGGCGAAGGAGGGCTTCCCGTACACCATCCGCGTCGTCTCCGACATCACCGAGTCCAACGGCTCCTCGTCGATGGCCAGCGTCTGCGGCGGCTGCCTCTCGATGATGCTCGCGGGCGTTCCGCTCTCGCAGCCCGTCGCGGGCATCGCCATGGGACTCGTCGACGAGGACGGCCAGCAGGCGGTCCTCTCCGACATCCTCGGCTCCGAGGACCACTGCGGCGACATGGACTTCAAGGTCGCGGGCTCCGGCGTGGGCATCACCGCGCTGCAGATGGACATCAAGGTCAAGGGCGTCACCCGCGAGCTCCTCGAGCGCGCGCTGGAGCAGGCCCGTCAGGGCCGGATCCACATCCTGCGCAAGATGCTCGAGGCGGTCCCCGCGCCCTCCGAGGAGGTGTCGCGCTACGCCCCGCGGATGGAGACCATCAAGATCCCGTCGGATCGCATCGGTTTCCTGATCGGCCCGGGTGGCAAGAACATCCGCGCCATGCAGGCCGACTACGAGGTCCGCATCTCCATCGTCGACGACGAGGGCAACGTGCAGATCTACGGCACCGACGCCGAGAAGGTGAAGAAGTGCCGCGACGCGATCTCCGCCACGATGGAGACCCCCGAGGTCGGCTCCCGCTACACCGGGACGGTTCGTAGCGTCCGCGACTTCGGCGCGTTCATCGAGATCCTCCCCGGCGTCGAGGCCCTGTGCCACATCTCCGAGCTGGGCGAGGGCTTCATCGAATCGGTGACCGACGTCGTGAACGTCAGTGACGAACTCGAGGTCGAGATCATCGCCGTGGATGACCGCGGCAAGATCAAGGTCTCTCACAAGGCCACCATCGAGGGCGCCGGCGACGGCGAGTCGAAGGAGAGCGGCGACGGCGAACGTCCGCGCCGCCGTGGACGCGACGGCGACGGCCGCGAGGAGCGCCCGCGTCGCCGCCGCGATCGCGGTGACCGCGACGGCGAGCGCAGCGAGCGCAAGCGCGACGGTGACCGTGACGGCGAGGGCCGCGGTCGCGACGGTGACGACGAAGGCGGGGATCGCCCGCGTCGCCGCCGCCGCCGTCCGGAGCGCTCGCGCGATTGATCGAAGTCGCAATGCGGCGGCTGGATTCGCCGCCTCGGTGAGGCCCCCGTTCCTCCGGCTCACGCCGGGGGAGCGGAGCCCTCGGCGACCGGGAGCGCACAGCGCGACGAGCAGGATCGACTCCCTCGAGAGACGGAGTGCCTGTACTGCTGGTCGGATCAGGCTTGCGAGGGGCGCCTCCCGCAGGCATCAGCGGGTTCCGGCCGATCCGCTGCCACATTGCGGAGGATTCACACGGGAATCCCGAACGCTCCGGGGATCGTCGACCGAAGAGCCCTATAACGAAAACTTCATGCCAGCCTCTGCGCCCGCTTTTCGCGCGCCCTTCCTGCCCTGACCCCGCGTGGAGGCCTGTAGGGCTCCGGCCCTGATTCCGTCGTGTTCCACTTCATCGTCATCCTCGCCCTCGGGTTCTTCTCGGCGCCCGCCGGGCTCTCGCTCTCGCTGGATGCGCCCGCCTCGGCGCCCGCCCCTGTCGTCGACGACGGGCGGGGAACGCCGTACGTGGTCAACAAGTCCGACAACATCTGCGGTCTCGACCAGCCCCGCCAGCTCACGAGCCCCGCGGTCGTGGATTACACCTCGCTCGTCGCCGCGACGTCCGAGTACCAACAGATCCAGAAGGAGAAGATCGATCCGAACTCGTCCAAGGGCATCACCCTCATGACGAAGGCTCGGGCCCGCGTGCTCACGGCCTGCGAGTCGGTTCGTTCCGCCAACGGTCACTGCAGCGTCTGGAAGGAGATCCGTCGCCGCGACAAGAAGGCGGTCACCGACATCACGGACGCGGTCAAGCGCCAGCTCTGATCGGCGATGGGTCGTGAGACCCAGGGAGCTCGTCGCCCGGCGATGGATCTGCCCCCCCCCCCGCGGTCCTCAGTTCCGGCAGCAGGCGCTGCGCACGCCCATTTTGGCCCCTCCTCGCATCATCCTGGTTCGCCACCCCATGCTCGTCCTGGCGTGCTTGGCGACCTCCTGCACGCTGCTCGACTCCGCGCCGGAGGTGCAGGACGAGAAGGCGAGGACCGTCTTCGAAGACCTGATCGCTCGCGGTGAGCCGGTCGGATCGACCCCCGCGGAGTTCGACGATCCCAGCGGCAACACCTTCGACCGCGTGGCCGGCGAGTACGCCGATGTTCCGGGGCCCGTTGCGGAGGAGCCGGACGATCTCGACGAGTTCTCGGATCTCGTGGCCGCCGCGACCGTTCCCGACGACCCGCCGATCAACCCGTACCTCGAGTTCGGCCAGAACATCATCTGGTACCCGCTACGTGAGGGGGAGACCGAGCGGCTCATCATGAAGCCGTACACCTTCCCCAAGGGCTCGGGGAAGATGGTGTTCGACTTCCTCCAGAGCTACGCGACGTTCCCGATCCACGCCGCGGTCCAGGACGGCGCGTTCGGCGAGGCCGGCCCGCAGCCCTCGGGCACCGTGCTGCTCGACTTCCGCCCCGAGTTCTCGGTCGAGTCCTACGCGAACCCTCGGACTGCAGGTCTCGCCGCGCCCAGCTCGGTGGCCATCTCCGACGTGCTCTTCGTCACCGCCAACGCGCAGCAGCTCCTCGAGGTCGAGCATTTCCTCGACATCTTCGCGGCGGACGTCCGGCAGATCGAGATCGAGGCGAAGATCGTCGAGGTGCGGACCTTCGAGTCCCTCGACCTGGGCGTCGGGCCGGTCGACCAGAACACGCCCATCTTCGACGTCTCGAACCCGGGGACCTTCGTCAACGGCGTCGGCTACAACTTCCCGAACTCCGTGGACGCCGCGGAGGCGCTCTTCGGGCTCGGCGCGGTCTTCGACGGCGTGACCTTCAACGCAGTACTGGAGGCGGTCGCCAGCTTCGAGAACGTCCAGATCATCTCGAGGCCGAAGGTCGCCGTGCGCGAGGGCGCGCGCGCGGACATCGTCAACATCACCCGCATCCCCTTCTACAGGGTGACGCAGGTGAACGCCGCGGGCGTGCCGACGACGACCCTGGACTACCAGGACATCGGAGTGCAGATGTACGTCATTCCGCGGGTCGTCGGGCGCAACACCGTGACGCTCAACATCGACATCGAGGCCAGCCAGTCCGGGGGTAGCTCCGTGAGCTTCGTGGCGGCGGGGACGACGATCACCGTGCCCGAGATATCCAAGCGGAACGCCCGGACCATCGTGCGCCTCGAGCCCGGCCAGGCGGTGATCCTGGGCGGTTTGATCTCCGAGCGTAAGGTGGAGCGTGAGTCGAAGGTGCCGCTGATGGGGGACATCCCGATCCTCGGCAAGCTCTTCAAGAGCACCGTGGAGAGCAAGGAGATCACCAACGTCCTCTTCTTCATCAGGCCCCGGATCCTCGAAGGCGCTGACTTCAACTCGCCCTACGAGGAGTAGGGCGCGGGCGTCGAGCCTCCCTCCGGCCCGAGCGCGGCCCGGAGCGCGGGGGCAGGGGGGCCTCACTGTCTCGCCGCGTCGCTTCCTGCCCGCAGCCGGGAAGACGGGGCACCCGGCGGCGTATCCTGCTGGCGTGAGGATCCTCCGCCGAGCCCCCCTGCGCGCCGCCGAAGAGCTGCGCGGCGCCGCCCTCCTGATGGCGTTCCTGGTGCTGATCGTGCTGCTGGCGATCGTGTACCAGGTCCATACGGTCACGCAGACCGACGCGAGGGTCACGCGCAACGAGATCACGCGCAGCACCATGGACCTCGCGCTGCAATCGGTGATGCTCCAGGTCTACGAGGACCTCGCCGAGGACGCGCGCGCCGCCCAGAGCGACGAGGAGGGCGCTGCGGGCGGGCCCGGAGGTGACGCCGCCACGCCCGAGGCTCCGCCGGTCGGGGCGGGCGAGGCCGGCGAGCTTGCGCGCAACCCCGAAACCGTCGACAGCATGATGGATTCCTGGTTCGCGCCGCAGTCGACGAACTTCGGGGACATCCAGGTCCGCATCTTCGTCCGGGACGAGAACAGCAAGTACAACGTCCTCAACATGATCAACCCGGACGAGGAGGTCGCGGAGGAGGCGTACAACCGCGTCGTCCGGATCCTCGACAACTTCCGGGAGGAGACCGACTTCGACCTCACGAGCACGGAGGCGGAGGAGGTCGCCACGGCGATGCAGGAGTACATGCAGGATCGCCGGACCGTCGCCGACATCCCGCGCGCGACGTTCCTGAACGGCGACGAGGAGCTCGACGACCAGGTGCTCCCCCTGACGTTCCGGGAGTTCCGACTCCTGGAGCCCTTCGAGGACCACATGTTCATGGACTTCTTCGGGGAGGACGACGAGCGGATCCACGGCATCGAAGCGTTCCTGACGATCTACACGGCGCCGGCGGTTGGCCCCGAGGAAGCCAACAGCGGCCGGCCGTCCGCGACCGGTGGGTGGACGGTCAACATGAACACCGCGCCCCTCGCGGTCCTCGCGGGTCTCATCGACGACCGGCAGATCGACTTCCGCCTCTGGGACGAGATCAAGGAGTACCGCAACGAGGACGAGGAGCCCCTCGAGGAGGAAGAGAGCGAGGACGGGCTCGGGCCCGAGGAGGCCGAGCCGATGCTCGACGAGTTCGGCGAGGAGATCCTGCCCACGAAGATCTTCGACAGCCTCGACGAGCTCGAGGAGCTCTTCGAGTTCCAGGACCTCGACGAGGAGGAGAAGACCACCGTGCGCGATCTGCTCCGCGTGGACAGCGATGTCTTCGAGATCGTGCTCGCAGCGCGCATCTCGACCCGGGCGGAGACCGCCGACGAGATGGAGTTCGAGTCGCGGACCGAGCGGGAGAAGTTCTTCCGCTCCGGAGAGCACCTGGTGCGGGTCGTCCGTTCCATCGTCTGGCGACGCGAGGTCGAGGACGATATCGAGATCGTGCCGCTCGTTCCCTGGGAGGTGCTCGACAACGCGCCGCTCCAGGTCCTCGACAAGCCCGAGGACGAGTGAGGACCCGGTGACGGAGGAGCCGGGGACGCGCGGTTTCGACCCACTGGCGGTCGAGATCCACCAGCACCTCTTCGCGGCCGTGGCCGAGGAGATGGGCGTGGCGCTCCAGCGCTCTGCCTTCTCGGCGAACGTCAAGGAGCGGCTCGACTTCTCCTGCGCGGTGTTCGGGCCGGATGGGGAGCTCGTCGCCCAGGCGGCGCATCTGCCGGTGCACCTCGGCGCCACCCCGCTGTCGGTCGAGGCGATCCTCTCCACCCACGCACTGCGGCCAGGTGACGTGGCGTTCCAGAACGACCCGTTCGGTGGCGGCACTCATCTCCCGGACATCACCGCGGTCGCGCCGGTCTTCGACCCCGAGGAGCCCGGCGCTCGGCGCCCCTCGTTCCACGTGGTCTCACGGGCTCATCACGCGGACGTCGGCGGGGCCTTCCCCGGCTCCATGGCGCCCGCCCGCGACGTGCACGGTGAGGGACTCAGATTGCCCCCCGTGCGCATCGTCCGCGAGGGACGCGTGGACGACGACCTCCTCGCCCTCTTCCTCGCGAACGTTCGCGTGCCCGGGGAGCGGCGCGCTGACCTCTTCGCCCAGATCGCCGCTGCGAAGGTCGGCGTGGAGCGCCTGCAGGATCTCTGCAGGTGCAGCGGGGCGAGTCACCTCGAGGCGCGCGGGCGCGACCTCGTTCGATGGACCGCGGAGGTCACCCGCCGCCGTCTCGCGGAGCTGCCGACGGGGACCTGGCACTTCACCGATCACGTCGAAGGGGGGGCCGACGGGCGGGGCGCGCCGCTCCCGATCGATCTCGAGATCCGGAGCCAGGACGGCCGCCTCGTCTTCGACTTCCGAGGCACGGTCGATCAGGCGATGGACGGGGCGCCGGTCAACACGACGCGGGCGGTCACGGTCTCCGCGGTCTTCTACGGCTTGAGGCTCCTGCTCCCGGCCGGGACGCCAACGAACGCCGGCGTGCTGGAGCACGTCGAGGTCCTCACGCGGCCAGGCAGCCTCTGCGACGCGGCTTATCCCGCGCCTGTCGCGGCCGGTAACGTCGAGACCAGCCAGCGCCTCACCGACGTGGTGCTCGGCGCTCTCGCCGGCATCCTTCCCGGCGAGCTCCCCGCGGCGAGCGCAGGCACGATGTCGAACCTCTCGTTCGGCGGCGTGCGCTCCGGGGGTGCGGCGTTCACGCACTACGAGACCCACGGCGGCGGCGCGGGAGCAGGCCCGCGTAGAGCGGGGGCGCACGCGCTTCAGACCCACATGACCAACACCCGGAACACGCCGGTCGAGGCCCTGGAGGCGGAGTTGCCGGTGCGCGTGCTCCGTCAGACGGTTCGACGCGGGAGCGGCGGCGCGGGCGCGAGACCGGGCGGCGACGGCCTGACGCGGCGCCTGCGCTTCGAGACCGACGTGAGGCTCTCGTGGATGAGTGAGCGGGCCTCTCGTGGCCCCTACGGCCTCGCCGGGGGCGGAGCAGGAGCGCCCTCCGAGGCGTTCGTGCGCCCTGCAGGGGCGCTGGTCGACGGGCCGGTCGACCCCAAGGCGACGCTCGACCTCGACGCCGGCTCGGAGTTCGAGCTGCGGACCCCGGGCGGCGGGGGCCACGGAGCCGCCGGGGAGTCCGAGGAGAGCGCGCCGGACGCCTGAGGAACGGGCTCTGCCGTCGAGCGCGGAGTGCGGCGCCGCTATGATCGGCGCCGCAAAGGTTCCCGGGTCGGTCTCGTACGGAGCCGACGAGCCGCGAGCCCCTTCCTCCAGGATTCAGCCCACCGAGCGCGTACGCCGCGTACGACCAAGACCCCATGCCTTCACTCAGCGTCTTCGGTGCCCAATGGGGCGACGAGGGAAAGGGGAAGATCATCGACCTCCTCAGCGACCGCGTCGATGTGGTGGTCCGCTACCAGGGAGGGGCCAACGCGGGTCACACGGTCGTCGTCGACGGCGAGAAGTGGGTCCTGCACCTGATCCCCTCCGGGATCCTGCATCCGGGCAAGGTCAACGTGATCGGCGCCGGCGTGGCGATCGACCCGGTGACCCTGCTGGGCGAGATCGATGGCCTGCGGGAGCGCGGCGTCGACGTGAACCCCGCGCGCCTGCGGATCGCGGCGAACGCCCACGTCATCTTCGAGCAGCACAAGCGCATCGACGGCCTCAACGAGCGTTGGAAGGGTTCGGGTCGGATCGGCACGACTGGACGGGGCATCGGTCCCGCCTACGGTGACAAGGCCGCCCGCACCGGCCTGAGGATCGCCGATCTCCTCGACCCCGAGCGATGTGGAGGTCGCCTTCGCGCGAACCTCGCCGAGAAGAACGCGCTGATCGCGCGGGTCCACGAGGAGCCGCCGCTCCCCACCGACGAGCTCGTCGAGCGCTACGCCGCCCTCGGCGAGCGGCTTCGGCCCTTCGTCGGTGACACCGGGGCCGAGCTGCGCGCCGCGGAGCGCGCGGACAAACGGATCCTCTTCGAGGGCGCGCAGGGGATCATGCTCGACATCGATCATGGCACCTACCCCTACGTGACGTCGTCCAACACCGGTCCGGGCGGCATCCCCTCCGGCGCCGGCGTCCCGCCGCGGATGATCGGTCACGCCGTGGGGATCGCGAAGGCGTACTGCACGCGCGTGGGGGAGGGACCCTTCCCCAGCGAGCTCGACGGCGAGGCGGCCAAGCGCTTGCGCGATGCTGGCCACGAGTACGGCACGACCACGGGCCGGCCGCGGCGCGCGGGGAACTTCGACGCCGTTCAGGTGCGCTACGGACTCGAGCTGGCGGGGGCCGCCAGCTGGATCATGACCAAGCTCGACGTCCTCTCCGGGCTCGGGGACATCGACGTCGTGACCGGTTACCGCGTGAACGGCGAGCGCTTCGAGGACTACCCGGCCCACCTCTCCACGATCGACGAGGTCGAGACCGAGGTGGAGACGCTGTCGGGCTGGACCGAGGACATCTCCGGCGCGCGGTCCCTGGAGGAGCTGCCCGACACGGCCCGCGCCTACGTCGAGCGCGTCGAGGAGATCGTCGGCGTCCCGATCTGCATGCTCTCGGTGAGCGCAGAGCGTGACGCGGTCATTCAGCGCAGTTCGATCTTCGAGGACGGCTGGATCGAGGAGGCCGCCGGCGACGCGCCGGTGGGCGCTGCGCGATGAGCGCGGCGAGCCAGGCCGAGGCGAGGGCCTTCCTAGAGTCGCTCTCAGGGCCCTTCCCCGACCACATCGCCATCATCATGGACGGCAACGGTCGCTGGGCGGAGTCCCGCGGCTGGCTCCGCGTTCGCGGCCACAAGGAGGGCACGAACAGCGTGCGCGACGTGACGACGGCCGCCGCCGAGCTCGGCGTGCGCAGTCTGACCCTCTACGCCTTCAGCCGCGAGAACTGGAAGCGTCCCGACTTCGAGGTCTCGACCCTGATGAGGCTTCTGCGTCTCTACCTCAGGCGGGAACGGGAGACGCTGATGGAGAACCGGATCCGTCTGAAAGCGATCGGACGGCTGGAGGATCTCCCTCGTTTCGCGCGGACGACTCTCGAGGAGACGATCGCGTTGACGGCCGGCAACGACGGCATGGTTCTGCGCCTCGCCCTCAGCTACGGCGGGCGCACCGAGATGGCCGACGCGGCTCGGGCGCTCGCCAGGGACGTGGCCGCGGGCCGAGTGGGCGCGGAGGACATCGACGACGAGACCCTGCGCGGATACCTCTACGACTCCGAGACCCCCGATCCGGATCTCCTGATACGGACGGCGGGAGAGATGCGTCTCTCGAACTTCCTGCTCTGGCAGGCGAGCTACGCGGAGCTCTACGTCACGGAGGAGTGCTGGCCCGAGTTCCGTCGTCCGCAGCTCCTCGGGGCGATCAAGGCCTTCGCCGGCCGCAAACGAAAGTTCGGCGGCCTGCTCCGGGGTGACGGAGCCGCGGTGGGGCAGCAGCGGCTCACCACCGAGGCCACGGGCACGTGAGCGGCTCCGGGGGAGAGCCCGCGCCGGACCAGCCGAGCCGCGCCTCCAAGATCCTGCGCCGGACCAAGGTCGGCGGGAGTCTCGCCGCGGCGGTGGCGATGGTCCTCTACGCGTCGTCGTTCCCGTTCGGGGATGAGCTGACCCTCGGCCTCGGTCTCGTGATCACCGGTTGGGGGGTCTTCGAGGTTCGGCGAATGGCGCTCTTCCCGACCGCAGCCTGCGCGCCGGCCGCGATGGCGGGCAGCCTCGTGACCGCCGGGCTGATGATGAATCGCGGCGTCGACGCGGTCGGGCTCCTCGTCGCCGCGGCGGCGGGACTCGCGGTCGCGGCGCTCGTCGCCTCGGCGCCCGGTCAGGGAGGCGAGCGGCCCTCCGCCGCGCTGCCAGCGCTCGTCATCCTGCCCGTCGTGGCACTCCCGCTCCTCTTCCTCTATCCCCTGCGGATCGGCGGTGGTACGGCGGCGCTGGCGTCGTTCGTCGGACTCGCGAAGGTCGGAGACATCGCGGGCTACTACTTCGGGAACCTGCTCGGGCGGACGCATCCGTTTCCCCGGCTCTCCCCGGGCAAGACGACGGAGGGCTGCCTCGCGTCGCTCATCGCCGGGGTCCTCGTGGCCGTGCTGCTCACGCATCTCGGCCTCCTCGGAGAGCCGCGTCTCGGGTGGTTCTCCGGTGTGCTCTTCGGCGCAGGCGTCAATATGACCGCCCAGGCGGGAGACCTCTACGAGAGCTCCCTGAAGCGGCGTGCCGGCGTCAAGGATTCGGGCACCACCTTCGGCCCGTCCGGTGGCATGCTCGACCTCGTCGACAGCTTCCTCTTCGCGGCGCCGCTCGCCGCGTTCGTCGGCCCGCTCCTCTATCGCTGGGGAGCATGATCCCCCGCCGTCAAACGACCCGACCGACTCTCCGACCGTTGCAAGGCGAACACACGATCCCGCTCCGCTCCCACGAGGAGGCGATTCTCGTGCTCGGCCCCTACGACCGCTACGCGAAGCTCCTGCGCCAGGACCTCGACATCGAGATCTTCGCGCGCGCGGGCAACCTGCGGCTCAAGGGGCCCGACGACGGCGTCCAGGAGGCCTCGCGCCGGATCGAGCACCTGCTCGGGAAAGCTCGCAAGGGCCGTGATCTCGGCGTGCGAGAGATCGAGGCGATCCTGCTCGACAAGGCGCCCGACACGCCGACGACCGCGCGCAAGGTCGGTCCGAGCGCCGGCGAGGCGAGCAGCGCCGGCGGCCGAGGGTCCACGAGCAGCGCTCCTCAGTGGCGCGGAGACCGACCCGCGGTCGTCCGGTTCCGACCCCGAGCCGTGGAGCCACGCAGCGAGAACCAGCGGCGCTACGCCGAGGCCATCGAACGCCATGATCTCGTCTTCGGCCTCGGTGCGGCGGGCACGGGCAAGACGTATCTCGCGGTGGCCGCCGCGGTCCAGCGGCTCCGCAAAGGCCGGGTGAGGCGCATCATCGTGACCCGCCCCGTGGTCGAGGCCGGCGAGCACCTCGGCTTCCTGCCCGGCGACCTGCAGCAGAAGCTCAACCCCTACCTCCGGCCGATCTACGACGCGCTCCGCGACATGATCGAACCCGAGGACCTCGCGCGTCTCGAGGAGGCCGGCGTGATCGAGATCGCGCCGCTGGCGTACATGCGCGGCCGGACGCTCTCCAACGCGTTCGTCATCCTGGACGAGGGCCAGAACACGACCACCAGCCAGATGAAGATGTTCCTCACCCGCCTGGGGGAGGGGTCCTGCATGGTGGTGACCGGGGATCCCAGCCAGAACGATTTGGGGCGCGGCCAGCGCAGCGGCCTGATGGACGCGGTGCGCCGGCTGCGCGGGTTCGATGGCGTCGGCGCGATCGAGTTCGACTCGTCCGACGTGGTCCGTCACCAGCTCGTCTCCAAGATCGTCCGGGCCTACGAGAAGGGCGAGTCCGGTGAGTCCGCTCCCGCGGCCCGCGAGTCGGACCGCACGTCGTGACCGACGAGGAGGCGGGGGGCGTCGTTTCCTGGTCGGAGGCTGCGCTGGGGAACGGCGGTGAGCCGCCCCTCTCCGACGCGCGCGTCGCCGAAGCCGTCGCGGCGGCGGCGAAGGATCGGGGCGTGGACGCTCTCCAGCTGGACGTGGTGTTCGTCTCCGCCGCGGAGCTCGCCGAGATGCACGGGACGTACCTGGCCGACCCGACCGAGACCGACGTGATCACCTTCGACCTGCGGGACACCGACCTCGTCGAGGCGGCGGGACCCGACGGCGAGCTCTACGTGAGTCTGGAGCGGGCCAGGACCGAGGCGACGCTGCGAGGTGTGCAGCTGGAGCGAGAGCTCCTGCTCTACGTGGTCCACGGCGCCCTGCACCTCTGCGGGCTCGACGACCACGACGAGTCGGCCCGTTCCTCGATGCGCGCCGCCGAGGGGCGAGTCATGGAGCGGCTCGGTTTCGCTCCCGACGAGGGAGCCCACGAGGCGCACTCCTAGGTCCGAGTCGCGTCGAGCGGGGGCCCACGAACCTCTCTCCGCGGGCGTCCCGGCGTTCACGAGGGCGTTTTGGAGGCAGTTTTCTGGTTTAAAATTCGCGGGCCGGTGCCCGGAGCCTCCGAACCGCCAAAACCCCCGTACACGGCGTTCAGATCGCGATTGTCGCCGGTTCGTGTTTCGACCAGAGCGCGTCGGCGCGCGCGGATTCGCGCTCCATGACGAGGAACGGTTGATCGTCGGTCGCGCGGATCGGTACAGAGAGGTCGTGCCGAGGTGGGCGGAGGGCCCGCACCGGCACGCACCACGCTGCGGGGTTCGACCGCACAGCGCGGCGCGCGTGAGTCCGGCGGGGAGCCGGCCGATCGTGGCGGCGCGCTTCGGACCCTGCCGCAGGCACCGCACCGACAGATCTTGGAGCCCGACTCCGTCAACAACGGCGCCGGCCCCCCGGGGGGGGGGCCCGAGCAGCCGAGCACCGATCACGACGCCGCCAAGCGCGGCGCCGGGTCGAACAGTGCGCTGTGGGCGCGCTTCCGCGAGGACCCTTGCGACGACGCGCGCAACGACCTCGTGGTGGCGTACCAGCCGCTCGTGGGCCAGATCATCCGACGCTTCGCGACGCGCCTCCCGCGCACCGTGGACCGAGGTGACCTCTCCACGGCGGCCAACGTGGGCCTCATCAGCGCGATCCACGGGTTCGACCCCGAGCGCGGCGTGCGCTTCGAGTCCTACTGCGAGCTCCGTGTGAAGGGCGCGCTCCTCGACGAGCTCCGCTCGCAGGACTGGCTCCCTCGCCCCTGGCGCCACAAGATCGAGCAGCAGAAGCGGACGCTCGAGCGCCTGCGCACCGAACTGGGGCGGGAGCCGAGCGACGGTGAGATCGCGAGCTCCATGGGGCTCGCCATGGACGTCTACCAGCAGACCTTCGGGACAGGACTGCCCGGAACCTCGGGGAGCGCGACCTCGACCGAGGTCGTGGGCGAGGACGGCTCGTCCGTGAGCGCGCTCGACGTGGTCCCCGACCGGGACGCCGAGGTCCCCGGCGAGAGCCTCTCGCGCGATGAGATGCTCAAGCTCGTGGGGCAGCGGATGACCGATCAAGAGCGCCGCATCGTCTACCTCAAGTACTGGGAGGAGCTCCCGATGCGTGAGATCGGCGAGCTCACGGGACTCTCGGAGTCCCGGGTCTGCAAGATCCACACGCGCTTGATCGAGCGTATGCAGGACCGCTTCCGCGTCGGTGTCGAGACGGCGCTCTAGAGCGCACGCGAAGCCCGGCACAAAAGAAGGAGACCCGGGCCTGAGCCCGGGCCCCCCCAAGGAAGCTCGGCGCGACGCCTCGAGAGGCGACGCCTGAATCGTCAATCGAACGCTAGGCGTTCGACCCCCTTGCGATCCCGTAAGCAACCGAAGTCGCTGAACCGAGGTGCGGGATACCGGGCGGGGTCCCCATCCCGCCCGGAGCGCACGGCTCCTTGTCAGTGGACCCCGTGTACACCATCCCCATGGCGACACGAACGTCCGTCCTCCTTCTGGGTCGCGCGACGTTCCCCAACGGCGCGCGGCCCGACCCGAGCACGTCTCCGCCGAGGCGGTGACAGAGCGCGGGCGCCTTCATGATTCCCGGAGCCGCCGCATGGGGAGGACTCTTCGGGAGGGAACGGAGCGGGCCGGACGCGGCGCCACCGGAGTGGAGCGCTCGGACCGTGCTCGCGCCGTGATCGAATCGGGGCCCATGCGGACCGCGGAGCCGGGGCGTGCTGGGGCACGCGCAGGGCTTCGAAGCCTGGTTGACGAGGGAGCGTTGCATGGGGGTCTTCCGATGGTTCGCGGAAGACACGAGCTCGCCTCGGCGGGAGAAGGCCAGCCCGGGCCCGGCCGTGGCCGGACCCAGGCCGGAGGGCAGGTGAGGAACGAAACGTTCCCTCCGACCAACAGTCCTTCCATCCGAGGCGAGAACCCGTGAGGGTTCCGCGGCGCTCCTCGGACGACGGACTCGACGTTGATCGAGAGGTGACTTTCGGTAGCTCGGCTGCCCGCGAGGGGCCCGTGGCTTTGCGTACCAGGCTCGCGCCTGGGTTGCCCTTGTCGTGTCGCCTTCGGAGCGCCGAAAGATAGCTACGAACTCGCAAATGGCAAATCGGACGGGTGTCGAGCGGGGTGGAAACGGTTTCCGT
>PKCK01000074.1 GCA_002862085.1 Planctomycetota bacterium | reverse complement strand
TCGGGCGCGGGACAGCGATCGATCCACGGCCTCAGCCTCGGAACCAACGTCACGTCCTCGAATGCCGCCCCCAGTAGACTCCCGTAGGCCGTGCGAACGCCCGCCTCCAAGGGAGCGTTTTGCTGTTTTTGCGAGCCGCTCACGGAGGCATCGTCCGCGACGCCTGCATCACCGCTTGGCGAAACAGGCAGTCGGTCACCTTGACGAGCGGCACGAGCGGCACCGGGACGGCGCCCGAGCCCGTCGAACTGGGCGCGCAGGGTCTGGACGGGAATGTCGAGCCGTCGGGCCAGCTCGACCACCGCCCCGTCGACCTCCACGGGCCGCGGCAGCCGCCGGATCAGCTCGAGCGCGCGATCCACCTCGAGGGCCAGCGATCGCGCTCCCTCGGGTCGCTTCGCCTCGACCGTCTCCACGACGAAGTCGAACCACGGGAGGGCCGTCTCGAGGCGCGCGCTGAAGGCCTCGGCGCCGCCATCCCCCATGAGGATGTCCGCTGGATCCTCGCCCTCGGGCATGGGGACGACCTCGAGGGTCATGTCGAGATGCAGCAGGCCCTCGAGACCCCTCCAAGCGGCTCGCCGGCCCGCCTCGTCCCCGTCGAACACGAGGCTGATCCGGCGCGCGCCCGCGCGGCGCACCAGAGCGGCGTGCGATTCGGTCGTCGCCGTACCGAGAACGGCTCCCACCTGTGGGAGCCCGGCCGCGTGAGCGGCCATGACGTCGGTGTAGCCCTCCACGAGCACCAGATGGCCGCCGCGACGGACGGCGTCGATGGCCCGATCGAGGGCGTAGATGAGCCGGCCCTTGTGGAAGTAGGTCGTCTCTCCGGTGTTCACGTACTTGGGGCCGTCCGCGTCCCCCACGACCCGTCCACCGAACGCCACCGTGGTCCCGCGCTCGGTCCGGATCGGGATCATCAGCCGGCCGCGGAAGAACGAGTACAGTCCCCCACCGCGCTCCGATCGACGGGCGAGCCCGGTCTCGACGAGCGCGTCTTCACGGATCCCCGCGCGCCGCGCCCGGTCGATGAGCGCCTGGCCAGACCGCGGCGCCCAGCCGAGCCCGAAGGCATCGATCACGTTCTGATCGAACCCCCTCGACGCCAGGTACTCGCGAGCCTCGCGCCCTTCGGGACGGCCGAGCTCCTCGCGGAAGACCTGCTCGGCGAACGCGAGCGCGGCGAGACCCGGATCGTTCTCACGGGTTCGAAGAGGCTTCTTGCGCGGAAGCTCGACGCCTGTCTGCGCGGAGAGCAGGGACAGCGCGTCCATGAAGGTCATGTTCCCCCGCTCCTGGACGAACGCGATGACGTCCCCTCCCTTGCGGCAAGCTCCGAAGCAGTACCAGCTTCCCGCCGACGGGTCGACCTTGAAGGACGGCGTGCGCTCCTCGTGGAAGGGGCAGCACCCCCACAGGTCGCGCCCCTTCTGCTTGAGTTCGACCGTCTCTCCGACGATCGACTCGATGGGCGCCCGGAGCTTGATCTCCTCGATGGCGCGTCGGAATTCCGGGTCGGAGGCCACGGGCCCATGATACCGCCACAGGTCCCTGGAGCGGGCCTTTCGGCCTCGCTCCTGCTCATCCTGCGGACGCCGCGTGGAGCGCTCGGAGCGCGTCGAGGCCAAGGGTCTCCGCGCGGACCTGCGGATCGAGCCCGAGGGCCTCGATGGCAGAGGCGCAGCGCTCCTTCCCGACCATGTCCGCAAGAACCCTGCGGAGCCCCTGGCGGCGCCGCTGCAGGAGGTCGCGGTAGAAGCCGATACGGGCGCCCCGAATCGGCGCCGGCGCAACATCTGGACGCAGCTCCGCCAGGAACACCGCGCTGTCCACCTTCGGCCGCGGCCAGAACAGCTGCGGCGGTACGAGGCGGCCCAACGTGACCTCGAAGGCCTCCTGGAAGGAGGCCGTCAGGGGCCCCCAAGCAGGGGTGCCCGGCGCCGCGGCGAGGCGCTCCGCCACCTCCTTCTGGACGAGGCAGCAGGTTCTCCCGGGGGGATGCTCGAGCTGCGCGACCGTCGCGAGGAAGGGCCCGGAGATCGAGTAGGGAAGGTTGCTGCAGAGCGTCCAGTCCGAGTGCGCGGGCAAGCGCTCGAGCACGTGGGCCGCGATCCGGCTCTTCGAGGCGAGGACGTCGCCGAGGACGACCTCTGCATCCGGGAAGGGCTCGAGGAAGCGCGCAGCGATGGGCGCGAGCCGCGCGTCGATCTCGGCGCAGAGCAGCTTCGCGCCGCGATCCGCGAGGTGGACCGAGAGGAAGCCGCAGCCGGGACCGACCTCGAGGACGAAGCGCCCGGACTCGACTCCGGCGTCCTGGGCGATGGCGCGTGCCATGTTGTCGTCCAGGAGGAAGTTCTGTCCCAGCCGGCGGGACGGATGGAACCCGGCTGCGTCGAGGGCCTCCCGGAACTCCGACCAGGGAGCCCTGAGGGACGGCCGGGGCGCGCGCTTGTCGCCTCGCGCGGGGTCTTGAGGATTCGAATCCACGGGCGGGAGGAGGCTCGGGGGACCCCGTCGAGGCGGGCCCTGGAGTGCGAAGTAGGTTACGACAGTGGCCCTCGCTGGACGCGGGTCACCTGCTGGCTCCGGCGAGCAGCGCCTCGATCCAGGCGCCCGCGACACCTTCGCGCTGCAGCCGACCAAGCAACCGAACGGCCGGGGAACCCCAGCGCTGACCGACCCGGGCGATTCGCTCCCGCTCGTCGCTCGAGAGAGCCTCTTCCGAGGGGAGCCCACGGAGGTAGATCTCGGCGCCGGTCACGCAGCGAAGGCCCAGGTCGCTCGCCCGGTGGCCGGCGGAGACCTCGAGCGCGAGGCACACGCGGCCCACCGTGTAGATGGGGCGCTCCGGGGTGAGGAAGCTCCCACCCAGACACCACGCTTCCGCGCGGCTCACCGCCTCCTCGGGGCGGGTCTCGACGTCGATCGTCGACCAGCCCCTGGAGGGATCGGGGGGAGCGTCGATCCACTCCCAGACGTTTCCCAGGAGGTCGTAGATCCCATGGTCCGGTGTCCTGCCGCTCTCGAACGCGCCCACCGGCGTCGCGCGCGCGACGCCCAGTTCGGAGGTGTTCGCCGAGCCGCGCTGCGGCGAGCCCGCCGGAGCGCGACGTCCGCGCTGGCCCAGAGCGCAGTACATCCATTCGTCGAAGGTCGGGATGCGCATCGAGCGAGACGCCGCGAAGGCCCGGGCCTCGGAGAGCGTCATCCCCACAGCAGGCGCGTCCTCCAGCCACTCCAGCGGCGACGTCAGGGCTTCGGGGGCATCCGCGTCCGGCCGGAAGGGCGCGACCGCTGCCGACGCAGCGTCGCCCGGGGCGCGATCCCACATCGCCCAGGTCACCTCGAACCGATCGACGAGCAGGTCCTCGGAAGCACCCGCGTCGATCGGAGTCAGGGCCTTCCGCGTCAGGCCCTCGGGGACGAAGGCGAGCGCTTCCAGCTCCGCGATGCGCCACTCGACGACGGACGACGTCCCCGAGCCGCTCGGAGCGCAACCAGCGACGAGACCGGCAAAGATCGAGGCCAGGAGCCCGTTGCCGAGCGCCTGGCCGCGTTGCGCGACGATGATCGATGAGAGGACCACGCCGCGATGTTGCCCGATCGTCGCCGGGAGCGCCCGGGAAGACCCGAGCCCTCGGCGTGCTCCCTCAGGATTCGGGGTCCGAGATCAGGATCTCGACGCGGCGGTTGAGTCGCTTCGAGTCGGAGCTGTCGTTGGCTCGCAGCGGGTTCCAGGGACCGAACCCCATCACGACGACGTCCGAGGCGCTGACGCCCGGCTCGCGGATCAGGAACGCGGCGACGGAGACCGCGCGCTCCGCGGAGAGCTGGAGGTTCCCGTTCGGGAACTTGGCGCGCGTCTCGGGCTTCTTCACCGGATCCGAGTCGGTGTGACCGCGAACGATGATCTTCCCGTGCGGCGCCTGGTTGATCTCCCGCGCCAGCGCGGCAAGAGCCTCCTTGCCGTCTCCTCCCAGCTCGGCGGAGCCGGAGTCGAAGAGCACGCGATCCTGGATCATCACGACGTAGCCGCCCTCGACATCGAAGCGTTGCACGTCCTGCATCGGACCGTCCAGCCCGTCGATCATGGACGCGAGGTCCTCCATCCGACGGCTGAAGCTCGCGTCGATGGTGCCCTCGCTCATGTCCGAACGGCGCTCGCGCTGGTACCGCGTCTCCAGGTCGTCGTAGCGACCACGGAATTCCTGGAGCTGTCGCTGCAGGTCGTAGACCTGGCGCTCGTAGTCCTTGGCGAGCGCGCGCGTCTGCTGGACCTCCTGGGGAGAAGCGCAGGAGGCCAGGGCGGCCATCAGAAGTGAGGCGGCGACGAGGCCGCTACGGTGTTGCGAGATCTGGAGCATGGTCATCGGCGGCTGCGCCGTGCGCTGCCTGTCTTGTCTTCGGTGGAGGTGCCCCCCCCCGGCGATCGGGAGCGGGGCGCCTGACCGGACGCGCGGATGAGCCGCGCGTCCCCCTCTGACGTTGGAAGCTACAGATCGAAGGAGGCCGATCGAAGCGTGGCCCCGGATTCCTGAGCCAGGCGAGCGGCGCGGCCCCCACTCCGGCTGGTGGCGACGGGCGCTCGGCCCCGGTTCTTGCCCATTCAGGGCCCATTTGGACCCCGCCACGCCCGAAAGGGCCCCCTCAGCCGTCAGCCGGGTCGGGGTCCCGATCCACGTGGCTGTCCTCCTCCGCGAAGTCGGCCAGCGCTGGCATGACGAGCTCGCGGAAGAGAATGATCAGCGTCGCCGCGAGGGGGATCGCGAGGAGGAACCCGAACAGACCGAGGGCCGCGCCGCCGACGAAGACGGCGACGAGGATCACGACCGGATGCAGGCCCAGCGAATCCCCGAGGATTTTCGGGATGAGCACGTAGCCCTCGAGCAGTTCGGCGAGGGCGAAGATCGCCCCTATGAGCCCGAGGGTCCAGAGCCCCCCGTGTCCCACGCCGTCGAACTGCTGGAGCGCCACGAGCTCGGTCCCGACGAAGCCGATCGTCGGCCCCACGAAGGGGATCAGCGAGAGAGAACCGGCCAGCATCCCCAGCAGGAAACCGTGGGGCACCCCCAGCGCCGTCAGCCCGATCGAGATGACGAGCCCCTTGAGCAGGCTGATGAGCAGCCGCCCGCGGAAGAAGTTCGCGATGACGGCACCCACGGCGCGACCGATCCGCGTGACGCGCTCGCGCTCCTTCTTCGGCACATGACTCCGCAGGAAGCCGTGAATGCGTTCGAGCTCGAACAACAGGAAGTACGTGTAGACCGGCAGCAGCATCAGGAACGCGAAGACGCTCAGCACGCCGCCGAAGACCCTCTGCACGTACCCGAGCACGATCTGCGCCTTCGTGAACCCCGAGACGTCCCCCTCTCCCTCGCTCCACTCCGCGAACCAGGCTCGCACGAGCTGCCGCACCGTGAGCTCGCCCGGGTCGTCCTCAACGGCGCCGGCCAGCGAAGGATCACCTTCGGCGGAGACATCGGGCGCAGGGATCTCCTCCTCTTCCGAAGGCGCCGCGAGAGGCTGCGCGCCAGGCGCGACGCCCGCACCCTGCTGGCTCCCGTCTCCTGGTGCGCTTCCTCCGCTCTCGGCCTCCTCCGCCGGAACGGGGACCGCGGCGGGGTCCGTCCCCGCGGCGCCGTCCTCCGCATCCGGCTCCTCGTCGCCGAAGCTCTCCTTCCACAGGGAGCCGGCGCGCCCGAGGAGCGCGTCGAGGTTCTGCTCCGCACGCGTGAACGGGTCCTCGCCGCGCTCCGCGAGCGCGATCTGACCCTCGACGAACTGGCGTCCCTGGACGAACACACCGCCGAGAACCAGGACCAGCATCGCCCCGAACAGAGCGAAGATGATGTTCACCGCCTTTCGTCGGCGCATCCCGCGCCCCTCCAGGCGTGCCACGAGCGGCCGCAGGATGTAAGCGAGGAGGTAGCCGAGGATCAGCGGGTTGAGGACCGCACGCACCTTCCAGGCGAACCATCCGAGCAGGAGCCCGATGGCCACGAGGGCGATGTTCCGGTTGGTCTTGGAGAGTCGCTCCAGCATCTGCCGCGGAAGGAGGGAGGGAAGGGAGGGCGGGGCGAAGAGCGGCGGTCAGGAACCCGCGTCGCCGTCGGGCGCGGGCGTGCCGCCGAGGCCGATGGGTGGACGCGGCGCGGCGTCCAGTTCGGCTGGCAGGGCAGGCGTGTAGGAGGCCACGAAGACCTCGTCGAAGTCGTACCCGTCGTCGAAATCCTCGATCGAGTCGGTGTCCTGTCGACGAAGCATCTCGTGGTCGACCAGGTTGAAGACGATCCGTCCCCAGTCCGCGGTCTCGTGCACTCCCCACGACCGCCAGACCTGGGCGGCCAGCGGTCCGAAGAGGCGCGTGGCGTGCACGCGCATGCCCTCCAGCAGCTCCTTCCCGCTCACGTGCTTCTCCGCCCCGGAGGTGTCCTGCTTCCCCGTCAGCTCCACCGTCGTGTCGAGCGCGTCGAAGAGGAACTGGTAGGCCTGCAGCCGGTACCGGCCGTCCGCCTTGGCGACGTTCTGGAGGGGATCCATCAGGGTCGTCCGATCGAGGCGAGGGCCCGCTCGACGAGCGCCTCGGGTGACAGGTTCAGGTTCAGGTCCTCGCGAGCCGCGAGCCAGCCATCGGCCGCGGCGCGCCGGCGCTCGCGGCTGCGTCCGAAGGGCGCCGCCGCGATGCGACTGGCCGTGGCACCGTGGGCCAGCTGCGCGGGATCCCCGCCGGCGGCAGCGCGCTCCACGTCCGCGAGGACCTCGAGGCCGAGATCGAGGATCGTCCTCGCGCGGGTTCGGCGCTGCGCGGACGCGGTCTTGCCGGGAAAATCCCCGTCGAGATCGAAGAGCTCCATGGCCACCTCGGCGCGGCTGCGATCTCCGCAGAACGCCGCTCCCAGCAGCGCCTGCATCCGGGGCGCCGCGCGGGCGTGCAGTCGGAGCGCGAGTCCCGGTGAGCCCCCGGCGAGCCTGACGAGGGACTCCAGCTCGTCCCGATCCATGTCGGGGCCGAGGGCCCCCTGCTCGAGCAGGATCCGCGCGCAGGCATCGGGCCCGGGGGAGCCGAACCCGACGGACACGACGCGGCTGCGGACCGTCGCGAGGAGCGATCCGGGGGATGAGCACTCGAGCAGGATGTGAACGCCGGGGCGCGGCTCCTCCAGGGTCTTCAGGAAGGCGTTCTGAGCCTCCTCGAGCATCGACTCCGCCTCGCGCACGATGACGAACTTGCCGCGACCCTCCGCGGATCGCAGAGCCAGGAACGCCTCGACCGGAGGGCCCTGGTAGGCCTCCCGGGAGCGCGACTCGCGCGCTGCGATGAAGTCGACCGTGATCGCGTTCTGCCCGTGCGCCTGGTGATCGACCACGAACACGTCGGCGTGGGACCCTCGCTGAACGCGAAGACACGAGCCGCACTCGAGGCACGGCGACGATCCTCCCCGTTCGCAGAGCAGGGTCGCGGCCAGCCAGACGGCGGCGCGGTACTTACCGACCCCTTCTTCACCCGTGAAGAGGAGCGCGTGGGGAAGCGTGCCCTGACGCGCGGACTCCGCGAGGCCGGCGAGGACCTCCTCGTGTCCGCGCGGACGGACGAGCGCGGGAGCCGGCGAGCGGTCAGGCACGGCCCACCTCCGCGGGGAGAGCGGCTTCGAGGACGCGACGCGCGACGGCGTCCTCGTCGCCGGTCCCGTCCACGAGGACGGCGTGGTCCACCCGACCGACGTAGGCCCTCATGGCACACGCGACGGCCTCCTGGAACTGGAGCCCGCGGGACTCGAAGCGATCGTCGCCCCCGCCCGCTCGTGCCATGGCGCGCGCGAACGCCTCGGAGGGCGGAACATCGAGCACGATCTCGACCGTCGGACGTGGGACGCCAGCCCAGCCATGCAGCAGCCCGAGCAGTTCATCGTCCTGGAACGCATGAGCCTCCGAGGCCTGGGGCTCGCCGCCCTGGTAGGCGAACGTCGACGCGTGGAAGCGCTCGATCACCACGTCCCGGCCGGCAGCGAGCGCGGGCGCCACGAGCGACTCGAGCGTTTCGCGCCGCGCCGCGGTGAAGAGCAGCGCGAGGGTCCCGCGTCCCATGGGCGCGGAGGGGTCGAGAAGCAGCGCACGGATCCGTTCGCCGGCCGCTGTGCTGCCAGGCTCCCGCAGGTGGAGGGGCCCGTGAGCTGCTTCGGGGCGCACGGCCGAGAGGTGCTCCACGAGCCGCCTCGCCTGGGTCGTCTTCCCGCAGCCGTCGACCCCGTCGAGGACGACGAAGACGGGGGCGCGGTCGGCGGTGTCGGCGGGGGCGGGTGCCATCGCTCGACAGTGTAGGCCCCAGACTCCGCCGGTCCGAGGGGCAGGCCGGCAGACGATGCCGCGGAGCTCAGCGGCTGGCGGCGGCCCGCGCCTCGCAGCGCTCGCAGGCCTCCTCCAGCTCGGCCCGGGCCTTCTCGCTCAGGGGCACGGGCTGGAGTTGATCCGGCGGGATCTCCCCGAGGAGTCCGGGCGGGATCGCCCTTCGATCGACACCCGGCGGGAGGCTGGCCTCGGGCCCCACGAAGACGATGTGGTCGGGATCGAACTGGGCCGGGACCGCCAGCGCGACGCGGTACTCGCGCGCCGCTTCCCCGTGCCGCTCGAGCCGCTCGAGCGCGCGCGCCCATTCGACGTGCAGGTCGCGCCTGAACATGTCGACCTCGTTGGCCTCCTCGAAGAGTGCGACGGCTGCAGCGTCACGGCCGCCCTCCACGTGCCAACCGGCCACCTCGACGCGAGCGTCGTAGTCGCCCGCGTTCCAGCGCAGCCAGCGCTCGAGCCACTCCATCGCGCCGTCCTCGTCCTTCCGGAGCCGCATGAGGTCCACGAGCAGTCGCTCGGCGCTGCGCGGCCCTCCGTCGAAACCAGGGAACACCTCGACCGCCCGCTCCAGGAACTGCTGGGCTTCGTCCAGCGAGGCCTCGTCCGTCCCCTGTTCGAGCGCGAGTTGGGAGAGGCCCACCAGCGCGCGATACTCCAGACCACCCGCCGTGACGGCCTCTTTCCAGAGGCGCCGCGCGCGGTTCGGCCTGCCGGTCCGGAGCGCGATCTCGCCCTCGAGGAAGAGAGCCCTGGGCGGTAGCGCGCCGAGCGCGGATCGCACGACCTCGATCGCCCGCTCGGCGTCGACGCGCCGGCCCGACTGCCACGCCGCGTGGGCCACCGTGCACCAGTCCTCGGCCCACGCGGCGCGCGCCTCGGCCCCCTCGGGCGGGGCGACGCCGAGGCGGATCTGCAGACGGCGCGCCATGCGCGGACTCCAGCGGGGCTCGACTCGCAGGCCGTCGATCTCGGCCTCCACGAAGCGCTGGAAGTCCGCGTCGACCTGCTCCGGCGTCTTGTCGAACACGCTGCGGAAAGCCTGGTCGAGGTCTGCGCCGAGGTCGAACGCCGTCAGGAGCTGGACCATCGGCTGGAAGCCGTGCTCGTCGATGAGCATCCGGCACAGCAGCCCGCCCTGGTAGTACCCGAAGAGGATGCGCGGCCCCCGGAACGCGCGATTGAGCTCGCGCAGCGGGATCAGGTTCCCGTTCGCGTACGCGTCCACGAGATCGCGGCGCATGTTCCGGGTCCAGGTCGGATTGCGCGCCACCTCCTCCCAGGTCGCGAGCCCCTCCGTGATCCAGCGCGGGCAGCGGTTGTTGGAGAGGCCGAGATGCACGACGTGGCTGAACTCGTGGAACCCCGTACGCGCCCAGGAGAAGCTCCCCCGGAGCCGCGAGAGCGGCGAGACGGCCGTCACCACCGGGCCGAAGCAGACACCCAGCGCGGGGAAGCCCTCGAAGCCGACCGAGCGAACGGAGAAGTCGCCGAGGCGCCGGAAGACGGCGATCGTGGTGCTTCCCGGGGTGTGACCGTAGCGCCGCGCGAGCTCCTCTCGAGCTTGCTGGTAGTAAGGCACGAGGTACGCCTCGAGCACGGCCGCCGCGTCGGGCTCCCACGAGAAGCTCAAGGCCCCGAAGGAGTCCACCTTGTGCATGCGCTTCATGCGATCGAGCACCAGGGTGAGGTTCGATCGGAAGGCGTCACGGCGGCCGCGCGCAGCCTCGCCCGCCTTGGCGAGGGCCTCTCGAGCGCCGTCGTCGTCGCCGGTGTTGGCCCGCGCCTTCCCGAGCTGCGTCCAGGCCTCGAAGTCGTAGGGATCCCTCTGCACCGCCGCGTCCAGGAACCCGAGGGCCTCGGCGAAGCGGTAGAGCTCCGAGAGGTGAACTCCGATCGAGCGCTCGGGCAGGCTGTCCAGCGGCGCGTTCGCGAGGAGCTCCTCGAGGATCGCGGCGCTGTCATCGCGCCGGTGCTCCACCCAGGCGAGCGCGGCGTGAAGGGTCCGCACGTCCCGTCGCCCGGGGGCGAGCTGGTCGAGCCGGGCGAGACGCTCGCGGAAGACGACGAGCTGGCCGTCTTCGAGGTCCGCCGCCGCTCCGGCGACGAGGCCCCGTACGGAGTTCGGATCCGCCGTGAGGACCTGCTCGAGGATCTCCTCGGGCGACCGGCTCACGCGCCGGCGGTTGAAGCGGTGCAGCGTGAATTGCGCGAGGAGCGCGTCCTCGTGGGTCGCGTGGATCTCGAGCGCCTTGCGAAAGAGCGCGCCGGCCGACCGCTTCCCGCGCGCCTCGATCTCCCGCTCGCTTTCGAAGTAGAGGCTTCCGAGCTCCACCAGGACGTCGGGTTCCTCGCCGGCCTCGGCACGCGCGGCCTTGTCCGCGGCCACCAGGGTCTCGGAGGCCGCGCGGAGCATTCCTGCTCGACGCTGGCAGCGGGCGCGCGCGAGGAGCCCGCGCCAGTCGCTGGCCGCCGGATCGGTGGCGGCGCCGTCGCGCGCGAATCCCTCTGCGCCCTGGCGGTCCCCCACCGCGTCCCGGAGCTGAACGTAGGCCCACGCGTCCGCCGGGTTCTCCGCCGGGCGGAGGAAGGCGGCGCCGTCGCGCGCCGCGTCGAGGACGGGGAGCGCGTCTTCCGGCCGCCCGACGCGCGTCAGCACGTCGATGAGCACGCGACCCGCGGCCGCGCGCTGGGCGTCGGTCGCGGCGAACTCTAGGGCCTCCTCGGCCGTGGCCTCGGCGCGGCGCAGATCGCCCTGGTCCAGGCGGATCTGTGCCCTCACCGTCAGGGTGGCTGCGTCCTCCTCGTCGTCCTCGAGGAGCTCGTCCGTGAGCGCGAGCGCGTCCTGGTAGGACCCGCGGCGCCTGAGCAGGTCGGCTTCCTCTCGCTCCTCGGCGATCAGGGCCTCTTCATCGTCCTGGGGCGCGCCGACAGCGACCTCGACGAGCGCAGGGAAGACGGCGAGCACGGCCCCTGCGAGGGCGAGGCGGCGGGAGAGCTGGTCGGAGGCCATGACCTTAAGATGGCACCCTCCGGCCGGGGCTCCAAGCGATGGCCTCCCTGGCGCCTGTGAAGGCTGCGTCGCCCCCTCTGGCGGGCCGCGAGGCGCGGTCATCACCCCCAAATCCGCTGCAGAGCCCCCCGCCGGGTTGAACCGCACCACCGAGGTTCGGTATCTCGAGCGTCATGGAGGGAGGGAGAGGCGCGCAGATCGACCGTCAGGGCGGCGATGGCTCGATCTTCCGACGGTCGCGTGGCGGGCAGCCTCGAGCCGGGTCGAAGCTCCCGCTCGGGCGTGCCGTCGCCCTCGTCCTGATCGGGGTGTCGATCAGCTGCGCGCGGCCTCAGCAGGCGCTCCCCGTGGCCGGCGATTCCATCTGGGACCGCGCCGCGACCGATCCCGGGGCCCGTCGCGGGGGTGCGCCGAGCTGGGCGATGGAGCCCGTCTCCTGGGGCAAGCTCGACGCGATCGAGCGCTGGATCGAACAGAACCGGCGGCCAGCGCCCTTCTGGAGGGTCGAGAGCCGGCTGCAGCTCGCCGAGGGGCAGCTCCACTTCTCGATGGAACCGGGCACGGCGCCCGGCACCCGGCGCTTCAGGAGGAACGCGGCCCTCGACGGCTTTCGCGCGGTCCTCGAGGACTCCGGGGCCAACCGCGACCAGCAGCTGCGCGCGCGTCAGGGAAGCCGCGCGGCCGGAACGGGAGAAGCGGGGCGGGCGACGCCCGCGGCCGCCGAGGCGCCGGTCCCGGGTCTGATCGGCCGCCGGCACTGGAGGGCCGCGCCCGCCATCACGAGGAACATGACACCGGCCTCCGGTCGGTGGAGCTGGATCACCGTGCACCACTCCGTCTCGGCGTCGTCCAGCAACTCCCTGAGCGCGAGCCTCGACACCGTCCGGGGGATCCAGCGCGAGCACATGAACCGGTCGCAGCCCTACGGCGACATCGGCTACCACTTCCTGATCGACAGGGCCGGCCGGATCATCGAGGGGCGCAAGCTCCGATGGCAGGGCGCGCACGCGGGCGGCGCCAACAACCGGGGCAACGTCGGGATCTGCCTCATCGGGAACTTCGAGGTCGAAGAGCCCACGCGCGCAGCCATCAGCGCGCTGGAGCGCCTCGTCTTCGAACTGCAGAGCGAGCTCGGCATTCCTCGCCGGAACGTGAAGCCCCATCTCGACTGGAAGGAGACCAAGTGCCCCGGCAAGAACTTGATGCCCTGGTTCGCACGGCGCTGATCCTCGCCATGGGCGTGGGGGCGCTCTCCTGCGGCCCGGAGACCCGCGAAGGCACTCTGCGCAGGCTCCGGGAGGAGGGCCACGCCGGCATCGTCACGGTCGAAGGCAGGGAGCGCTTCTCGGACGGCGAATGGCGCAAGCACGGCGAGTTCGTGTTCCGCAACGATCAAGGCGAGGTGACCGCGACCGGCTCCTACGCCGACGGCCTGGAGACGGGTGCCTGGTCGGAGACCTACGAGGACGGCTCCAAGGGCCGCGGCAACTACGCCGCCGGCTCGCGAACCGGCGAGTGGAACACTTTCCATCCGAACGGCGCTCGGCAGGACAGCGGGGCCTACGACCGCGGGCTGCGCACCGGTCCCTGGGTCTCCCGGCGGGCGGACGGAACGCTCCTCCGAGAAGCCGCGTACCGCGAGGGGAAGCTGAACGGCGAGGTGATCTGGTACGGACAGGACGGCCGCGCCCACGAGGCCGAGCGCTCGGGGCTCTACCAGGACGGCGAGAAGGTCGCGCCCCTGGACCGTTAGCCGTCCAGGGCGAGCCGGAACGCTTCGACGTGCCGCGCGGCGCAGGCCGCCCAGGTCGCCCTGCGCGCCACGGTGGCTCTGGCCTCGCGCTCGCCACCGGGCATCCCGAGGACCTCTTCGAGTCCGCGCGCGATCTCCTCGGGTGCGTCAGGAGACACGAGAGTGGCCGCGCCGCCGCAGACCTCCTCGACCACCGGCACCGCGCTCGTGACCACCGGCCGGCCCAGCGCCGCCGCCTCGAGCGGCGCGAGGCCGAAGCCCTCGTCATGGGGCACGAGCGCGAACGCCGCGCATGCGTCGAGCCGCGCGCGCAAGGATCCTTCCCCGACCCGCCCGAGGAGCTGGACCCGGTCGCGGATCGGCGAACAGGAGAGCGCGAGGTGGAAGTCGGCGGCGCCCTCACCATCGGGGCCCACGACGACCCAGCGAGGGGCAGCGTCCCCGAGGCGCTCGAGGGCGCGGAGCAGGCCGACGTGGTTCTTGCGGCGCTCGATCCGCGCGGCCGTCAGGACGAAGGGCCCCTGGCGGCGGACCTCCTCGGCCACCGCCGCGCGCTCCGCCTCCGCGGGGCGGATCCGCAGGACGTGATCGATCCCGAGCGGCGTCGCGAGGACACGGGCCGGATCCACCTGGAGCCGGTCGACGACCTCGGCGGCCACGGCCATCGATGGCGTGACGAGCACGTCACCACGCGCCGCCGCGGCGCGGGCGAAGCGCGACATCCGCGCCGCGGTGGCAGCGTCCACGTAACGATCGCTGTCGAGGTAGGCGAGATCGTGGATGGTCGTGACGGCCGGAAGCCGGCTGGGGAGGCGCCGGTACTGCGTGTTGTGCAGGACCGCGGCTCCCCCGCGCACGAGTCGTTCGACGCCGATCGAGAGGGCTTCCAGCGCCGCGGTCAGGGGCTTGGAAGGCAGCCGCGGCGCGAAGGCGGGAGATCCGCCGAGGCCTGCGTCCGCGAGCGTCAGGGCGGGCGGCGTCCACGTCGGCGCGAAGAGCCGCGGCTCCACGTCGTCCCGCGCAGCGAGGGCACGCGCCACCTCCCGCGCGTACCGGCCCACGCCCTCCCCCTGGGTCAGGCCAGCGCGCAGGTCGATCAGCGGGCGGAGCGTCATCGGGAGGCGGACGCCGCGGCGCCCCCGGAATTCCCCTCAGATCTCTCCGTTCCGCGCGAGCTCCGACCAGCGCGCGAGCATGTCGGACGACGACCAGTCCTTGTCGCGACCCACGCCCGTCACGATCTCGAAGCCGATCTCCTGGCCCAGGGGCCACTCGGCGATGTTGGTCATGTCGGTGCGGTCCCCGCCCTTCGTGAAGAAGCGCGGCCGGATGGCCCGGAGCGCGCCCTCGACCGACATGTCCACCTCGCTCTCGTAGGTCACCACGGCGTCCACCCCGCGCAGGCAGGCGACGATCTGGGCCCTCGTCCGCAGATCCTGGAACGCCGCGCCCTTCTTGTTCCGGAGGAAACCATCGCCGTTCACGATGACGACGAGGAGGTCGGGCCGGACCCCGGCCGTCCGCTCGACGTGATCCTTCGACGCGAGCAAGCAGCTCGCGTGGCCGGGGTGGATCGGATCGAAGCCGCCGGAGGTCGCGCAGATCACGCCGTCGATGCGATCCCGGATCGCCGCGAAGCCCTCGACGTCGAAGATCGGCGCCTCGCCGAAGGGGCCGGGCTCGAAGAGACTCGCCGCCATCACTTGCCCTCCCGCGCGCGGGCGCCACGAACCGAACCCGGGCCATCGTCGAGGCGGTAGCGCGTCACGAAGGGCTTCTCGCCCGTGGACGGGTCGAAGCCGATGGACTGGACGAGCGTCACCGGATCCACGCGCTCGTAGACGACGCTCGTCACTCCCATCGCCTCGGCGGTGCCCCGGAACTCCACCCGGCCCTCCGCGATGGAGACGAGCTCGAACACCGAGACCTTCGCCCGGGACTCGGGGACCTCGAGCCGGCCGTGCAAGTGGCGCAGCCGGAGGATCACCGCCCCATCCTCCACCGCGATCTGGGACAGCTCGACGAAGGCGGTGTCCCGGTCCCGGCGAACCTGGCGGAACGTGCCGACCAGCGCGTTGCCGCGCGGCGGGGTCCAGACCTCCTCGTTGACGGTGCCGTTCGGGTTCACCGCCACCCAGCGCCCCTCCATGAACGACAGCCCCTCGAGGACGTCCGCCGGCGCGGCGTTCTCCGGCAGCACGAGCGCGCGCGGCGCGAGCCAGTCCAGGGAGGGTCGGCGGACGTGCTCGGGGTGAGCGTTCTGCCAGCTCCGAGCGATGGAGAGGAGCTCCTCGTCGCAGTCGAGGTGACCGGTGAAGCAAACGGTGTAGGGGGAGCCGTCCTGTCGGGGACCCGACTCGGGAACGAAGGGGGCGGCGACTGTCGGATGGCCCGTGAGGTTGGTGAGCTGCAGCACCCCGGCTCCGAAGGGCCCGTGGACGATGGCGTCCACGCCCTGGAGGGCGCGGTCGAGCTCGGCCATCGCGAGCGAGCGCAGGCGCTGCGCGCGCAGGTACTCGACGCCGGGTACGGAGCGCGCCACGCGGAAGACGTTGGGCCACGCGTTGCGCACCTGCCGGGTCAGCTCGTCGTCGCGGCCGCTGCGGGTGAACTCGTCGAAGGCCGTCGCGGCCTCCACCCCGAGCGTGAGGAGCATGCCCTCCACGGGAAGCTCGGGGAGCTCGATCTCGACGACCTGGTGCCCCATCCCCGCCAGCTCGGCGCGAATGCCCTCGACCTGGTCCGCACCTCGGAAGGCCCCGGCGGGCACGCCGATCGTCATGGACCCGGCCGCGGTGAGACTCGCAGGTCCCACCGGCACGCGCCCGTCGCGGGAGAAAGAATCTCTCGGATCACGGCCCTCGATCGCGTCGAAGACGATCGAAGCGTCGTCGAGGGTTCGAGTGATCGGCCCGATCTTGTCCATGGACCAGCACAAGGCCATCGTCCCCCGACGGGAGACGCGACCGAACGTCGGGCGGAGCGCGCTCGTGGAGCAGGCGACCGAGGGCGACACGATCGAGCCGAGCGTCTCCGTTCCGATGGCGAAGGCCACGCCGCCGGCGGCCGTGGCCGACGCCGAGCCCGCGGAGGAGCCGCTGGAGCCGCGCGAGGTGTCCCAGGGACTCCGTGTTCGCTCCCCGAACCACACGTCGCCCCATGCCAGCGCGCCCACCGAGAGCTTGGCCACGAGCACGGCGCCGGCCGCGTCCAGACGCTCGATCACTTCCGCCGTCTCGTCGATGACCTGCTCCTCGAAGGGCTTGGCTCCCCAGGTCGTCCGATACCCCTCGCAGGCCATCAGGTCCTTGACGCCCCACGGGATCCCGTGGAGCAGTCCGAGGTCGACGCCCTCGGCGAAGAGCGCGTCCGCCTGCGCGGCGCGGTCGAGGGCCCGCTCGCGGGTGAAGGTGATCACGCAGTGCAGCTCTTCATCCAGGCGCTGCAGGCGCTCGAGGTACATCTCGGTCAGCTCGACCGACGTGACGTCCGTCCTCCGCAGGAGCGCGGCGAGCTCGGCGATGGACCAGAAGGCCGCGTCCTCGAGGTCAGCCGGCCGCGCGACCTCGGGCAGCGACGGCGTCGGCAGGACGCGCTGGCTCTCTCGCGCGTCGATGCCCGGGATCCAGGGCGAGAAGGTCATCGCCGGCGCGACACCGTTGGAGAGGGTCGTCGAGCGCAGCTCCTCGAAGGCCGCCATGCGCTCGAGGACGTCGGGCATCATCAGCTCGAGCTCCTCGGGAGTGAAGGAGAGCCCCGCGACACGAGCCGCGTCGGCGACGTCGGCCGCGCCGAGACGGGCCTCTCCCTGGGGCGGCAGCGCGGCCGGAGACGCGAAGAGAAGGAGGACCGTGGCGATCATGGTCCAGAGCCTATCCGCCCCGGGTCGCGACCGGGGCGCGGGGCGCGGTCTGCCGCGGGCCTCGGCTCAGGCGAGGGCGAGCGCGGCCACGCCCAGCGCCGCGCAGTAGGCCGCGAAGTACCGGAACGCTCCCTTCCGGAGCACGAGGAGCAGGATTCTGAGGGAGGCGAAGCCCACCAGCGCGGCCACCGCGACCGCGCCGAGGACGAGGCCCGAGGGGATCCCGGCGAAGCCCTCGTCGAGGGCCGCCGGGAGCTCCAGCATGGCGGCGCCGCTGATGGCGGGGATGCTCATCAGGAAGGAGAGCCGGGCCGCCTGTTCGGCGCGAACGCCCGCGAGCAGCCCCGCGGAGATGGTCGATCCCGAGCGTGAGACGCCCGGCCAGATGGCGACGGCCTGGGCACATCCCATCGCGAGGGCCTTCACCAACCCCGGCGGATCCTCCGCCGGAGGGTCTCCCTCCCCACGGCTCTCCTCGAACTTCTTCCGCGCACGCTCACCCACGAGCAGCAGGACCGCGGTGAGGAGGAGCCCGGCTCCTGCTGCACCGACGCTCATGAAGGCCTCTTCGACGTGGCCCTTGAAGAGCAGCCCGACCACGCCGACGGGGATCGTGGCCGCGACGAGCCAGGCCCACAGCGTCAGGTCGCCTCGAAGGAGGTCCAGGAGGAGGCGCCCGACATCCCGACGGAACGCCGCGAGGACGGCGACGAGCGTCCCCGCGTGCAGCGCGACGTCGAGAGCGAGACCTCCCTCGCGTACGCCGAGGACGGCTCTGCCCAGCGCGAGATGCCCGGAGCTGCTGACCGGGAGGAACTCGGTGAGTCCCTGGAGTACGGCGAGGGCCAGGACCGCCGCCGCGGAGGGGGGGGCCTCGGCCGCCTGAGCACCTGCAGCCTGAGCCACCGCGGCCGCGCTTGCCACGGCTTGGGTCAGCACGATCACGGTCAGCCCATGGCCGCCGCCGGCTCGATGAACTCCATGCCGAACGCTTGGGCCACCGGAGCGCAGGTCAGCTTGCCACCGACGGCGTTGGCCGCGCTGGCGAGTTCACGGTCGCCGTGGATCGCGTCCTTCGCGCCGAGCCGCGCCAGCTTCCGGGCGTAGCCGAGGGTCACGTTGGTGAGAGCGAAGGTGCTCGTCCGGGGGACAGCCCCCGGCATGTTCGCGACGCAGTAGTGAACGACGTCGTCGACGACGAACGTGGGCTCCTCATGGGTGGTCGCCCGGGTCGTCTCGCAGCAGCCGCCCTGATCGACGGCGACGTCGACGATCACCGCACCCGCCTTCATGTCGGCGAGATCGCCGCGCTTGACGAGCTTGGGTGCCGCGGCGCCAGGCAGGAGCACCGCCCCGACGACGAGGTCTGCCTTCGTCAGGCACTCCTTGATGCTCGTGGGGTTGGAGAAGATGGTCGTGCAGTTCTTCGGGAGGACCTCGTCGAGGTAACGCATGCGGTACGCGTCGACGTCGAGGATCGTCACGTTCGCGCCGAGCCCGGCGGCCATCCGCGCAGCGTGCGTCCCGACGACCCCTCCGCCGATCACGGCGACCTCCGCCGGGGCCACGCCTGGGACGCCGCCCAGCAGCGCGCCGATGCCTCCCGCGGGTTTCTCGAGGAACTTCGCGCCCGCCTGGATCGAGAGCCGGCCGGCCACCTCACTCATGGGCTCGAGCAGGGGCAGCTTGCCGTCGGACTCGAGGGTCTCGTACGCGAAGCAGTGGGCGCCGGTGTCCAGCACGCCCCGCGTCAGCGCCTCGTCGGCAGCGAGGTGGAAGTAGGTGAAGACGATCTGCCCTTCGCGCATGTGGGGCCACTCGCTGGCGAGCGGCTCCTTGACCTTCATGATCATGTCGCACGAGGCCCAGACGTCCGCGGCATCGGCCCCGATCGAGCAGCCCATCTCGCGGTACTGATCGTCGGTGAAGCTCGTGCCCGTACCAGCGCCGGTCTCGACCATCACCTGGTGACCGTCCTTGATGAGCTGGTCCGCGCCCGAGGGCCGGAGGGCCACTCGGTATTCGTGGTTCTTGATCTCCTTGACGACGCCGATCTTCACGGGAGGATGCGATGGGCTGAGGTGAGGAGGGGCCAGCCGAAGGGCCCCTGGGGAGTCGACGGGCAACGGCTGGCGCCCGGTGAATTGGCGCAGGAGTCTACGGTCTCCCCCCTTGAGCCGGCGCCCCCTCGTGGCTAACCTCTCCGCTCGCTTCGGAGGACCTATAGCTCAGCTGGTTAGAGCGCTACGTTGACATCGTAGAGGTCACTGGTTCGAATCCAGTTAGGTCCACCATCCATGACCCCCGCCGGCGGCCCCTGGCCCTGCGGGGGTCGTTCGATTTCCCGGGGCTCGTAGGCCTCGGGAGCGGGGCTCCAGGGGCCCGGAGCGCGCCACGCGCGTGAGCGGAAGCCCCTTCGGCAGGGGATCCGCCCATCGCGAAATCGGCCTGACGATCGGATCGTGGCGACCAGGCGCCGGATTTGGCGCTACCACTGGCAAGGCTCCGCCCGTAGATCCGATGGACCCCGCAGGGAGCCACCGTCCGGCCGCCCACCAGAGTCCCTGGACCCGCCATGGATCGACCGCAGAGAACCACCGCTCTCCTCCTCGCCCTCGCCGCTCCGACGCTCGCCGTCGCCGCCCTGCCCGAGACGGCGGCAGCGCCGGTGGGCCCGGCCCGCCCCACGCTCACACCGGCCGAGCCGGACGCCCATGCCATCGCCCTGGCCGCTCAGCGCGAAGAAGCGGAGCGCGAGCGCCTCTACGACGAACTCGCGAAGGAGCCCCGGGAGACGGCCGTGTCTCGGATCGTCAGGACCGTCACCCCGGCGGTGGTCTTCGTGGAGACGGAGGCCTACCAGCGCGTCCGGACGATCCTCGGCACGCGCAAGCGCGTGGCGACGGGAGCCGGGTCCGGGGTGGTCATCCATCCGAGCGGACTGATCGTGACCAACTACCACGTGGTC
Organism: Planctomycetota bacterium; assembly: GCA_002862085.1. Lineage (GTDB taxonomy): Bacteria > Planctomycetota > UBA1135 > UBA1135 > Saltatorellus. The sequence continues at coordinate 19,354 of PKCK01000074.1, read as the reverse complement.
GAGGGCGCGCAGAACATTCGGGTCTCCTTCGAGGGCGAGCCCGAGAGCTACGTCGCCGAGCTCATGTCCTTCGTCCGCGAGGAGGATCTCGCGCTGCTGAAGATCCGCCGCGACGAGGATCGCGCAGCCGCGGGTCCCGCGGGGACGGAGGGGGGCGGACTCCGCAAGGCACGTACCCGCCGGGAGTTCCCGACGGTCCGGCTGGGGACCAGTGCCGATCTGATGCCCGGGGAGCGGGTCGTGGCCATCGGGAGCCCCCACGGACAGGCCTACACCGTCTCGACGGGGATCATCTCCGGGCTGCACCGCGACGTCTCCGTCCCGAACCGGAACCTCAGCTTCCGCGGTCTGATCCAGACCGACGCCTCGATCAACCTCGGGAACTCGGGGGGGCCACTCCTGAACATCCGGGGCGAGCTCATCGGGATCAACACGGTCATGAACTCGGCAGCTGAGAACATCGGCTTCGCGATCCCGGTGGACCGGGTATCGCAGGTGCTCGACGAGGTGCTCTTCCCGAACGCGCGCACGATCTGGCTCGGCTTCGACGTCAAGGAGATCGGCTCGAAGCTGATCGTCACCGAGGTCTGGCAGGGCGGTCCTGCGGAGCACCTGAACGCGTGCGAGGGCTCCGAGCTCGTGGCCCTGAACGGAGCCGCCGTCCGGAGCGAGGAGGATTTCCTCCTGGAGACACTGCGCGTCCAGCCCGGGGACGAGACGCGCGTGACTCTCGTCGACGGAGACGGCCGCTTCGAGACCACCATCGTCCCCTGGGACGAATTCAACGGCCGCTTCTACACCGACATCGGTATGAAGGTGAGCGTCGAACGGCCCAACGGGGAGTCGGGGACGGTCCTGATGGTGGAAGCGGTCCGCGAAGGGAGCGCGGCCCACGATCTCGGCGTCCTGCCTGGAGACATCATTCCGGCCGTCCGGCCGCGCATCGGCTTCAACACCAACTCGTTCTGGCTCGTGGACAAGCGGTCGCTGGAGACCCTCCTCGATCAGGTGCCGCCGGGCACCGAGATCGAGATCGACGCGTACCGGGACCTCAACGGGGACGGCTTCTACAAGCGGCCCGAGCAACTCAAGGGTGTCCTGATTCGATAGACGCCGCCGCCCCATCGGCGGGGCTAGACTTTGTCGCCCGCGGCTCGCCGTGCGTCGACGGGAGCTACAGTCATGGAATCCCTTCTCCAGTTCACAGAGCGCTTCGGGAGCATGCTCTCGAGGCTCCTGTTGACGGTCCTCTACTACTTCGTCCTCGGTCCCGCCGCGCTCGTCTACCGGGCCGTGGCCGATCCGCTCCGGCTCACACGACCAAAGGACGGGAGCAACTGGATCCCCTGGACGAGCGCCAACGAGACGCTGCAGCGCGCGCGGAGGCAGGACTGAGATGAACGTCCTCGGCCTCTCCTTCTACTACCACGACTCCGCCGCCGCCCTGATCAAGGACGGCGTCCTGGTCGCCGCGGCGGCCGAAGAGCGCTTCAGTCGCAAGAAGCACGACTCGGGCTTCCCGGAGCTCGCCATCCAGTTCTGCCTCGACACGGGCGGGATCGCGCTCCACGACGTCGACTACGTCGTCTTCTACGAGAAACCCTTCGTCAAGTTCGAGCGCATGCTCCTGACGGCCATGGCGACCTTCCCGAAGAGCGCCGCCGTCTTCCGCGAGTCCATGCAGCGCTGGATCAGCGACAAGCTCTGGATCAAGTCGATGATGGCGCGGCGCCTGCAGCTGCCGCGCTCCAAGTTCCTCTTCGCCGACCATCACGTCAGCCACGCGGCGTCCAGCTTCTTCACCTCCCCCTTCGAGGAGGCCGCGATCCTGACCGTCGACGGCGCCGGGGAGTGGACGACCTCCACGATGGCGATCGGGCGCGGGAACAAGATCGAGGTCATCAAGGAGATGCGCTTCCCGCACTCCCTCGGCCTGCTCTACTCCGCGTTCACCGCGTACTGCGGCTTCGAGATCAACGAGGGCGAGTACAAGCTGATGGGGATGCACCCCTACGGGGAGCCCAAGTACGTGGACCGGATCTACGAGCTCCTCCACGTGGGCGAGGACGGGTCGCTGTGGCACGACATGGAGTACTTCCAGTACCACCACTCGACCAACGACACCCTCACCGAGCGCTTCGAAGAGCATTTCGGCCGGCCGCGCCGCGATCCGAAGCTGCAGGACAAGAGCCTCGATCCGTACTACTGCGACATGGCAGCGAGCATCCAGCGGGTCACGGAGCAGATCCTGCTGAAGATGATCACCCACCTGAAGGAGGTGACCGGGCTGAACAACCTCTGCCTCGCGGGCGGCGTCGCCCTCAACTCGGTGGCCAACTACAAGCTGATGCGGAACGGGCCCTTCGCAGACGTCTACATTCACCCCGCGCCGGGCGACGACGGCTGCGCAGCGGGCGCGGCGTACTGGGCCTACAACCACATCCTCGAGCAGCCTCGCGGACCCGCCCTCGAGCACGCTTACCTCGGCTCCGAACACACGGACGCGGCGATCGAGGAGTTCCTCACGAAGAACGACATCGCCTATCGCAAGATCGACGACGACGAGGAGTTCTACGACTTCGTCGCGCGCACGCTGGCGGACGGTCACGTCTGCGGCTGGATGCGGGGCCGCTTCGAGTGGGGACCGCGCGCCCTGGGTAGCCGCTCGATCATCGCGGACCCGCGGCGCATGGAGATGAAGGAGAAGCTCAACTCCAAGATCAAGTTCCGCGAGGCCTTCCGCCCTTTCGCCCCCTCGGTCACGGAGGAACGCGCGGACGAGTTCTTCGAGATCCCCGAGCCCCAGCGCCACTGGCCCGCCCGCTTCATGCTCTACGTCGCCCCCGTGCGGGAGGAGAAGCGCGCGGACCTGCCCGCGATCACCCACGAGGACGGCTCCGGCCGACTCCAGACGGTGTACCGCCAGACCAATCCGGCGTACCACCGGATCATCGAGCGCTTCGGCGAGCTCACGGGAGTCCCGGTGATCATGAACACGTCCTTCAACTTGAAGGGCGAGCCGATCGTCGAGAGCCCTGCGCACGCGTTCAACACGTTCTCCCTGTCGGGGATGGACTACCTGTTCATGAACAACTTCGTCGTCGAGGCCGACGCGAAGAAGAAGATCGCTGACACGGTCTTCCACCTCCGGCACGACGGTGACTCGGTCACCCAGATGGTGAGCTGAGCGATGAAGGCTCTCAACGTCCTGCTCGCGGTGCTCGTCAGCGCCGCCATCGCCTTCGGGGTGTTCGAAGGAGGCCTGCGCCTGCTCGGTTTCGGCCCGCCGGCCATCAACACCGAGTTCGACGACGAGCTCGGCTGGCGGGCGAGGCCCGACCACAGTATCGAGCGCTCCTCCTCGGAGTTCGACCTGACCCTGACCACCGACGCCCTCGGGCTGCGCGACGACTTCGCGAATGCGGACGCGGTGGCCAAGGCCGAAGGTGTTCACCGCGTTCTCTTCCTCGGGGACTCCTTCGTCAACGGATACACGGTCGCCCGCGAAGACCTCTTCGTCGATCGCCTCGAGGCCGCGTACGCCGCCGAGGGGCGCTCCATCGAGATCGTCAACGCCGGTGTCCAGGGCTACTCGACGGATCAGCAGCTTCTCTGGCTCCGCCGTCACGGCGCTGCCCTGGCCCCGGACCTCGTCGTGGTCTTCCCCTACGAGAACGACATCTGGTGGAACGCCAGTGGCCGGTACGTGGAGGAGCCCAAGCCCCTCCTCGGGGACGACGGCACGCCGATCACCGGCCACGAGCTGGTGGCGCCGCCGGCCCGAACCCTGTGGGGCAAGACCGCCACGGCGAACCTCGCCCGTCTCTTCCGGGGCGCGCCGACCATCGAAGTGGACGGGACGGCCGTCCCGGTGGAGATGACCTCACGGCTGATCGCGACGCCCGAGGCAGCCCTCAGCGCCGAGCGGCGCACCGCCGGTCTCCTCGCGGCCATGGCCGCGGAGGCGGAGGGCGTGGGCGCCCGCTTCGTCGTCTGTCCGATCCCCTCCCGTGCCCACGTCGAGGCCGGAGACGGCGCTGACGAGCGCGTCGACCCTGCGCGCCCCCATCGCGTGCTCACCGCGGCCGCGACGTCGCTCGACGCTGGCGCCATCGACCTCGCAGGTCCGCTCCGCGTCGCCCATGAGGCCGGGACCGAGGCTTACTATCGTCACGACTTCCACCTGAACCCCGCGGGCAACGGCGTGGTGGCGGCCGCGCTCTACGACGCCTTCGACGCGAACAGCCTCGTGCCGGCGCTCGAGGATCCGACGAGGGCCGCGCCTCCCGTCGGGGGTGGCGGCGCCGCGGGCGGCCTGCCTCGCTGGCCCCTCTGGTACCTGGGTCTGACCTTGCTCCTCGGGACGCTCTACTCCCGCACCTACACGGAGGAGGCTACCGCGAGCGCGTACGTCCGCGTCGCGCTCCTCCTCGCCGTCGTCTTCGCCACGGCGATCGGCGTGAGTGCGCTCGTCGGATCCTTGGCGCCCACGACGGGCAGGATCGTGCTCGTGGGCCTTGTGATCGCGCTCCTGACCTTCGTCGCTTACAAGCTGGGCGACCGGGTCGGCACGATCCTCGAGCTCCTCACAGCCTTCGCTCTCCGTGGGCACTGGTACCTCATGCCGCTGCTCTCCGTGCTGCTGACGGTGGGCAGTCTCCTCGTCGTGGCCGCGTCGTCGCCGCTCGTGGCGCCGTTCATCTACACCCTCTTCTGAGGGGGGCCACGGGTCCCGATCCACACGGGGCGGATCCTCCCCGAAGAACTCCCCGGGCCGTGCCGGCGGAGCGGACCGGCCGATCAGCCCGCCGGAGGGCGTTCCCTGGGCGCCACGGATGCGCATGGTGCCGCCTCCCGGAGGCCGTCGTCGGCCGTCGTACGGGCCTTGGAGGGAGAAATTTCAGCGTCGCCGCCGCCTGCACCGATAACTAGGACGTAAACGCGCGGTCGTTTCCCCCGGTCCGGCTTCGCCGCGCCCGTCCCGAGTTCGCCATCCCCCCGACCCGTTGATCGACCAACACATCGGCCCGGCCCTCTCCAGCGGGGCGCCCGATCGCCTCACGCTGCCTCCGGCGGGATCGAATCGCTCACTCGGCGCGGTGGATCTGATCCTGCCCCTCGGCGTCGCTGCCGCGGTCCGGATGACGCTCGTCCTCGTGTTCCTGGGCACGACGCCGCTCGGGGACGAGGGCAGCTACCTGCGCCTCGGTCGCGGATGGTCGGAGTTCGGCGCCTACACGGGGAACTGGGCGCCCGGCTACCCCTGGCTCCTCGGGGTGCTGCACGGCGTCGTGGGCGCTTCGACGGACAGCGTGATGCGTTTCCTCCAGGTGCTGCTGTCGGTCTGGACCGGGGCTCACATCGCATACACGGCGTCCATGTTCGGCGGACGCCGCGCCGGGATCGCTGCGGCCTGGGTCTACGCGTTCTACGTGCCGCTCGCTGCGTTCAGCGCTCTGCTGTTCTCGGAGTCGCTGTTCCTCGTGACCTTCGTCCCCTTCACGTTCCACGTGCTTCGCCTGGCACGGGAGGGCCGGCTCTCCGCACCCTGGTGGCGACCGGTCGTCGCGGGCGTGTTCCTCGGTCTCGCCGCGTTGACCCGCGAGAGCACGGTGCTCTTCGTCCTCCCGGCCAGCGTTTGGGTGGCGTGGGCCCTGCGCGGTCGCTCCACCGAGAAACGCGCGGGGCGCCAGACCCTGCAGCTGTGGTCCAAGGGCTCCGGCCCCCTGGCCATCGCACCCGCTGCGATCCTGCTCGGGAGCTTCGTGATCACGATCCTCCCGTGGACGGCTCGCAACGCGCACGTCTATGGCCGCTTCGTCCCCATCGGCGTGACGGCAGGCTCCAACGCAGCGATCAGCTGGAACGCCCCGGACGTCAACTTCGATCTCGCGCTACTGGACGACGAAGACGACGCGACGTCGGTCCCGGGGAAGCTCCGCGCGAAGATTCGCGGCGAAGAGCCCGCAACGTGGCGCCGCCGACACGCCTTCAACCGCGCCGATCAGGTGCGACTCGACATCGCGGACGGCGCCCGCTTCGCGGCGGAGAACCCCGCTTTCTTCCTGCGCTCTCGGGTCGTCGAGTTCGTCGATCTCGTCTCCCCCCTGTCGTTCCTCGTCCGCCAGCTCCGCCTCGTCGACGAAGTGGGCGAGCCCCTCGAATCGGGCGCCGCCCGCTGGTGGGTCTCGCTCGTCGCGGTGCTCCTGTGGCCGCTGCTCGCGCTGCTCGCGATCCAGGGCTGGGCGACCGTCTGGGACGCGTCGCCGCTGCAGTCCTTCGCGTCGGTCACGATCCTCTGCACGAGCAGCGTCGTCCTGATGCACGGGCTGACGCGCCTGAGGGTTCCGATGGAGCCGATCCTGATCGTCCTGGCCGCTGTCGCCTTCTGCAGCATGAACCAGCGCCCGCAGACGTGGCGCCGGGCCGTCGCGTCGTGCATCGCGGTCGCCCTCACCGTCGCGTGGATCCCCTCCCTGGGACCCGTCGGCCTCTCGCTCTCCCAGCTTTGGTGAGAGGCTTCGGCGAGCACGGCCGCTAACTTGGCGGGGGGCAGGCGTGCGCGCCGAGGCCCGCGTCCTCCTCCATGCGGAACGAGCCCAACGATCCCAGCCCCCCCGCGCTCCAGCGAGTTCGTTCCCGTGAGCGGCGGCTCCTGGCGGTCTTCGCGGCGACGCTCTTCGCGGTGGCCCTGGTCACCTGGTGGACCGTTCCCTCCGACGCCGGCCTCATCGAGCGAGCACGCTCCCACCCCGACGTCGAGGTCCGGATCGAGTCGATGAATGCCCTCGTCCTCCGCGGGTACTGGGAGGCGCGACCGACGCGCGAGCTGAAGCTCTTCCTGGAGGACCAGCCCGAAGAGGTCCGACGCTTCGTCCAGCAGATGCATCCCAACATGCTGAACAGCCGGCGCGACGCGCTCCTCGAGAACGTCGGGGACGGCGAATGAGGGAGTCGGGACGTCCGAGGAGGAGGATCTGGCCGTGGATCGTGGTGCCGCTGCTGATCGTGGCGGCGGCCACCGTCGCGGCCGCGCTCCTCCTCCCCGACGGGCGCGGGCTGTCGAACGAGGAGACCTACAGCATCCGCTGAGGCAGCGCGCCCGCGGCCGCCGCCCCGAGGCGGGCGAGGCGCGTGCCCCCGTGGATCGGGATCCGCCGCAGGGCGAAGCGCGGCGCAGCGGCGAAGTTGGTGCCCTCGTGCGTGGTCACCGCGAACTCGTAGCCAGCATCTCGCGCGGCCGCCTCCGAATCAGCGTCGCGGTCCCAGTTCCGGCCGTAGGGGTAGGCGAACGTCCGCCCGCAGCTGCCCGCGGCGACGCCACCGCTTCCGTCCTCGAGCAGCTCCGCGAGGAGGGCCCGGCCACGCGCGATCTGCTCGTGCTGCTCCGGCGCAGCCAGCCGCGACAGAACAGGGTGATCCACGGTGTGCCCCCCCACCTCGATGCAGTCGGCCCGCGCGAGCTCGCGAGCCTCGGCGTGGGAGAGGTACAGCGAGTCGACGATCGCGCGCGGTTCTCCTCCGTGTTCGACGACCAGCGCCTCGAGCGCCGACGCGCGCTCCGCCCGGTCGGCGTCGTACTTGAGGACACGCTTGAGACGATTGGAGTCCGAGACCTCACCCAGGGCGGCCGCGGCGCTGGGGACCCGATCAGCGAGCGCCCGAGCCGCCGCGGTCGTCCCGAGTTCGGCGTCGAGCCAGCCGAGGGCGTGGAGCCAGGGAAGCCGCCGCTCGACCACGGCGCCCGCCTCGAGGAAGACCGTCGCGCGGCCGCCGACCTCCTCGAGGAGCGGAACGAGCCGGACGAGGTTGTCGCGGTACCCATCGTCCATGGTGAGCGCCACCATCGAGCGGCCCCCGCCCCCCCCGGCGAGGCGGTCCATTCCCTCGGCGACGGTCACGAGATCGTGGCGACGACCGAGGGCTCCGAGGAGGGAGCGGAGGTGCTCCGCCTCGATCTTCATGTCCTCGTGAAGCGACCCGTTCAGCCCGGGGTCCGCGACGCAGTGGCCGTACAGGATCGTCAGTCGAGGCGGGCACATCGCGTCGGTGAGCCGGGCCAGACCCGTGGCCCAGGTGGCGCCGGTCCACGCGCCCACGAGCGCCGTCTTGGTGCGATGCTTGAGATTCGCCACGCCGCGGGGTCGGCTCAGCCGATCAGCTCGGCGTCACGGTCGCCGTCGGTGAAGTACCAGCTCTTCGGATCGCGAGCGATCGCCGTGAGCGGATGAGCGGGATCGAGGACCCTCAGGATGATCGGGCGCGTGTCCTGCTGGCTGGGGGCGCGGAAGCCCGACCGCTTGAGCCGGGCCTCCCACGCCGAGCCAGCGACCGCGTGGGCTCGCGCCACCGACGCCCCCACCTTGCGCAGGTGCCCGAGTCCAGCCTCCAGGGCACCGGCGAAGGCGACCTCATCGGCCGCCACGATGTCCGCGATGTGGCCGACCGTCTCGCCGCGCTCGGGGATCTGCACGACGCACCAGCCCCGCATGGCGCCCGAAGGTTCGTAGACACCGTGGGCTCGGAAGCGGCCGGAGGGCGCGTCGATGAACCTCCAGTTCAGGTCCTCGTGATCGCGTCGGACGAACCACGGATGCTCCCGCGCGACGGTCGCCGCCACGTCGTCGGCCTCGGGCTTGAAGCGCGCGATCGGGACCACGTTGATCTTTCCGAAGAAGCTCTTCCGCAGCTTCCCGCGAGCCATCGTCCCGCGCCACGAGGTCCACGGGACGGCCACGCTCGCGAGGCGACTCGCCTTCATCCGCTCGGCGCGAGCGCCGGCGTCGGCGCACAGGACGAAGGTCCAGGGCCGCAGGGCGCCCACCTCCTCCCAGTCGAGATCCCGGACGAAGATGTGCGCGGACGCGCGATTCGGGAGGCCGAAGACCACGGGCCAGCCCGCCTCGCGGGCTCGCTCCATGGTGGCGCGATCCAGTCCGGAGAACAGCCCGCGTCCGCGGGCCTCCTTCGACGTCATCACGTCGCCGGTCTGCCCCACCGGACACGCGTCGCCCCCGCGATTCAGGATCATGCGCGGCCCGCAGGCGTAGCTCGCGAGGAGCTGCGCCCCGTCCCCGTGGGCGACGTGGGTGAGGGCCGCTCCGTGCGGAGAGCCGTCGTAGCGCCAGGGCAGGACCTCGGCGCCGTCCGAGCGGCTGAAACAGATGTCGAAGAGCGCCGCCTGGGCAGCGCGATCGCTCGCGGAGCCGGCGCGGCCGGCGGCGGCAGGAGTGTCGTCGGAGGTCATGGCGGAGGGGCTGGCGGCCGGAATGGTAACGAGCATCTGGTAGAACTCGTGCCTCGCCTCCCGCCGATGTCCTCCCCGGACCCGGCCACGGTGCATCCTCCCTCCCCGAGCCCCTCAACCCCGAGCAGGCCCCAGACGGGCCCGATCGACCGCGCCGCCCCGCGACGGCGGCACCGCTCCCATGGCACAGCTCATCGAGTGCGTCCCGAATTTCTCCGAGGGACGCGATGCAGCGGTTCTCGACGCGATCGCCGACGCCGTACGTTCCACCGACGGGGTCACCCTGCTGGACGTGGACCCGGGCCGCGCCACGAATCGAACGGTCTTCACCTTCGTGGGCGAGCCAGCACCGGTCATCGAGGCCGCCGTCAGCGCCGCGCGGGTGGGAGCACAGCTCATCGACATGAGCCAGCACTCGGGCGAGCACCCGCGCTTCGGTGGCATGGACGTCTGCCCGCTCGTCCCCGTCTCCGGCATCACGATGGAGGAGACCGTGCAACATGCGCGCGAGCTCGCGCGGCGACTGGGCGAAGACGTCGGGCTCACGATCTTCTGCTACGAGAACGCCGCCACCCGTCCTGAGCGCAGGAACCTCGCCGTCGTCCGCGAGGGCGAGTACGAGGCCCTGCCCGAGCGACTCGCCTCCGAGGAGTGGAAGCCCGACTTCGGCCCGGCGGAGTTCCAGCCGCGCACCGGAGCCACGGCGGTGGGCGCGCGCGACTTCCTCGTCGCCTACAACGTGAACCTCAACACCACGTCGACGCGCCGCGCCAACGCCATCGCGTTCGACGTACGAGAGAAGGGGCGCATCAGGCGGGAGCCGGACCCGCTCACCGGCGAGGTCGTCCGCGACGCGAACGGCGAGCCCGTCTGGACGCCTGGCCTCCTCGAGGCCTGCAAGGGCATCGGGTGGTTCATCGAGGAGTACGGCGTCGCCCAGATCTCCATGAACCTGACGGACCTCGGCGTCACCCCCGTGCACGCAGCGTTCGACGCCTGCGTAGAGCGCGCAGGCGCGCGTGGGATCCGCGTCACAGGATCGGAGATCGTGGGGCTCGTGCCTCTCGCGGTCCTGCTCGACGCGGGCCGTCACTACCTCGCCAGGCAGGGCCGCTCGGTCGGAGTCTCCGATGCGGAGCTCATCAAGATCGCGGTCCGCACCATGGGTCTCGACGAGCTCTCGCCCTTCGATCCCGCCAAGCGCGTCATCGAGTACGCGATCCGGGACACGTCCAAGAAGCGCCTCGTCGACATGACCCTCGAGGCCTTCACGCACGAGACCGCCTCCGAGTCCCCCGCGCCGGGGGGCGGTTCGATCGCAGCGCTCGCCGGCGCCGTGGGCGCGGCCCTCGGCACCATGGTCGCCAATCTCTCAAGCCACAAGCGGGGCTGGGACGAGCGCTGGGAGGAGTTCTCGAGGGTGGCCGAGGCGGGGAAGCTGTGCCACGACCGCATGCTGTCCCTGATCGATGAAGACACCGAGGCCTTCAACCGCATCATGGCCGCCTGGCGCGCTGACGAATCCGTCCGGGCCGAACGCATCGACGCCGCAACCCGCTATGCCATCGAGGTTCCTCTCGAGGTGATGGAGGTCGCCCTCGACGCCATGGGGATCTGCGAGGAGATGGCGCGGATCGGAATGGAGGCGAGCCTCTCGGACGCCGCCGTCGGCGGGCTGTGCCTGCGGACCGCGACCCTCGGCGCCGGTCTCAATGTCCGGATCAACGCCAAGGACCTGAAGGACGAGGAGGCGCGGACGGCGTACCTCGCGCGAGCCGCCGAGCTCGAGGGCGAGGCGATCCGTCGCGAGGAGGCCCTGACCGCCTCCGTGCGCGCGCGACTGGGCTGAGCCGCGTCCCCCCTTGGGGCCCCCGAGGGCGGGGCCCCGAAAATCCTCCGTCAGGTCCCGTGGAGCCGACGGGGTGCCGCCCGCCGCCGCCCTAGACTCGCCCCCCATGCACGCACCCCGGACCTGCTCGAAGCGCCGCAGCCTCGCCGTCACGTCTCGCGCCCGCGACATCGCGCGACTCGCTCTCCTGGGCGCAGCGGCTGCCGCCACGGGCTTCGCAGCGGCCCCCGCTCCCCTGGCGGCCGTCGTCCCCCAGGACGCCTTCCAACAGGAGCTCAGCAAAGCGGAGCGCGCGCTCTCCCGCGGGGCCCACGAAGAGGCCGAGGCCGCCGCCGTCCGTGCGCTCGAGCGCGACGGGCGCAACCCGCGAGCCTGGGCGGTGCGCGCGGCGATCGCGACCGCGTCCGGGGACGAGGACCTCGCCACCTACTGCCTGCACCGAGAGCTGCGACTGATCGAGACCCTCGCGGCGGGCAAGTCGCTCCCGCGGAAGGAGCGCCGCGCCCTCAAGGCCGACCTCGAGACGAAACGCGCGGCCCTCATCGAGCGCGATCCCATCGCGCCCGAGCTGCTCGGGCTGCGCGAGGACTATGCCCCGCGCTTCGTGAGAGTCGCCGAGGCCTACGAGAAAGCCAGCCGGCCCCACGGCGCGATCCGCGTCTGGAAGGAGGTCCTCGCCCTGGACCCCGAGAACGAGACCGCCAGGGCCGCCGTCGAGCGCATCGCCTCGGCGCCTGATCCGAGCCTCGCCGCCGACGCCAAGCCGGTCGACCTCTTCGCCGACGTCACCGACGAGTGGATCGCCGAGCACGACGCCGAGCACGACGTCTGGAAGGAGGCCGCCAAGGTCGAGCGCGACAACTACGTCACGGTCACGGACGCCGGCTACGAGGTGCTCATCCGGACCGCCGAGGCCATGGAGCAGATGGCGGCGTTCTACAAGCAGTTCTTCCGCTACGGCACCCCCGAGGACGGCCGCAGCGTGTCGCGCATCACGGTCCACGTCTTCAAGAACCGCGACGAGTACCTCGAGAAGGGTATCGGCCCGCCGGTCGAATGGTCCGCAGGTCACTTCACGGGTAGCCATGTCGAGTGCTACATCCCCGAGAGCGGCTTCGCTGGAATGGTGGGCACGCTCTTCCACGAGGCCGCGCACCAGTACGTGTCCCTCGCCACCAACGCGCGCAGCTGGCTGAACGAGGGGCTCGCCTCGTTCTTCGAGGGCACACGCATCCTGCCCAACGGCGCGGTCGTCATGAACGAGCCGGCCGACCATCGGCTCTTCCCCCTGGCCGAGCGCATGGAGCGCGGCTGGATGGGTTACGCACAGGACGGTTTCGACGCCAACGACCCCAACGCGATGCCGGAGAAGGCGCCGACCTGGCGCATCGTCGTGGAGAGCGCTTACTCCTGGGGGCCGCCGTGGTACGCCCCCACCTGGGGAGTCGTCTTCTTCTGCTACAACTACCAGGACCCCGTGGACGGCCGCTTCGTCTACCGCGACTCGTTCATGCGGTACGTGGACAAGCAGGGCGGCAAGGCGGGAAAGACGGCCATCAAGACCTTCGAGGAGGTCGTCCTCGCTGACCCGAAGCCCGCCTACAAGGGCCTCGACGGCGAGGACATCGAGCGCCCCGAGGGTGAGGCCTTCGCCCTGCCGGAGAACGTCGACGAGCTGACGGAGATCTGGAAGGACTGGATCCTCGCGCTGCGCGACGAGCGGATGGGCCGCGTCGAGAGCCCGCGCCCCTTCGGTCGCTGGGCGCGCCTCGCCGCCGCGAACGGTGACCACGTCGAGGCGCGCGAGCACTTCGAGAAGGGCGTGCTCGCCGCCCCCGACGACACGGTCCTCGCGCTCGACTTCGCGCGCCACCTCTCGGCGGCCTTCGAGGAGAACGACCGCGCCGCCAAGATCGTCGAGGATGCTCTCCGGATGATGGAGGCCGCGGCGGAGCCCGACCTGAGCAAGATCGCCGAGGCCGAGCGTCTGCTCTCGAAGCTCGACCCCTCACGCCGGACGCTGACGCGCACGCGCGACGAACTGGCCGCCGACGCCCGCTCCGTCGTCGCTCGCTACACCGAGGCGGATCGCCCGGCCATGATCCAGGAGGTGGCCTGGCGCTTCGGGACCGAGCTCGGGCTGACCGATCTCTTCGAGGCCTACGCCGACGCGGTCGAGGACCGAGGTGAGGATCTCTCGATCTGGTCGCTCGCGTACAACGAGAGCGACCTGGAGGGCTGGACCGCAGCCATGGGCGACACCTGGCGCCCCAGCGGACGCGAACTCGTGGCCGACAACGGCCCGTTCGACGAGGGCACCTTCGACTTCACCTTCCTGACCCTCGACACGGTCACCGCGGGCGACATGTCCCTGGAGGCCGAGGTCCGAGCCGATCGTGGACGGAGCGCCTTCGTCGGCTTCGTCTTCGGGGGCAAGTCCGCGGACGTCTTCCACGGCGCCGTCTATTTCCCCCCGCGGAAGGGCGCGGCTGGCACGGTCTCCACCGGCTACGTCGACCTGATGAGCAGCTTCGGCGGGAACGTCGCGAAGACCTGGCGCCACGTGCCCGCCGCGGCGAGGGGCGAGGCAGGACGCTCCACCGCGGGAGAGTGGAACAAGCTCCGCCTCGACGTCACGGGTCGCATGGTCGACATCTGGTGGAACGGTGAGCTCGTCGCCTCCCAGGAATTCGCCAGCGCCGATCTGCTGCTCGGCCGCTTCGGGGTGATGACCGGCTCGGGCACGGCGTCCTTCCGGAACGTGCGCTACCTCGCGCGAGAGGCCCGGAGCCCGGCGGGTCGTATCGAGCGGCGCCTCCGGGTCCCCGAGGTCGAGATCGTCGCGGGTGAAGTCGGGACCGCCGTGAATGGAAGCTTCCTCGGCCAGATCCCCCCCATGCCCCGCGTGACCTCGTGGGCCCAGGAGCCCCGCGAGTCCTGGGAGGAGGCTGGCCGCGTGCCTCAGCTCCTCGTCCTCTGGACCGTCGCCCAGAACGAACTCGTCCCGATCGACGGATGGCTGAACAAGTTCCAGGCGACCTGGGAGCACGTGGGACTGAGGATCGTCTCGGTCGCCGGGGTCGAGGACCGACGGGCGCTCAAGGACTACCTGGCCAAGCACAAGTTCCCCGGCTCGGTGGCCGCCGACAAGGTGGCAGGCCGCGGCGTCGGGCGCTCCTTCCAGACCTTCGAGGTCGAACGGTTCAACCTCCCGCGCGTGCTCCTCATCGGCCCGGACGGCACCGTCGTCTGGGAAGGCGACCCGGGGTTCTCCTCCCGAGCGAAGCCCAAGCCTCCCTACGCGAGCTACCTCGACCTGCCGATGAAGCAGCTCGTGGAGAACGGCAAGCTCGTCGAGGTCGCGGCGTGGCTCGATCGCTGGGACATGGAAGGTGAGCCGGCTCTCACCAGCGGAGACCTGCTGGGCGCGGCGCCGCTGCTCGCCGAGGCTCGCGCCCTCGGCGACGTCCCCTACGAGGAGGTCCGCCGCGCCGCTCGGTACCTGTCGGCGGTCGAGGACGCCCTCGCGGACCCCACCGAGCTCCTGGAGGCCGCCGAGGCTGCGAGCGCGGCCCCTGCCATCGCGGTGCTGCGGGAGTGGGCGGGCGCCATGGGCGTGGAGTACGGCGGAAAGGCGAAGCGCGCCCTCGCGAAGGGCCAGAAGGGCGCGGGATCGAAGGACTGGAAGGCCGTCGTGTCCGAGGTCAAGAAGGCCCGCAAGAAGGCAGAGCGCGGTGACGAGGAAGGCGCCGTCGCGGCCGTCATGGCCGAGCTCGGCTCTCGCTCCGGCGCGCTGGTCGACGAGCTGCGCGACCTGCTCGAGGAGGACGGCGCGGCCGCCCTCGAGTCCGCGGAGTCCATCCCGGCGCGCTGGCTGGCGCGCTACGGCTTCGGCTGGTGAGCCGCGAGCCGACGCGGGCTGGACGACTCGCGCGGCGGACTCAGCCCTGCACGAGCTCCAGCGCGGCGCGGACCACCTCCGCGACGGACACGCCCGCCATGCACCGGTGGTCGATCGGGCAGACACCCCGATGACACGGACGGCAAGGGACGTCAGCCGCGAGGACCCGCTGGTCCTCTCGATGATGGGCGGTGTAAGCCTGGTCGGTCGGTCCCGCCACGACGACGGTCGGACGGCGACGCGCGACCGCGATGCTGCGCGGCCCCGTGTCGTTCGTCAGGACCAGCGTCGCCCGGTCGATGAGGGCCGTGAGCTCGGCGAGGTCGAGGCACGGCGCGTCCAGGGAGACCCCGACGAGACCGGCGTGACCCATGACCTCGCTCGCGAGGCGCTCCTCGCCTGGACCGGGTGCGAGCACGACGCGGGCGCCGAGGTGAGCGCCGAGCTCGCGCGCGGCGGCGCCGAAGCGGTCAGGGAGCCAGGCCTTCGCGGCGCCGAAGGCCGCCCCTGGCACGACGACCACGAGCGGCCCACCCGGCTCGAGGCCCGCAGCGGCCAGCCGCTCGTCGACCGACTCGCGCGCGCGGTCGAGCACGGAGAGCTCCATGCGATCGCCATCGTCCGGCGCGCCGAGCGCGCGCGTCAGGTGGAGGTAGCGCTCGATCATCGAGAAGCGAGCAAGACGACCGCCCGCCGAGCGGACGCGCGGGACCGGGTGGCTCAGCAGCCAGCGGCGCGGCGCCGTGTGGAACAGCCCCGCGCGAAGGGGGATCCCTGCCAGCCGCGCCAGCAGCGCTGCGCGCTCGGACTCCGCCAGGAGGACGCACCAGTCGTGATGCATGACCCGGAGATCGCGCGCAGCGGTGAGCAGTGCGCGTGCGCCACGAGCGGGTGCAGGCACCACCTCGTCCACGAGCGGGCTCCCCTCGAGCAGGGTGAGCAGGTGCCGCTTCCCGTGCGCGGTCAGATGGGCGCCGGGGAACCGCTGGCGAAGGGCGCGCAGAGCCGGCGTCGCCATGACGACGTCACCCACCCAGCCCGGGAGGGACACCAGGATCCGCCCGGGCTCGGGCAGCCCCTCGAAGCGCATCGGCGCTCCGAAGTCCGGCCGGAACTCGTCGGGGTGCGGCCCGCGCAGGGCCTCGAGCTCGGTCAGCGTGAGCGCGCCGGGCTCGATGGATGCCGGATCAGAGGAAGTGATCGCGGGACTCCTCACCGACCTCGAGCGTCCGGCCCGGATTCTCGATGAGTCCCTCGAGCCACCAGTTCACGTCGTTGTAGAGGCAGGTCACCTCCTTGCACTCGTGGCTCGCGTCGAAGCTGTCGAGGAGCCCGGCGAGAGAGGCGCCCGTGGCGGCGGCGCGCTCGGGGTCGGAGTAGGCGTCCTTCTCGCCGAGCTTCGCCTTCTCGACGCCGCGGTGGGCCGGGCAGTTGTAGACGCCCGTCGGCGTCAGCACCTGCCGGAGCGCCTGCATGTGGCACACCCTGGGCTGGGCCGTGAGGCTGCGCCAGGAGCCGTCCTCGAGCATGCGGAGGTTGGTGGACTCGTAGACGTCGAGGGAGTCCCCGGCCGCCGCTTTCGCGCGCTCGACCTCGGCGCGGATCCGCGCGACGACGCGCTGCTCCTCCTCCTGAGCCTTGCCCGGCGCCATCACCTCGGCGCCGCTCTCCTGGCGCTCGAGGATCGGCTTGTAGGCGATGTAGTCGAACTCGTGATCGCGGGCCCGCTCGGCGGCCATGACGATCTCGTGGATGTTCTCGTGCAGCCCGTGCTCCTCACGTGACGCTCCGGACCAGACGATGATGTAGCTGAAGCCGATCCGCGGAGCGGGGTTCGCCGCCTTGAGCCTGGGCACCCACTCGCAGATGGCGCCGAGGGTCACCCTGCTCGAGGTGGGCTTGTGCATGGCCGCGAAGAGCTCGTCGCTCCCCGCGTCCAGGCTCATGCGAATCCAGTCGCGCCCGTCGAGACGCTCCACCACCTCCAGCAGTCGATCGCCGCGGCTGCCGTTCGTGACGACCGACACCTGGAGCCCGAGATCCTTCAGGAAGCCCACGAAGCCGCTGAAGCCCGGATAGAGCGTCGGCTCACCGCCGCCGATCAGGATCACCGAGCGCAGACCACGCGTCGCCATGAGCAAGATCGAGGCCCGCAGGTCCTCCTCGGCGAGGCGGTGCTTCGTGTTGAGGATGTCCCAGTCGATGCAGTGTGTGCAGCGGTAGTTGCACGCGGTCGTCAGGTCGAGGTTGATGGAGATCGGCGCGATCTTCGGGGCGGCCGGCGTCTCGACCCCGCCCGCGCGCGCCGCTCGCACGGCGCGCCGCCACTCGATGTACGCCTCCACCGTCGGCGCCGCCGAGGGCTGCCGCAGCTTCGCCGAGAAGTCGTGGATCGAGTGGCCCGCCGCCGGCGCCGGGCGCGCGCCGCGGACATCGCGCTCCGCGCCGGACGCCGCGGCGCCCTGTTCGATCCCGCCGCCGCTCACTGGCTCTGCCCCGGAGACCACCCGCGCTCGCCGTCGAGACGGCACAGACGCGCGGTCTCGATGAAGGCGAGCGCGGCCCCCATGACGCGGGAGCGCCCACCGAGGCCCCGGAGCTGTCCACCGGGCACGTTCAGGTCCCGGCCGAACTCGCCCCGATCGAGGAAGATCTCGACGAGGGCGACGGGGACGGGCTGCGACTGCTGGCTGCTGGCCATGTCGGACAGGCTACGGTCTGCCCCCGCCGTGGGCGTCGGCGCGCGGCCCTTTCGTGCCGTCCACGTCTCTCAGCTCCGCGCATCGACGAGCCCGCGCAGGACGAGCCGGCCGCTGGGACCGGTGAGGCGCCCCTGACGCCGCGCTGAGGATCAGACGCCGTCTGTTTCCGGCGCCACGTTGACCATCCACGCGGAGAACCCGCGCAGGAAGGCCACGAACCCCGCGACCTCCTCGCGGGGGAAGACGCCGGCCGCGGCGGAGGCCTCCACGGCGCCCTCGAAGCAGTCGAGCCAGACCGAGCGCGCGCGCTCGTCGATCTCGAACGGGATGTGGCGTGCCCGCATCCGGGGAGGGCCGTGGCGCTCGTTGAACAGGGGTGGGCCCCCCAGCAGCTGGACGAAGAAGGCCGCGGAGCGCTCGGAAGCGGCGAGCAGGTCGGGTGGGAAGAGGTGCCTGATCGGCGTGCCGTCGAAGCGGCGGTAGACGTCGGCGAGGAGCTCGAAGACGCCCTCCTCGCCGAGGACCTCGAAGATCACCGGGGAGGGGCGTTCGACCCCACCCGGACCGCCAGGGGGCACCCAGACGGGCTTCTCGCGGGGCGCGGGACTCATGCTGCCTCCGCGCGGGGTCGCGCTCCGGCGCGATGCTCGGCGGTCGCCGATCCGACCGCTCCGCCTCGGAGACCCCGCGCGCCCGCGCGATCTCTCCCCCGCGCCGCCCGGGCCGTACCGCCTTCGAGGCCCCCGACCCTCACGCCGGCGCCTCGACCGTCCGAAGGTACTGCTCGAGGTTGTCCCTCAGCTGCCGCAGCTCCCTGTGGATCTGCTCTCGCTCCGGCCCGTGATAGCGGAGCTCCTCGACGAGGATGCGCGTGAGGTTGCGGTTCACCCGCTTGACCGGTCCGAGGATCTGTCGGAACTCCCGCGGGAGAGGAACGACGCGACGGCTCTCCTCCAGCGCCGCCTCGAGGCCCCCCTCCTGGGCAGCCGCGACGATTCGCTTGACCTCCTTCACGGTCCTGTCCGCCACCAGGGGGAGGATCTCCGCCTGGGCGTCCTTCCCGAGCTTGATGAGCTCGTTGGTCTGCGTCGCGTTGATGTCGCCCTGACTCCGTGCCGCCTTGACGGCCTCGGCGGCGAGCGCGTCTCGCTTGATCGCGCTCTTGATCACCGCCTTCGAGAGGCCCGTCTTCTCCGACGTCACGGCGGCGAAGGAGTCCTCGTCCTGCTCATCGCGCTCCGCCTGCGCCTTGCGCTCCTCGCCCTTCGGCTCCTCGACCGTGAGCTCCACCCGGGTCACCTCGGGGTTCAGCGACTCGTAGATCTCCCGGCCGCGGTTGAGTGAACGCTCCAGCTCCAAACCCGTCAGCGGCGCGCGCACGAGGTTCTCGTCGATGGAGATCAGCTCCTGCTCCAGGCTCGCTCGATCGACCACCTGCGCCGCGATCGTCTCCCAGCCCAGCTCGCGCGCGGCCTGCACGCGCCTCGCTCCGGCGAGGAGCTCGAGCCTGTCGTTGACGGTGACGGGATTGATGAGCCCGACGCTCTCGAGGCTCTTCTTGAGCGCCTCCACGTCGGTGCCCTGGCGGAGGTACTCGCTGATCTGCTTGACCTCGGAGAGCTTGGCTTCGGTGACCTTCAAACGGGGGGGACGCT
>PKCK01000103.1 GCA_002862085.1 Planctomycetota bacterium | reverse complement strand
CCCGGACCTCTCCACCGAGCAGATGGGCGATCACCGCGTGGCCGGCCTCGTGCCAGGCCTCGCGCTCGGGGGCGCCTGTGCGATCCATGGGTTCAGGGGCGGCGGGGCTGGCCCCGGCGCAGGGCGGCGGGGATGGAGAAGTCGGCGCCCGGGGCGGTTCGCTCCAGCCCCTCGACCGACCCGGGGTGATCGAGATGGACGAGGACGGAGCCCTCGGAGCCGAGCTCGGCGAGCACCGCCTCCTCGAGCAGGGTGGACACCTCGTGCCCGCGGGCGATGGTCCATTCGGCGGGGACCACGAGGTGGAAGTCGACGTGGATCAGGTCTCCGACGCGGCGCAGGCGCAGGTCGTGCATGTCGAGCCAGTCGGGCTCCCGCACGCGATTGACGGCGGCGACGACCGTCGCGTAGTCGGCCTCATCGACCTCGTCCATCAGGCCCGCGATCCCGCTGCGGACGAGGCGCGCGCCGACGAGGAGGAGGTGCATACCGACGACCGCGGCCACCGCCCAGTCGAGCCACTCCAGACCGGTGAGCCACACGAGCACCAGCCCCGCGACCACCCCGACGCTGGTCCACGCGTCCGCGAGCACGTGCTGGCCGTCCGCCACGAGGACCTCGCTCTGCTCGCGCCGGCCCGTGCGCACGAGATGGAGCCCGAGGGCGAGGTTCACGGCGGTGGCCACCAGGGTCCCGAGGATGCCGTAGGTCAGGTCGGCGATCTCGTGGCCCGTCAGGATGCGCTCGACGACGGTGACGAGGACGAGCACTCCGGAGAGGGCGACGAGGCCGCCCTCGAAGCCGACCGAGAAGCTGCCGGCCTTGCCGTGGCCGTAGGGGTGCTCCTTGTCGGGCTCCTTCTGGCTGTACTGGAGCATCGCGAGCATCACGACCGTGGCGAGGACGTGGACGATGCTCTCGATGGCGTCCGAGAGGACGGCGGTGGAGCCGCTCGCGACCCAGGCCCCGACCTTGAGGGCGAGGATGATCACGCCGACGCCCACGCTCAGGCGCGCGGCGCGGCGCAGGGTCTGTTCGCGCTCAGCCATCGATCGGCAGCAGACAGGCGTGATGCGCAGGCGTCCAGTGAACGACTCCGGAAGTCGCCGCGCGGAGCGCGCCGCGGTGGGGGATCGCCGTCATCCCGGACCCAGCGCCCTCGCGACGGGGCAGAGAGAAGGATCGACCGCGTCCCCGCGACGGTAAGCGTCCAGGAGCTCGCGGGAGCGCGAGGCCAGGAGCCTGCGTACCTCGCGCCGACGGCCCTTCACTCGCGCGATCTTCATCGAGTCGTAGGCGGTGGTGCGGTGGCGCATCCAGGCGATCGTCGCGGCCTCGGCCCGGCGCTCCACCGGGATGCGGGCGGTGCGAGCCACGGTCCCGCTCCCGACCGGGGTCGCGTGACGGGCGATGGCTCTCGCGAGGTCGGCCTCGAGCTCGTGGTGACGAAGATCGAAGTCGAGGAACGCGCGCACCGCTCCCTCGAAGGTCTCCACATAGGCCTCCTGCTCTCGTGCTCGCCGCGCGCGGCCCTGATCGAGCCTTCGCTGGTAGCGCGGGTCCGCGCGCTCGGCTTCCAGATCCCGGGCGACGGAGTCGATGGTCGCCGCCGGCGCCCAGACGCCGAGGCTCACCATGCGCCGTCGCCGCTCGACCTTCACGGTCCAGTGCGGTCCGGCCTTCTTGACCCTGCGCGTCGCGGCGGCGTCCCCCGGCTCCAGGAGGGCCCAGTCCTCGGGCACCCGCCGCCGTGCGCCGCTGCGGTCGATGACCGTGCGCTCCTCGGGCCCGGGCCGGACCTCCAGCGCCTCCTCCTCGTCTCTTGCGTTCGTGGCCGGCCCCATGGCCCGGGAGAGTAGCGCGTCGCGCGTCCGGGTCGAGGGCCGTGCGCGCCCCCGGCGACGCTGCGTCACGGGAGTTCGGATCCACACGGACGGATCCGGGGCCGCGCGATGGAGCGCGCGACGGGAGCGGATACCATCCCGCGATGACCAACACGGCCAAGCGTCGCTGGAGCCGAGAGCTCGACAACGAGGTGGACGGGATCGCCTTCGGGCCCACCGGCCCCGTGCTCCTCCATGGCTACGACCCGCCCGCAGGCGGCAAGTGGCTCGACGATGTGATCCCGGGCAAGCTCGGCGCCTTCGACCGCGCCACGGGTGAGCGTCTCTGGATCGCCCCCTGCGAGGTCGGCTATGGCCGGGGCTTCGGCGCGGGTATCGGACAGAAGGGGCAGGTCCTGGTCCTCGGGCCGAGCCAGGGCGGTCATCGGATGGTGCGCATGGCCGCCGCTGATGGCGAACTCCTGGAGGCCGCGGACATCGAGCCCTTCGACGACGCCGTGGTGCGTCCCGACGTGGTGGTTTGCGCGAACGCGCGGACGGTCTGGGGGATCGACCCGCTCGACCTCCAGGAACGCTGGCGCTACGAGCGCGAGGGGGAGCGGTACCACGGGATCGCTCGCGATCAGGGCAGCGTCTTCGTCACCGTGTCGAACCCGGAGACGGGCAAGTACGGAGTGGCGCGCCTCGATGCCGATACGGGCCAGTTCGACGGCCATA
The DNA here is from genome assembly GCA_002862085.1 of Planctomycetota bacterium. Taxonomy (GTDB): domain Bacteria; phylum Planctomycetota; class UBA1135; order UBA1135; genus Saltatorellus. The sequence goes on along the minus strand of PKCK01000103.1, from coordinate 39,054 downwards.
TCGTTTCGCCGTCGCTCCCGGTGATCCGCGATCTCGACTGCACGGGCAACACCGTGGCGCTCGTGACCGCCGATCTCGAGACGATGCTGGAGGACGCCGACCGGATGGAGTTCATCACCCAGCTCGCGCGGCACCCCGACGAGGGGCCGCGGGACACCCTGAGCCTGGTCGCGCTGCGAGCCGACGGCGGGCCGGGCGAGGGGCCGCTGTGGTTCCGGATCCTCGAGACCAAGCCGGTGGACGACCTGCCCGACGTCTCGATCACCGGGGACAGCGGGAAGATCTACGTCGAGCGCCGTGCGCTGCTCGCGGCCGTGGACGCCGTCACCGGCCGTCCCCTGGGGGATTGGACGGTTCCCGGGCTCGACGAGAAGATCGCCTGGACCGTCGTCGACGGCGCCGGACTGCTGGCGGAGGAGACCCGCGTCTCGGTCTTCGAGCTCCCGGCCTGACCGGCGTCCGGCTCCGAGCGCCCAGGGCCGCGGGGCACCGCGGGGGCAGGGGAGACACGATCCTGGCCTCCGCGCTTCGTTCTCGCGCCGTGCGTCCTGGCCCCACGGGCCTGGAGGAATGTGGTATTCCATTCCTGTGCAGGCTCTCCCCGCGGCGAGTCTCCTCGCGCCTCCCTTCGAGCGGTCCGCGCACTCTTCCTGCGGCCGCTGCCAGTTCCCCACACCAGAGACGAGCGTCGCGCCACCTGCGACCTCACTGCCCTCCGGCGCACAGCGTGCGGAGCGGTCCCCGAACCCGTGACTGCCCAGCCCATCCTGGAGACCCTCGCGAAGGAGTTCTCCACCGACGTCCCGTCCGTCCAGGCCGTGTTCGAGATGCTCGACGCGGGCCTCAGCGCTCCGTTCATCGGTCGCTTCCGGCGCGCGCGCACCGGCGCGATGTCCGAGGCCCATGTCCGCCGCGTGCAGCACCGCCGGGAGGAACTCGAGGAACTCGACCGTCGCCGAGGCACGATCCTGCGCGCGCTCGAGCGCATCGAGGACCTGCCGGCGAAGGCCCTCGACGACGTGCGGTCTTGCATGGAGCGCTTCGAGCTGGAGGATCTCTACATTCCGTACCGCCGGCCCGAGCCGGAGGTCCAGCTCGCCCTCGACCGCGGCCTCGGCGCCCTCGCGGATCTGATCGTCGAGGCGGTCCCGCGCGAGAAGCGGCCGAAGTCCGCCGCGCCGAAGGAGGACGCACCCGCCCAGGATGCCGCCCCTGGCGCGGCTCCGGTCGCGGTGAGTCCCGGGGCCGACGAGGAGGCGTCCGCGGACGCCTCGGCCGAAGCGGCTCCCGAGGAGTCGACCGAAGCGGCGGCCGAGCAGGCGGACGATGGGGCCGGTGAGGACGGCATGGGCGACGCGCCCGACGAACTCGCGCACGACGCGGAGCTGCCCGGAGAAGAGAGGCCGGGGGACGAGGCAGCCGGACCCGCCGAGTCCCCGGACGAAGCGCCCAGCGCGGCGGGGGATGCGCCCGCCGCGGACACGTCGGCGTCGGACGAGGCCGCGTCCGCTGGCGAACCAGAGGCCCCGGCCGCAGAGGCCCCGGCAGCGGAGGCCCCGGCAGCGGAGGCCCCGGCCGCGGAGGCCCCGGCAGCGGAGGACCCGGCCGCAGAGGCCCCGGCCGCGGAGGCCCCGGCCGCGGAGGACCCGGCCGCGGAGGCCCCGGCAGCGGAGGCCCCGGCAGCGGAGGCCCCGGCCGCGGAGGCCCCGGCAGCGGAGGACCCGGCCGCAGAGGCCCCGGCCGCGGAGGCCCCGGATGCCGACGCGCAGTCCGCAGGGACTCCGGCCGCACAGCCTGCTGTGACTCCGGCCCAACGACCCGAGCCCGTCGCCGTGACGCCGGAGCTCTCGAAGCTCTGCGCACCCTTCGTGGACCCTGACAAAGGTGTGCACACCGAGTCCGAGGCCCTCGCGGGCGCGGTGCGGATCCTGTCCGACCGCGTCGGGCGCGATGCGCGCCTTCGCGGCCACGTGCGCCGCGTCATGCGCAAGAAGGGCGTCCTTCGCGTCCGCGCCATCGTCGACGAGAAGAAGGCGGGGCGACACAAGAACCTCCTCAAGCTGAAGGCGCCGCTGCGCCAGCTCCAGGGGCACAAGTTGACGGCGATCCGCCAGGCCCAGAAGGAGCGCGTGATCAACACCTTCATCGAGCTCGAGCCCAAGGAGGTCATGGGCCGCGTGCGCGCCTCGCTCGGCAAGCACACGCGCCCCGAGTTCGACGCGCTTCTGGACGACATCGCGCGCAAGGCCCTGGCCCAGCGGCTGCTCCCGGTCATCGAGGAGGACATCCGCCTCGAGATCAAGGAACGCTGTGACGCCGAGGCGCTGCGCTTCGTCCAGTCGCATCTCCGTCAGCTCCTCCTGACCCCTTTCTTCGGGCGGGTTCCGGTCGCTGGTCTGGACGTGAGCGCCAAGGGTGATCTCACCTTCGCCTTCCTCGATGGCAACGGCCGCGTCCTCGGCGACGCCAAGGTCGAGGTCGGGGACAAGGACGAGGCGGCGCTCGGCGCCGACATCGTCCAGCTCCTTCAGGAGCACGGCCCGGAGGCGATCGCAGCCGGATCCGGGAAGGCCGCGCGTGCTGCGGTTCACCGCGTCCGCACTGCCATCCGCGCCGCCGGCGGCGCGGCCGCTGTGATGGTCGTCAACGACGCGGGCGCGACGAGCTACGCCAACGGCCCGAGGGCGCGGGTGGAGCTCGAGGGCCTCTCGATCGGCGCGCGCCTCGCCGTCAGCATGGGGCGCCGCCTCCAGGACCCGATGGCGGAGTTCTTGAAGGTCGATCCCAAGCAGCTCGGCCTCGGCCCCGAGCAGCGTCTCGTCAGCAAGGCGAACCTCAAGCGAGTCCTCGACGAGGCGGTCGCTTCGGCCGTCGCCTTCGTCGGCTGTGACTTCGACACGGTGCCGCGCTCGGTCATCGAGCACCTCCCCGGCCTCGACGAGGAGTCGGCGAAGCGCCTGGCGGACAGGCGCGACGCGGGGGAGATCGAGTCCCGCGAGCAGATCCGAGCGGAGGGCATCCTGACCGAGGCCCAGTGGGCGAGCGTCGCGGCCTTCCTCCGCATCCGCCGTTCGCCGGAGCCCCTCGACCGAACCTCCCTGCACCCCGAGCAGTACCAGCTCGCGCGCCAGCTCCTGGAGAGCGCCGGGGGGAGCGTCGAGGAGTCCCTCGGCCGACCGGGCGCGACGAAGGGGCTGCGCAGGCAGAACTTCGAAGTGGACGAGTTCACCTGGCGCGACCTGATGCGCGAGCTGAGCTTCCCCGGCCGCGATCCGCGGGGTCGCAACCGGGCCCCCGAGTTCATCTCGGAGAACACCGATCCGATCCGTCTCCAGGCGGGCCGCGTCATCGAGGGCGTCGTCACCAACGTGGCCAGCTTCGGTGCGTTCGTGGACGTCGGCCGCAAGCAGGACGCGATGCTCCACATCTCGGAGATCGCGACCCGCTACGTGCGCGACGCGCGCGAGCTGCTCTCGATCGGTCAGTCGGTCCGCGCGCGGATCGTGGACGGGAGCTCGTCCCGTCTGGCCCTCTCGCTCAAGGGCGTGCCCTCGCCGGAGGGCGAAGGCGGCGGCGCCGGCGACGGTGGTCGCCGGGGTGGCGGACGCCGCTCACGGCGCGGCGGGCGCGGCCGCGGCCGGGGTCGCGGCCGCGGTGAGGCTGCTCAGCCCAAGGGGCCGGCGGGCCGGATCTGGCGCCGCGATGGCGCCGCCGGGGCGGCCACCTCGTCCTCGCGTCGAGGGGGCGCGCGCGGCCGCGGCGGCCCGCGACGTGGGGGCCCGGGCGATCGCTTCGATCGCGGCGAGCGCGTGGACCTGCGCAAGCTCAACGAGCGCGAGCAGATGCCCGCCAACAACCCGTTCCGCAAGCTCTTCAGCAAGGACGACGAGACGTCCTGAGAGCCGGTGAGCCCGCCTCGGGCTCGTGGACGAAACGAAGGGAGACGGCTGCGAGAGCCGGCTCCCCTCGCTTCGTTCAGGGGCGTGTCACGAGTTCCCGAGATCGGGGCCCAGCTCGGGGAACAGAGGCGGCGTGAGATCTGCAGGGCTTGCGCAGTCGTCCTGCATCTCGTCGAGGAGATCGAGCCCCTCGCTGGGCGCAGGCAGGGGAGCCGGCGGCTCCTCCGTCGAGGACGGGGCGATCTCGGTCAGCTCCGATCCGAAGGGCAGAGCGGGCATCGGCGGCCCGGGCTCGTCCGCTCGAACGTTCTCGAGGAGCTCCTCGGCCACAGCCGAGCCCCCGTCCTCGAAAGACCGAGCGGTGTCATCGGTGGACCCGAGCGCCTGCTCGAAAGTGGGCGTCGGGTCGAAGGTGACAGCCTGGTTCGTGGGCGCCTCGGGCTCGAAGGGCTCCTCGGCGAGATCCCGGGGAGGCCCCTGGGCGGCGGGCGCCTGGTGAGGGGCCTGCTCCGAGGTCTCGAACGGCAGGCCGAAGGGCGCGGGCGGCGTGACGGGCGCGAAGCCCTCCGCGGCCTGGTCCTCGACCTCGAATCCAGCCGATGTGACCCCTTCGAAGCGCGCGGAGGCCTCCGGGTCGGCTTCCTCGAGGATCTCGTCGGTCTCCTTGGCGGGCTCCTCCGCGGGCCGCGCGATGTTCGCCACGGTCTCGATCAGCTCCGCGATCTCGCTGTGCACGGAGTTCAACCGGTCACGATTCTCGGCGGCGGACAGCGCAGTGATCCTGGCGGTTTCGACCTGGGCATCGCGCAGGTCCCCGATCAGCGCGCGCTGCTCGACAGCCTCCCGGGACGCGCTGTTCCCGCCTTCCGCCTCCTTCAGCTGATCGACGCGTGCGGTGATCCCCTCGATCGCCTCGAGGAATTCAGCGCGGGTCGCGTCGATGCGAGCGCTCACGTGGGCGCCGAGCTGGTCGAGGCTCGCCGCCATGCGGAACATGGGGTTGTTCGCGGCGTTGCCGCCGTCGGCGGAGAAGGCGCTGGTCTCCTGGCGCAGGTCTGCGAGTTCCGTGCGCGCGACACCGAGCTCGGCCCGGAGACCCGCCAGCGCGGCGCTCTGAGCGCCGAGATCGCCGAGGATCTGCTGGCCGATCAGCGACGCCTCCTCGCTCGCCCGTGCGGAGGCCGTGGCACCACTCGCGCGCCACATCGTGGCGGCGAGTGCGCAGAGGCCGAACCCGAAGAGAGCCAGTGGCCCCTCCTGGAGTCCAACTCGCTCGAGGATGCTGGAGATCTGATGTAAGCCGCCCATCGAGGCGGGAACGATGGCTGTGCCGATCGCCGCAGCGGCGCAGCCGAGGCCGGCGAGGCCGGTGACCAGCGGCAGCGCGCTGCCACCCGCTACGTTCGTCTTCTCGAAGGCCTGGACGTCTTGTTCGTTGCCATTCATAGGTGCACTGTTCCCGGGGGCGTCCGTCTTCCCACGAGGGCGCCCGCCGGGTACCGGTCGGCGCCGCCCTCGCGTCGTCTTGACTCCGAGCTCGCTGCGAGGGGCCGGATCCCGCCCGCTGACTCGATCTGGCGCGGGCGCGTCCCGCCATGGGGCCGCGCGGGCCCGAGGACCGCGGTCAGGTCGGAGGAGAAGCCGGTCGATACACTTGGGGCCTGCGCATCCCGCACCTCCCGCGCAGCGCCGCCCTCGATGCCCTTCATCTCCGCAGTCTCCGTCTCTCCCGGTCTCTGCCTCGGGCCGGTTCACGTCGTCCGTGCACGCCTCGACGCCGCCCCGATCTGGTCGATCCGGGCCCAGGAGGTGGAGGCCGAGATCTCACGCCTGGACCGGGCCGTGGAATCGGTCACGAAGGTGCTGGAGCGGCGTCGCGCCGACGTCGCCGCGGCGGTGGGGGAGCGTGACGCGGGCATCCTCGGGGTCCATCAGATGATCCTCCAGGACCCCGGAGCGAGGGCCGAGCTCGACTCGGCGATCCGTGACGAGCGGATCAACGCCGAGGGCGCTGTCGAACGCCTGATCGGCCGGCTCGGAGAAACCATGGGGCGGCTCGATGGCGGCTCGACCCGGGGCTACGCGGCGGACATGACCGAGCCCTGGCGCGCCGTCGTCTCCGCCCTGAGTCTCAGCGACAAGGAGACCACGCTCCAGAGCGCGGGGAAGGTCGTGCTCGCGGCTGCGGAGCTCACGCCCGAGGCGGTGACCTTCCTGCCGCGCGAACGAGTGCTGGGCGTGGTGACGGAGGCCGGCGGTCGCTTCTCCCACGGCGCGGTTCTCGCGCGGTCCTTCGGCATCCCCTGCGTGGTCGGTGTCTCGAACCTCCTCGCGCGTCTCGAGCAGAACATGCAGGTGCTCGTGGACGGCGATCGGGGCCGGATCGCGCTCGAGCCCGACGAGGCTGCGCTGACGGAGTTCGACGAGCGACGCGCATCGCGGGACGCGCGACTCCGGGTCCTGGGCGCTCACGCTTCGCGCCCCGCGGAGATGCCAGGCCGCGGCCCGATCCAGGTGCTCGCGAACCTGGAGAGCACCCGTGACGTGGACACGTTCGACGTCGCGCACTGCGATGGGACAGGGCTCCTGCGGACCGAGTTCCTCTATCTGGAGCGGACCGTGTTCCCCTCCGAGGAGGAGCAGTTCCGGATGTACAGGCGTCTCATCGACGCCATGGACGGCCGCCCCGTGACGATCCGGACGCTGGACATCGGCGGCGACAAGCAGCTGCCGTACTTCCGCACCCCCAAGGAATCGAATCCCGCTCTCGGATGGCGCGGGATGCGCGTGACGCTCGAATGGCAGGATCTCCTGCGCGTCCAGCTTCGCGCGTTGATGCGCGCAAGCGGTCACGGGCAAGTGCGTCTGCTGCTGCCGATGATCACCTCCCTCGACGAGGTGCAGGCCGTCCACCGCGTGTTCGAGGAGACGCGCGCTCAGCTCGCGGAGCAGGGATACGCGGTCTCTGACCACATCCCTGTCGGGGTGATGATCGAGGTGCCTTCGACCCTCTGGATCCTGGACGACCTCTTCTCCGAGGTGGACTTCATCAGCGTGGGGACGAACGATCTCGTCCAGTACCTGCTCGCAGTCGACCGGGACAACGTGCTGGTGGCGGGGCTCTACGACCCTCAGCACCCCGCGGTCATCCGGGCCCTCAGTGCGATCGCCGAGGCCGCTCGGCGGGCTGGGAAGAGTGCAGCGGTCTGCGGCGAGATCGCCAGCGACGAGGCCATGGCGGTCCTCCTGGCCGGGATGGGCTACGATGCTCTGAGCGTGAACCCCACGGCCCTGCCGCGCCTGAAGTTCGCTCTCTCCACCGTCTCCCGCGCGGAGGCCGAGGCCGCTCTGGAGGCCGTCCTCGCGGCGCGCTCGGCGGATGAAGTCAGGATGATTCTCGGAGGGCTCAGGGAGAACCTTGATGCGGCGCTGCTTCGAGACGCGGAAAATGAGACAGAAATAGGATAACCCTTTATTGTTTAAGGGATTCCTTGTTTGGGTTGCTTCATATTGCTACAGTTGCGACCTCTCCGCACCATTCCCGTCAGTGAACACTCCCGCGCGCAACGAGGGCCTCGACGGCCCCGCCCGGTCCGGCAGTGAGGTACTCGCTGCCCTGAGCGACGAGCAGCTCGAGCACTTGCGAGCTTGGTTCGGCCTCAGGGACGACCTTTTCCTCGCCCGGGAACTCGGCTGTGGCGTGGAAGAGCTCAAAGCCGCGGCCTGGGAGATGTTCGACGAGCCTTCCCGGGAAGGCTCGTGGAGCGACGAGGAGACCGCTGCGTTCCGCAAGTACCTCGGCGCGGTCGACCTCGATCTGATCGCAAGGATGCTCGGTCGATCGCGAACCGATCTGAATCGTCGCCTCGTCGAGCTCGCAGCGACCCTCGGAAGAGAGCCGCTCAGCGCAGACGAGATCGTCTCGTTCAAGCGGCTCTACGGAACCCGCTCGGACGAGGACCTCGCCCTCGTCTTCGGCCGTGAGCTCGCTCTTGTGCAGGAGACGGCGAAGAAGCTCTGCCTCTCCAAGGACAAGGTCTTCCTCCGCAGGGCTTCCGGCGGAGCGCACAAGACGCGCATGCCGCGCTGGACGTCCGACGAGCTCAAGCAGCTCGCGGAGATGTACCCGAGCTGGAGCAATCTGGACATCGCCCAGGCGCTCGGCCGCTCGGTGAAGAGCGTCGTGTCCAAGGCTCACAACCTCGGGCTGAAGAAGGACAAGGGGCGTCTCCAGCAGATGGGACGTCAGAACGTGCGCATGCGCTACGAGCGCTAGGGGCGGCTTCGCCAGAGCGCAGCGACCTTCGCTCCTCCTGGCGATCCACCACGAGCGACCGGCCTGGCTCAGCGGCGACGGGCCGCCACGTACTGTCGCGGCCAGAACTGCCCGGAGACACGCAGTTCGTTCGCCGCGCGGAGCGTCAGGTGCGGGTCCTCGAGGTGCGGGCGCGCCATGGCGACCAGGTCCGCTCGTCCTGCCGCCAGCACCGTGTTGGCGTGATCGATCCCCTGGAGCGCTCCCACGCACTGCACTTTGATGCCCGCTTCGTAGCGGATGCGTTCCGCGAAAGGAACTTGGTACATGCGTCCGTAGACGGGCCTGGACTCGGGCACGTTGCCCGCGCTCGACACGTCGATGGCGTCACAGCCGCGGGCCTTCGCCATGCGCGCGAAGGCGACCGAGTCCTCGACCGTCTGGCCGCCCTGCTCGAGCCAGTCGGTGGCTGACACGCGGACGAAGAGCGGCTTCCCTGCGGGCCACGCTGCGCGGACCGCGTCGAGGACCTCCAGCGGGAAGCGCGCGCGGTCCTCGAAGCGTTCTCCGCCATAGCCATCGTCGCGGTCGTTGACGGCCGCTGACAGGAAGCTCGAGAGCAGGTACCCGTGGGCCGCGTGGATCTCCACCAGATCGAAGCCGGCCCGCTCGGCCCGCTCGGTCGCGGACACGAACTCCTGGATGACACGCTCCATGTCGGTCCGCGTCATGGCGCGCGGCGCCGGAGCTCCCTCGAGGAAGGGGCGGCCGGTGGGGCCGATGGCCTCCCAGGCGGTTCCGTCCGTCAGCGGGGCATCGCCCTCCCAGGGCAGGGAGTAGCTCGCCTTGCGCCCGGCGTGGCCGAGCTGGAGGCCGACCCTGGCCGCGGAGTTCTCGTGCGCGAACTCGACGATCTCCCTCCAGCGGGCCTCCTGCTCCTCACTCCAGATGCCCGTGCACCCATGGGTGATGCGGCCCTCGGCCGAGACGTTCGTGGCCTCGGTCCAGAGCAGACCCGCGCCGCCGATGGCGCGCGCGCCGTAGTGGACGTCGTGCCAACGGTTCGGCACGCCGTCCTCGGCGCTGTACTGGCACATGGGCGAGACGACGATGCGGTTCGCGAGCGTCACGTCGCGTAGCGCGAGCGGCGCGAAGGCGGGCGCGGGGACGTCGCCGGGGTCGAGGCCCTCCTCCTCGGCGAATCGAATCCGGGTCCGCTCGACCAGCTCTGGATCGCGGAGCGCGAGGTTGTCGTAGGTGATCCGCTTCGACCGCGTCATCAGGTTGAACGTGAAGCGGGTCGGGTCCTGCCCGAGGTAGCGACCGGAGTTCTCGAACCACTCGAGACTGATCTGCGCGGCTTTCTGGGTCTTGACGACCTCGACGTGGCGGCTCTCCTGGAAGCGCGAGAGCGCGCGCTTCACGTCGACCTCGCCGCGCTGATCGGCCTCCGCGACGAGGGCGTCCACGAGCGCGATCGAATCCTCCATCGCGAGCTTGGTCCCCGATCCGATCGAGAAGTGGGCGGTGTGCGCCGAGTCACCCAGGAGGACCGTCTTGCCGTCCACCCAGACCTCGCAGCGAACGGTCGGGAAGACGCGCCAGATCGAGCGATTGGTCAGGAGGTCGTAGCCATCCAGGTGGTCGCCGAAGAGCTCGCGGACGTACGCCACGGTGTCCTCCTCGCTCGCGTCCTCGAGTCCGGCGCGGCGCCAGGTCTCCTCCGTGCATTCGACGATCCAGGTGGAGAGCGGCTCCTCGCCGCGCTCGAACGGATAGGCGTGGATGTTCCAGACGCCGTGGTCGTTCTCGCGGAAGATGAAGGTGAACGCGGAGAGAGGCTTGTTCGTCCCGAGCCAGCTGAAACGGCAGGCGCGCCAGTCGATCGACTCGCCGAAGTGCTCCTGGCCCTCCCGGCGAACCTGGCTGTTGATCCCGTCCGAGGCGACGACGAGGTCGGCTTCGCGCTCCAGCACCTCGCGCGACACCTCGGTCTCGTAGTGCATGCGCACGCCCACGGCGCGCGCGCGGCGGTCGAGGATCTCGAGCAGCGTGCGCCGCGCGAGCCCGCAGAAGCCGTGGCCCGTGGAGCGGACCATCTCGTCGCCCACGAAGGTCTCGATGTCCGTCCAGTAGGCGAATTCGGCGCGGATCTCCGCGAAGCTCTCGGGGTCGGCCGCCTCGACGTTCCCGAGCGTCTCGTCGCTGAAGACCACGCCCCAGCCGAAGGTGTCTCCGGCGCGATTGCGCTCGTAGACGTCCACCTCACAGTCGGGGAAGGCCTTTCTCGCCAGGATGGCCGTGAACAGGCCTCCGGGGCCGCCGCCGATGACCGCGATCTTCATGGGACGAGGATAGCGGGGCACGCGCGCGAAGCGAGGCCGGTGCGGTGGGCCGCGACAGACGTGCGTATCAGGTCGCGCAAGGACGCCGCCGCGCGGAGCCCTGGGGAGCGGTGATCCAGGAGCCGGACATCGAGATCCTCGGGCCGCGCGCCCCCCCTCAGCGCGCCCCGAAGGTCTCGTGCAGGTGCAGCCAGTGGACGCCGCCGGGGGCGCCCTCGGCCCGCTCGAAGAGAGCCGTGGACACGATGGTTCTCGTCTGATCCCTCTCGCGCTGGGTCTCCTCGTAGACGGCCACCGAGCGGCCCTCCCCGAGCGCCTCCACGCGGAGGACGCGCGTGGCGAGTTCGATGGGGCGGCGCGCTCCGGAGGAGCGTAGAGCCATCATCAGCTCGCCGCGCTCCTCCAGCCGACCGGAAGGAGAGACCATGACGAAGCCGGGCGCGAGTGCGCCCTCGACGCCGGCGATCGCGGTCTCGTCCCCGTCGTTGAACCACCGCGCGAAGCGGTCGTGCATCGTCGCGATCTCCGTTCGCACCAGCTCGTCCATGCTCTCTCTCTCCGACTCTTCTTCGTCGTCGGTCGCCGGGGCGAGCTCCGGCGCGCCCCACAGCTCAGCCACGAGGCGTGCGCCCTCGGGGTCGTGGTTCAACAGCTCCGCTCGCACGAAGGGATAGAAGTCGTTGACGCCCAGGAGAGCCTCGGTGGTCTCCGCGAAGTACTCCTGGGCGTTGGTCATCGCGTAGTGGCTGTCACGGGCGCCAGAGGCGCGCAGGACCGACTGGTAGTTGCCTCGATCACGGGCTGCGACCATGGCGGCGGCGATTCGACCGGCGGCTCCCTGGAGCTCGAGGTCGTGGTACGCGTGGGCGAGTTCGTGCAGGACCATGGAAGGCTGGGCCCTGCGCCACGCCAGGAAGGTGGCTGCGTTCGAGATCTCCACCGACTTCGCCTTCGCGGGATCGTAGCCGTTGCCTGCGAGCCAGGCGGCGCTCGGGTGGTAGCAGGCGCAGGGCGCGACCGGGTCGCTGACGCCGAGGTACAGCGGAACCGCGCGCAGTCGTTCGGCCGCTGCGGTCGGCACCTGCTCGAGGAGGTCGCCGAGATCGCGTTCCAGCGCGTCGAGTGCCCTCGCGCCGACGGCCGCGTGATCGCCCTCGCCGACGAGGCCCGGATGCACGCGCACGTCGAAGCCGCGGAGCGGCCGTCGCTGGTAAGCCTCGGCGCGGGTCGTGCCGCCGCGGAGCGCAGAGGCCTCCGGGCCGCCGTCGTCCTGGGCGACGGCGAGCGCGCCGGCCGCCGCGAGGGTGACGGCCGTCGCGATGCGTCGACGGGCGCTCATCGGCCCGCCTCCTCATCGAGGCCGAGCTCGGCGACCAAGCGCTGGACGGTGCGCTCGAGGGCGCCGATCCGTCCCTCGAGTTCCTCGACGCGATCGGGTGCGGAGGCCGACGCGGCGGCGGCGGTGGGCGCAGCGCTGCCAGGGGCGGCTCGCTCTGCGTCCGGATGAAGTTCCGGACAGATCGTCTGTGCCCAGCGCGTCGCGCGCCCTCCGGCCTGTGGCCTCGCGAACCCGAGCTCCTCGAGCGCGCCGAGCGCCTCTTCGAGGGCGTCCGGTGAAGAGACGTCGCGCATCCGCTTCGCGCGGGTCCGCAGCTCGCCCGAGGTCTGGGGCCCGCGCAGCAGCAGCTCGGCCAGCACGGCGAGGGCGCGGTCACCGAGCTTGAGGGCCTCCTTCGCGTTGTGGCGGTACTTCTCGACGCGGCTCCCGCTCGGCACGCTGACTCCCACCAGGCCTTTCATGCGCAGGCCATGGAGGGCGACACGCACCTCGGCTTCGGAGAAGTCCAGGACCGGATCCCGGTTGCTCTTCTGATTGCAGCCGTTCGTCGCTCCGTTGAGGGAGAGCGGGTACTGGTCGGGCGTCGTGAACGCCTTCTCGACCAGGACGCCGAGCACGCGGGCCTCGTGGCCGTTGAGGGAAGTCTCCATGGGGGCAGGTTACGGTGCTCCGGCCGATCTCACGAATCCGGGTTCGCTCTGCAGCGAGCGCCCGCCGGGTCGCGCGCGTTTACCCTGACGCGGTGCACGTCGTCCTCGTCCACCCCGAGATCCCCCAGAACACGGGGGCGATCGGCCGCTTGACCGCGGCCTTCGGTGCCCGCCTGCACCTGGTCGAACCTCTGGGCTTCAGCCTGGACGAGCGGCGGGTGCGGCGCGCGGGGCTCGACTACTGGCATCTCGTGGACCTGACGGTGCACGCCGACATGGACGCCTGTTTCGGGCACCTCGCTGCAGAGGAAGGGGCTCGACCGTTGGAGGAGCGGTTGCACCTGTTCACGGCCCGCGCCGGCGCTCCGATCCGCGAGGCGGCGCTGAGTCCCGGCGACGTGCTGGTCTTCGGCCGCGAGAGCGACGGGCTGCCTCCTGAGCTCGTGGAGGCCCACCGGGAGCGACTCGTGCGCATTCCCATCCGCGAGGGCGTGCGCTCGATCAACCTCTCGAACGCCGTGGCGATCGCGCTGTTCGCCGCGGAGCGCTGACCCTCCTTCAGGGCGCGCGCTCGAGGAGGATCAGCGTCCTGCCCTCGGCGGGGAGGGGGACGATGCGCATGGCCGTGCGCTCGAAGAGCTGCGCCTCCTCCGGGCCGGCCACGAGGCGCTGGCGCCGCACCGCCTGGGCCAGGCGAGCCTGGACCTCGGCGGTCACCGCGGGCGGCGCGCCCTCGACCCAGGTCGCGAAGAGGTAGCGCGCGCGGGGCGTACCGCGATCGAGGAACCAGGAGTGGGGGACGCGTTTGTCATGGCCCGCCGTTCCGCTCGTCCCGGCGGGTGAACGTGCGACCTCGGGCGTGACGAGCCCGTTGCGGTCGAGCATGTCGAGCGCAGGCGCGTACCAGCCGATCGCGCCGATCGCCCCGTAGGCGAGGACGTCGCCGGCCTCGGTGGCCGCCGCGAGCGCGCGGCCGAGGGGGACGCGGTATTCGAGATTGGTCCTGGCCGCCTCGACCCTGTCCGCCTCCGTCCGGTACCCGCCCTTGAAGCCGCGGAACCGCAGGGCCTCACGAGTCGACTCCGGCGCGACGTGAACGTCGAAGAGCGCGAGCGGCTGGATCGCCGCTGCGCCCGCCAGGAGCAGCGGCCCGAGCGGCGCCGCCACGCGGTCCGCGCCGATGGCGATCACGAGGGCGAGCACCGGCGCGACCGGAGCGAGGAAGCGGAAGAAGGGCATCCAGTCCCCGCCGACCGCGACGGAATAGGCGACGAAGCCGACCGCCACCCCGGCGCCGGCGAGCGCTGCCCGTCGGGCCGGCGAGCGCGGGTGCCCGAGCGCAGGGATGAGCGCGAGGGTCGCGAGGAGCGGCGTGATCCCCACCAGGGCCCAGGAGGCGACGTAGCGCAGGCCGCGCGCTGCGAGCACTCCGCGGTCGACCCCGGTCTTCGCCGCGACGGTGTTCGGGAGCCACTCGCCGTAGACCGCGCGTCGGAGGACGAGCTGGAACGCGAGCGCGGCCGCCGCCATGGCCGCGGCGGCCGCGATGCGGGCGCGCGCGTCACGCGGGGCCCCGCCCGTCGCGCGCGCCGCGATGGATGCGGCGAGCAGGGTTCCCATGACCCACGCGAAGCCCTCGACGCGGACCCAGGTGGTCCCCACCGCGCCGACGACGGCTGCGCAGAGGAGGCGTCGTTCACGGCCGCGAGGTTCGGCCGTGACGCCGAAGAAGAGGAGCGTCAACAGGGCGGTGAACAAGGTCGTCTCCATTCCTCCCTGACTCCAGGCGACGAACGGCGCGGCGGTCGCCGTGAGGACCGGCGCCCCGATCCGCGCCGCGGTGCCGAGGTCGAGTGCGGCCGCGGCCCGCGCGACGAGGAGCACGCAGAGGAGCGCGCAGGCGAGCTGGATCCAGGGCGTCGCGGTGACGAGCTCGAGGCCCGCGCCGTGGGCCAGGGCGAGCAGCCCTGTCCACAGGGCGTTGCTGAAGCCCTCCACGGGCTGTCCTCCGTCGGCCAGCTCGAAGGCGTTGAAGACGGGGACACCTTCCTCCCACCAGTTCCGCGCGTAGCGGAACGAGATGAAGGCGTCGTCCACGAGGAAGTCGACTCGCGCGCGAAGGCCCACGAGCACGGCGGCACCGGCGAGGAATCCCGCGAGCCAGCGGTGCTCCTCCTGCTCCGGGGGCGCGGAGCCCTGGGTCTCGGCCGTCGTCTTCATGCGGCCTGGAGCATAAGGAGCAGATGCCGTCCCGGTCGCCGCTCAGGGCGCCCTTCCAGATACCCTGGGGGAGCATGCCTGCCTTCCCGTCCCAGCACCCGTCCAGCGCCACTGCGGTGGAAGGACGTCGGCCCCGCAAGGGCGACGTCGTCGACTGCGTGATCGAACGTATGGACGCTCGTGGGCGCGGGATCGCGAACCTCGCCGGGGTGGACCAGGCCGGCGAGAGCTGGCGAGCGACCGTCGCCCTGCGGGCCGGAACGCCAGGCGCGACCGTCCGCGTCCGGCTCCTGCGGGGCAAGGGGCGGCGCCGTTTCCAGGGGGCCGTTCTCGAGGTGCTCGACGAGGGTCCCGATGCCGTCCCCGCGCGCTGTCCCCACGCGGGCGTCTGCGGCGGCTGCGCCCAGCCGCGTCTCGGCTACGCGAGGCAGCTGGTCGAGAAGCGCCGGCTCGTCGTCGAGGCGCTCGACGCGGCGTTCGGCGGCGCGCCGCCAGCGGGGGTGGAGATCGCGGCGGTGGAGGCGGCGCCGCGTCTGTCGGGCTACCGCAACAAGATGGACTTCACGTTCGGCGCGCGCCGCTACGTCCTGCCGGACGAGCCGGACGGCGTCGACGCCTCCTTCGGCCTCGGCCTGCACGCGCCGGGTCTCTTCCAGAAGGTCCTCGACGTCGAGCACTGCGACATCGCCTTCGAGGGCGCGAGCGAGCTCGTACGGAGCGCGCGTGAGCTGGCGCTGGAGATGGGGCTCGCGCCCTGGGATCTGCGCGACCACACCGGCCTGCTCCGCCACCTCGTCGTCCGGCGCGGCGAGCACACGGGTGAGCTCATGGTGGATCTCGTCACCTCCGAGCGCGCGCAGGAGCTCATCGACCCTTACGCGGCGCAGCTGCTCGAGCGACATCCCGAGGTCACGACCCTCGTGCAGAACGTCACATCGGCGAAGGCGACCGTCGCTTACGGCGAGTCAGAGCACGTCCTCCACGGCCCCGGGCGGATCCACGACGAGATCGGCGGCGTGCGCTTCACGATCTCCGCGGACTCCTTCTTCCAGACGAACACGGGTCAGGCGGAGAGGCTCTTCGAGCTCGCCGCCGAGGCGGCGGGGCTCGAGGAGGGCGACACGCTGCTCGACCTCTACTGCGGAGCCGGGACCGCGGGCCTCGTGATGGGCGCGGCAGCGCGCGAGATCGTCGGCCTCGAGCAGGCGCCGAGCGCCGTCCGGGACGCGCGGCAGAACGCCGAGTACGCGGGCGTCCGGCACGCGCGCTACATCGAGGGCGACGTCCTGGAGACCCTGCCGGCTCTCCTCGAGGGCGCGGACGCTCTGGATCCGGCGCGCACCGTCTGCGTCGTGGATCCGCCGCGAGCCGGACTCCACCCCAAGGTGCCCGGGCCCCTCGCGGCCTTCGGCGCTCGCAGGATCGTCTACGTCTCGTGCAATCCGGCCTCAGGAGCGCGTGACGTGGCGGCCCTGGTGGAGGGGGGCTACGTCTTGCGCGCAGTCCGTCCGATCGATCTCTTCCCGCACACGCCCCACGTCGAGGTGGTGTTCACCCTCGAGCGCGCGGAGGCGTCCAGCTGATGGACGGCCACCTCTCTCCCGGGACCCTGCTGCTCAGCGCACCGGAGATGCTCGACCCGAACTTCATGCACGCCGTGATACTCATGATCCATCACGACGACGACGGCGCCATGGGGGTGGTCGTCAACGCGTCCATGGAGTCGAGGGTGGGGGACGCGCTTCCCGAGCACCCCGTACTCAAGGACGTCGACGCGCCGCTCTGGCAGGGCGGGCCCGTCGGGCTCGACTCCCTGCAGGTGCTTCACCGGCACCCACCCGTGGACGCGGGAGATCTCGTGGGAGTCCCCGGCGTCGACGTCGGGGACGGGGTTCGGGTCGGGGCGGACCTCGACTGGGCGAGCCAGGCCATCGCGCGCGGGGTCGGTGACCCCGGTCACGTCCGCTTCGTCGTCGGCTACTCCGGCTGGGCTGCGGGACAGCTCGAGGACGAGATCGCGAACGACTCCTGGCTCCCCCTCGAACCCTGCGCGGAGCTCGTCTTCGGAGAGGGGAGCCGCGGCTCCATCTGGCGCCGGGCCATGGCCCGCCTCCAGGGAGGCGGCTCGTCCCTCGCTCACCTCCCGCCCGATCCCAGCTGGAATTGATGACGGCCGAGAGAGGAGGAGCGGGCGAGCCAGCCGCAGGAGAGGCTTCGACGGAGGCCGGCTCCGATCAGCTCTTCTCGGTGGGGCGCGGCTACGCGGGGACGATCGTGTCCGGCGGCTGCGGATGCGCCGCTTTCCTGGTCGGGGCCGTGCTCGCGGTGGCGCTCTTCGCGCCCCAGCTGATGGCGGGTTGGGGATCCCGAGTGCTCACGCAGCAGATCGGGGCGCGGGTCCAGGGTGACGTGTCGATCGGCGAGATGACCCTCTCCTGGACCGAGCAGCAGCGCGCCGACTCCATCACGATCCGGGACGACGCGGGGAACCTCGTCCTCCAGGGTGGAATGCGGCTGCCCTCTCTCCTGGAGCTCGCAGATCCGAGCGGCAGGGACCAGGAATTCGTCTTCAACGCTCAGCTCCTCAGGTCGCGCATCGACGCCGACGGCTCGAGCAACCTGGCGCGCACCTTCGGCGTCCCGGCGGAAGCGGGCGGCGCCGTCGCCCCCGCGCTGGCGCGATGGGCGCTCGAGTTCTTCACGGCGGCGCGCTTCGAGACCGCGCCGAGCACCATGACGGTGCGGCTCGAGCTCGCGGAAGCGGAGATCGACGACACGGCGAGAGGCCGCGGGATCGTACGGCTCCAGGATCTCCGTCTGTGGATCGCGCGCAGCGCCCGGGGGCTGAGGATGCGGCTCGAGAAAGGCACGATCATCGCGGGAGAGCGCATCGTCCCGCTGAGCTTCTCGGCGTCCTTCGAGTCGAGCGTCGCCGGCGGTGCGGCCGAGCTCGTCAGCGCGGAGCTCGATGCCGCGGGCCTCTCGAGCTCGACGCTGATGACTCTGGGAGTGCTGCCGCGCTCGGCCATGGGCACCGCCAGCCGCGATCCGCGCCTCGTTCAAGACGTCTACGACCGAGTTGCGCCCGCTCTCGCAGAGGCGACCGGCGCCATCCTCACGGACGCTGAATCGATCAGGGTTCGCTTCGGGGTGCCGAGCGAGAAGCCGGCCGGCGCGGATCCCCGCCTCCAGATCGAGGTCGCGGGACCTCGTGGGGAGCTGGACTTCGATGCGAACGTCACGCGCCGCGATGGCGCTGCACCGCTCGAGCTGGTTCCTCCGCCGGAGGGAAGCCGCGCGCTGCTCGTGCTCGAGGCGCCGGGCCTGCTCGCTCCGGCGGTCGCGGCCGCCGCGCCGACGGGCGCGCGCGTCATCTCCCTCGACACTTCGAGCGCTCCGGTGCGGCTCACCGCCCGGCTGCGCAAGTTCGTGCTGCCGCTGGATCGTGAGCTGATCCGGCTCGATGCGCGCGAGTGGCGGGATGGCGAGAGCGCGGTGGATCGACTGGCTCGTTCGCTGCGGCGGGGCCGGGGCGAGCTGTCGGTCGCAGGCGGCAGCACGATTCGCCTCGAGATCGGCCCGGAAGGATCGGAGGACGGGCGTCTCGAGGCGCGTCACGCGCTCACGACCGTCACCTTCGACAACGGCTCGGGCGACTTCCTCTCCCGCTGGCGTCATCTCGGGCCGGGACTGGAGGAACGCACCGCGCCACGATTCTCCACGATCGAGGGGGCACTCCCCGCGAGCGCTGCGGTGATCGATGGCGAGCCGGGAACTCTTCGCCTCGACCTGCACGGAGTCCCCGTAGCTCTCCTGTCGCAGGTCCTCCCGCTGGAGGGCCGCGTCTCACGGCTCGTCGGCACGCGGCTCGAGCGCCTGGAGCTGGACGGGTTGGACGCCGGCGTGCTGGTCGGACGAGCGCCGCGGACGACGTCACTGGACGTCCGGCTCCTCACGGCCGCGGACGATCGGTTGATCGGGACCGTGTCCGAGGAGGGGTTCCTCGTGCGACGCGCCTTCGTCAGTCTCCCCCTGAGCGACGCGGCGATCGAGGAGGTGGTGCAGCCGCTCTTGCCCTGGGTGGAGGCCGTCAGGCCGCTCGTCCCCGAGACACCCGGGGAGGTCTTCGTCACCCTCGACCGCTTCACCTTCCCCGCGAGCGCCCGGAGCGGCGGAGCGAGAGGCCGCATGCTCGTGGAGCCGCCGCCGCTCGAGGTCCGCCTGCCCGAGTCCCTGCTTCGTGATCTACGCATCGAGCACGATCAGCGATGGGTGTCCTGGGAGCCGACGCTCATCGACGTCGTGCTCGATCGGGCCGGCGCGACCTACCAGATCGCGGAGCTGCCGCTCGGTGGGGGGCGATCGGTGACGCTGAGCGGCACGAGCCGCGACGGTCGCTACAACCTCGGGGGGACCGTGGCGCCGACCGCTCTTCGCAACCTCGGCAGCCAGTCCGTGGACGAGGACGCGCGCGTACGGATCGAGATCTCGAACCAGGGCGACGTGGAGCGCCCGAGGGTCCTGGTCAGCCCGGCGGAGTTCGTGACCGCGATCGAGGAGATCATCGATCTTCTGACCCCCGAGAACCGGCTCGAACTCCTCGACTACCTGCGCGGGAACTGAGCGGCGCGCCTCGTGTCAGCGCGGCGCGGCCTCGAGCATGGCGTCCAGCAGCGGGTTCTCGGGCGTGTCCTTGCGCCAGGCCGCGAACACGGGGAAACGCACGTCGGGCTCGCTCAGCGGCCGCCACGCGAGCTCGGCGCCGTCCGGGCCTTCGCCGTCGATCCACGGGAGGATCGACCATCCGAGTCCGCCGCTGATGAAGCCGAGGATGGTCTCGGCGCTGCCTCCGGAGAGCATGGAACGGGGGGCGAGGTCGTGCTGGGCGAGGGCAGCGAACTGCAACTCCCGCGCGCGCAGGCCCTGGGCGTAGGCGACGAAGGGGGTGTCCTCGAGGGCGGCGAGATCGACGTGATCGTCCTCGAGCGCGCGATGGGCGCGCGGGACCGCGACGATCGGGCGAAGGGCGGCGACCTCCATGGTCGCCACGTCGTCGGGCACCTCGTAGAGATGATCGATGGCGAGATCCACGGCGCCGCGACGCAGGAGGGCGATCGCGTCCTCCCCGGTCTCCTCCAGATGAACGGCGACTTCGGGGTGCGCCGTGTGCAGCTCGCGGATCCAGCCGGGGATGAGATGCCGCACGAGCAGGCTGGGCGCCGTCACGCGTAGCTCGCCGCCGTACTCACCACCCTGGACCGAACGGAGCACCGTCGGGAGCGACTCGAAGAAGGGGCGCACGAAGTCGTACAGGCGCTGGCCCGCGGCTGTGGGCGTCATACGGTCCTTGGCGACGCGTTCGAAGAGGGTCGTGCCGAGCTCCTCCTCGAGCTTCTTCACCTGGGCGTGAACCGCTGGCTGGGTGATCGGATAGGGGAACGCGCGCGCAGCGCGCGCGTAGCCGCCGGTCCGCGCCACCCAGAAGAACCCCTCCAGTCGGTGGAGCTGCACCTGGGGCCGGGGGAGCGGCGTCGCGCCGTCCACGGCGGCGTTCATGCTTCGCCGACGCTCACGCTTCGGCCGAGGAACTCGGAGACCGTCTCGCCGATGCGTTGGAACAGCTCATGGCCGTCCTTGTCGCAGCGCCACTCACCGCTCTCGGCGTCGAGGTCGTAGTGCCACGCGCGGACGCCGGCCGCGTACCACATCTGGTTCGTCGCGGTCTGTCGGTTGAGCACGTAGGTCTTGTTCCCGGGGAACTGGATCTTCACGACGCCGTCCGCGCTGGTGAAGTCGACCTCTTCGGGGTCGAAGTCCTCGAGCCAGTCCTCGACGCGACGGATGACGTCGTCCGCGAGGCGCAGGAAGGTCGGTCGGTCCATCGGAGACGCTGGGGCCGGGCCCCTTGCTGGTGCATGCGGTTCGAGGCCGGTCATGCGAGCCCCATGCTCGCCACCTCGTCCTCGTCCAATCCTAGGAGGTGGCCGATCTCGTGGAACAGGGTGATGCGGATCTCCTCGGCCAGGTGCGCCTCGTCTCGCGCCATGCGCTCGAGGTTGCGTTTGAACAGGTAGATGGTCGGGGGGAGCTCGGCCTCGGTCGGTGTGTCGTGAATCGTCGCGCCCGCGAAGAGACCCAGGATGTCGGGCGGCGTCTCGCCCGGACGAGAGGGATCCACGAGCTCCTTGAACGGAACGGGCTCGCGGACGACCCGGGTGTTCTCCATGGCGGCCCGGAAGCGCGGATCGAGGGAGCCGAGGGCGGCCTCGACGTGACGGTCGAAGACCTCGTCGGCGACTTGCACGAGGGATGTCCTCTCCGGATCCGCCGCCACGGCACGCATCATCAGCTCGTCGGCGGCGGCCTCTTCGCCTTCGAGGTCTGCGAGGAGCGCGAGCCGTTCGAGCAGGAACGAGTCGTCCTCGCCGCCGTCCTCGAGGACGACCATGAACGCTCTCCGCGCCGTCTCGAGGTTCCACGAGGAGAAGGCCAGCTCGCCGGTCAGCTCCAGGACGTCGAGGTCCTCCTCTCCGATGAGGGTGGCTGCGCGCTCGAGAGCACCCTCCGCAGCCTTGAGGTGGCCGAGGAACAGGTGCGCTCGCACCTCGAGGAGCGCGCGCCCCTCGGCGTCGGGGGACGCGGCGGCCTCGGCGAGAGCGTGCTCGGGGTGTCCCGCCTCGAGGGCGTCGTGGGCGGCTTCGAGGTACGGATCCAGCTCGCCCTCCGCGGGCGCGCCGTCGTCGTTCGTTCTCATCAGGACTTGGCTGGCCGCTTGCGCGCGGCCGCGTCGCGGCGCCGCTCTTCGAGGACGCGCTTCTTGGTGGCGGCCCATCCGCAGATGGGGCACTGCTCGAGGTCGTGGAAGCGAGCAGGGCAGTGCTCGCGTCCGAAGAAGATGATCTGAAGGTGGACCTTCGACCAGGTCTCACGCGGGAAGACCGCCTTCAGGTCGGCCTCGGTCCGCTCCACGGTGGTCCCCCTCGACAGGCCCCACCGCGCGGCCAGCCGGTGGATGTGCGTGTCGACCGGGAAAGCGGGCTCGCCGAAGCACTGGGCGACGACCACGCTGGCCGTCTTGTGGCCGACGCCAGGGAGCGCCTCCAGCTCCTCGAGCTTCGAGGGCACCTCGCCGCCATGCCGCTCGAGCAGGAGCTCGGCGAGGCGTTTGATGTTCTTCGCCTTGGTGGGCGCGAGTCCGCAGGTCCGGATGAACCCCAGGATCTCCTCGACGGAGAGCGCGGCCATGGCCGCCGGGTTGGGCGCGCGCTCGAAGAGCGCCGGCGTGACGATGTTGACCCTCGCGTCGGTCGTCTGCGCCGACAGCAGGACAGCCACGAGCAGCGAGAAGGGGTCCGTGTGGTCGAGGGGGATGGGGGGCTCGGGATAGAGCTCCTCGAGCTGGCGGAGGATGCGCTCCGCCTTCTCCTGCCGGCGCATCGACGCTCAGCCGTCGACGGACCAGGTCACGCCGGTCTCGAGCCTCGCCGCGTCGGCGACCTCGTCCGCGCCGACCGTGACCCGCGCTTCGCCGCGGCGCATCCGGATCTTCTGATCGTCGCTGACGTCGCGGGGTAGCTCGAAGGTCGCGATGCTCCGGGTCGCGGCCTTCAGGCGCGCGCCTACGCTGGTCGTGATGCGCTCGCGGCCGCGTGTGAAGAGGAACTGGATCTCGGCGCCGGTGGGCAGATTCCGCATGGCCGCCTCGCCTTCAGGGCTGAAACGCGAGCTCCCGACCGGGCGCCAGCCCTCGCCGAAGAGGGGCGCCCGTCCTGTTCCGCTGGGGGCGAGCCCGTTGGCCTCGGCCTCGAGCGAAGCCATCCCCTTCTCGTAGGCGATCTGGTTCAGCTCCTTCTGGCTACGAACGGCGCGGCCGTCGCTCGACTTGTCGAGCAGGGCACCCTGGGAGAGCTTCCCGCCGCTCGCTCTGAGTTCATCCTTGGCCATCTGTCCGAGGCGCCGGCGCTCGTTCTTCATGTCGACCATGGCGCGTTTGACGCGCTCGTGCTCGGCGCGCTGCTGACTCAAACGAGCGGCGAGCTGCGCGTCGAAGGCGTAGGCGCTCACCTGGCCGGGGCGCAGCTCTGCGGCGAGCTCCGGGTCGCTCTTGAAGATCAGGCGCGCCTTGGCAGGCACCACCGCGACCAACCGGTCGGGGCCGCCGACCGTCAGCTCCACGGTCTTTCTCTGCGTCCAGTGGGCGTCGCCGGGGAGTCCCACGGAGACGCGCCACTCGCCCGCCGAGGGGAGCGTCGCGCGGAAGCGGCCGTTGGCGAGGGTGGTCGCCGCGATGGCGCCGTTCGTCGGGCCGGTCTCCGGCTGGTTGAGCTCGTTCCGCCGCGTCTCGATCTCCTCGCGCGTCGGATGCGACTTGCCGCGGGGGAGGAGGTAGATCTGCTGTTTCGCGAGGGGCTCTCCGTAGACGTCGATGATCTGGCCCTCGATCCGCAGTCGCTCGGACAGGCGCGCGGCCTCGCGCCGCCTCTCCGCGTTGCCGAGGACGAGCTTTCGCTCCCATGTCGGCAGACCGGTCGCGCTCACGGTGATGGTCCACTCGCCCGCATCGAGACCCTCCCAGCGAATACGGCCGGTGCCCTCGAGGCGCTCGCCGTCCTTCTCGGCCACGACCGAGGCCTCGGCGACCTGCTGGCCTTTCTCGTTCATCGGCACGATCTCCAGCCACTTCGCGGCGCCGTTGGTTCGCGGCCTCGGCTTGCGAACGGTCCGGACGGGCTTCGCCAGGTCAGGAGCTGCCTCGGAGACGCTGGTCGCGGGCCGCGTCGACACGGATCGATCACGCGCCGGCCGGGCGGGTTCGGACGGCGTGTGGCCGGGCGGGCTCTGGCCCTGGCTCAGAGCGAAGAAGCCGAGGCCACCCGCGGCGAGGGCGGCGAGGAGGATGAGCGGAAGAGCACGATTCATGGCGCGAGGTACGGCCTGGTGCGGGTGCGATGCGACCCCTGCGGCGAGGTCGTGGACGAGCGGCGGTCCCGGATCTTCCGGGGTCGCCCGTCCTGTTGTGGGGCAGCAGCGGCCCCACAAAAAGTACCGGCTCCGGCGAGCTGGTGCGGGAGGTCTGCGCCGTCGAGCGCGGCTCCGGTTCGAAGGGGGCCCCTGCGGGACCCTCAGCGCGCTTCCAGGAGCTCCAGCGCCCGGTCATCGGCGGTCAGCTGCTCCACGACGAAGTAGGGGCGATCGGTCGCGAGGAGGGTCAGGCCCGCGTCGACGAGGGCCTGGTACTCCGACGCGTCGCCGTCCTCGATGTAAGCGTCGTCGAGCCGCCGGCCAGGGCGGCCGAGGGTGCCGAACGCGGTCTCGATCCCGTCGGCGCCCAGCTCCGCGATGCGCGCCACGTCGGGCGCGCGGGTGCCCATCCACGCGACCACCCGCGTCATGTCCACGCCGGCCCCTTCGAGCCGGGCGCGCTGGGCGTCGTCCCATACGCTGGCGGTCATCATCAGCTCAGGTGCGAGCCTCGCGACCTCCGCCGCCTCCTCGTCCCTGTACGTGATGAGCAGCACCTGCTCCTCGGCTCCCGCTGCGCGCACCTCCGCGATGATGCTCGCGAAGGAGGTCGTGGGCTTGCGATCGAGCTCGAGCAGCGCGCCTGCTCCGACGGCCCAGTCGAGCGCCGCGGAGAGACGGGGCGGGCGGAAGCCGGTCCGAGCGCCGTCCGTGTCCCGCAGATCGAGGGCCGAGACGACGTCCCAGGCGGTGTCCGCGACCTCACCGTCGTGGCCTCCCGTGCGGCGCAGTGAGCGGTCGTGCATGAGGTAGAGTACGCCGTCCGGGCTCTCCGCGACGTCGACCTCGAAGACCCGAACGCCCGCGGCGAAGCCGTGCTGGAGCGTCTGGAGAGCGTTCTCGGGATAGCCGGCCTTCGGGCCGCCGCGGTGAGCGGCGACGAAGAGCGCGCCGCTCTCACGCGCGCGATCCATCACCTCGGCGAGCGGAGTGCGCGACGGCGGAGCGGTCTCCGTGGAGGGCGCGCCGCAGGCGAACAGGACGAGCAGGCTCGCGATCCCGATCGAGCTCACGGCGGCAGCCCAGCGGGCGCGGCCGCGCTTTCGGGTCCGAAGCGGTCGCTCGGCTCGTCTCATGCGGGCTCGACGACCAGGATGCCGCCGCCCGGCTCGACGTCGTCACCGTCCGCGGCCAGCCAGCGCACGACCCGGGCCCGCGCCGGCAGGCCGCCCTCCGCGCGGTACGGAACCGTCGAGAAGGTCTTCATGACCTCGATCAGGCAGATCGGGGAACCGTCCTCGAGCACGTCGCCGGCCTTCGCGAAGGCGGGCTCTCCGGGCGAGGGCGAGTGCCACACGCGACCGGACTGGGAGGCGGTCACGGCCATCGCGTCGCCCTCCAGCTCCGGACCGCCGCTCGCGGTCAGCGCCGCGGCGGCGGGGGCGCCCTCCGGGTCGAGGCGGTAGAGCTCGTCGCCGAAGCCGACCGGGGCGACGCGGGCCCTCGGCGCGGCACCCACGACCGCTCCGCCGGCGCCAGCGGGAACCACGAGGTCCACGGACCGACCCAGGATCTGGAGCGAGCCCGCGATCATGCCAGGGCTGAGGGTCGCGCCCTCGGGGAGCGCTCCCGTGAAGCCACCGACCTCGGGGGAGAGCAGGCGGATGTGTCCCTCGTCTGTGGGCTCCGCTCTCAGCTGCAGGGTTCGGTGGGAACGGGTCATCCGCGCACCTCCGTGAGGGCCGCGAGGTCGTGGAGGGACCAGATGCGGGGATTCTTGATGCGGCGTGAGCCGCTCGACTGGTACGCGGCCTCGGCGAAGCACTCGAGCCACCCGCGCAGCTCGCCGGTCTCGACGATCTCGTCGGTGTCCATCTGGGACGCGGCCTTGTAGGGGTCCATGTCGCCCTCGATGCGGGCCTCGGTGTCGGCCATCCCCTGCTCGATCTCGGCGCGCTTCTCGGGGTCGGACTCCACGATCTCGAAGTCGTCGTCGAGCTTCGTGTTGAAGGCGGCGATGGCCAGAGTGCGGCCCTCCATGACGGATTGCCGGGTCAGCGGCGTCGAGAGCTGGACGACCGGCTCGTAGGGGAGGCCCGCCATCGCGTAGTACCCGGCGCCCGAGGCCTTGCGGAGCAGCACGGTGAACATCGGCACCTGGTTCGTGCTGTTCGTGTAGATCAGCGAGGAGCCGTAGCCGAGCAGGCCCTGACGCTCGGCCTCGACCCCGATGTCGAAGCCGGAGATGTCCTGGAGCCAGCAGATCGGGATGCCGTCGTCGTTGCACGCGCGGCTGAAGGCCGCGACCTTGGCGATGCCCTCGCGGTAGAGGATGCCGGCTGGCTTCCGCGCGCCGCGCTCGGTGGGATCGTCGATGAGCCCCTGGCGGTTCGCCACGAAGCCCATGTAGAGGCCGTTGACGCGGCCGACGCCGACGATCATCTCGCGGCCGCGGTCGGGCAGGACCTCCCAGAAGAGGCTGCGGTCCACGAGGCGCGCGATGACCTCCTCGGCGTCGTAGGTCATGCGATGGTCCGGCGGGAAGAGGCCGTCCAGCTCCGCGGTGGGGAAGTGGGGCTCGCCCGCGTCGGCGCCGTGGCGGTAGTAGTCGATCGCCGTCGTCGAGAGCTTCTCGACCTCGCGGCGGATGTGCGCGATGGCCTCGTCGTCGCCCGGCACGCGCACGTCGGCGCAGCCCGACTGGTGCACGTGGACCTCGGGCCCACCGATGTCGAGGCTCGAGAGCTTCTGACTCTTGGCGCCTTTGATGAGCGCCGCGCCGGCGATGACCATGTAGGCCTGCTCGGTCATCACGACGCGATCGGAGATGATCGGCATGTAGCCGCCGCCGGCGATGCAGTCGCCGAAGACGCCGGCGATCTGCGGGACCCCGTTCGCGGAGAGCTCGGCGTTCTTCTTGAAGATGTGCCCGGCGCCGGTCCGGCCGGGGAAGGAGCGCGACTGCTCCGGGAGGAACAGGCCGGAGCAGTCCACGAGGTAGACGACCGGGAGACGCAGGCGCAGCGCCATCTCCTGGGCGCGCTCGATCTTCTCCGGCGTCAGGGGCCACCAGGACCCTGAAGCGACCGTGTTGTCGTTGGCGATGACCATCACCCAGCGGCCGCCGACCTTGGTGAAGGCCGTCACGACGCCCGCGGCCGGGCTCTCGAGCTTGCCGAACCTGACGCCGTGGTTGACGAAGGTGCCGACCTCGCGGATCGGAGCATCGTCGTCCTTGAGCATCTCCAGGCGCTCACGCGCCGTTCGCTTGCCCTTGGCGTGCACGCGCTCGACGTACTTCTCGCCCCAGCCGTTCGCCACGGCGTCGCGGCGCTCGCGCAGGAGGCCGTTCTTCTCGGCCATGGCCTCGGCGTGCCGCCGGAAGCTGGCCTCGTCCAGGAAGGCGTCTCGGGGGGCGCCCAGGGAGGTGAGGGGGACGTGGGCCATGGGTCAAGCGCTCCAGCCGGGGATGCTGAGGGTGTCGTACTCGCCGCTCCGGAACTCCGGCGAGTCGAGCACCGCGAGGTGCAGCGGGATCGTCGTGGAGACGCCGTCGATCGTCGCGGCGGAGAGCGCCGCGATCATCGTGTCGATCGCCTCGTCGCGCGTGCGCGCGTGGACGATGACCTTGGCGATGAGCGAGTCGTAGTAAGGGGGGATCGTCTCGCCAGCGGCGACGTGGGTGTCGATGCGGACGCGGCCGGGCCCTTCGTCCGTGGGGATGTCGAAGGCGGTGAGGGTGCCCGGCGTCGGGCGGAAACCGTCGCCGGGGTCCTCGGCGTTGATCCGGCACTCGATCGAGTGCCCTTCGAGCGACACGCCGTCCTGGGTGAAACCGAGCGCGCCCCCGGCGGCGACGCGCAGCTGCTCGCGCACGACGTCCACGCCCGTGACCATCTCGGTGACCGGGTGCTCCACCTGGAGGCGGGTGTTCATCTCCATGAAGTTGAGGCGGCGGGCGGCTCCGTCCTCGACCGGTGGCATGAGGAACTCCACCGTCCCGGCGCCCGCGTAGTCGATGGCGGCCGCGGCCCTGGCGGCGCGCGCGCCGAGCGCCTCGCGCTCCTCGGCGGAGAGCGCGGGGGAGGGGCTCTCCTCGATCAGCTTCTGGTGGTTGCGCTGGATCGAGCACTCACGCTCGTAGAGGTGCACGGCGCCGCCCGCGCCGTCGCCGATCACCTGGACCTCGATGTGCCGTCCACCGGTGACGTACTTCTCCAGGAAGAGCGCGCCGTTGCCGAAGGCGCCGATGGCCTCGGCGCGGGCCGACGGGAACGCCTCGCGCACCTGCTCCGCGTCCTGGCAGATTCGCATGCCGCGCCCGCCGCCGCCTGCGTCGGCCTTGATGATGACCGGATAGCCGGTCGCCTCGGCCGCGGCGAGGGCCTCGTCCACCGTCTCCAGGAGACCGTCCGAGCCGGGCGTGAGGTCGAGCCCCGCGCGACGCATGGCGACCTTGGCCGGCCACTTCAGGCCCATCATCTCCATCGTCCCCGCGCTCGGCCCGACGAAGGTCAGGCCGTGCTGCTCGCAGAGCGCGGCGAAGCGCGCGTTCTCGGCGAGGAAGCCCCATCCCGGGTGCACCGCGGCGCAGCCGGTCTGGCGCGCCGCCTGGACGATGGCCTCGGGCCGCAGGTAGCTCTCCTTCGGGCTCGGCCCGCCGACGCAGACGACCTCGTCGAAGACCTCGGTCCAGCCGGCGCCGCGATCGGAGGTGGACACGATGCCGACCGGGGAGATCCCCGCGTCCTTCGCGGCGCGGGCGATGCGGACGGCGACTTCTCCGCGGTTGGCGACGAGGAGCTTCCTGAACATGGTCGGGAGGTTAGCAGGAGGCCGGTGAGGTCTGGAGCGCGCGCCTGGCGGGGACCTCCAGGGGCGGCCGTGACAGCGAGCCTCCGCGGGGCGATGATGGGAGGATGCTCCTCGCCGCGGCTCTCGGAACGCTCGCCCTCGGCCTCGCGCCGAAGGCCCCTCCCGGGCCGGGCGAAGACCTCGGGCCGATCGTCGAGCGGCTCGCAGGGCCGGACCCCGTGGCCCGACGCCTCGCCCAGCGCGACCTCTCACGAGCGCTCACGGGCGTCGGTGAGGCCGCCGTGCTCGACGCGGCTCTGGAGGGAGCGCCGACCGAGGCGCAGCGTCGCGTGGCGCGGGTCCTCGGGCGCGAGCCTCGCCTCCTCGGGCTCGCGGCGGACCTCGCCGCCTCGGGGCAGGGGCCCGCTGCGCGGGTCGGGAGGGAGGCCATCGAGGCGCACCTCGCGCGCTGGAGCTCCAGCGCCTTCGACGAGCCCGAGGTGGCGGTCCTCGACCCCACGAGGCAGGAGGTCCCCCTGCCCGACGCCTGGATCGACGGCTCCTCCCTCCAGCTCGCTCTGGATCCGGTGGCCGGGGGGGGCGTGGCGGTCTTCGACCGCCTCGATCGCTGGGGAGGTGGTCCGGCTCCGATCGTCCTCGATCCACGGGTCGTGACCAGGGTCGTGCGGCGGCCCGTGCCGGTGCTCGATTCGGCGCGACTGCAGGGCTCGTGGGCCGAGGTGCTGGAGAGCCTGTGCCGCCTCCACGGTGTGGCCTACCAGGTGCAGGGGTACCGCTACCCGGGTGAGAAGAGACCGGGCGACGGACCCGCCATCGGCGCCGAGGACGACGAGGGCGCGGTCGCGCGTCCCTTCGTCCACGTGGTCCCCGCCGGGACCACGGAGCTGGCGCCGGTGGGGGTGGACCTGCGCGCGCGCGCGAGCGACGAGATCGTGCGCTGGTGCCGCGACCTCGTCCGGGACGGCGACGCCGTGAGGCAGCGCGCGGCGGCCATGGCTCTCGCGTCGCTCGACTGGCCCGCCGCGATCCAGTGGCTCGAGCTGCGCTGGCTCGAGCGCGGCGACGTCCCGTCGCTGGAGGGGCTGCTGGCCGCCGCGGCGCGTGACCGCGTCGCACCGTGCCTCCAGCGCCCCGACGTGCTCTCCCGGATCCTCGGCATCGTGGACGAGGAAGCCGCCGAGGTCGTTCGACTGCGAGCTGCGCGGGAGACGGCGCTCGGCGAGGCGGCCGTCGCCGAGGCGGAGGAGGCTCTCCAGGAGGCCAGCCGCGCGCTGGACGAGCGCGCGCAGCGCTTCGCTGTCGGCCTCGCGCGGATCGCGCCCGTCGCGGTCACGGCCGACGCCGGCGGCCGCTCGCTGATCGACGTCTTCCTCGATGGTTTCGAGTCGGCGCCCCCCGCGGGACGCTGGATCCGTCTCGCGGCCCTCGAGGGGCTCGGGCTCGAGAGCGAGCGCGCGGCGCGGGCGGCGCGACAGGCACTCACGGGAGAGGTCGACGCTCGCTCCCGTCGTCAGGCTCTCCGCACGCTGCTCGTGACCGCGGAGCCCGGAGCGGAGGTGATCCTCGACGACGTCGCCTCGCTCTTCCAGGAGGCGATCGGCGGGGCCTTCGGCATCGGGCTCGAGCTCGGTCTGGCCGGGGCACGGCCGCGGGACGCGGCCTTCGTGGGGGCCCTCTCGTCGAACGACCAGCACCTGGCGGAGCTCCTCATCTGGGCTTCCCTCGTCGAGGGCGAGGACGCCTCGTCCGTGCCCTGGGCCCTGGCCGCTGCCAAGGCCACCGCCGGCCGCGCCGGACGCCGAGCGTCACGCTCGCGCGTCGATCCGCTGCGCCGCGCCGCGTGGGAGGCCCGCGGGGACGTACCGCGGGCGCTGGGTGAGCTCTGCATGCGCCTCGGGCCTGCCCTCGCACCCCGGGAACGGCGGACGTTCGAGGCCGCGGTCCTCGCGGCGGGCCTGGCGGACCCCGGTGCCCGCGCTCGCGCCCTGGAGGGGGCGAAGGCGGCCCTGCAGGACGGTCGAGAGGAACCAGATCCGATCGCGGTGGAGGAGGCCTGGCTCGCCCTCGCCTCGCTCGTGGGGGACCCACGTCACGGTCGGGAGGCCCTCTCGACGCTGGAGAGCGCCCTCGTGGAGGCGCTGATGGACGGGCGGACACGCCGGGCGCTCGGTTCGAGTACGGCCCTCGCGCGCGCAGCCGAGCTGGCTGCAGAGGGCCTCCGGAGGGCCCGCCGCGACGTGGCGGCGGAGGACTTCGCCGACGAGCTGCGCGGGGCAGCCGGTCGCGGGAGGCATCCCCTGCGAGATCGGTTCTACGGGGTCGACTGGCCTCCGCCCGCCCCCCTGCCGCCCAGGGACCTCGAGAGGCTCGAGCCCGTGTTGCCTCCCCGCTAGTCGATCCCTGGGGGGGATTCCGGACCGAATCACCGTCAAGGCTTCCGCCGCGGAGGCCGATGGTGATGATGGACGACGACCATGGCTACGGACGCGAAGAAGAAGACCGGCGGGCTCCTCCCGGCCGAGCCCGACGAGGCGCGCAACACCCCGATCCGGCGTGAGGAGCTGGCGGTTCACAGGAAGCCGCGCGGCCAGATCGCCGAGCAGTTCCGCTCGCTGAGGAACTCGGTCCACGCGATGAACCCGGACGGAGCCTCGCACACGCTCGTCATGACCAGCGCCCTCCGGGGCGAGGGCAAGTCGGTGGCGACGCTCAACCTCGCCCTCGCGCTCGCCGAGCTGCCGGGCATGGAGGTCCTCGTTCTCGACTGCGATCTGCACGGCCCGTCCATCGAGGCGTACCTCGGACTCCCGCGCCGACAGGGGCTGACCGAGGTCCTCGGAGGCACCCTGCCCATCGGCGCGGCCATCCGCCAGACATCGGTCCAGGGGGTCTCGATCATGGGGGCCGGCGCCCTCCCCCGGAACCCCTCGGAGCTCATCGGGTCGGAGCGAATGCGCACCGTGCTCAACGCGCTGCGCCAGCGCTTCACCTACGTCCTGATCGATACGCCCCAGGCGATGACGATCTCCGACGCGAGCCTGCTCGGCGCGATGGCCGACGGGATCCTCGTGGTGGTCCGTCTGGGCGAGACTCCACGCCACTACGTCGAGCAGACGATCAACGCCCTCGAAGGGCTCGGCGGGAACATCCTCGGCACGTGCCTGACCGGCGCGGCGGAGGAGGACACGGCCCGCGGCAGCGGCTACTGATCGAGCGGCGAGGCGGCCGCGCGCGGCTTCCCTACTCCTCGAACAGCAGCCCTTGCCGCTGCGACTCATCGTGCTCGCGCCTGGAGATCCGGCGCTTGCGTGCCGCGACGGGCGGCGTCTCGCGTCGCGGTGCCCGCCCCGGCGCGGCGACCCCGGGCGGCAGCGCGAGGTCCTCGGCCCTCGGACGGAGCCGCGTCCCCTCCCTCGCCGAGCGGATCAGTCGCGCGAGGTTGCGGCGCTCCCAGGCCACGGCTGGCTCGTACTCCGGCCACGACTGTTCGCGCGCGCGGAACTCCGGGCCGTGGTGCACCCAGCGCCCGCTCGGATCGCGGTAAGCATCGATGGCCGCGTGCAGCAACTCGTGCTTCAGGACGAAGACGACGAACCAGTCGGGGACCGCAGCCTGGTCGAGCACCGGGTGGACGCGGACCACGCGGCTCTCGGGTTCGAAGCTCCCGAGCCGGAGCGAGCGCCGTGACTTGCTGGCGACGCGCCGGCCCCAGGAGATGCGCGGACGCGCAGCGTCGCCGTGGGGGGCGAAGTCCTTGCGGAACTCGGAACTGAACAGCGCGTCGCTGAGCTGCTCGAGATCGTGGGTCTCGCCGCGGGTCTCCAGGCGCAGCCTGCGCGCCCTGGCCGGATGCTTCGCGAGCTCACCGTGGATCCACGCGTCGAGGACGGGGCCGGCGCGCGTCGCCCGGCGTCCGACCCGGAGCCACTTCACGAGCGCCTCGCGGACGTCGAGCGGCGCGCTGCGGAACATCCGGTGCAGCCGGATCTCCCACACCTGGCCGCCGCGTTCGTCGTGGCCGGCGCGCGCCTGGACCGGAGCGGTTCGAGAGCGGCCGAAGTCGACGCGGACCGGCGCGCCGAGGCGCTCGGTCAGCCAGCGCGACCATGCGCGCTCGTCGAGGGGTCCATCTCCTCCCGTCTCCATGTCGCAGAGCATCGGTGGAAATCGCCCGGTATACCAGGACGATCCGCAGCCTCGGGCCGGGGAAGGCTCCGCGGAGCGGGGGGATGGGAGGACGAGGGCCGCGGCTGCTAGCGCCTTCCGCCCAGGTGGGCGCGGGCGTCCGCGGCGGCCGACCGCCGCCATGCCTCGAGCTCAGCGGCGAGCTCGGACGCGAGCTCGGGCTCGGCGTCCGCCAGGTCCTCCTCCTCGCCAGGATCGGCTGCGAGGTCGTAGAGCTCGAGGCGCCGCGTGCCTTCGGCCGGGATCGAGTGGAGCTTGTACCGCCCCCGGATCCACGCGGCTCTTCCGGGGAGTGACTCGCGGCTCAAGAGCTCGGCGTCCACGCTCGGGGGCGTCTCTTCGGGGTGCGCCTCGCCGCGCGCCATCGCGGCGAGGATCCGGTCCCCGTGCTGGGGTCGGCCGCGCACGGGCACGGTCCAGAACCCGAGGCCGCGAGGCGGGAGCTCGTTCGCGTCGCCGCAGAGCAGAGGCAGCAGGCTCGTCCCGTCGAGGCCCTCGGTCGGCGCCGGCGCGTCGAGCGCGGCGGCGATCGTGGGGAGCAGGTCGATCGTTCCGCAGGGCGCGTCGACCGTCCGCCCCGGCGGCGAGGCGGCGGGCCATCGCAGGATCGACGGCACGCGCAGGCCTCCTTCCCAGAGTGTCCCCTTGATGCCGCGCAGGCCCGCCGTCGAGTCCGTGCGCGCGAGGGCCTTGGGGGGCCGCGGGCCGTTGTCGCTGGTGAACCAGAGCAGTGTCTCGTCCGCGACGCCGAGGGTCTCGAGCTCGGCGCGGACGCGACCCACGCAGCGGTCCACGGCGGCGATCTCCGCGCAGTAAGCCCGCGCCGACTCGGGCGCGGCGGCCTGCGCAGCGAGGTCCTCGGGCAGCGCCTCGTGGGGGTTGTGGGGACTACCGAACCAGATCGTCACGAAGAAGGGCGTATCAGCGTCGGCGACCTCGCGCAGGAACGAGAGCGCGCGCGCGGTGATCACCTCGGAGCCCTCGCCCTCGTGGGAGACGACCCGGCCGTTCACGGAGAGGTCGGGGTCGAGGTCGAAGAAGTTCGGCGCGGCGGCCCAGGTCGCGTACCCCTGACCGCCGGGGGAGGTGGGCAGGCCAGCGCGCACGGAGCCGAGATGCCACTTCCCGAAGTGCGCCGTGCGGACCCCGCGGGCTGTGAGGAGCTCGGGGAGCGTCGTCTCGGCCGGGGGGAGATCATGGCCCCACGCGAAGGTGGTCGTGCGGACGGGGTGGCGGCCGGTCAGCACGCTCGCCCGCGTCGGCGAACACACCGGCGCGGCGGCGTTGAAACGCGTGAGGGTCAGGCCGTCCCTCGCGAGAGCGTCGAGATGGGGGGTGGCGATGTGAGGGTGGCCCGCGCTGCTCAGCTCCCCGGCTCCGAGGTCGTCGGCGAGGAGCAGGACGACGCCGCGGCAGGGACGCGGCTTGGACGAGGCCACGTCGCCGGAGGTCGACGCGCAGGCGACGAGGAGCAGGAGTGGGCAGAGGTTTCGGACGCGGCGCATGGGAGGGGAGCCTAGACGGCGATCGTCCCCGGTGGAAACGAGACGAGCCGCGGCGAGCTCCCGGGGGGGAGTTCGCCGCGGCTCGCCGGAGCGCACGCGCACGCGATCAGTGGTCCTTCAGACGGAACTCCTGCCCGCCGAGGGTTTGCCCGTTGCGCACGTTGATCTCGCGCTGGGTGTCCTTCAGGTCGAGGTTCTCCATGAAGGGGTTGTCGCCAGAGCTCCGTCGACGGGTCGCGTGGATCTTGTACCCGCCCTCACGGACGCTCCGGATCTCGAACGAGCCGTTGCTCTCGGTGACGACGGTGTGGGTCCGCCCCGCAGGAGTCGTCGGGAACATCTTCACCTGGGCGCCCGCGAGGGGCGAGCCGCCCGGGCCGTAGACCACGCCGCTGACGATGCCGCCCCGCGGGAGGATGGCGTCGCTGGCGCGCAGTTCCTGGCCCTCGGCGACGATGAGGCCTGTGACCTTCGCCTGGGCGTAGTCCTTGTGGCGGACGAGGAGCTGGTAGTTGGCGGGAGTCAGCCCCGAGAGCTCGAACGTTCCGTCCGCTCCGGTGCGTGCGGACTTCTCGCTCCCGTCGCCGATGTCGCCGAGCACTCGCATGAAGGCGTCGTCGGACCAGACCTCGTCGTGGCTCTCGACCACGGCGCCCTGGATCGGTTGGCCCGCGTCGTCCATCACGCGCCCGACGATCGTGCCGCCGCGCGTCATGCGGACGATGATGTCCGTCATGTCCTGGCCCATGACCGTCTCGAAGGTCTCCGAGTAGGTGTCCGCGAAGCCGGAGGCCTTGCCCTCGACGAGGTAGGTGCCGGCCTTGGGCGACACGATCGTGAAACGACCTTGGGGGTTGTCGATCTTGACGCTGGTGTTCTTCAGGGCCTGGGTCTGGCCGTTCTGCGAGCCGACGATCGCGGCGCGCAGCTGGACGACGCCCCGGGCGAGGGGCGCCCCGGTGGACGCGTCCACGAGCCGGCCGGAGATGGCTGGAAGCTGCTCGAGCGTGATCGTCACGTTGACTTCGCCGGCCTCGGCGCGCTCGCGAGCGTTCGCGGCGTACATCGGGTGGCGCGCCACGAGCTGGTACTGGCCGGGGGGCACGTCGGTGAACTCGAAGGAGCCGTCCTCGAGGGATTTGGCCTTCGTGTGCACGTTGCGCTTGGTCTGGTCCATGGCCCACGCTTCGACGGAGACGCCCTCGATCGGCTCACCGCTCTGGGAGATGACCTGGCCCGCGAGGAGCGACGCGACCTCGAGGACGATGTCCTTCACGGTGTCTTCCGTCTCGAGCACCGCGATGGTCGGGAGGATGACCTTGCCGTAGCCCTCCGCGACGACGGTCAGCGCGTAGTTCTGCTGGGGCGCGACGTTCGAGAACTCGTACCCGCCCTGTTCGTCCGAGGACGTCTCGAGCTGGTCGACGCGGGAGCCGCCCTCGAAGGAGGCGCCGAACATGTCCTGGTTGAGGACGAGGCGCGCCCCGGGGACCGGGGAGCCGCTGGAGTCCGTGATCCGGCCGCGAAGCGCGCGGCCCTTGCCCATGACGATGTCGGCGGACTCGGTGACCTCCCCGTCGCGGACGAAGACGCCCGCCAGCTCGGTGCGGCTGAAGTCGGGGTGCGTCGCGATGAGGCTGTAGCCCTCCCGGATGGGCACGCGGCGGAACATGAAGCGGCCCTCCTCGTCCGTGCCGGTGGTGACGTCCTTCGAGCGGTCGACGTCCTCGAAGAAGTTGAAGGACTGGCTGCCGAAGATGGTCAGCGTGACCTGGGCACCCGAGAGCCCCGCGCCGCCAGCGTCCGTGACCTTGCCGGTGAGGTCGCCGTAGCCGGCGAGGGTCGTCATGGGCGTGGCGTCGGCGAGGGTGCTCGCGACCTCCGGAGCCACGTTCTCACGATCGTCGCCGGTATCGACGGGGGAGAGGTCGGGCACGTCCTCCACCGACGGCGCGGTGGTGTCCTCCTCGGGCGCCTCGTAAGCGACACGGCCGGGGTCGTCCTGGGCGGGGCCAGGGGCGTCCTTGTTCAGGGCCAGGAAAAGGCTGCCGGCAGCGGCGGCGACCAGGAGGAGAACGAAGAAGGGCTTCATGGCGTCGGAGGATCGCGTGAGCGAGGGGGCCCCTGGGAGGGCTGCAGGGCG
This sequence comes from Planctomycetota bacterium, assembly GCA_002862085.1. Taxonomy (GTDB): domain Bacteria; phylum Planctomycetota; class UBA1135; order UBA1135; genus Saltatorellus. The sequence continues at coordinate 2,737 of PKCK01000103.1, read as the reverse complement.
CGGAGCGCCCGGGCCGGGGCGGAGCGGGGCCAGGGGGAGTGATCGGATGATTCCGCCTGGCCGCGTGAGGCTGGGACGGAGGTTCCGACTGCGTCTTCCCGGTCGTCCGGAAGAATGTTCGGGGGCGGTATGGCCTGGAACGCCACGCCCCGGGGCCCCTCAGAGGCCCCGGGGCGTCGGGTGCGGTGGATTGACGCCTCTTCCGGCCGGGTCCCGCGGGTGAGGCGCTCCGCCGTGAATCAGCCGCGGGCGGCCGCGGGCGCGCCGCGGTCCACGGCCTCGAGCGAGGTGGGCGCCGCGCTCTCCCAGGTGGCGAGGCCGCCGATGAAATACGCGAAGAGCAGCAGCTCCATGTCGATCTTGCGGAAGGTCTCGAGCCGGGCGTTCCGTCCGAACCAGGGGTAGGTCACCTGGGCGACCACGCCGCTCTTGGCGCCGACGATGCGCCATCCGCGCCCGGATTCCACGCGGGGCACGAGGCGCATGGGCTTGCCGCCGGTCCACATCTCGATCGTCCTGCGCAGGAAGCCCGGCCGGATCGTGGCGCCGAGCCACTCGCGGGCCTCGGTCCAGCAGGCGAACTGGGCCCTCAGGAGGCCCGGCTGGCGTCGGAACTCCAGGATCTCGCCTTTCGAGGGCGTCCAGACGCCTTTCACGATCATTCCGAGGCGGTTCCGGAAGACCTGGATACGGCCGAGCTCCTTGCCTTCCTCGTCGAGGACGACGTGGACGGGCCGGATCAGGCCGGAGACGCGGGTCGTGAAGGTCTTCTGCTTCGCCATGGCGTAGGAGTTATCGGCTCGAAAGGATACCCAGCTAAGGCCCGCATGGGGCTCGTCGACGGAGCGCTCCCGCGCTGGGTCACCGGATCAGCGCCTGGACCTGCGCGTGGGCCTCGATCACGGCCGCGGCACAACGCTCCGCGTCGGCCATGGACGTCGCGTCCGGAGTGCCCTGGTGGGCCAGGGACAGCCGCAGCGCGGAGGCTGCCCGCGCCTCGCTCCGACCCATCGCGAGGAGCACCGCGGAGGGGGCCATCCGCGAGGAATTGCAGGCCGATCCCGCGCTCACCTCGATTCCCTGGTCATGGAGCAGCGCGAGCAGCGCAGTCGCGTCGAGGCCCGTGCCTCCGAGGTCGAACCCGATGTTGGTCGTGTTCGGCGCGCGGCGGGTGGTGTCCCCGTTGATCGACGAGCCCGGGCACCCATCGAGGATCAGACTCTCCAACCGGTCGCGCCGCGCCGAGATCTCCGCGCGCGCCTGCGCGCAGGTCGCGCGCTCCGCTGCCCGCTCGGCGGCGACGCCGAAGCCGACGATGCCCGGGACGTTCTCGGTCCCGGCGCGTCGCTCGCCCTCCTGCGGGCCGCCGACGATCAGTGCAGGCAGATCGGTGTCGCCCGAGACGTGGAGCACGCCGACGCCCCGCGGGCCATGGAACTTGTGGCCCGACAGGCCGAGCAGGTCGCAGCCGATGCGCTCGACGTCGATGGACATCTTCGCCGGCGCCTGCACGGCGTCGACGTACAGCAGCGCGCCGGCCGCGCGGCACTCCTCGCCCAGGCCGTCGAGATCGGAGATCACGCCGGTCTCGTTGTTGAGGAGGATGACCGAGACGATGGCGACGTCGCCCGCCGCGAGCTCCGCGCTCAAGGCGTCCCGGTCGAGGGCGCCGCCCGCGTCCACCGGCACCGTCGTGACCGCGTCGCCGAAGCGCGCAGCGGCGGCTTTCTTCGTCGCGCTGTGCTCCGCCGCGGAGATGACCGCCCGCTGCGGACGGCCGGCGGCGTCCGCGCGGTGCCGAGCCGCGTGGAAGGCGGTCGCGGTGCTCTCGGAGCCGCAGGAGGTGAACACGATGTCCGCGGCCCGGCGCGCTCCGATGAGCGCGGCGACCTGGTCCCTCGCGCGCTGCACCGCGCGCGCGGCTTCGCGGCCGGCGGGGTGGGTGGCGGAGGGGTTCGCGCCCGGGCGGGAGAGCCAGGGGAGCATGGCCTCGACGACCTCCATCGAGGCCGCGGTCGTGGCGTTGCAGTCGAAGTGCAGCTTCATCGGTGAGGGGGCCCTCGGCCCACCTCTCCATTGGACCCGAGGCGGAGCCCGCGATGGTCAACGGTCCGGCCGCGCCGGGCTCTCCCCTGGAATCGTCCGCTCCGACCCCCTAATCAAGGGTGCGATGGCGTACCTCCTCTTCCTGGCCCCTGGGCTGCTCCTCGGGCTCTGGGCCTCCGCGAAGGTCAAGAGCACCTTCCTCAAGTACCAGAGCGTCGGCGTCCAGAGCCGCATGACCGGGGCCCAGGCCGCTGCCGCGGTCTGCCGCGCAGGCGGCGCGGACGTGACGATCGAGCGCGTCGGAGGGTTCTTGACCGATCACTACGACCCGCGGACGAAGACCCTGCGCCTGTCGCCGGACGTCCATGACGGGCGCAGCATCTCGGCCGTCGCGGTGGGAGCCCACGAGGCGGGTCACGCTCTGCAGGACGTGACCGACTACTCCTGGCTGCGGATGCGCTCCGCCATCGTGCCAGCGGTCCAGTTCGGGTCCCGGGCCTACGTCTGGCCCCTGATGCTCGGCCTCGTCATGCACGGCACCGCCGGCGAGGCGCTCCTCCTCGTCGGTGTCGGTCTGCTCGCCCTCACGGTGCTCTTCCAGATCGTCACGCTCCCGGTCGAGTTCGACGCGTCGGCGCGCGCGAGGCGCGTCCTCGCCAGCGCGGGGATCACGCGCAACGAGGCCGAGTCC
>PKCK01000088.1 GCA_002862085.1 Planctomycetota bacterium | reverse complement strand
CAAGTACGCGATCCTGAAGGACTGGCACACGCACCAGCACGTCTCCCTCGGCGCGAGCTTCGAGTTCGGGATCAGCGACGAGGATGACTTCTACGACGACGACGAGGCGCGGCTGTTCGCGACGTTCGCGCGGCGCCTGGGCGAGGTGAACGTCTCCGGCAGCGCGAACCTGCGCTTCGCCGTGGGCGCCGAGGACCCGCGGGGCGACAGCGACAACCTCAGCCTGCACCTCCACGCGGACTACCCTCTGCACCCGAACCTGAGCCCCGTCCTCGAGCTGAACTACTACGACACCCTCTCCAACGGCGCGAACGTCACGCCCTACAGCGGCGTGGACCTCGCGAACTTCGGGGGGAACGAGGACGAGGACGTCCTGTCCTGCGGCGTCGGCGGCGAGCTGCGCCTGATCGACGACGTCGTCGTGCGGGCGGCCTACGAGGCGCCGCTGACGGACAACGAGGACATCTTCGGCGATCGCTGGACGATTTCGGCGATCTGGCGCTTCTGAGCGCGCCGGGCTCGCTCAGCGCAGGGCCGCCTGGATCCGGTGCGCCACCCTCGCGTTCTGCGAGTTGACGTGGACCGCCGTGGAGCGGCTGTCCCGGGCCTCCACGAGGATCGTCGTCACCGCGCCTTCGATCGTCGTCCGGATGCTGCGCGGCACGCCGTTGTTCATCAGAGGAGAGTTCGTCATCCCCTGGACGGCCGAGCGCACTCGTGTCCAGGTGGACTCCACGTCGGCGTTGACGATGAAGCCGGAGGTCCGGACGCCGCGGGGCCGTATCGCGCCGCTGGTCGTCTCGGTGACGCAGCTCGCCGTACCGAGCAGGAGCGCGAGGGCGGCGAGCGTCAGAGCGGTCCGGCGCATCGTCAGGGGGAGATGAGGTCTTCCCAGGCCGGCCGCTGACGCACTCGTTCCACACGCGGCACGCTGAGGCGCACCTCGAGGCGGCGCCCCAGAGCTCGCGCGACGCGGGACAGGATCGACAGGTCCACGCAGTCGTACTCGGGGTCCTCCCAGAGGGCGACGACTGCCTCGGTGACCCCGAGCCGCGATGCGAGTTCCTTCCGCGCCAGGCCAGCGCTGCGACGATTTGCCCTGATCATGGGCCCGAGTGTGCTGCTGACGGAAGCGCCGGGGCTCTCAGCAGGGCTTTTCGACGGGTCGACGAGGTCTCGGGCGGATGCGGACTGATGCATGATCGAGGCGGGTGTGGTCTGACACGGGTCGTATCGGCTGTCCCCGGAGAGAACTTTTGTCCTGATTCGAAGGGCCGCCCGGAGAGCCCGTGGAGGCCACTTCGCGGCTACGCTCCGCCGGCCATGCCGGAACTCCCCGAGGTCGAGACAACCGCAGCGCTGGTGAGGCCCCACGTCGTGGGCCGCCGGATCGTGGGCAGCGAGGTCGGCTGGGTCCGGACCCTGGGCGGGGCCTCGCCGGAGGCCTTCGACGAGGCGGTCCGGGGGGCGGTCATCGCGGCGGTCGAGCGGCGCGCCAAGTGGATCCTGATCGAGCTCGAGCGGCGCGGACGCGCGGCCGGGACGATCCTGTGCCACCTGCGCATGACGGGCCGTCTGGTCGTCGATGCGGACGCTGGGACGCAGCCCTACGAGAGGGTCGCGCTGCGCCTCGAGGGCCCCGGGCGCGAGCGGTCGCGCCTGCGCTTCCTCGACGTCCGCAAGTTCGGGCGCTTCCGCTTCGAGCCGGATCCAGCCGCGTTCCTGTCGAACCTCGGGCCCGAGCCCCTCGGCCCCGGATTCACCGCCGAGTGGTTCCGCGCGGCGCTCCGGCGCCGGGACCGCGCCCTCAAGCCGTTGCTCCTCGACCAGGGGTTCCTCGCGGGGCTGGGGAACATCTACGTGGACGAGTCGCTCTTCCGCGCCGGCCTCCACCCCCTTCGTCTGGCGTCCAGGGTCCCCCGCGATCGCGCGGACGCGCTCCACGCGGCGATCCGTGAGGTGTTGGCCGCGGCCGTCGAGCGCGAGGGGTCCAGCTTCGACACCTTCTATCGGACTCCCGAGGGCCAGCCCGGTCAGTACCAGCACCTCTTCCAGGTCTACGGCCGGGACGGTCAGCCCTGTCCGCGCTGCGGCCGCGCGGTGAAGAAGCTGGTCGTGGGCCAGCGCGGGACACACATCTGCACCCGTTGTCAGCCAGCCCCTCGCCGGAGGAGCCGATAGACTCGCCGCGCCGAAACGGCCACCCAGCAAAGCCATGCTCGACACCAGCGACTTCAAGAAGGGCGTCTGCCTCGTCTACAAGGACGAGCCCTGCATCATCGTGGACTACTCCGTCTCGACGCCGACGGCGCGAGGGGCGAACACGATCTTCAAGACCAAGCTCCGGAACCTGAAGACCGGCCAGCTCTACAACGAGACGATCCGCAGCGGCGACAAGTTCAGCGAGGTCGACCTCGAGCGCCATGGCGCGAGCTACCTCTACAACGACGGGAGCCGCTGGTACTTCATGGACGACGAGTCCTTCGAGCAGTTCGACCTCGGCAAGGACGAGCTCGGCGGCGACGAGCAGTACATCGTCGACGGCCTCGAGGGGATGCAGGCCATGGTGATCGACGGCCAGATCGTCTCGATCCAGCTGCCGATGACGGTCGTCCTCGAGGTCACCGAGTGCGACCCGACGATCAAGGGCGCCACGGCTCAGGCGCAGCTCAAGCCCGCGGTCTGTGAGACCGGGCTGAGCGTGCAGGTCCCCGCCTACGTCGAGGTGGGCACGCGCATCAAGATCGACACGCGCGACGGCCACTTCGTCGAGCGTGAGAAGTGATCCGCGCGAGGTCGCGCGTCAGCACGACGCGCGATCGGCCTGGACGAGGTGACGGTCCGTGTGCGCCACGAGGTAGCGCGCGACGTCGCCGATCTTGAGCCGGAGGAATGGCCCCAGGAGCGTGTTCGAGCGCACGTTGAGGTCCACCCTCTCCATGCGCTCGAGGAGTCCGCGCCAGCGCTCCAGCTGGTCGGAGAAGCGGGCGAGGGCCTCGCCAGGGTCCCTTGGGGGGCCCTGGGCCGCGGGGTCGAAGCTCTTGAAGGTCCTCACCTTCAGGGCGATTCGCGGGCGCCCGTCCCCGGCGGTCTCGCGCGGCGCCATCCCGGCACGCATGCGCGCTCCGACCGCCCCGGGCCGATAGCTCTCGACGGCGCGGCGTCCCCTCCGCTCGGCCTGCGCCACCGCGCGCTCGAGGTGGTTCAGGTAGAGCGCGTTCGCCCCGCGCACGTGCTCGAGGCAGTCCACGGCGCACCACTTGCGCGGGCCGGGCCGGCTCCTGAGCGCCTCGTCTCCGCGCGCCCGCCAGCCCACGACCACGTCGCGCTGGTAGCGGTCGAGGTCGGCGTGGAGCTCCGCCAGGACGTCGGCGGAGCGCAGCGGCGAGCGGGCCACGAGCGGAGCCTCAGGCGCGCATCTGCCAGGCGGCGTCCACCTCGGGCACCGACGGCCACTGCTCGGCCGCCAGGCTGAGGTAGAGCGTCACGTCGGCTGGGTCGAACTCCTTGTCGAGCTCGGCCACGGCCGCCGCGACCTTGTCACCTGCGGGCGTGTCGTTCTCGACGTCGTCGATCATGCCCTCCTTGTGAGGGACGCCGGTCTTGTCGAGGAACCCGGTCACGAGGTCCTTGGCGTTCTTCAGGAGGTAGCTGCCGAACAGCTCGTAGCAGAGCTCCGCGTTGGCGCCGCGCGTGAGGATCGCGCGCGCGTGGCGCGCGCGCTTGTCCATCGGGACCTTGCGGATCATCTGCGGCCTGAACTTCAGGACGTTCGCCACCTCGCCGTCGAGGGGACCGAAGCCGTCCTGGGCGAGGGAGTCGTAGAGATGGAGGAAGCGCTCCTCCTTCATCCGCTTGAGCTGTTCGATGACCTGCATGGTAGATGGGTGAGGGCGCGGGTCGCCACGCCCGTGGGTCGCCTCTCGGCCCCACGAATCGGGCGGAGAGCCTAACAACTGCCTCCGGGCACGACTCAGAATGCTGGCATGTCCGCCGGACCCGACCCAGGCCAGGAGAGCGCCACCGTGCAGGCTGCGCGCGAGGGAGTCACCGGCTCTTTCCCGCGGAGCGAGGCGACCTACGCGGCCCTCGCGGGGCTCTTCATGGTCACGCTGGTCCTCACCAACGTGATCGCCTCGAAGCTCTTCGAGGTGTCCGTCCCCGAAGCGTTGCAGGGCGTCACGGGCGGCGCGACCCTGACCCTGACCGCGGGTCTCGTGACCTACCCGATCACCTTCCTGCTGACGGACACCGTCGCGGAGATCTGGGGACAACGGCGCGCGACGTTCATGGTCTACACGGGCTTCTTCATGAGCTTCGTGATGATGGCGGTGCTCTGGATCGCGGTCGCCCTGCCGCCCTCCGCGGCTTGGACCTATCCGTCCTTCTCGAGCACGGAGGCGTCGCAGGTGGCGTACGAGGCGACCTTCTCCGCACCCGGGGTCCTCGTGATGGCGTCGATGACGGCGTACCTCGTGGCCCAGCTCATCGACGTCCGGCTGTACCACTTCTGGTGGCGATTGACCGGTGGCAAGCACCTGTGGCTGCGCAACAACGGGTCCACGTGGATCAGCCAGCTGGTGGATACGATCATCGTGAACTCGATCTTCCTGCGCTTCGGACTCGACCTCGAGTGGGGAGTGATCGGCTCCATCATCGTCGCGTCCTACTTCGCGAAGCTTCTCATCGCCGCGCTCGACACGCCGCTCATCTACGCATCGCGAGCGGCGCTCGAACGCTGGCTCGGCATCCCGCACGACCCCGCGCGTCGAAGCGCGCCCCTCGAGTGACCGCGCTCGCTCCGGGCCCAAGCAGCGCTCGGCGTCGACCACACCAACCGATGAAACCCACCGCTCCTACCACGAGCCTCGTCGGGCTGCCGCTCGCCCTCGCGCTGCTCGGCTGCGGCGCCGCCGCGGAGCCGGAGACCTCCTCGACCGGCGCCGATCTCGATGGACCCGTGGCGACACCGGCGTCCAGCGCCGGGATCGATGAGAGCGCCGCGAGGCCGGGGCCGACCATCGCGCCGCTCGCGGAGTCGCCCGGCGCAGAGCCGGCGGCCGAGCTGCCCGACGGCTGGCGTCGCTACGAGGATCCCGTGAGCGGCGGCTCCTTCGCCCATCCGCGGGACTGGATCGTGCGCCCGGCCCAGGGAGCGCTCGTGCTGCTCCCCGACGATCATCGCGAGGACCGCGAGCTGATCACCGTGACCGCCGTCGACGCGCGGGGAGCGAGAGATCCAAGGTCGCCCGAGGTCGGCGCGGCGCTCGACGCCGTCGTGGGCGCGTCGTTCCCGAGCCTCACGCGCAGATCGGGTCCGGAAGACGTCGACGGGTTGTCCTTCGACGCCGCGTCCTACGAGTACCGTGGCCGGGTGAGCGCCGACCGTATCGGCCGCTGCATCGTCTACGTGACGATCGCAGACGGCCGCGCGGCCGCCCTCTCGCTCGTCGCGGATCGCACCAGCTTCCGGCGGCGTCGGGCGGACGTCGAGGCGATCTTCGCGACGTTCCGGGCGCGCCGCGCCGAGGCGCCGACTGCGCCGGGAGGCGAGCCCGCGCTCGAGCTCGATCCGCGGCTCGTGGGTATGTTCCGGGGCGAGGCCGTCGCCTCGGCGGCGGAGACCGTCGTCAACACCCAGCTGGTCTACGCCCTCGGCGCGGACGGGGTCGTGCTCCTCGGCGCGCGGTCGAACATCAGCGCGTCCGAGCGCGACGCCGCGGGGACCCTCGAGTGGACGGCCTCCGACGCGACCGGCAGCGACTTCCAGCGCGGTCGCTGGTCGTCCCGTGGAGGCGTCCTGCGTATCGAGTGGTCCGGCGGGGGGATGAGCGCCTTCAAGTACGGCTTCGAGCCCGACGGGACCCTCGCCCTGCGCGAGCTGCTGACCGGCGAGCTCGTGGACATCTACACGCGCGTCCAGTGACGGAGGAGAACGCGCCCGACCCCGCCGTCGCGCCCTTCGTGGGCATGGACGTCTACCTCTTCGACCAGCTCGTCCGCGGGCGCGTGGAGCCCGGCGCGCGGGTGCTGGACGTCGGCGCGGGTTCGGGCCGGAACATCGCGTGGCTCCTCGAGCAGGGGTACGAGGTGACCGCGGTCGAGCCTCGCGAGGAGGCGTGGCTCGCCATGGAGGAGCGCTTCGGCGAGCGGCGCCTCTCCACCGGAGCGGTCCGGCTGGTCCGGACCTCGATCGAGGACGCCCCCCTCGAGCCCGGGAGCTTCGATCTCGTGATCTGCAACGCGGTGCTCCACTTCGCCACCGGCGACGTTCACTTCGACACGATGCTCGATGCGTCCTGGTCGGCCGTCGCTCCGGGCGGCGTCCTCTTCACGCGTCTCGCGAGCGCGATCGGGATCGAGGAGCGCGTCGTTCCCCTGGGGGAGGGCCGCTTCCTCCTGCCCGACGAGACCGAGCGCTACCTCGTCGACGAGCGCCGCCTCGTGGACGCGGCAGCGCGGCTCGGGGCCCTGCAGCTCGACCCGATCAAGACGACCGTGGTCCAGGGCCTGCGCGCCATGACGACCTGGGTCCTCGGACGACCGCCCGCGGGCGGCTGATCGGACGGGCGCCTGGAGGCGCACGCCGCCGCGAGCACGGCCAGACCGGCGAGGATCCGGCGCGGGGCCATCGGCCTCAGGACAGGATGGCGTCGATCGTGACCCTGAAGGTCGCGGGGCGGCCGGCGAGCGGATGGTTCGCGTCGAGGATGACGCCGTCGGGGTTCACCTCGACGATGACGGCCGCCATCTCCGCGGCTTCCTCCTCGTCCTCGCCCTCCTCGGGCTCGACGTGGATGTTCACGAGGCCCCCCTTCTCGAGCTCCATGTCCGCGGGGAAGTCCTCGCGGGACACCGCGACGATGGCCTCCGGATCGGGGTCGCCGAAGGCCTCGCCCTCGGGACAGGTCACCTCGATCGTGTCGCCCTCGGGGCGGTCGATCAGCGCGTCCTCGACGGTGGGGGGGAGCTCGCCCTCGCCGAGGCTCACCTCGAAGGATTCCTCGGGGTCCGTCTCCTCGATCAGCTCGCCGTGCTCGTCGAGGATCTGGATGGACACGCGGATGCGGGAGCTCTTGGTGGTGCGATTCATCGCGGGATGGGGGCGCTCGCCCGGGGGCCGGGAGCCGGGAGTGGCGCGCTCTGGCGCGCGGGGGATTCGGTGGTGGGGATCGCCTTGCGCGGCCCCAGGTAGGTGTAGCCCTGGAGCGCCGTCTCGTAGCGCTCCCAGAACAGGGCGGACTCCTCGTAGGTGAGGCGTCCGGCGTCGAGGGCGTCCTCGACGTGTCCGCGGAGCTGGCGCAGCAGCTCGTCCTCCTTGTAGTCCACGTACTCGAGGACCTCGCGCACGCGGTCGCCGCGCACCACGTGGGTCAGCTTCGGCCGCCCCTGGGCGTCGAGGTCCACGTGGACGACGTTCGTGTCGCCGAAGAGGTTGTGCATGTCGCCCAGGATCTCCTGGTACGCGCCGACCAGGAAGAAGCCCATGAAGTACGGCTCTTCCGGTCGCTGTTCATGGACCTCCAGGGTCGTCTTGACACCGCGGAGATCGATGAAGCGCTGGATCTTCCCGTCCGAGTCGCAGGTCAGGTCCGCCAGCACCGCGCGGCGCTTCGGCTCCTCGCCGAGGCGGTGGATCGGCAGCACGGGGAACATCTGGCCGATGGCCCACGCGTCGGGGAGGGACTGGAACACGCTCATGTTCAGGAAGAGCGTGTCCGCGAGCGCCTTCTCCAGGGCCTCGATGTCCTCGGGCACGTAGTCCATCTGCCGCGCCGTCGCGAGGACCGCGTGGCAGGCGCGCCAGAAGTGCTCCTCCAGCTGGGCGCGCTCGTCGAGGCCGAGCTGGCCCGTGTTGAAGAGCAGCATGCCCTGCTCCCGCAGGTCGAGGGCGTCGTGGTAGGTCTCGAGGTAGTTGTGCGGGTTGATGTTCGAGGCCAGCTCCGCCATGTCCCTGACCTGCTCGGGCGCGTCGGGCGCGACCTCGACGATCCCGGGGTGGCTCCCCGCGTCGAAGGTCGTTGCGCCCATGGCCTCCGCGACGAGCACCGCGTGGTGTGAGACGAGGGCGCGGCCCGACTCGGTGACGATCGTCGGCGGCTCGAAGCCGCGCTCGCGAGCGGCCTCCGCCAGGGAGTAGACGACGTCGTTGGCGTACTCCTGGAGCGAGTAGTTCTTGCTCGACTCGAAGTCGGTGTTCGAGCCGTCGTAGTCGACCGCGAGGCCGCCCCCCGCGTCGAACCAGCGGATCCGCGCGCCGAGATCGTGGAGGCCCGCGAGGATGTTGGTGGCCTCGCGCATGGCCTGCTTGATCGAGCGGATGTGGGTGATCTGGCTCCCGATGTGGAAGTGGAGGAGCTCGAGGCAGTCGAGCATCCCTGCGGCTTCGAGGTCCTGGACGACGCGCACGATCTCGCGCGTGGTCAGCCCGAACTTCGAGCGGTCGCCGACCGAGTCCTGCCAGCGGCCGGAGGAGCGGAAGGAGAGCTTCGCGCGCACACCGATGCGCGGGCGGATGTCGAGCTTGCGCGACGCCTCCAGGACCGTCGCGAGCTCGGTGAACTTCTCGACGACGATGATGGGCGTGATGCCCAGCTTGCTGGAGAGGAGCGCCGTCTCGATGTACTCGGCGTCCTTGTACCCGTTGCAGATCATCAGGGCGTTCTCGCCCGCCTCGACCGCGATGCCCGCGACGAGCTCGGGCTTGCTGCCCACCTCGAGCCCCATCCCGTGGCGCCGGCCCTCGTCCATGAGCGTCTCGACGACCCAGCGCTCCTGGTTGACCTTGATGGGGAAGACGCCGCGGTAGGCGCCGGGATAGTCGAACTCGGCGCGGGCCCGGGCGAAGGCGCTGACGATGTCGCGCACGCGCGCGCGGAGCAGCCCGTCGAAGCGCAGCAGGAGCGGCGTCTGCACGCCGCGCCGCCGGATCTGACCGACGAGCTCGTAGAGGTCGATGCCCGGCCCGCTCTCCGTCTCGGTCGCGTCGGGGTGGATCGACACGCGCCCGGCGTCGTTGACGCGTACGTACTGCCCTCCCCACTTCTCGACGAGGTAGAGATCGGCGCTCTTCTCCAGGCTCCAGCGATCCATGACTGACGGTGTCGGCGCGCAGGGTGGGCGGGGGACGCGAGCGGCGGCCGGCCCGCCCGGACCGCCCGATCTCCGTCCCGCCCTGGGCGGCGCGGGAGCATAGCCGCTGTCATCGGGCTCCGCCGGGACGGCCGCGGGAATGCCGGGGGGCGACCCCGGTGGGCCGGCCAGCTATCTTCTGGCGATGACCAGGATCCGCCTCACGAAGAGCCCCGCGACCCTCCTCAAGGGCGTCGATCGGCTCCTCGTCATCGCCCCCAAGCGCACCCTCGACGACGGCGGCTTCCTCGACGTCCTCCCCGAGCCGCTCATGCGCTTCGCCGTGGACCTCGCGAGCGACCTCCAGCCGGGCCTCGGCGGAGCCGCGGCGGGCACCCTCACGGGCAGCAGCCCGCGCAAGCTCGCGGTCGGGGTGCTGCCCGACGAGGTCTCGCGCCACAACTCCCCCGCGCGGGCGGAGGCCATCCGCAAGGTGGTCGCCCAGTCGAACACGGGCCGCTCGGGCAGCGCGGCGATCCTGCTCGTCCTCGACGACGCCGAGCACATGAGTGCCGCGGTCTGCGCGGTGGGCAAGGCCCTCCCGCTCATGCCGGTCGCGGTGCGGAAGGGGGAGAAGGCGCCCGCCGAGCCGAAGCTCAACGTCATGGCGATCGGTCCCGACGAGGCGCCGCTCTCCCCGCCCAGGACCCTCCAGCCGCTCCTCGACTTCCAGCGCCACGCGGGCCGGTTGGTGGACACCCCGCCCACCGACCTCGGGCCGGCGGGGTTCCAGAGGGAGGCGACCCGCCTGCTCCGCGGGCTGCCCGGCCTCAAGCGCAAGACCTTCGTCGGCGACGCGCTGCTGCGCGCGGGGCTCGGTGGGATCCACGCCGTCGGACGCTGCGCCGTGGAGGCGCCGCGCATGCTCGTCTTCACGCACACGCCCACCGCGAAGTCGAAGGCGAGGCGCCACATCGCCCTGGTCGGCAAGGGCGTCACCTACGACACGGGCGGCCTCTCCCTCAAGGTCGGCGGCAGCATGGTCGGCATGAAGGCCGACATGGGCGGCGCCGCCGCGGTGCTCGGCGCCTTCGCGGCGCTCGTCAAGGGCGGCGCGCCCTGCAAGGTCAGCGCGGTCATCTGCCTCGCGGAGAACGCCATCGGTCCGGCCGCCTACAAGCCCGACGACGTCATCCAGATGCACAGCGGCTACCGCGTCGAGATCAACAACACCGACGCCGAGGGGCGCCTGCTCCTCGGCGATGGCGTCAGCTACGCCGCGCGCACGCTCGAGGCCGACACCGTCATCGACATCGCCACCCTCACCGGCGCTCAGGGCGTCGCGACGGGCAAGCTCCACGGGGCCCTCGTGGCCGACGACGAGGACGTCGAGCGCGCGATCGTCGAGGCCGGCCGCGCCTCGGGCGACCTGGTCCACCCGCTCCCCTACGCGCCCGAGTTCTACCGCCCGGAGTTCTCGAGCAAGATCGCGCACATGCGCAACTCCGTCGCGAACCGCGCGAACGCTCAATCGAGCTGCGCGGGGGAGTTCGTCCACTGGCACATGGACGGCACCGAGGCCCGCTGGGCCCACGTCGACATGGCCTACCCCGCGATGAGCGGGGGACGCGCCACCGGCTACGGCGTCGCGCTCCTCGCCACCTCCGTCCGTCACCTCACCCGCTGATCCATGGGCTCCTCCTTCTCGCTCCTCGCCGCCGGCGCCGCGGCCATCGCTGCCGCCCTCCTCCCGGCGTCGCCCGATCCTGCTCCCTCACCCGCAGCCGAGGGCTGGCGCAGCCTCTTCGACGGAACGAGCCTCGAGGGCTGGACCGAGACCGGCGGTCCCTACGACGGCGACGCCGACTGGACCGTCGAGGACGGCGTCATCGTCGGCCGCGAGGCCGAGGGCGCGCGCGGCGGGCTGCTGTACACGGAGTCCATGCACCAGGACTTCGAGTTCGAGTGCGACGTGCGCATCACGGCGCCCTTCGACAGCGGCATCTTCGTGCGCATGGCGCCGGGCCAGCGCGGGGCCCAGTTCACCCTGGACGACCGGCCCGGCGGCGAGATCTGCGGCATCTACTCGAACGGCTGGCTCTTCCACGAGAGCGGCGGCGACGCGGCGTGGCGCAGCGACACGTGGTGTCACGTGAAGGTCCGCTGTCAGGGTGACCCCATGCACCTCATGGCGTGGATCGACGGCGCGAAGGTCCTCGACTACCGCATCCCCGAGGGGGTCGACGACTTCGCCAGCACCGGGCGCATCGGCATCCAGGTCCACGGCGGCATGAACGACCCGCCCGACGCGGCGGTGCGCTTCAGGAACCTGCGCGTGCGTGACCTCGCGCCCGCCGAGGAGTTCGTGGAGGGCGAGTCCGGCGCGGTCAGCCTCACCCCCGTGGGCGTGGCGAACGGCTGGGAGCCGCTCTTCAACGGCGAGGACCTCACCGGCTGGCGCGTTCCGGGCGGGCCGGACCGGCCCATGACCGCCGCCGAGGGCCTCGCGGCGGGCCTCCGGGTCCAGGACGGCCAGCTCCAGGCGCTGATGAAGGGCTCCGCCCCCTTCGTGCGCACCGCGCGCACGGACTGGCAGGACTTCGAGCTGCGCATGGACTTCAAGATCGCGCGCCTCGCCAACTCCGGCCTCTACGTCCGGTCCCTCGACGACGGCTCGAACCCCTCCTTCAACGGGTCGGAGATCCAGATCCTCGACGACTACAACTGGGAGTCGGCCAGCGGCTCGAAGCTGAAGGGCTACCAGTTCACCGGAGGCCTCTACGGCGCGGTCGCCGCGCCGAAGCCCACGGCCCTCGCCCCGATCGGCGAGTGGAACCGCTATCACGTCCAGTGCGTGGGAGACCGCATGCAGTGCGCGCTCAACGGGACGATCCTGTGGGACGTGGACGTCGCGACCCTCGAGCCCGAACAGGGGGCTGCCTTCGCCGAGCGCGCCGCTGCGGGGTTCATCGGCATGCAGCGCCACGGCTCCGCTGCGGCGACCGAGGCGGAGATCGGGGCCGCCTTCCGCAACGTGTTCGTGCGCGAGCTCGAGGTCGCGGCGCCCCGCGCGGCCGCCGGCGACGAGAAGTGATCGCCGCCCCGCGATGAAGCTCCGGCTGCTTCCCTCCTCACTCGAGAGCGAGCTCCCCGGCTCCCCGGCGCCGCGCGCCCAGCCCCTGACGAGCTTCATCGTCACGGGCACGGATGGGGCCGGGCCCGTGGCCATCGACGCCGGCAGCCTCGGCATGGTCGGTGACGCGGCGGCGATGGCGCGGGTCGAGGAGGTCGTCCTGACCCACAGCCACATCGACCATGTCGCGACCCTGCCGATGTGGATCGAGGCGTGCCTGAGCGAGGGGCGCGCCCCGGTCCGGGTGCACGCCGCGAGGGAGACGGTCGAGGCCCTCCGAGCGCACCTGTTCAACGACGTGCTCTACGCCGACTTCGAGTCCATGACGGACGCCGAGGGGCGCGCGCTGCTGGAGTGGGCCCTGATCCCGAGCGAGGGGCCCTTCTCGGTCGCGGGCCTGCGCATGGAGTCGATCCCTGCCGCGCACACGGTCCCGACGCGGGGCTTCGTCGTCGAAGACGGAGAGCGCGCGGTGCTGTTCGCCGCGGACTCGGGGCCCAACCCGGGGCTCTGGGCCGCGGTCGCGGCGCGCCCCGGGCTCGCCGCCGTCGTGCTCGAGACGAGCTTCCCGGACGCGATGGGCGACGTCGCCCTCGGATCGGGACACCTGACCCCGGGGCTGCTCGCGGCGGAGCTCCGCCACGCGCCCGCCGACCTGCGGGTTCTCGTCGCGCACCTCAAGCCGGCCTACCGGGACGAGGTGGCGCGCGCGCTGGAGGCCCTCGAGGACCCGCGGATCGAGCTGCTCCGTCCCGGCGTCGAGGTCGAGCTCTGACAGCCGCCTCCGACGCCGGTCCCGGGGAGCAGCGATGGGGCGTGTCCACTAAGCTCGGCGGACCGATGGCTGCTCCCTCACCCAAGAACCTCCGCCCAGCCGCGGCGCTCGTCGTGCTCGCCCTCGGGGCCTGCGGCGGACCGGCTCCCGCGCCGCCCGGGATCCCCGAGGGGTTCGCGCCCGACGCGAAGGTCGCGGCGCTCCTCGAGGAGCGCCGCGCCGCCGCAGCGGCCGCTCCGGGCGACGCCGCGATGCACCTCGAGCTGGGCCTCGCGCTCTCCGTCAACGACGGGACCGAGCTCGCCGAGACCTGCTTCCGCAACGCGCTGACCATCGACCCCGAGAACGCCGAGGCCCGCTACCAGCTCTCGCGGATGCGCGCCGACCTCGGCGCCATGGACGACCAGGTCGCGGAGCTGCGCAGGGTCCTCGAGATCCAGGCCGACTTCCACGCCGCGCGCTACGACCTGGCCTGCGCCCTGCTCGACGAGGGGCGCTACGACGAGGCCCGCCGCGAGTTCGACACGCTCCTCGTTCAGGTCCCCGACGCGCCCCTCGTGGAGATGGGCATCGGCCTCGTCGAGGTGGAGCGCGGCGAGGTGCTGAGCGGGATCCCGCACCTCATCACCGCGTACGAGGCCTACCCGCGCGAGGGCTTCATCCGCTTCCGACTCGGCCAGGCGTACCGGGAGATCGGCGAGGATCGCAAGGCCGACCAGCTCATGGAGGGCCTCGACGGCGCGTCCGGCCGGCCGTTGATCAGCTCCGCGGGGACGCGGCGCGCGAAGGGCTACGAGGTCGGCGAGAACGCGCGCCTCTCGAAGGCGAACGCGCACCTGAACGCGGGGGAGGCGGCGCGAGCGGTCGCGATCCTCGAGCCGCTGGTGGCCGCGAGCCCCGACGACTTCAGCGCCGGGATGAGCCTGGTCGCGGGGTACATCGAGCTGCAGCGCACGGAGGAGGCGATGACGCTGATCGAGCGCATGGCGTCCCTGCGCCCCGAGAACCACCTCCCCATGGTCCAGCGGTCCACCGGCCACCTCCAGCGCGCCGACGCGTACCGCGAGGCGGGCGACCGCGTCGGGTCCCAGCGCGCTCTGCGCGATGCGCTCGCGAGCGCGGACCGCGCGGTCGCGGTCGAGCCCGAGTTCCCCACGGGCCACCTGCGCCGGGCCGCGGCCCTCGCGGGGCTCCGCCGTGACGACGAGGCGCTCGGCGCCTACCGCCGCGCGGTCGACCTCGGCGAGACCTCGGAGCAGGTGTACCGCGAGATGATGGGGCCCGCCGAGCGGGCCAAGGGGCTCCCGGAGGTCGAGCGTCTCCTGAGGGAGGGGATCTCGAAGGGGGTCGACCGGTTCCGGCTGCGCTTCGAGCTCTGCGGCGTGTACATGCGCTCCGGCCGCGGCCGCGAGGCCCGCGCCCAGCAGCGCGAGATGGCGCGGCGCTCCGCGAACCACCCGCTCACCAAGCGCGCCGACCAGATCCTCGGCGCGGCGGGGCTGTGATGCGCGCTCTTCCGATCGCGCTCGCTGCGGCTCTCCTCACTGCGAGCTGCGGGGAGGACGACGCCGCCGCACCCCGCGAGGGCGGCGGCGCGGACGCGGCACCCGCGTGGTTCGAGGAGGTGGCCGGCGCCTCCGGCGTCTCCTTCGTCCACGAACCCGGGCCCCGTCGCTACTGGATCCCGGAGATCGTCGCGGGCGGACTCGGCCTGTTCGACTTCGACGCCGACGGAGACCTCGACCTCTACGCGGTCCAGGGAGGCGACCTCGCAGCGGCCGAGCCCGCGGCCGACGCGCCCACCAACCGGCTCTTCGAGAACCAGGGCGACGGCACCTTCGTGGACGTCACCGAGCGCGCCGGAGTCGGCGACACCGGCTACGGGTGTGGCTGCGCCGTGGGGGACGTGGACGGTGACGGCCTGCTCGACCTCTACGTGGCGAACGTCGGGCCCAACGTGCTCTACCGCAACCTCGGCGGGGGCCGCTTCGAGGACATCACCGATGCCGCTGGCGCCGCGGGTACGGAGTTCGGCGTCGCGGCGAGCTTCCTCGACATCGACGGGGACGGCGACCAGGACCTCTTCGTCGTCAACTACGTCGAGTGGGCCGAGGACAGGGAGCGCGCGTGCAAGAACCAGCGCGGCCAGCCCGCCTACTGCGCGCCGGCTGCCTACAAGGCCGAGAGCTGTGACACGCTTCTGCTCAACCGCGGGGACGGCACCTTCGAGGACGTCAGCGAGGCGAAGGGGCTGCGCGAGGGCAAGGGCAACGGGCTCGGGCTCGTCTGGGGCCAGCTCGACGAAGCGCCCGGGCTCGACGTCTACGTCGCCAACGACGGCAACGCCAATCGCCTCTGGAGCTGGCGCGACGGCGGCCCACTGGATGATCGCGCCATGGTGATGGGCTGCGCGCTGAGCGGGAACGGCCAGGCGGAAGCGAGCATGGGAGTTTGTCTCGAGGACCTCGATCGCGACGGCAGCTGGGACCTGATGCTCTCGCACATCGACGGCGAGACGAACACGTTCTACATGGGCGGCGGGCGCGGCTACCGCGACCGCACCTCGCGCACCGGGACCACCTCCGCGAGCCTCGCCCGCACCGGCTTCGGGATGGGCCTCGCCGACTTCGACCACGACGGCTGGCTCGACCTCTACGTCTCCAACGGCCGCGTCAACTTCCCCAGCCGGCCCGCGGACCCGGCGCGGCCCTTCGCGGAGATCGACCAGCTCTTCCGCGGGGCTGCCGGCGCGCGCTTCGAGGACCTCGGACCCGCGGCGATCACCGGCGCGCCGCTGGTGACGGTCGGCCGCGCGGCCGCGTTCGGCGACATCGACGGCGACGGGGACGTGGACGTCTGCACCCTCGAGTTCGACGGGCCCCTGCGGATCCTGCGGAACGTCGCCGCCAAGGCGGGCGGCGCGGCCGTGCTGTCGGTGCTCGAGCGCGACGGCAACGCCGCGGTGGGCTCGGTGGTGACCTACGAAGTCGCGGGCAAGACGGTGCGCCGCCAGGTCCAGCGGACCTACTCGTACTGCGCCGCGAACGGCCCGGACGTCCACGTCGGGCTCGGGGATCAGCCCGGCCTCGACCGCGTCAGGGTCGTCTGGACCGACGGCGTGGCCCAGGAGTTCGGCCCGGTCGAGGCGGGCGAGCGCGCGGTCCTGCGCCGGGACTGAGCCGCCGCGCGGCTCAGTCGAGCTCCCCGAGCACGCGGTCGAGGGTCTTGACGATCCGCGTGATCTCGTCAGCGGAGATGACCAGCGGCGGCTTGATCTTGAGCACGTTCGCCGCGGGACCGTCGGTGCTGACGAGGACGCGGTGGTCGCGCATGCGCTCGGCGACGTGGGCCGCGAGCGCGGTCCAGGGCTCGCGGGTCTCGCGGCCTGTGACGAGGTCGACGCCGAGGTAGAGGCCGCGGCCGCGCACGTCGCCGATCGCCGCGTGGCGCGCGGCGAGCGGCTCCATCTCGCGGAAGAACTGCGCCCCGCGCGCCGCTGCGTTCTCCATCAGGCCCTCGTCGTCGATGACGCGCAGCACCTCGGCGCCGATGGCGACCGACACGTTGTTGCCGCCGAACGTCGCGAAGAACTCCATGCCGCCGGCGAACGCGTCGGCGATCTCGCGCGTCGTCGCGACCGCTGCCATGGGGTGTCCGTTCCCGATCGGCTTGCCCATGGTCACGACGTCGGGGCGCGCGCCCTGCTCCTCGAAGGCCCACATGTGCGAGCCCACGCGGCCGAACCCGACCTGGACCTCGTCGGCGATGGCCACGCCGCCCGCGCGCCGGACCGCGTCGAAGGCGCCCGCGAGGTAGCCCTCGGGCGGGACGACCTGGCCGCCGCAGCCGATGATCGCCTCCGCCAGCATCGCGGCGGGCCGGCGTCCCGCGGTTTCGAGCCGCTCGAGCGTCCGCTCGACCTCCTCGACGTACCTCGCGCCGGCGTCGGGCCCGCGGTGGGGGCCACGGAAGGCGTCGGGGCAGGGGACGACGTGCACGTCGGGCGGACACGGGAAGCCGCCGGCGCGCGCGAACTTGTAGTGGCTGCGGGCCACCGTCGCGCCCGTGTGGCCGTGGTAGCCGTGCTCCTGGACCAGGACGTCCTCGGCGCCGCCGGTCGCCGCGCGCGCGAGGCGCAGCGCGACCTCGTTCGCCTCCGAGCCGCTGGACACGAGGTAGATCACCTCGAGGTGCGCGGGCAGGCGCGCCCGCAGGAGCTCGATGTAGCGCTCGATCCCCGCGGAGAGGTAGCGCGTGTTCGTGTTGAGCAGCGACATCTGGCGCTGGCCCGCGGTCACGACGCGGGGGTGGCAGTGCCCGACGTGCGGGACGTTGTTCACCGCGTCGAGATGCGCGCGGCCCTCGTGATCGAAGAGCGTGGCGCCCCTGCCCTTCACCATCTGGAGCGGGCGGCGGTAGCTGATCGACATCGAGCTGCACGAGCCGGCGCGGCGCGCGGCGAGGAGCTCCGCGGTGGAGT
The DNA here is from genome assembly GCA_002862085.1 of Planctomycetota bacterium. Taxonomy (GTDB): domain Bacteria; phylum Planctomycetota; class UBA1135; order UBA1135; genus Saltatorellus. The sequence continues at coordinate 28,958 of PKCK01000088.1, read as the reverse complement.
GCCCCGGCGCCGCGCAGCTCTCGAGGCCGAGGAGCGGCGCGGGGTCGGGGCAGAGCGCCGTCCACGCGGCCCGCCGGTCCGGCGGCGCGACCCCGGGGAAGTCGCCCTCGAGCTCGAGCCGGTCGAGGATCACCTGGAAGTGCAGGTGCGGCGGCCAGCCGCCGTTCTCCTCCTCCGCGCCCAGCCGCGCGACCACCGCGCCGGCGGGGACCTCTTCGCCCGGGGAGAGGCCGGCGACCGACGCGGCCTCGAGGTGGCCGAAGAGGGTCCAGAAGGGCGCCGCGTCCTCGGGGGCGTGCTCGAGGATGACCGTCGGGCCGTAGTCGAGGGGCGCTGCGTTGATCGCGACGGACAGGACGCGGCCGTCGAGCGGCGCGCGCACCTCCGTCCCGGCCGGGGCGAAGAGGTCGACGCCGAGGTGCGCGGTGCGCGGCTCGACGCCGTCCTCGCGCGGCTCGCCGAAGGCCTCGCTCGCGGCGTAGAGCAGGCGGCTCTCGTCGTGGTACCCGACGGTCGCCGGCGCGGAGGCCGCGCGCCGCAGCTCTTCCAGTCGCCGTCCCCAGGCCTCCATCGAGAGGTCCTCGGCTCCCTCGACGAGCAGCGGGCTCGCCACGGAGAGGTCCACCCGCGGCGCGTCCTCGAGGGAGGTGCCCAGGAGGGGTTCGAAGCGCGCCTTCCGCGCCCAGGTCTCGAACACGCGCGTGGCGGGCCGCGGATCGAGGCCCGCCGCGTCGCGCAGGACAGCGCGCGCGAGGCGGGGGTGGACGTCCGCGAGCGCGTCGAGGGCCGCCCAGGCAGGCGCCTGGCTGATGAGGTGGTAGGCGTCCGGCGCCTCGCCGCGCGCGCGGGCCTCCGCCTCGCGCGCCGAGGAGATGGCGACGCTCTGGGCGAGGCGGAGCAGGGCGAGGTCGGTGAGGACGTCGAACTCGACGTCCTCCAGGGGGAGGGCGCGGTGGTACCCGGCCACGACGCGCGCCATGGCGCCGAGGGGGTCGCGCGTCCCGAGCCCCGCGTACGCGGCCGCGATGGCGACCTCCGTCACGGTGGCGCTGTGGGCCGCGTCGCCGAAGTCGATGATCCCCGCCACGCGCGGGGCGAGCGGGTCCTCCGTGACGATCACGTTGTTCTCGTTGGCGTCGTGGTGGACCACGCTGCGGCGCAGGTCGCCGAGGACCGGCGCCACGCGCGTCTCGTAGCCGGCGAGGATCTCCTCGAGGCGGCCGCGGCGCGCGGCCGAGGGGTCGACGGCGCCCAGCCGCGCCTCGATGGCCGCCGGCGCGTCGAGGAGGGGCCACGGGTCGTCGGGGTCGGGCGCAGGCCGGCCCTCGAAGCCCTCGAGCGCGCGGTCGAGGCGGCCGAGGACCTCCCCGAGCTCCTCGAGCAGGGCAGGTGGCCGCCGGCCCAGCTCGGAGAAGAGGCGGCCGGGGATGAAGCGCAGGAGCCGTGCCTCGCGCTCGACTCCCTCGAAGGGCGCGCGCACTGGATCCTGCCCGGGGCGCGCCGGCGTCTGGAGGAGCGGGAGGAGGCCCGGGTCGGCGTCGATCGCGTGCTGGACGAGGTCGCGCTGGAAGGCGACGCTCCGGGGGTCGAGGCCGGACGTGTAGACCCGGAGCAGCAGCGGCGCGTCGGGCGCTCCTCGGACGGTGATCCGGGCGTTCGCCTCGAGGTCCCCGGGGAGCATCTCCACCGCCTCGACGTCGAGGCCGAACGCGCGGCGGGCGAGCTCCTCGATGGCGTGAGCGGAAGCGGGGACCGTCATCGGGGCAAGCTACCGAAGTCCATCGCCGCCGTGTTGCTCGTCGCTCTCCGGGGCGCGAGCGAGCGCTCCGCGGCGCACGGCCGGCGCCGCGGGGCCCAGGGCCGTCTCGCCACGGGAGAATCGACCTTCGACGGACCCCGCGCGCGCGGCGAATCGGCCGCCTCGGCGGGGTAGGCTTCGGGGCCCATGGCGGACCACACCTCAGCCTCCGACGACGGCACCGGCGCGCTGGAGAGCGCCGGATCGCGGCCGTCCGCAGGCGGGCTGGGCCCCTTCGTCAAGGACCACCTGCCCGAGCTCGACGGGCTCCGCGGGATCGCGGTGCTGCTCGTCCTGTGGGTGCATCTGCCGGTCGGCGCGCTGGGCGGCCTCGCGGCGAGTGCGCGGGCGCACCTCCTGCCGGGCAACGTGGGCGTGGACCTGTTCTTCGTCCTCTCGGGTTTCCTGATCACGCGGATCCTGCTCGTGGACCGGGAGCGGGGCGTGCCGCTGCGCTACTTCCTGGTGCGGCGCTTCCTGCGGATCTTCCCGATCTACTACCTCACGATCCTGCTGCTCCTACCGGAGCTCGGCGGGTCCGAGGCGGTCGCCTGCGCGACGTACACGTCGAACTACGTCTTCCTCTTCTCCGAGGAGGTGAGCCTCCTCGAGCACACCTGGTCCCTCGCCGTCGAGGAGCACTTCTATCTGCTCTGGCCGCCGGTCGTGGCCTTCCTCGTCCCGCGGAAGAGCCGCCGGGTGCTGCTCGTCGCGATCCTGCCCCTCGGCGTCCTCTCGGCCGCCGGTGCGCTCCTCCTCGGCGACTGGACCGCGCATCCCGAACGGCTCGAGGAGTTCGTCGGGCGCACGTCGACGGTGCGCTTCTTCAGCCTCGGGCTCGGCGCGCTGATGGCGTACCACGAGATGACGCTCCGTCGCCGGCGCGGGCTCGCCGCGGGGCTCGTCGCGCTCCTCCTGATCCTGTTCGCCGCCCTCACGCTGCGCGGCGCCGAACTGCTCGGCTACGACGAGGTCCTCGCGCGCATCCCCGGGACCGGTGGCGAGCCGCGGAACTACATGCGCCCGCTGTACGCCATCGGGATGCCCTCCGCCAGCGCCGCCGTCGTGCTCGTCGGCGTCGCCTGGAGCGGCCGCGCCTCGCTCCAGGGCTGGCTCCTCACGGCCCGCCCGCTGCGCTGGGTGGGGCGTATCAGCTACGGGCTGTACCTCTACCACTTCCCCATCTTCAAGGCGGCCGTGTGGGGCGCTTCGCCCGACATGCCGACGCCCACGCGCGTGATCGTCGCGCTCGGCCTGTGCTTCGGTGTGGCGTGGCTCTCGTACGTGGTCATCGAGCGCCCGCTCCTCCGGATCGGCGCGCGCTTCCGCAGCACGCCTCGGGCCGGAGAACCCGGCGCGGCGCAGGCGCCCGAGCCGGCCGGGCCCGGCAAGCTCCCTCGCCTCGCGGCGGCGGGGCTGCTCATCGCGGCGATGCAGTGGACCCTCGCGGGCGGCGCCGCCCGCGTCGTCGACGGAGCGGCCGCCCTGGATCCGTTGCCGCCGCCGCGCCCCGCCGCGGCCCTCGAGCGCGCCGACCTCGCGCCGCGCGAGCGCTACGCGATCCCCTTCATCGAGGAGTGGGGGCCGCGCATGGACGCCGCCCTCGAGGCGCTCGACCCGGCGCTCGCCGCGCGCGCTGCGGAGGGCTCGTGGCACCCCTACGTCCTCGGCGTGCGAACCGAGTCCGGCGGCGCCCGCAGCGGCGCCTTCGCGGAGCGCGACCCCGCCGGACGCTACGTCGACCTGACCTATCTCCTGGACGTCTCCCAGCGTTCGCCGGGCGTGCCGGGGCTCGTGCCGCTCCTGCTGCTGGGGGAGGTGCAGGCGCGCGCCGCTCTCGACGGGGCGGACGCGGTCGGTGACGCCGAGGAGGCCGCGCTGAGGCGTGCGCTCGCCGCAGATGCTCTGGCGGGTGCGTTGGTCCGCGAGGTGGGGGCGACCTTCGGAGCGTTCACCGACGAGGGCGTCGGGGCCGCGCTCGCCGCGGCCCGCGCGGCGGAGGAGTCCCTCGAGGAGGGCCGGCCCCGTCGATGGCGCGCCGCGCGCACGTTCCGTACGGGCACGCGGGACCAGCGACTCCGCTGGTTCCTGGTCGGCCTCCGCGGAGGCGACGTCCCGGCCGCTCGCTCGGCTCTGACGCGCCCGCTCGAAGAGCTCTGAGCCGCGCGCTGGCTCCTTCGGATTGGATCGACGCCGCCCCGCGACGTCAGCAGTCGCTGGCGCCTCAGCCGCCGCCGCTCGCGAGGCTGCTGCGCCGCATGATCGTGGGGACGAAGAGCGCGAACAGCGCGAGGGCTGCGAGGGGGAGGGCGCCCTCCGCGCCGCTGGCCGCGCCGTAGCGCACCACGCGCGGCGCGGCGGGGTCGTAGCGCACGCTGACGAGGGTGCCCACCAGGCCCTCGGGCTGGAGCCCCAGGTTCTGGACCGTCGTCGGGAGCTCCGCGCGGACGGACTCCGACGTGCCCTCCGGCACGAACTCCACCGTCGCGAACACGTCCGCCTCGGCCTCGAGCAGGACTTTCTTGGCCGTCCTCAGCTCGACGACGCGCGCCTCCGCGACTTCGGCCGCCTCCGAGAAGCTCGACGCGCTCTGCCACTGGAGCAGCGCCAGGCCCGCGAGCAGCGCCGCCACCGCCAGAGCGGCGAGATCCAGGGGTCGCTGGGGGGTCAGCATCGTGGGGGCGACGCTATCGACGGCATCTTGCGCAGTCCACCGCGGCGCGGATTCTCGCTCCGGGCCACGCCGCAGGCGTCGCGATCCGTCGAGTACGACGAGGCGCGGCAGCGAGCTGGGCGAGCGCACCGACCGGCGTCTCGGGGCGTGTCCGGCCGCGCTCGGGAATGCGCGGTCCGGCCGCAGGCTCAGGTCGCGAATTCCAGCCGTGGCGGGTCGGTCCGCTCTGGTCGGAGGGGCTGCGGCATTGCGCGCACGGCGACCGTTCGTATGACCTTTTGACAGCGCGCCTGAAGTCTTCTTCCCCTCGCCTTCGACGCTGCTAGGGTGCTGCGCATGAACCCGGCAGCCAGTCAGATGGGGAGCGCGGTCCAGCGGGGCCGTGAGATGCGCGAGAGCTCGAAGGCGATGCTCGCCGCGATCAAGGCGGAGACGCTCAGGTTCCAGCAGTCGCACGCCGGCAAGGCGGCGTGGCAGCTGGTCAACTCGCTCGGCGCCTACGTGGCGCTCTGGGTGGCGATGTACTTCACGGTGCAGGTGTCGTGGCTCCTCACCCTGCCCTTCGCGCTGCTGGCCGCTGGCGTCCTGGTGCGCGTGTTCATCATCAGCCACGACTGCGGCCACGGTTCGTTCCTCGAGTCGGAGCGCTGGCGCACCTTCTGGGGCGTGATCACCGGCCTCGCGACCTTCACGTCCTATCACCACTGGCGCGGTGAGCACGCCGTCCACCACGGGACGTGCAGCAATCTGGACCGCCGCGGGACGGGTGACGTCTGGACGTTGACGGTCGCGGAGTACGAGGCCGCGTCGCTGCCGAAGAAGCTCGGTTACCGGTTCATCCGCAACCCCTTCGTCCTGCTCTTCATCGCGCCGCTCTTCCTCTTCCTCGTGCTCGAGCGCATCCCGCGGAAGAGCGCGCCGCGGCTGGAGCGCGTGGCCACCTGGTGGACGAACCTGGCGCTCGCCGGGATGGTCACCGCCATGTGCGCGATCTTCGGCGTGTCGACCTACGTGATCCTCCAGCTGGGGATCATGAGCGTCGCCATGGGCGCGGGCGTCTGGCTCTTCTACGTCCAGCACCAGTTCGAGGACACCTACTGGGCGAAGAACGCCGACTGGGACTTCGTCGCGGCGGCTCTCGAGGGCAGCTCCTTCTACAAGCTGCCGAAGGTCCTGCAGTGGTTCTCCGGCAACATCGGCTTCCACCACGTCCACCACCTCGCGCCGCGGGTGCCGAACTACAACCTCGAGCGCTGCCACGAGGCCATCGCGGCGATGGGCGCCCAGGTGCGTGAGATCACCCTGTGGAGCGGGATCAAGTCGCTGCGCCTCCACCTGTGGGACGAGACGACGAACCAGCTCGTCTCCTTCCGGCAGGCCCGGGCCGCGATGGCCTGAGCCAGTCTCGGCTGACCTGCCCCGGATCGATGCGGTGGCGCGGGGCGTCCGAGGACCGTCCCCGACGATGCTGCGAATCCGGCGCCCTCGATGCGAAGGCGCCGTCGACCGATCAAACCGCGGGTTCTTCGACGCGCTTCACCTGGAGGCGGAGCGTGAAGGTGCAGCCTTCGCCGGGGTAGGACTCGAAGTCGAGCTCTCCGCCGAGGAGGCGGGTGATCTGCTTGGCGACGGTGAGGCCGAGGCCGGCGCCGGCGTCGAGGGTGGGCTCCTTCTTGGTGGAGAAGGGCTGGAAGACCTCGCCGACCTGGGACTTGGTGATGCCGCGGCCGGTGTCCTTGACGTCGAAGCGGAGGCGGGCGGTGTCCCAGCTGTCCGCGGGCTCTGTGGCGATCTCGAGGGTGACGCCGCCCTTCTCCGTGTAGCGGATGGCGTTGTCGACGATGTGCCCGAGGATCTGGCTCAGGCGCCCCGCGTCCGTCTGGATGCAGGGCGGAACCGACTCGGTGACATGGACCTCGAAAGCGAGGCCCTTCTCCGCGGCTGCGTACCCGAAGGTGGCGCGGAGGTCGTCGATGACCTCGCCGAGGCGGCAGGGGGCGCTGTGGACGTCCAGGGTGCCGGCCTCCACGTGGGTGAAGTCGACGACCTTGTCGATCGTCTCGAGGAGGCGCTGGCTGCGGTCGAGGGCCTCGTCGAGACCCTCGGTGCGGCCGTCCTCGATGAGGCGGTCGAGGATCGCGTTGAGGTGCGCGCTGACCTCCTCGGTCAGGCGGAGCATGAAGTCCGACTTCATCACCGACATCTGGTCGGCGCTGGCCTTCGAGGTGGCGAGCGCCTTGTTCAGCGTCTCCAGGGACGAGGCGTAGGCGCGCGCCTCCGATTCCTTCAGCTTCAGCGCCGACATGGCGCCCCGCTCGCGGAAGGCCGCGTCCCACTTGGCCGTGAAGGCGATGGCGATCTGGCGGATCTCCGCCGAGTCGAAGGGCTTCTTCAGGATGAGGAGCTTGTCCGTGTGACCGAGCGCGGCGACCGTCTCGTCGAAGGAGTAGTCCGAGTAGGCCGTGCAGATCACGCAGTGGAGATCGGGATCGACCTTCCACAGCTCCTCGATGGTCTGGATGCCGTCCCAGCCCGGAGGCATCCGCACGTCGACGAAGGCGACGGAGAAGGGCTCGCCCTGCTCGCTCGCCTCCTTGACACGCTCGAGGGCCTCCTGGCCCTGGAACGCGCTCGTGAGCTCGTAGCGTCGCTCGCTCCTCGCCTCCGAAGCCGCGGGCGCTTCGCCGAAGAGCGCCGCTCGGGCTGTCGCCAGATCGCTGCTCGGGCGGCCGCCCGGGTCGAGGATCTTGCGGAAGTCGTCGTGGATCGAACGGGTGTCGTCCACGAGCAGGATGCGCCTGTTCATCGCGCTTCGACTCCTCGGTTCGACGGGCCGGACGCGGATTCCGAGCCCTCGGCCCGGATCGGTAGCTCGAGCACGAAGCGTGCGCCCCGCCCGGGGCCCTCACTCTCCGCCCAGAGCCGGCCGCCCATCTCGGTGGCCGCGTTCGCCGCGGAGTGCAGGCCGAAGCCGTGGCCCTCCGCGCGCGTCGTGACTCCCATGTGGAACACCCGGACGAGCTCGGCGGCGGCGATGCCGTGGCCGGTGTCGGCCACCGCGACGCGCACGCGGCCGTCACCGGCACGCGCGATCTCGAGCGTCAGCTCGTGCGTTCCCGGCCGCCCATCCATCGCCTGACGAGCGTTCTGGACGAGGTTCACGAGGATCTGAAGCACCTTGTGCCGGTCGGCCGCCACCTCGGGGATCTCCTCGAAACGCCGGACCACGACGAGGGCGCCATCCTCTCCCTCCGCTGGTTGCGTGATGCGCAGGGCCTCGTCGAAGCGCTCCGCGAAGTCGGTCGGCTCCACGAGCTGATTCCCCTTCGCGATGTCCTGCTGGCTCTTGATGAGCTCGCAGATGTGGTCGATGCCGCTCGTGAGCGAGTCCACCTCGGAGCGGATGGAAGCCTGCTCCTCGCCGAGCTCCACGACGAGCGCCGAGAGGAAGGGCTGGAGGTGCTGGCCCCGCGGATCCTCCGCGAGGAAGGTCGACAGGTCGTCGATGTTCTCGGCGAGGACCTCGGAGAGACGCTGGAGGTCGTCGACGCACAGCTCGTCGACGCGCTGGGACACCAGCGTCGCCGAGATGTTCACGCTGTTCAGGACGTTGCCGACGTTGTGCAGGATCCCGGTGGCGATCTCGCTCATCCCGGCGGCGCGGGCGGTGTCGACGACCTGGGCGCGCGCCTCCTCCAGCTTGCCCATCATCTCGTCGAAGGCGCTGCCGAGGGTGCCGATCTCGTCGCTGCGGTCGGAGCGGAAGCGGGCGCGGAAGTTCTCGCTCCGCCCGGTCTCGACTGCGTGATGGGTCAGCGCGCCGATGGGCTTGACCACCACCGCGTTCAGGATGAACAGCAGCGCCAGCAGGATCGCGATCCCCAGTGTCGCGTCAGCCAGGGCGCCCGAGGCGAGCGCCGTCGCGCCGGCCGCGCTGATCCGACGGTCGAGGCGCGCGCGGACCAGGAACACGGGGCGCCTCTGGATGTCGTCGAAGGTCCCGTAGATCGCGAGCGTGTCGCCCCCCTCGATCACGCGCTGGACCGGCGCCGCGGAGGAGGTCACCTCGTCGACGACGTCGGCCATGTCGGCGGGGAGCCCTGCTCGGTCCGCTCCGATGTGGACGACCGTCGAGTCCGTCTGGGTGCGGTCCGCGATGCGCTTGGAGAGGCCCCCCGAGAGGAAGCGGCCGGCGATCACGAAGCCGATCGGCGCCTCGGCGCCGGGCTCCTGGATCCGCGCGGTCCCGACCAGCATCGGTCCGCGCGCCGTGGTGATCATGCCCCTGGGCAGCGAACCGCGGCCCGCGAAGGCGGGGTGCTCGGGGGCGAGGCGGCCGCCGGGGAAGTCCCGGGACAGCTGCGTGCGCTCCCTGGTGACCGGGTCGAGGATCGTCCCGCCGAGGACGTCGCCGCGCATGCTGCAGACGTAGAGCAGGTCGAGGTCGTCGCCGCGCAGCGCCGCTGTCGACATGTTCTCGGCGCGGAAGTCCTCGCGGCCGCTCGGCTCTGCCGCGAACGTTCGCGTGTGATCGTGTGTCGCGACGCGCCGCGCGCTCCGCGCGCAGGCGTCGATCTCCGCGTCGAGGGCGCTCTGGACCCGGAGCAGCTCGAGCCCCGCCTCCTCGCTCTCGATGGAGGAGAAGATGTGCCCGAAGACGCGATTCTGTACAGCGGCGCCGATCGCCGTCAGCGACAGGATCAGGACCGTGAGGATCGCCGCGATCTTCGTGGAGAGGGACATGGTCGGCGCTCAGGCCGCGCGGGAGTCGCCCTCGTCGATCGCGTCCGTCTGCTCCTCCCGCAGGGGGCGCGTTGCGTCGTTGAGGAGCGCAGCGAGCTCGTGGAGCTCGTCCTTGTCCCGCAGGCGGAAGTCGTCGGGCTGGGCGCCGTCGCGCGTGGCCTCGAGGAAGCGCTGGAAGCGGTACAGGGGGCCCGCGATCCGGAAGGTCGACAGGATCCCGACGAGGAGAGTGAGCGGCAGGAAGATCGCCGCCGACACCACGATCAACCTCGTCGCGAGGCTGAACGCACGCTCGAGGAGGAGGCCGCCGTCGCTCGGCAGCTCGTTCGCGACCTGATGGAGCTCGGAGGTCAGCAGCACGAACTGCAGGCCGAGCATGAGCGTCACGAGGCCTACGAACACACCGCTCATCCGCAGCTGGAGACCAGCGAGGATGAGCTTCCGACGACGTTTGAACTTCGGGGCCATGGGGGCTGGGAGCAGCGCTCCGTCCCTGCATGGATCGGCCCTCCGGGGAGCCAGCTTGAGACCCAGCCCGGCTCCTTCGCCCCGATCGGCGTCGGGGCAGCTGGAAAAATCTTCCGTCCCCCTCGAGGCCCGTCGGAGAGCCCGCGCGGCGCCCCGTGGGCTCTCTTCAGAGCCCGAACTGCCGCTGGACCCAGTGGGGGCGTGAGTAGTCCCAGTTCCGTTCCGCCATCCCCGCGACGAACAGAGGGAAGGCGTCGAGGAGCGCATCCGTCGCGGTGACCTCGAGACCCGCGAGGTCGGCGTAGCGCTCCAGCGCGCGCGCCTCGTGCGGCCGCCGGGCTGCGGGGTCCTTGACCGCCCTCCACGCGGCGCCGAAGCGTCCCCCGAGCTCCTGGCTCCGCTGGTGGATCACGAGCTGGAGCAGGTCCACGAGGGGGAGGAAGCGCTCCTCGCTCGCGCCCCAGTCCATCAGTCCCACGAGGCGGCCCTGCGCGTCGGTCTTGACGTGCTTGGGACGCAGGTCGGCGTGGTACATGCCGAGCCTCAGGCTCTGCCCGAGGAGCGCATCGCGCAGGCGCTGGATCATCTCCTCGAGCCGGCGTCGCGTGTCCGCGTTCGTGACGTGGACCAGCACGCGCTCGAAGCGCATCTCCAGGAGCGAGCCCCAGAGCGCGTCGTCCACGGTCGTCGGCTCCGCGTCGAGCAGCCGCGCGAGGGCCTCGCAGACGTCCTCGAACATCCGCGCGGTGCGGCGCGCGTCCCCCGTGAGCTCGGTCCCGTCGAGGCCGCGCAGCCGGCGCGCCGCGGCGACCTCGAGCCCCGCGGCCCGGCCAGCGAAGAGGGTCTCGGGGACGGGGACGCCCGGATAGCGCGCCGCCACGGTCGCCATCCAGTCGTGGTGCGCGCGCACCATGCGGCGCTTGAAGGGCTGCAGCGGGACGTGGACCGCCCACTCGCCCGTTCCCGCTTCGTCGGGGCGCGCCGGCGCGGTGAGCAGGAGCGCGTTGTTGCTGCGGGTCGCGACGAGGCGCTCCACGCGCGGCGTGGGCTCACCGATCTCGGCGGCGAGCGCGGCGAGGAGTGCGTCGGCGCGGTCGACCGCTCCGTCGGCGACGCGGGCCCGCACGGCGAAGGAGGGCGTGAGCCAGCGGAAGAGCCCCGCGCGCTCCGCTGCCACCTTGACCCGGTTGCGCCGCTCGCGGGGCCCGACCGAGAGCCGGGGGAGAGGCGCGTCGAGGCCCACCACGTGGCTGAACTCGCGGGCGTGCGGATAGAGCGCGAACGCCTCGGCCTCCGCCCAGGGGCCGCGCACGGCTGCGCGCGTCCCCTGGAGCCCGCGCTCCCCGCGGGAGGGGCGCAGCGCCTCCCGGAGGAGGAGCAGGGGCGAGCGCCTGAAGACGCCGCGCTGTCCGGTGCTGCGCTTGTACCCGAGGCGATTGTCCGCGGCGACGAGCACCTCGCTCGCCGCGACGCGGCGGACCTCCTCCATGTCGAACCCCCTGTCGGTGAGCGGTCCGGGCAGGCCTCCCTCCACCATCACGAGGTCGAAGGCGTCGCGAGCGAAGGGCAGAAGCGGGCCGTCGCCGCCGAGCACCCCGCGCGTCGAGCCCGGCTCGTAGGCCTCGGCGCGCGCGAGGGCGTAGCGCAGCCGGTCCGCGTCGCGGTCGAGGATCGTCACCCCGAGGCCGAGCGCCGCGAGGGCCATCGCCGCGCCCGAGCGCGCGTCCCCGACGAAGAGCGCCGTCCTGTGCTCCGCCGCGGCGAGGGCCGCGGGGGCCCCCCGGCTCTCCTTCATCAGCATCATCACCTCGTCCGCGTCCTCGGCGGAGAGGGCGCGGAGCATGCGTTCGAGGCGCCCCTTGTAGGGAGCGTCTGGATCGGCGAGGAAGGCGCGGAGCGCGTCGTCGAAGGGGATCGCCACGGGCGCGCCACGATACGCCCGCGGGGGCCCGCGGCGGGTCAGGGATCCAGGAGGGTCCCGGTCCAAGGCCCCGCACCCGTGGCGACGCGCGCCGCTCGACCTCGTTATGGTCCCTGGATGCGAGCGGCCACGATCTCGATCGACGTCCGTGCCGGCGAGGTCGACGGCAACCTCACCGCGGCGCTCATCGGTCTACGCGCCGCGGCGGACGAGCGCGCCGCGCTCGTCGTCCTGCCCGAGATGTGGCCGACGTCGTTCACCTCCGAGGCCGACAACGAAGAGCTCCGCGTGAGTCGGGCGGCCGTCGACGCGGTCTCCGCGGAGTGCGACCGCCTCGGCGTGACGGTCGTCGGCTCGGCCTACGGGCCGCGGAGCGGCGCGCGCGACCTCCCGTCCAACCGCGCCCACGTCCTCGCATCGGGCGCGCTCGCCGCCTTCCACGACAAGGTCCACCTCTTCACGCCGACGGCCGAGCACCTCGCCTTCCGCGCAGGGTCGGATCCGCCGCCGGTCGTCGAGGTCGGTCCGGGCGAGGAGCGGGTCAGGCTCGCGCCGATGGTGTGCTACGACCTGCGCTTCCCCGACGTCTCGCGCATCGCGTTCCGCGAGGGAGCCGAGCTGCTCACCGTGAGCGCCCAGTGGCCGAAGGCGCGCGGCCCGCACTGGCGCGCGCTGCTCGCTGGTCGCGCGGCCGAGCTCTGCGGCTTCGTGATCGGGTGCAACCGGGCCGGCCGCGACGTCGTCGGGCGCCGCCGCATGGAGCTGCAGTTCGACCACGGCATGTCCGGTACGTACGCCCCCGACGGCCGGCGCCTCGATCCCTCACGAACGGCGGAGCTCGACCCCGGAGGAGCGGGCCGCGCGCCCACGGCGCTCGCGGTCTTCGAGCTCGACCTCGAGGAGGTCCAGGAGATCCGGCGCGCCGTGCCGGTCCACGCAGATGAACAGGTCTCGGCCGTCGCGGCCTGGTGGGGCGCGCAGGAGCGCGGTGAGAACGAGAGCCGGGGGTGACGCTGCGCGTCACCCCCGAGCCTTCTTCCCGTCATGTTCGCGCCGGGGCGCGGCAGACGTCTTCATCTCTTCTCTTCGCTTCACCGTCGCTGCGTACGCGACGCGACGACGTGATCGGTGTTCGCCGCGGATCAGAGCGGCGGCAGCTTCTTGCGCTCGATCTTGCGGCGCTTCGCCCTGCGGGTGTCCTCGCTGGGGACGGGCACGGGAACGTGGAGGCTCGCCGTGCGGCTCGCGCGGGAGAGGGAGCGGCCGCCGTGGCTCGAGATCCACCCGTCCACGCCTTCCGCCGTGCGCTGCACGAACAGGGTCGTGCCCGTGAAGTTCGCGCAGGGCTCGAACGCACCCGCGGTGCGCAGGCCGGAGCCGTCCTCGGTCACGAGGGCGACCGTCATGTCGCCTGCGGCGTCGGCGCCGCCGGTGGGGTAGATCAGCTCGCCGAAGGGCGCGAGATCACGGGTGGCGCGCAGGCCTGCCGCGCGGTTCTCGAACACGACCCACTGGCGCACGGGAGCGTGGCTCCGGGCGGCGAAGTGCGTCGCGGTGAGCTGCACGCTGGCGCGCACGTCCGAGCCCTGAAGGGCCGAGGGGACGCGGACCTCGTGGGGGACCTGGGTGGAGAATCCGCCCGAGAGGGGCGCGGCGAGCGAGAGGGTCAGGAGCGCGGCGATCATGGCGTGCGGGGTGTATCGACGTGAGCCCGGGATCCCTTGAGGGGTTCGCCGGGCCATCGCGCATTTTTTTCCGCGCCTCGGGCCCCTGGCCTGCGTGCTCCCTACGGCGCGCCGAGCATGCGATACGCCGCCCACTCCCTCGGAGGCGCCCCGATCCCGGCGAGGAGGGCTCTCGCGCGCCGCGCCGCCTCCGCCGGGTCCTCACCCGCGCGGAGCGCGCCGTGGAAGACGAGGGACGCCCGCGAGGCGGCGACGTCTCCGACCGGCCACTGGGTGACCAGGGCCTCGCGCGTGCCGGCGTCGATGGCGAGTTGAGCGAGGCCGCGCACGCCGAGGCCGTCGAACGCCGTTCCCTCGGCGCTGCCGCACGCGATCAGCGCGAGCATCGGGAGGCGCGGACCGATCGCGGCGATGCGTCCGCCGCCGAGCACGCGGTCCTCCGCGGTGAGCAGGCCGAGCGGCACGAGCTCGAGGGAGTCCGCCGAGCGCGTGACGTGAGTGGCCACGTGGAGCGGAGCGTCGCCGGCGAGCGCGCTCGCGAGCGCGTCGTCGGTGAACTCCTCGGCCACCACCGCGTCGAAGCGCGGACTGAGCGCGTCGAGGGACTCGAGTTCGCGGCGCGCCCCTTCGAGATCCGGCGCGCTCGTCGCGCTCGGTGCGCCGAACCCCGACCAGCGCGCGCGCCGCAGGTCGACGCGCGGAGCCCTGTCTTCCTCTCGAGGGAGCGCAGCCGCGATCCGCACCGCGCGGCGGAGCCCGAGGGCGGCGCCCTCTGCGGTGGGGAGCGCCTCGAGGGGCGCGCGCTCGAGTGGTCCGTGGGGGAGCAGGAGGAGCGTTCCCCCCTCCGCGCCGGAGCCCGCGGCGGGTGGGAGGAGCGCGGCCGCGAGGGGAGCGAGCTCCTCGGTGAGCTCCTCCGCGTCCGTCGCGTCCGCCACGGCGCTGCGGGCTCGCTGCACCGCGCGCTCCATCGCCGCGCGGCCATGGGGGATGACGGTCGACCTCGACGTCCCGTCCGGCTCGACCGCGACGCGCAGTGTCCGGTCCGCGCCCGTGAGCCAGGTGACGAGGCCGTGCTCGGTGGACGCCGCCGCCTCGAGGACCCGCGACCGTGCGGCCTCGATGTCGCCGTCCGTGTGGCTCGCCTCGATGACCGCGGCGGCGCCGACGGCGTCGTCGCGCGCCTCGATGTGGCAGATGGCGAGGTCGACGACGCTCGAGAGGCCGAGCCACTCGCCCACAGGGCTCGCGTCCCTCACCGTCCCGGGCGCGGCGGCGGGCCGACGCGCTGCGCGGACGAGAGCCGCGGCGAGGGGCGCGATGGCTTCCTCCGCGCGGCCCGCGGCGACGAGGGCGCGGCCCGTGAGCGCCTCGTGGTCGATCGCGGCGCGTACGGACGGCGGGGCTCCGGCGAGAGCGTCGAGCGCGGCGTCCGGGTCGCCGAGCTCGAGGAGCAGCGCCGCTCGAAGCAGGAGGGGCGTTTCCGCGCGGTGCGCGGCGGCCGGATCAGCGCGGCCCGCCCGCAGGTCCGCGGCGAGGAGGAGGGCGTCCCACTCGGCCTCGGCGTTCTCCAGCTGGATCTCCTCGTCTCCCGGGGAGGGCGGGTGTTCGAGCAGCCAGCTGCGCGCGCCGGACGCGTCGTCCTTCGAGAGCCGTTGGACCGCCACCTCGCGCGCGAGGCTCCAGCACGCGTGCGGGTCGCGCTCGCGTGCGAGCCGGGCGAGCGCGCGGCCGGCGGCGTGCGGTGCGCCCCGGGCGCGGTGCACTCCGACGAGCCCGAGGAGCGCGCGCTCCACCCACGCCGGACGCGCGGCGCGCACCGCGCGCTGCTCCAGCTCCACCAGCGCTCGCTCGGCCGCGGGGAGATCGCGCTCGAGGAGCGCGAGGCGTGCGAGGGTCCAGAGCGGTTCGAGGCGCGGCGTCGACATGCCCGCGGCGTCGAATCGCGAGAGCGCGTCCCGCGCGCGCTGCTGGATCCCGGCGAGCGCCGCGGCGCCGGGGGGGGAGTCGCTCGGATCCTCCTCGAGCGCGCGCACCTCGAGACGGGTCAGGAGTGAGAGGAGGTGGGCGTGGGGGACGCGATCCTCGAGCGCCTCCGTGGTGCCGCCGAGGGACCGGAGGTCCTGGAGGAGGACGCGGCGCGCTTCGGAGCCGGGGGGGGCCTCGTCCTCGTCGAGGAGCGCCGCGCGGATCCGCAGGTCGTCGAACCTGGATTCTGCCTCGAGGCTCGGGGCGTGGGCCCCGGCTGGCAGCGCGAGGTAGTAGCGCGCGATGTGGAGCGCGTCCTCACGGCCGAGGTCCTCGGCGGCGCGGCGGGCGGCGCCGTCGAGCGCGGCTCGCGCCCCGATGTCACCGGTGCGCAGCGCATCGAGGGCCGCAGCGAAGTCGAGGAGCAGGGACGCGGCGTCGGGCGACGCTTCCTGCTCCGCGTCGGCGGACCGTTGCGTGGGCGGCGCCTGGACCGCGGCCGCGAGCCCCGCGAGGGCGAGGGCGGCGGCGGGCCAGGACGCGCGGGTCATCGGCCCGAGAGGTACTGCCGGCGCTTGTCGCCGGGCTCGAGATCACGAGCGCGCCGGCGCGCGTCGGTGAGGAAGCCAGCGGCGTGGAGCAGTACGACGTCGGCGCGGGCCTCCTTCGGGCCGCCGGTCGCCGCGTCGAGGAGGGCGGGGTTGCCCGCCACCACACGGAAGGTCTCGCGACCGAGCTCGACCTCGATCCCGTCGACCGTGGCGAAGGCCGTCCATTCGTAGCGCCCGGCGACGAGCGCCGGCGCGGCCTCGGAGGCCGCTCGGTCCCAGAGGAGCCGTCCCGCTTCGAAGGGGTCCGTGCCGCCCGACTCCAGTACGCGGAGTTCGATTCTCGCGGCCGAGGCGCGCTCCGGTTCGACGAGTTCGAAATCGGGGGTCGCTGCGAAGGCGCCGCCGGCGAGAACGCGCCCGCGCGGGAAGAGCGGGCCGGGGGCCCGATCCCCGCGCACGATCGGGGAGCGCGGGAGGCCGCCCTCGAGGACGGTGGGGCGCACGCCGCCACCGAGCACCATCGCGAGGATCAGCGCGGCCGCGGCCAGCGGAGTCCAGGCCACCCACGTGCGCGAGGCGGTCGGGCGCAGCGCACGCAAGGGCGCTGGAGACTCCTCGCGAGCGGCGCGTGCTTCGTCCTCGACCTCGTCGAGGGGCTCGAGGACGAGCGGCGGCGGCGGCTGCCGGCGCAGGGCGTCGACCCAGCCGCGCTCGACGGGTGCGTCGGCGAGGTGGTCCTCGACGCGGACGCGGTCGTCGTCATCCACCGAGAGGGCGCCAGGTCCGCCGCCGAAGTCGTAGAGGAGCTCGGCGTCGGGCGCCGGGCCGCTCACGTGGGCGAGGTCCTCGAGCCAGCGATCGGCGCGCTCGAGGTGCGCGATCGTCGCGCGGACGCGCGGATCGGCCTCGAGCCGCTCGCGGGCGGCGACGTCGAGTTCGTCGTAGCGCACGAGTGTCTCGACCGTTGCGCTGTCGGCGAGGGGATCGAGGCCGGGGGTGGACTCGGGCGTCGGTTGACTCTGGTTCTCCTGCATCGTCGTCAGCCCTCGGTGAGGGCCTCCTCGCGCGCGAAGTTGTGCACGAGGACGCGGCGCAGACTGATCGTCGCGCGCCGAAGGCGGTACTTGGTCTGTTCCAGCGAGATATGCAGCTGCTCCGCGATCTCCGCGAGGGTCTCGCCCTGGACGAAGCGGAGGTCGAGCAGCGATCGCTCCTCGCTCGTCAGCTCGTCGAGGGCCTCGCGGACGACGCCTCCGACCTCGTCGATCCCCGCCATCTCGTCGGGGCCGGGGCCCTCGTCGGGACGATCGGGGATCTCATCGCCGGATGAACGGAGCTGCGGCCGGCCGCTGGCGCTCTCACGTCGCTTGAGGTCCACGCAGCGGCACCAGGACACGCGATAGAGCCAGGTGCCGAAGGAGCCCTTGGTGGCGTCGAAGGCGCCCCGATCGAGGCGCTCCAGCACGTAGAGGACGAGGTCCTGATAGCGGTCCTCGCGCGCGCCCGGGTCCGCCTCGAAGTGCCCGATGCAGTGATGCAGCAGGGCCTTGTAGCGGGCGAGGAACGCCGTCACGGCGGCCTCCTGGCGGGCGCGGAGCCCTTCGATCAGTGCGACGTCTTCCAAATGCGATGGGGACGCCTCCGGTGCGCGCGAACCCCCCAGCCGACCGCAGGGATACGGCAAGGGAGGGGGGTGATTCAACGGTGGGGGAGTCGGCAGCTCGCGCTGCGAGATGAACCGGCGTAAGTCGATTACCTGAATCGGCTTACAATTATGTCGGGGCCGGTCAGATCGGCGCGGGGGTCGGTGCCGCGTCGCAGTGCCGTCCCTCGGGACGGCGCCGGAGAGCCCTCTCCAAGGCTCGCTCCAAGAGGGGCCGGGCCGTAGACTCCCCCGCCCGATCCGTCGAAGAGGTGGGACCATCGGCCTTCGAAGGTCGGGTTTCGCCCCTCACGAGGATCTCATTCGCAGGGCCAACTACCCATCAACCGCCCATTTCAGGGGCACGGGCCACCACCCAACGTTCTCCACGGCGAGCGCAGGCGCGCGCTCGCTCATGCCTCTCCCATGAAGGAAGTCGTCATCGTCAGCGCGACGCGTTCGCCCATCGGCAAGTTCCAGGGCGGCCTCGCCGGGTTCCGTGCGCCCCAGCTGGGGGGGCTCGCCATCGCGGAGGCGATCGAGCGCGCCGGGATCGAGGCGAGCGACGTCGAGGAGGTGATCTTCGGGAACGTGCTCCAGGCGGGTCTGGGCCAGAACCCGGCCCGGCAGGCGGCGCGCGCCGCCGGCGTGCCCGACGAGGTCGGGAGCGTGACGATCAACAAGGTCTGCGGCTCGGGCCTGAAGTCCGTGATGCTCGCCGCCCAGGCGATCCGCGCGGGCGACGCCGACTGCATCGTCGCCGGCGGCATGGAGTCGATGACCAACGCGCCGTACCTGATGCCCGACGCGCGCTCCGGTATGCGGCTCGGCCACAGTCAGGTGCTCGACTCGATGGTCCACGACGGGCTCTGGGACATCTACAACGATTTCCACATGGGGATGACGGGCGAGCTCGTCGCCTCCGAGCTCGACGTGTCCCGCGACGCACAGGACGAGTTCGCTGCGTCGAGCCACCAGAAGGCCGTCGCTGCGCGTGACGCCGGCCGCTTCGACGAGGAGCGCTTCGGGGTCGAGATCAAGCCGCGCAAGGGCGACCCCTTCACCTTCGCCACGGACGAGACGATCCGCGAGGGGATGACGGCCGAGGGCATCGCGAAGATGCGCCCCGCCTTCAAGAAGGACGGCTCCGTGACCGCCGCGAACGCGTCGGCGATCAACGACGGCTCGGCGGCCCTCGTGGTCACGAGCGCCGAGTTCGCCCGCGCCAAGGGGCTCGCGCCCCTCGCGCGAATCACGCAGTACGCCACGGGCGGCTGCGCGCCGGAGTGGGTGATGATGGCCCCCGAGCGCTCGATCAAGAAGTGCTCGGAGAAGGCCGGGATGAAGCCCACCGACTACGAGCTCCACGAGATCAACGAGGCGTTCTCCGCCGCCGCGGTCGCGCTCACCCGCGCCCTCGAGCTGGACTCCGAGCGCATCAACGTCAACGGTGGCGCGGTGGCCCTCGGCCACCCGATCGGCGCCAGCGGCGCGCGCATCCTCGTGACGCTCCTGCACGCCATGAAGCAGAAGGACGTCGCGACCGGCATGGCCTCGCTCTGCCTCGGTGGGGGCAACGCCGTCTCGCTCGCCGTCGAGCGCTTCTGATTCCCCTGACAGCCACGGACCCAGCACGATCCCCGAAGAGATGAGTCAGTCGGATCTCCCCAGCAAGATCGCCGTGATCGGTGCCGGGACCATGGGCAACGGTATCGCCCAGGTCTTCGCCTCCTGCGGCAGCGAAGTGACCCTCGTCGACCTCGACGCGGCGGCTCTCGACCGCGGCGTGGGCGCGATCGAGAAGAGCCTCGCCCGCGTGGTCAAGAAGGAGCGCATGACCCAGGAGGACGCCGACGCGGCTCTGGCGCGCATCTCGAAGTGCACGTCGCTCGGCGAGCTCACCGACCGCGAGCTCGTGGTCGAGGCCGTCTCCGAGCGCTTCGAGGTCAAGTCGAGCGTCTTCAAGACCCTCGACGAGGTCACCCCGCCCGAGTGCATCCTCGCGACCAACACCTCGTCCATCTCGATCACGGAGCTCGCCGCTGTCACGGGCCGCGCCGAACGCGTCATCGGCATGCACTTCATGAACCCCGTGCCGGTCATGAAGCTCGTGGAGGTCATCCGCGGCCACGAGACGAGCGACGAGATCACCGACCAGGTGATGCGGGCGAGTCGCGCCCTCGGCAAGGAGCCCGTCGAGGCCAACGACTACCCCGGCTTCGTCTCGAACCGGGTCCTGATGCCGATGATCAACGAGGCGGTCTTCTGCCTCATGGAGGGCGTGGCGACCCGCGAGGGAATCGACACCGTGATGAGGCTCGGTATGGCACACCCGATGGGTCCGCTCACCCTCGCAGACCTCATCGGGCTCGACGTCTGCCTCGACATCCTCGAGGTGCTCCACAAGGGGCTCGGCGACGACAAGTACAGGCCCTGCCCGCTGCTGCGCCGGATGGTCGCGGCGGGCCAGCTCGGCCGGAAGACCGGGCGCGGCTTCTACGACTACTCGGCCTGACCACGCGCTCTCGGGCGCGCGACAGGACGCCCCGCGGCGGATCTTCGGGAGACCCTTCCAGCCAAGAACGCCGATGGTCGACCTACATTCATGAGGACCGACCCCCCCTTCCCCATCAGCCCAATGACCGTCACCGACCCCGTCACCACCCAAGCGGGCCTCGGCTTCGAGCTCGGCGAGGAGCTCAGCCTGATCCAGGACGAGGCGAAGAAGTTCGCCGACGACGTGCTGCTCCCCCTGGCGACCAAGCACGACCGCGAAGAGCGCATCGGCGATGACGTGTATCGCCAGATCGGCGACCTCGGTTTCTGGGGCCTCACGATCCCCGAGGAGTACGGCGGCGCCGGTTTCGGCAACGTCGCGCTCGCCGTGGTGCTCGAGGAACTCAACCGCGCCTGCGCCGCCACGGGCGTCGCGGTCTCGGTGCACAACTCGCTCCTCTGCGCGCCGCTCATGAAGTTCGGCACGGACGAACAGAAGCAGCGCTGGCTGCCGCAGCTCGCGAGCGGCGAGGTGATCGGGGCCTACTCGCTCTCCGAGGCGGGCTCCGGGTCCGACGCGGCAGCGCTCGCCGCGACCGCCACTCGCGACGGCGACGGCTGGGTACTGAACGGAACCAAGCTCTGGGTGACGTCCGGCGACCGAGCCGGCCTCTTCCTGATCTACGTCCGGACCAACCCCGACGTGCCGAAGGCGAAGGGGATCACGGCCTTCCTCGTGCCCGGTGACGCGCCGGGTCTCAAGGTCGGCAAGCACGAGAAGAAGACAGGTATCCGGGGCTCGGCGACCGTCGAGATCATCCTCGACGGCGTCAGGCTGACCGACTCCGACATCCTCGGGGAGGTCGACCGCGGCTTCCCGGTCGCCATGGACACCCTGGCCGGCGGTCGCATCGGGATCGCCAGCCAGGCGGTCGGCATCGGCCAGGCCTGCCTCGACGCTTCCGTCAAGTACGCGATGGAGCGGGAGCAGTTCGGCAAGCCCATCGGGCACTTCCAGGCCGTCCAGCACAAGATCGCCGACATGTCCGCGCGGCTCGAGGCCTCGCGCCTCCTGGTTCGCAAAGCGGCGTGGATGCGCGACGCCGGCATGGAGGTGAACCGTCAGTCCTCGGAGGCGAAGATGCTCGCCTCCCAGGCCGCGAACTTCTGCGCCGACGAGACCGTCCAGATCCACGGCGGCGCCGGATACACCGACCACTTCCACGTGGAGCGCCTCTTCCGCGATGCGCGCATCACGGAGATCTACGAGGGCGCCACGGACATCCAGCGCCTCGTGATCGCGCGCTCGCTCCTCAAGTGAGCGAGACCTCCCTTCCCCGTTCCCACAAACGCTTCGACACGACGACGAGATGAGCGCGAGCTCCGACTCCGAGATCCTGAACATCGAAGAGGCCGCCGCCCTGCTCGGG
Organism: Planctomycetota bacterium; assembly: GCA_002862085.1. Classification (GTDB taxonomy): domain Bacteria; phylum Planctomycetota; class UBA1135; order UBA1135; genus Saltatorellus. The sequence goes on along the minus strand of PKCK01000088.1, from coordinate 7,585 downwards.
GTGAGCGCCAAGACCTTCAACAAAGTGCTGCACTCCGAGGACATCCCGGCGCGCAAGATCGGCCGTGAGTGGAAGTTCTCGCGACAGGCCCTGATCGACTGGGTCGGTCGTGGCAGCTCGACCGACTTCTACCGCGAAGACAAGAGCCGCGCCAGCCGCCAGCAGAGCGGCGCCGCGGACTGATCTCCCCGCTCCCCTCACGCAGCTCGCCTCAGAACGCCCTCGAGCCATGACCGACGTAGCGCAACCCTCTTCCCAGCACGACCTGGGCTCCGCCAGCTACGAGCTCCCGGCCATCCGCCACGCCTTCGACCTCACCGAGGAGCAGACGATGGTGCGTGAGATGGTGGCGGACTTCGCGCAGAACGAGCTCGCGCCCCAGGCGCACGACATCGACGAGAACCACCGCTTCCCCAAGGAGACCTGGGAGACGATCGTGGAGCTCGGGCTCCCGGGGATCCCGTTCCCCGAGGACGTCGGCGGCTCGGACGGCGGAACGCTCGCGTACATCATCGCCGTCGAGGAGATGGCGAAGGTCTGCGCCTCGACCGCGCTCGGCTACGCGGCGCACGTGAGCCTCGGCACCTATCCGATCTGGAAGTGGGGCGGCGCCAAGCTGCGCGAGCTCTACATCCCGAAGCTCATCGCCGGCGAGTACATGGGCGCCTACGGCCTCACCGAGCCCGGCGCCGGATCGGACTCGGGCGGGACGCTCACGACCGCGGAGCTCGACGGTGACGAGTACGTGCTCAACGGCCGCAAGTGCTTCATCACGAACGCGAACCACGCGGGCGTGTTCATCGCCACCGCGGTGACGGACAAGTCCCTGGGCTCCAAGGGCATCAGCGCCTTCGTCGTCCCGCGTGACACCCCCGGATTCAGCATCGAGCCGGGCGAGGTCAAGCTCGGTATGCGCGGCTCCGACTGGGCCAGCCTGGTCTTCCAGGACGCCCGCATCCCGCGTGACCACCTGCTCGGACCCGAGGGCGAGGGCTTCAAGACCTTCATGAAGACCCTCGAGGGCGGCCGCATCTCGATCGGCGCGCTCTCCCTGGGCATCGCCGAGGGCGCCCTCGAGTGCGCGACCCGCTACGCCATGGAGCGCGAGGCCTTCGGCGGTACGCTCGCCGACCAGCAGGCCGTTCAGTTCAAGCTGGCGGACATGCGAGTGAAGTGCGAGGCGGCCCGCCACCTCGTCTATCACGCCGCCCGCCTCAAGGACGCCGGCCAGCCCTACGGCACCGAGGCGGCCGTCGCGAAGCTGTACTCCTCCGAGGTCGCCATGCAGATCAGCTACGACGCCATCCAGGTCTACGGGGGCTACGGCTACAGCCGCGAGTACCCCGTCGAGCGCATGTGGCGCGACGCCAAGCTCTGCACGATCGGTGAGGGCACCAGCGAGATCCAGCGTGTCATCATCGGCCGCTCCGTGTTGAAGGCCGCGAAGAGCCTCTGATCCGCGGCGCAGCAGCCCGTCGGCGCGGCCCCTCGAGCGGCCCCCGGACCTCGTGAGGTCCGGGGGCCGCTCTCGTCATCGACCCGTCACGGCGCGCCGTGTTCGGGGAGATCGGCGGTCCTGTACGGACTCTCCGCCCGGTGTCAGAGGCGCCGCGGGACTTCTCGCGGCGGCTGCGATCCGAGCTGGCACGATGGGCACGTCGCCCGCCGGTCCCTGCCCCCGCATCCATGTCCGAAGCTCGACCCCTTCATCGCGTCGTCACCGCGATCGCGTTGCTCCTCGCGCCCCTCCTCGCCGCGTCCCACGCGGACGCCCAGATGCCGCGCCGCGACGTGGTGGAGGTGCCGGCGGTTTCGGAAGGACTGTGCGTCAGCAACGTCTTCCAGTCGAACATGGTGCTCCAGCGGGCGAAGCCGATCGCGCTGTGGGGCCGGGCGCGTCCGGGGGCGAGGGTGTCGGTGAGCTTCGGCGGCGCTCTGGCCACCGTCGAGGCGGGGGCCGACCGCCGATGGCGAGCGGCGCTTCCCGCGATGCCTGCCAGCGCGGAGTCCCGGACGATCACCGTCCAGAGCGGGGGCGAGACCCTCACGCTCGAGAACGTGCTCGTGGGGGACGTGTGGGTGCTCGGCGGCCAGAGCAACATGGAGTTCGAGCTCGCCAAGGTGGAGAACGGCGCCCTCGAGATCGTGTCGGCCCGCGACCCGCTCCTCCGCATCCTCACCGTGCCCTACGGCAAGGACGGCCGCATGCGCGAGAGCTTCCCTCGCCTCCACGAGTGGAGCGACTGGTTCAAGCGTCACTTCCGGAAGGGCGACTGGGACGTGTGCTCGCCCGAGGTCGCGCGAGAGCTCTCGGCGATCGGCTATGCCTTCGCCCGGCGGCTGCGCATGGCCACCGGCGTCCCGATCGGCGTGATCGACGCGTCGCGCGGCGGGACGACGGTGGAGACGTGGACGCCGCTCGAGACCATGCGCGAACTCGGTGGCCCGGCAGCGACGGCGAAGGTCGCCGACTGGGATCAGCGCGTGGCCGCGTTCGACCCCGCGCGCGACCTCGAGACGCGGATCGAACGGCACCGGCAGCGGATGGAGCGCTTCGCGAAGGAAGGGCGGAAGGTCCGGGAAGACGAGCGCGAGCCGCCCTCCGAGGAGCTCCCCGGACCGATCGCCGACCCGAACCATCCAGGCAACTGTTACGCCGCGATGCTGGGCCCGCTGCGCGGGCTGGCCGTGAAGGGCGTCGTCTTCCACCAGGGCTACAACAACGCCCTGGACGGGACGCGCGGGGTGCGCCTCTACGAGGAGGTCTTCCCGGTGATGATCGCGTCCTGGCGCGAGACCTTCGGGGACCCCGAGTTGCCCTTCGGGATCCTCTCCCTCTGCACCGACGGGTACCCCCAGACGCGCGAGGACTACGTCGAGAAGATGCTGAACCCCGGCATCGAGATCCGCGCCGCCCAGTACCGCGCCTTCCTCGAGCTGTGGCAGAGCGGCGACCGCCACATCGGCTTCGCGAGCACGTACGACCTGCGCCGTCGCTGGTACCACCCACAGGTGAAGATCCCCGCGGGCGAGCGCCTGGCGCGCTGGGCCCTCGCGACCCAGTACGGGTTCGAGCGCGATCTGCCGTGGAAGCCGCCGGCCCTCGTCGAGATGACGGCGGTGGACGGCGCCCTTCATCTGCAGCTCGACGCCGACGTGAGCGATCCGGAGGACGGCGCGATCCAGGGCTTCGCCATCGCGGGGGCGGACCGGCGTTTCCAGCCCGCGGACGCCGCGTACCTGCAGGTGGGCGAGGACGCGCGCGGCCGTCCTCGCTTCGACCGCAAGCGTCTGGTGCTCTCGAGCCCGCTCGTCCCCGAGCCGGTCCACTTCCGCTACGGCTGGGGGCGCAACCCGCTCGCCAACCTCCAGCGCGGCGGGAACAAGGACCTCCCCTTCGCGACCCAGCGCAGCGACGACTGGGACATGGGGACGTGGCCCCTCGGTGCCCTGGACGAGCCCATCGACGGCGCCATGACCCGGGCCCAGCGCGGAAAGGTGCTGCGCGCGCTCCGGGCCGAGGATCGCCGCCGCGCGCTCATGGAGGCGCGTGCGCTCCTCGATGGCGCGGAGCCGGGCGGTCGCTGATCAAGTCCCGGACACGAGTCCCCCGGCTCCTCGGTCCCGTCCCTCACGTATCCATGCTCACGATCCTGCTCGGACTGCTCCCCGTCCCGGCTCCGGCGGCCCTCGCGCCCCCGGCGTCATCGCCCAACGTCGTCCTGGTCATCTCGGACGACCAGTGGTGGGGGGACTTCGGCTTCATGGGGAGCGAGGACGTACGCACGCCGCACCTCGACGCCCTCGCTGCGGAGAGCCGCGTCTTCCCGCGCGGCTACGTCCCGACGGCGCTCTGCCGGGCGAGCCTCGCGACCCTGATCACCGGGCTCCACCCCCACGAGCACAAGCTCACGGGCAACGACCCGCCGCGGGGCGTCGAGCGAGCGCGGATGCTGGAGCACATCGAGGCGGTGAAGACCGTCGCCGATCACCTCGGCGCCGCCGGATACCGCAGCCTGCAGACGGGCAAGTGGTGGGAGGGCAACTGCACCTGCGGTGGCTTCACCGAGGGCATGACCCACGGGGACCCCTCGAGGGGCGGCCGTCACGGCGACGAGGGGCTTCGCATCGGCCGCGACGGGATGGCGCCCGCCACGGACTTCATCGACGCCTGCGTGGAGGACGAGACGCCGTTCTTCCTGTGGTACGCCCCGCTCCTCCCGCACACGCCCCACGATCCACCCGAGCGGCTGCTCGCGACCTACCGCGCGGAGGACGCGCCCCTGCCGATCGCTCGCTACCGCGCCATGTGCACGCTCTTCGACGAGACGTGCGGCGAGCTCCTGGGCCATCTCCGTGACCGCGGCGTGGCCGACGACACACTCGTCCTGTTCGTGGTCGACAACGGCTGGATCCAGCGCCCGAACGGTCGCGGCTACGCGCCTCGGAGCAAGCGGACGCCCTACGAGGGCGGCGTCCGCACGCCGATCATGGTGCGCTGGACCGGACGCGTGACGCCGGGGCGCGTCGAGACGCCCGTGAGCAGCGTGGACGTCCCGGCGACGATCCTCGCGGCCTGCGGGCTCGACGTGCCGGCGCACTGGCCCGGCGTCGATCTGACGGGCGACGTCTCGGACCGCGGTCCGCTGTTCGGCGCGGCGTACACCCACGACGTCGTCCAGGTCGGCCGGCCCGAGCGCAGCCTCCTCTCACGGTGGGTGCTCGAGGACCCGCTGAAGCTCATCGTCCACACGGACCCCGCGCGCCCCGCAGAGCTCTTCGACGTGCGGGCCGATCCCGCGGAGGAGCGGCCCCTCGACGACCGGGAGGCGGCCGCGAGGCTCCGCGCGCGGCTCGACGCCTGGTGGCCCGCCGGCGCGGCCGCGAAGGGGCCGGAGGGTCGCCGCTGAGTCCTCGGGCGGGGCTCCGTCGCCGGCGACCGCGGCCTTATCATCCGCCCATGTCCCCCGGTGACGCCGCCCCCGACTCCGCGCCCCCCTGGACCCCGAGCACGCTCGAGGCCGGCGGCTGGCGCATCACGAACCTCTTCGACGCCTCCTTCCGCCTCGACGGCGGAGCCATGTGGGGGGTCGTGCCGAAGAACCTCTGGTCGCGGATGACGCCGCCCGCGGCGGACAACACGATCCTCCTCGCAGCGCGGCCGTTCCTCGCGGAGCGCGACGGCGTCACCGTCGTCGTCGAGGGCGGGATGGGGGATCGGTGGAACGAGAAGCTGCGCGGCATCTACCACCTCGATCGGCGGCCCGGGCTCGACCTCGTCGGGACCCTCGCGGCCCTGGGCAAGACGCCCGAGGACATCGACCACGTCGTGTGCTCACACTGCCACTTCGATCACATCGGCGCCCTGGTGGTGGAGCGGGGCGGCGCGCTCGCGCCGCTCTTCCCCCGGGCGCGCGTTCACTTCCCGGAGGACGAGCTGACGGCGGCGCGGACCCCCGACCATCCGCGCCGGGCGAGCTACCGCGCCGACGACATCGAGCCGCTCGTGGAGGCGGGGCTCGTGGAGCTCCACGCGGGAGACACGGAGCTCCTGCCGGGACTGAGTCTCAGCCAGGTCGGCGGTCACTCCGAGGGCATGACCGTGGTCCTCTTCGGTGATGGGATGGAGGGGCCCACGGCGGCCTTCTGGGGCGATCTGATCCCCACGACCCACCATATCCAGCCGCCCTACATCATGGCCTACGACGTGGACGTGCCGCGCTCGTTCGAGATGCGCACGAGGTGGCTCGCGCGGGCTGCGGACGAGGGCATCGTCGGGCTCTCCTACCACGACCCGGCGCGGCCCTTCACGCGACTCGTTCGGGAGGGACGCCGCTATGCCGCGGCGGACCTCGAGCCGGGCGAGCTGTCGGTGGCGGCTCGGGGCGAGGTCTGAGGAGCGTGGGGGAGGCCGCCGCCGCGCGCTACGTCTCGCTCGTGCCGAGCCTGACGGAGACCCTCTTCGAACTGGGAGTGGGGGAGTCCGTCGTGGGAGCGACGAAATTCTGTGTACACCCCCGGCCTGCGCTGGACGCGGTGCCGCGCGTCGGCGGGACGAAGGATCCGCGGATCGACCGGATCCTCGCGCTGTCCCCGACCCTCGTGCTGGTCAACCAGGAGGAGAACCGGCTCGAGGACGTGGAGCGGCTGCGCGCGGCGGGACTCGCGGTCCATGTGACCTTCCCCCGGCGCGTGGCCGACGTGCCGACGATGCTCCGGGGGCTCGGTGAGCTCGTCGGCCGGCCCGGGCGTGGCGAGGAGCTGGCGGCGGACGTCGAGGCGGCGGTCGAGGAAGTTCGTTCTGCCGCGACCGGGCGTGCTCCCGTCCCCTTCGCCGTGCTGGTCTGGCGGGAGCCCTGGCTGGCGGCGGGGCCCGAGACGTTCCTCTCCGATCTCGTGACCGTGGCCGGCGGTGTCAACGTGATCCAGGGGGCTCCTGGTGGGGCGGCCTATCCGGAGGTCGAGCTCGATGGTCTCCAGGGGCTCGGGCCGCGGCGGGTTCTCCTCCCCTCGGAGCCATTTCCTTTCCGTGAGCTGCACCGCGACGAACTCAGCCGCCGGACTCGAATCGACCTCGCAGCCTTCCTACGCTGCGACGGGCAGCTTCTCACCTGGCACGGTTCAAGGACTGCGGCCGGGCTCCGCTCCGCTGCGCAATGGCTCCATCGGCCCGAGACCGCGGCGCGCTCGCGATCCTGAGGGCGCTCCCACCCTTCCATCCTCGCCTTGATCCGCGACGGCCGTCGCGGTGCCATCCATGATCCTTCTTCCCATGGTGCTCGGGTCGGCTCTCGCCGCCCCGATCGCTCCCGCCCCCGCGGCGGACCAAGCACTGACCCCGCTCTCCGCCCTCGCTCCTGCGCTGCTCCAGGAGGCCGAGGAAGGCCCCGACGGCACCTGGCACGGCAACGTCAACGTCGGCCTCTCCAAGAGCGAGGGCAACGCCGACGTCGAGAGCTACTCCCTCGACGCGCGGGCCGTCCGCGAGTTCGAGCAGAACCGCTACACCCTCGAGGCGCTCTGGCTCCTCTCCCGCGACAACGAGCGCGGCGCAGGTGAGTCGGCGTTCCTCCAGCGCCGCGCGCTGGGCAGCGTCAAGTACGACCAGTTCCTCGACGAGAAGCTCTACGCCCTCGTCACCGGCCTCGCGGAGACCAACTTCCGAGCCGCCGTCGATCTCCGCTGGACCCTCGGCGCCGGTCTCGGATACCAGTTCCGCGACGACGACAATTGGAGGATCAACACCGAGTTCGGCCTCTCCTACTTCAACGAGGAGTTCGACAACGGTGACGAGTTCGAATACGTATCCGCGCGCTTCGCGTGGGACGTGTGGACCCGGATCTCCAAGAACCTCGTGTTCGGTCACTTCGGCGAGGTCTTCCCGAGTCTCGACGACAAGGACGACTTCTACGGTCGCGCCACGACCTACTTCGAGAGCCAGCTCACCGAGAGCATGATCGCGCGCTTCTCGTGGCTGCTGACCTTCGACAACACCCCTGCCGAGGATCCAGACAACCCGCCGGCCCGTCTCCAGCGCGCCGACAACGTCTACCTGCTCACGGTCGGCTGGACGTTCTGATCCACG
>PKCK01000086.1 GCA_002862085.1 Planctomycetota bacterium | reverse complement strand
GCGGCTCGAAGGGAGAAGCGCTCGCCACGAGCCGCTTCAGGGCGCCCTCGAGGTCGCCGTGGACGAGGTCGAGCACGATCCATCCCTGACCGTGCCGCAGGTTCCCGAACCGCTGTTCGTCGAAGTAGTTCGGCAGCCCGCTCGTCCGCATCGCCTCGAGGGACTCGCGTGCGTGGTCCAGCTCCGCCGGCCCGAGGTCTCGTACGACGATCTGGAAGTCGTTCCCCTCCGAGTCCTCGGACGTCAGGGCCCGCTCCGCGAAGCCGACGTGGCGCACGGAGAGCCCCGGGCGCTGGACGCTGATGCTCGGCCCGTGGTGGACGGTCATGAACTGCGTCGTCACCCCCTGGCGATCCTTGAGCCCGGCCATGCCGACGTCGGCCGGCGCGACGCCGGCCGCCGCGGCGAGCTCGGTGGCTGCCTCGAGCGAGGTGACCTTCTCCTTGCGCACACGGTAGACCCGGAAGTGCCCCTCGTTCTGGAGGACCCCCTCGGCGAGGCGTTCGGTGACCTTGAAGTCGGACGGACGGACCTTGAGCTTCAACCTGCGTTCCTCGTCTCTCAGCGCCGCCGCGGCGGACGGACCTTGCGCAGCTGCTTGAGCAGGCGCTCGTAGTCGCGCGGAAGCGGCGACGTGATCTCCAGTGGTTCCGCGCGATCGCCCACGGGGGGCAGCACGACGCGCTCGGCGTGCAGGGTGAGCCGCTCCATCAAAGGCTTCTCGGGCATGCCCCGCTTGGGCCGGTAGCTCGCCTTGAACTCCGAGAGCTTCATGGCCGCTCTCCGGCCGTAGAACGAGTCGATCACGAGGGGGAAGCCCTCGTGGGCGAGGTGCACGCGGATCTGGTGGGTCCGGCCGGTCACCGGCTCGCAGCGCACCAGCGTGTAGCCATCGAAGCGCTCCGCGACGGTCACGCGAGTCGTCGAGGGCTTGCCGTCCGCGGTCACCCGCATCCGGCCGCTCTTCTTCAGGACCGGTCCGATCGGCTGCTCGACGACCATCACCTCCCCGTCGTCGAGGTACGGCTCGCCCTCGACCAGCGCCAGGTAGCTCTTGGAGATGCCGCCCTCCTCGAACGCCCTCCGGAGCACCCTCTCCGTCTCGAGGTCCTTCGCCACGAGCATGACCCCCGTGGTGTCCTTGTCGATCCGGTGCACGAGGCGCGGACGATAGGTGAGGCCGCCGTCCTCGGCGCCGCACTCCGCCTCGAAGGACTCCTCCTCGACGCGCTGCAGCAGCGCGCCCGCCACCGAACCCAGCTCCCGGTGCCAGCGCTCCGGCTCGACCGCGAGGCCCGCGGGCTTGTCCACGGCGAGCACGTTCGGATCCTCGTGAAGGACCGGGAGCTCGACGTCAGGGGCGATCGGCCTCGCCGGCGCCCGTTCCCAGTCGAGGGTGGCCATCACCACCTGATTCGTTCGGAGCCGCTGACCCGGCTTCGTCTCCTGGCCGTCGACCAGCACGCGGCCCGCAGCGATCTCCTGGCGCACGAAGCCCTTCGACAGTCCCGAGTACTGCAGGCACAGGTATTCGTCGAGCTCGAGCCCCGCCCGTTCGCCCGACACGACGAACGTGTCCATGGAGTTCATCGCGCCTCGGACGTCTCCGGCTCGTCAGCGTCGCGACCGAGCTCTTCCTCTGCCGCCCCGTAGAGCTCGGGCCGCAGGACGCCGACGTACGGCAGGTTGCGGTAGCGCCCGTTGAAGTCGAGGCCGTAGCCCACCACGAACAGATCTTCCACCTCGAGGACCTTGAAGTCGGCGTCGAGCTCGACGGCGCGACGACTCGGCTTGTCGAGGAACACGCACGTCGCGACCTCGTTCGCTCCGCGCCTGAGGAACTCCTCCTTCAGACGGGACATGGTCTGTCCAGTGTCGAGGATGTCGTCGACGAGCAGGAGGTTGCGCCCCTCGATCTCTCCGGTCGGGAAGAAGCTGATCTCGAGCTCACCCGAAGTCGTCTTGTCCCGGTACGAGGAGGCGGAGACGAAGGCCAGCTCGAGGGGGACGGGGATCCTGCGGATGAGGTCGGCGGAGAAGATGCACGAGCCCTTGAGAATCGACACGACGGTGAAGTCGCGGCCGTCGAAGCGCTCGACGATGGCGCGAGCCACCCGATCGATTCCCTCGAGGATCAAGTCCTCGGGGAAGAGGACGCGCTCGATGTCTGCGTGGAGGGACGGCATTTCGGGCGGCGAGGATAGTCGAAGACCCCATCGGAGGGGTGCTGGGATGGTCTCGCGGCGCCACGAGCCTCCCCTCCCGCCCCACCCTGGGAGCCGCTCGACAGGAGCGTCTGGGGCCCTTGTAGCCCTCTGGCGGGGTGGTACGGTGCGAGCCGGGCAGCGCTCCGGGGGCTTCTCCGATCGCCTCCTCCGGCCGAGGGATTCCGCCCGCCCCGCGGACGAGGAGCGTGACCTGCCCTCCGCCGACGATGCGCGTCACGAACTCGCCGCCCCGTTCGACGACTCTCCAGCCATGAACGAGAACCCGAGCCCCAGGGCCCGCCGTACGCGGCGGACCGAGGACGAGCAGATCGCCGACATCCAGCGCAAGATCCAGGCGCTGGAGGAGCGCAAACGGCAGATGGAGGCGAAGACATCCCCCGTGCGCAAGGACTTCGATCGCTTCAAGAAGCACGCGAACAGGTTCACCCAGAGCTGCGTGGACCATGGCCGCAACGACCTCGCGAACTCGGTGATGGCGCTCATCAACACCGTCGAGCGCCAGGTCGACGCGGACTGACCTCAACCAGCTCCTGGCCCGGCGCGCATCAGCGCGACCAGGTGCTGGAACCCACCTTGGCCTGGCATACGGCGCCCGCGCGCGTCGAAGCGCAGGAGGGCCCCGCCGCAGGCGACCCACGCGCCGCCTCCTTCACCGGCGCTCGCGCCGAGGATGGCGTCCGCACCACAGCTGCCGGGCGCGCGCACATCGACGACGACCCTGCCGGTCCAGCTCACGCTGAGCGCCCTCCCGGTCCGAGCGCCGGCGAGCCACAGGCCCGTCGAGCCCGCGGCGATCGCTCCGACGGGGAACGGGATCGCGAGATGGAACGCCGGGCCCCGCCGTCCGAGGCGCGTCAGTCGATGGGCCACGGCGCGCGGAGCTCCCTCCTCGCGCAGGCTCGAGAGCTTCCAGCCGTCGGGCGCCCGGACCCGGCCCTCGGATACGTCCCGCGGATCCCCTGGAGGCCGCTCGGGGCCGACCGAGAGGACCTTCCCCTCGGCGCCGATCCGCCAGTCCCGCCGGGGACCGTCCCGCCGCCCCTCGCTGGCGGACGTCACCACGAGCGCCACCGGAGCCTCCTCGAAGGGCCGGCACCGTTCGGGACGGCGCATCGCGACCGGCGCTGGCAGATCGACGAACGCCCGCAGCAGCCCGTCGGCGTCGATGCCGTGCAGCCTGTGCCCCGCGCGGTCGGCGGCCCAGAAGGCGATGTCCCCGGGTCCGCGCGAGCCGATGCGTCCGCGCGCGCGCGCGAGCGCGAAGGTGGTCGTCATGCCCAGCGCCGCCCCCAGGAGCCCCCGCCGGGTCGCCGACGCCCCCACCCGGATCGTTTGCGCGGGCCCGGACCCCGCTTCATCGCCCAGCTGTTCCACCGAGGGTCCCGACGCGTCCGGCGAGGGCCGGTGACACTTCCCGGTTAGATTGCGCCCGTGGAACCGTCTCCGTCCCATCGGCCGCTGCGACTGCTTCTCGCGATCCACCGTCTCTTCCCCCACGGCGGTTTGCAGCGCGACGCTCTGCAGACCGCGTGTGAGTGCGCACGACGTGGACACGAGGTCACCCTCGTCGCCCAGCGCGCCGAGGTCGACGGCCCGCCGGGCGTGACGCTCCACCTCGAGCCGGTGCCGGGCCGCACCAACCACGCACGCGCGGCCCGCTTCGGCGAACGGCTGGCCGCGATGCGAAACGCCCTCGCGCCCGACCTCGTCCTCGGCTTCGACCGCCTCCCCGGGCTCGACGTCCACTTCGTCGGGGATCCTTGCTACGCCCTGCGCGCGCGGTCGAGGCGCGGACCGCTCCGGCACCTGTTGCCCAGGGACCGTACGTTCACCGCGCTGGAACGCTCGGTCTTCGGCCCGGCCGGCGCCCGCCGCATCCTCCTGCTGCATCAGGGTCAAGAGCGCCCCTTCGAGGGCGTCTACGGCACCGCGCCGGAGCGCTTCCGCGTGCTCCCGCCGGGCGTCGGCGTGGATCGATGCCAGGGGCCGGACGCTGGAGCGCTGCGCGCCCGTATCCGGGCCGAGGTCGGCGCGAGCGAAGGCGAGGCGCTCCTCCTCCAGCTCGGCAGCGACTTCTCGCGAAAGGGCGTCGATCGTTCGGTGCGTGCCCTGGCGGCGCAGGCGAAGGGACCACGCCCCGCGCGACTGATGGTCGTCGGGGCGGGTGATCCGGCGCCCATCGAGTCCCTCGCGGGACGGCTGGGCGTCAGCGATCGGGTGTTCGTGCTCGGGCCGCGAGAGGACGTACCAGCGCTCCTTCAGGGCGCGGATCTGCTGATCCATCCCGCGCGGAGCGAACCGGGCGGCGCAGTGCTCCTGGAAGCACTCGTCGCCGGCCGACCTGCCATCGCGACGAGCTGCTGCGGGTATGCCGCGCACATCCAGGCGGCGAACGCCGGCGCGGTCCTCCCGGAGCCGTTCGCGCAGTCCGCCCTGGACGACGCCCTCTCCCGGCTCCTCTCCGCGGAGCTCGCAGGACTCGGCAGCCGCGCCCTCACCTATGCGAAGGCGCACCCCGAACTCCACGGCATGCACCGGGCGATCGCCGATCACCTCGAGGAGCTCGCAGGCGCCTGATGGACATCATCGCCACCCCTCCCTTCGACCGGCTCTGGCGCGGTGAGGATCCGTTCCGCTGGATCGAGACGGCCGGCGGTGAACACTTCCGCGAGCTCCCGGACCGCCGCACGACACGGCTCGAGGTGGAGGGCGAGGTCTTCTTCGCGAAGGTCCATCGCGGCGTCGGTGTCGGAGAGACGCTCCGCTCGCTCGCCTCCCTCAGGCTCCCGGTCTTCGACGCACGGGCCGAGGTCGAGGCGATCGCGCGCCTGCGCGAAGCCGGAGTGGACGTCCCGGAGGTCGTGGCCTGGGGCGTCGACGAGGCGCCGGCCCACCGACGACGCTCCTTCGTCGTGACGCGGGACGTCGGGACACAGCGCACCCTGGCGGACGTCGCCTCGGAGCTCCCCCCGGACGCCCGCGGCGAGCGTCGCGCATGGACGCGAGCGCTCGGACGCGCCGTCGGCGCGATGCACGGAGCAGGCGTCAACCACCGCGACTGCTACCTCGTGCACGTCCTCTGCCCGGAGCAGGAGCCCGGGGCCCCACCGCGGCCGGTCCTCGTCGATCTGCACCGCGCGCAGATCCGCTCGGCGGTGCCGCAGCGCTGGCGAGCGAAGGACCTCGGTGGACTCGCGTTCTCGGCGATGGACGCGAAGCTCACGCGCACGGACCTCTTCCGCTTCGTCCAGGCCTACGCGGGAGGGTCGGCGGCCGATGCACTCCGGGCCGAACCGTCCCTCTGGCGCGCCGTCGAGGCGCGACGCATCGGCCTGCTCTCGGAGCGGACGCGGCGCGGTGAGCGCTTCGGTCGCTGACCGCCGTCAGTCGGTCCCGCTCTCGGCGCGCCCGGTACGACGGACCACGGCGACGGTGAACGCCGCGGGCAGCGCCACGAAGAGCAGCGCGAGGAGCCCGACGATGCTCCATCCGAAGCCACCGGCGAGACCGGCGTTGCCGGAGACGACCGCCTCCGCGCAGCCGTCTCACGGGAAAGGGAAGGGCGCAGCCATGCCGGCATCGTAGCCGCGTTTCGCGCGCTCCGCGCCCCACTCGGCTCGGGAGTCTCACTGGCCGCAGAGGGTCGCGGTCCCTGGACGATCCCGGGACAGGGCCAGGCCACGGCCACGCGCTCGGGCTGCCGGTGTTCCTCTCGCACCGCAGAGGCGATGCGCGCCTCGCCTGACGTCGCTCCTGGCTTCGAGTCGAGTCTCCGGGCCGTGCTCGGAGCGGACCGCTCCCCACCGTGACATCGCAGAGGGCGTGCCGCGCACTGAGAACGATGCGCCACGCCGCGACCGAGAGCCGCGGCGACACGGTCAGCTGCGGTGTTACTCTTCGTCCATGCCGCGTCTGCCCTTCGCGTCCGCCTACCTCCTCGTGCTCGCCCACGTCGTCGGGCTCGAGCTCCGCGGCCCCTGGGTCTGGCTCGCCGCGTCGTACGTGTTCGTGCTGATCCCCCTGCTCGACCAGATCGTCCCCGTCCCGCCGCCCGACGACGAGCGCGCGGAGGCGATGCCGAGCCGCTCCCGGGGCCACGATCTGCTCCTCGAGCTCTGGCTCCCGACCCAGGCGGCGGTCCTCACCTGGACTCTGTGGCGGGTGACGACCGCTCCTCCCGGCTGGCTCGAGTGGTGCGGCCTCGTCGTGAGCGCGGGGATCGTGAGCGGCGCCGGCGGCATCACGATCGCCCACGAGCTGATGCACCGCGCGCGCGCCCTTCACCGCGGGCTCGCCGAGGGGCTCATGGCCTGCACGCTCTACGCGCACTTCTGCGTCGAGCACGTGCTCGGCCACCACAAGCGCGCCGCGACGCGCGACGACCCGGCCACGGCCCGGCGCGGCGAGTGGGTCTATGCGTTCCTCGTCCGGGTCGTCGCAACGACCGCCGTTCACGCGTGGCAGCTCGAGGGACGCCGTACGAGGAACCAGGGCATCGCGTGGACCTTGAAGGACCGCCGCGTCCGCTACGCCCTCCTCCAGGCGGGGCTCGTCGCCGCCGTCGCGCTGGCTTTCCGCGGCGCGGGGCTGGGCTTCTTCCTGGCGCAGGCCGCGTTCGCGGTGCTGCTCCTCGAGCTCGTGGACTACATCGAACACTACGGACTCGTGCGCCGCGTCCTGCCGACCGGGAAGACGGAGCGGGTGCACCCCCACCACTCGTGGAACAGCGCCCACCGCGTCAGCAGCGCCCATCTCTTCCAGCTGACGCGCCACTCGGACCACCACGCCAACGCGAGCCGGCCCTACCACCGCCTTCGCACGCTCCCTGGCAAGGCCCCCGTCATGCCGGGGGGGTACCCCGCGATGATGCTGCTCTCCCTCGCGCCGCCGCTCTTCTTCCGGGTGGTCGATCCCCTGATCGACGACCTCGAGGCGAGGACCGCGGCCGGGACCTCGACCGGCGCGGCTACGCCGGCGGGTTGAACTGGTAGAGCACCAGGTAGACCAGCACGCCGGTGATCGAGACGTAGAGCCAGATCGGTAGCGTGAGCTTGGCGAGGCGCTTGTGGCGGTCCCAGTCCTCGCGGTGAGCCAGCCAGAACGTCCGCAGGACCATGGGCAGGTTCACGACCGCGAGCAGGACATGGCTCGCGAGCATGAGCAGGTAGGCGACCTTCGCCGGGCCCTCGCCGTTGAAGCGGGTCGGACCGCCGCTGATCGGCAGCACGGCGAAGTGGTAGTAGAGATAGAAGGCGAGGAAGGCCGCGCTGACGACGAAGGCGAGCTTCATCAGGAGCTCGTGCTGTTTCTTCGCCCCGCGCTTGATGGCGAGGAAGCCTGCGATGAGCAGGACGAAGGCCGTTCCGTTCAGACAGGCGTTGACCAGCGGGATCACCGACCCGCCCGCCGCGAGCGCCTTCGCGCGGTCCGCGATCAGCGCGAAGCGCGCGTCGAGCAGCGCCTCGGCCTCGGCGAGGGGCATCGCCTCCTCGCCCGACATCCCGGTGGCGAGAGTGGGATCCGCGAGCTCGTAGAGGCCAGCGATGACGCCGCTGCCGTCGACGACCGGCATGCGCGTCCCGTGTGTGATCGCCAGCCCCGCGTCGTTCGCCTCCGGGTCGCGCTGGACCGGCACCCACAAACCCGTGCGAACGAAATCGTGCATGGCGCCCTCCTCGGGAGCGCTCACGAAGAGCCACCGATCGCGGTCGACGTCGAGGGTGCGGGCGTAGGCGTCGAGCGCCTCGGGGGTGTCGCGCTCGGGGTCGAGGGAGAACGACACGAGCTTGACCCCGGTCCCCTCGAGAACGGGGTAGAGGCGCTGGCGGATGTCCCGGGTGATGCTCGGGCAGGGGCCGGTGCACTCCAGGAAGAAGGGCACTCCGATCCAGGGCTCGCCGAGCAGGTCCGCCTTGGAGAGCTGTCCGCCGCGACTGTCGTCGAAGGTGAAGTCGGGGAGCGCCTCGAACCGCTTCGGATCCCGCGGGGCGGGCGCACCCTCGCTGGTCACGTCCAGCCCTCTACCGGAGCCGCAGGAGGCCGCGAGGACGCCGAGGACGAGGGCCAGTCGCGTCGAGATCGCCGGGCGCCGGCGCGGGAGGCATCGCTCGTTCATCGGAGGACGTAGAGCAGGCCGAGGAGGACGAACCAGACGGCGTCGACGAAGTGGAGATAGAGGACGCCGTACTCGAGTGCGCCGCGGGCGGGAGCGACGCTGACGCGTCCTGCGCCCGTGGCCGCGAGCCACAGCAGCCAGAGGAGCCCGACGAGGACGTGGAATCCGTGGGCGAGCGTGAGCGCGTAGAAGGACCCCCAGCGAAGGGACGTCGCCGGCGAGACCCCCTCGTCGTGGAGATGGCGGTACTCGAGAGCCTGCGTCACCAGGAAGACCGCGACGAGAGCGGACGCGAGGAGGAGGCGTCGCGTGCCGCTCGTTCCGCGCGCGCGCGCGGCAACGGCGCCATGGCCGGCGACCGAGGCCGCCACCAGGAGAGCCGTCATGAGCATCCCGACGCCGAGGGACGGGTGCAGCCCCGCGGACCACGTGTCCTGCGCCTGCGCGCGCAGAACGAGCCACGCGGAGAGCAACCCACCGAAGAAGAGACTCTCCGCGGCGAGGAACAGCCACGTCGCGAGGCGCCCTGATTCGACGGGCGGCCCGCTGTCGTACTGGAACGTGGTCTCTGCGGTCGACAAGGCTGCGGCCGGTTCAGAGCCCGCGCATGACGGGGTCCACGAAGAGCAGAGCCATCAGCGCCGGGAGGTAGATGATCGACGCGAAGAGCAAGCGACGTGCGTTGGAGTACGACTCCTCGCGGGCGAACTGGATCGACGGAACGATGTACAGAGCACCGAGCGCGAGCGCCCCGAGGACGTAGATCGGCCCCGCCATCCCGCTCAGCGCCGGCATGAGCGTCACGGGCACGATCGAGAGGCTGTAGAGCATCGCGTAGCGGCCCGCCATGCCCTCGGAGCCCGGCTCCGTCGGCACCATGCGATGGCCTGCCTTGGCGTAGTCCTCGCGGTACATCCAGGCGATGGCCATGAAGTGCGGGAACTGCCACGCGAAGATCGCCCCGAAGAGCGCCCAGCCCAGCGGGCCGATCTCCCCGGCCAGGGCCGCGTACCCGATCAGCACCGGCGCCGCTCCGGGGACCGCGCCGACGACCGTGTTGATCGTGCTGACGCGCTTGAGCGGCGTGTAGACGCACACGTAGACGACGAGGGTCGCCAGCACGAGCACCGCCGAGAGCATGTTGAAGGACAGCACGAGTCCGACGGTCCCGAGCACGCCCAGCAGCACGGCGCCGGCCACGGCGGACACGACGCCGATCTCACCGGTCACGAGGGGCCGCATGCGCGTGCGGTCCATCAGCGCGTCCGTCTCGCGCTCGACCACCTGGTTCAGCACGCTCGCGCAGCCCGTGACGAGAAGGACGTAGAGTCCCGCCTCCGCGCAGCGCGCGAGGTTCGCGAGCCCGGGATCGCGCGTCGCGAGCCAGCCCCCGAGCGCCGCGGTCAGGAAGACCATGGTGGCCACCCGCATCCGCAGCAGCTCCATCCAGATCGCGATGGGGCCGCGAGGCGCCGGCCCCGCGGCGTCGCCGACCGCGCGCTGAACGGCGTCGCTCACGCGGCCACCTCTTCGCGAGTCAGCGTGCGGCGCGCGTAGACCGCGCCCACCACGGTGGCGCAGAAGAGGACCGCGCCCACCAGCACGTGGCCCGTCGCGAAGATCGCCTCGCCCACCGAGACCTCCTTCTCCATGCCCCCGGAGATCCCGTAGATCCCGTAGGTGGCGAGGATCCCGAGGAGGAACTGCGCCGAGACGGCGCCGAGGATCAATCGCTCGAGGCGCCGCAGCGGCGAGCGATCGATCCCACGCTCACGCCCCTCGCTCGCCGCGACTCCGAGCTGCCTGGCGAAGACGAGGATGAGCACCACCACCGCGAGGGCGAACGTGCCGTGCACGAGCAGCGCCGCGGTCTGGCCGTGATGACGGAGCCACGCGCCGAGGGCGATCTGGAAGTAGAGGATCCCGACGACCCAAGGACCGAGACCGTAGGCCCCTCCCGCGTGGGCCGATCGAGTGCGTTCCATGCGCTGCCAGGTCCGGCTCGACATCACGGCGAGGACCGCGATGGTCGCGAACACCGCCTGCGCGATCACGCCGTGCAGGAACGCGAGGTTCTGGCTCACCTCGAGGACACGCGTCCCGCCGATGACGGCCTGCAGGGCGATCGCGCCGCCGGTCGCCCACGCCATGGCCTTGAGGGCCCTGCGGGAGCGGTGCACGTACGTGGTCAACATCACCGTGAAGGCGACGAGCCCGAGAGCCGAGGCCCAGAGCCGGTGGACGTGCTCGAGGGTCACGCCCTTGCCCTGCTCCAGCATCTCCCGGAGCGAGTAGGTCCACATGTTCTCCTGGAAGGTCGCGGGCCAGTCCGGGACCGCCATGCCCTCGCGATAGGTCGTCACAGCACCGCCGATGACGACGAGCACGAGGGCGAAGAAGACGAGGACACGCGACGCTCCGCGCGGCGACAGGAAGAGCAGCGGGATCGGGAGCGGTGTGAACAGCAGGTACTGCTCGTTGCGCATGCCTGATACCACGGCGATCAGGACGAAGAGCGCGATGAACGCGGCGCGCAATCGCGCGTTGGGCACGGCGACGCCGCCGGGCGTGGCCGGCGTGGGCGCGACGTCGAGGGATCGACCGATCGGCTCGGCGGCGCCCGTGGAGAGGCTGGAGACCATGGGCGGGAGGGGCGGTCCGCGGCGCGCGGAGCCAGGGCTGCAGGGAGGAGCACCGGGCACGTTCCGGGCGCACAAGAATAGGCCCATCCCAGCGCCACCTCCCTCGCTTCCGCCGGCATTTCGCGCCCGCTCCCGAGTGCGTCACGACATCGGACCAGCGGCGTCGCCGCGCCGTGCGGTGACCGGTCGCGCGGCAGTCCTTCTCAGGTCTGCTCTGCCGGCGCTGCCTGGGGGACGTGATCGAGCTCGCCGGCCGGGCGTACCCGGTAGTCGTACGGACCACGCGCGACCTGGATCCGCGCCCGGAAGTTGCCGGCGGGAGGCGGTGAGGGCGCTGTCCACTCGAGAGACGCTGCGTCCCAGGGGTTGTCCTCGCCGCGACGGGCCAGGAAGAGGCCGTACACGAGGTTGGCGACGAAGAGCACCTGGACCGAGACGAGCACCACGGCGGACCACGTGATGAACACGTTGAGACCTTGGAGCTGCGCGACGCCGTCCTGGATCGTCGGATCGGCGGTCCTGCGGATCATCCCGCGAAAGCCGAGCTGGTGCATCATCAGGAACACCGCGTTCGTCCCCAGGAAGGTCCCCAGGAAGTGCACGCGACCGATGCCTTCATGCATGCGTCGCCCGGTCATCTTGGGCCACCAGTGGTAGAGCCCCGCGAAGAGCGCGAAGAGCGACGCGCCGAACACGATGTAATGGAAGTGCGCGACGACCGCGTAGGTGTCGTGCATGTAGCGGTCCACCGGCGTCGCCGCCATCCAGAGCCCCGAGAGCCCTCCGACGACGAACTGCGCCACGAAGCCGATGGCGAACAGGTTCGCGGTCGTCAGCCGGACCCGTGCGCCCCAGAGGGTCCCGAGCCAGTTGAAGGTCTTCACGCCCGAGGGCACGGCGATGAGCATCGTCGAGACCAGGAACGCCATCTCGAGCCGCGGGTCCATGCCCGAGGTGAACATGTGATGGCCCCACACGATGAAGCCGAGCCCCGCGATCGAGGCCATGGCGATGACCATGGGCCGGTAGCCGAAGACGGGCTTGCGCGAGTGCACGCTGAGCACGTCGCTGACGATCCCCATGGCCGGGAGGATCATGACGTAGACCGCAGGGTGACTGTAGAACCAGAAGAGGTGCTGCCAGAGCAACGGCTGCCCTCCTTCGCCGTCGGCCGCGTTGCCCGGCGAGAGCAGCGCCGCGTCGAAGCCGCGGTCGACGAACATCAGCACCGTCCCGGAGGTGAGGACGGGCAGGGCGAGCAGCTGCAACAGCGCCGCGATCACGAGGCCCCAGACCGTCAGTGGCAGCCGCATGGCGGTCAGCCCCGGCGCGCGCATCTTCACCACGGTCACCACGTAGTTGAGCCCGCCGAGGATGCTGGCGAAGCCGGCGAAGGTCAGCGCGAGCAGCCACCACGTCTGCCCCGAGAGGCTCCCCGGGGAGTACTCCCCCACAGTGGAGAGGGGTGCGTAGGAGGTCCAGCCCGCGCCGGCGCCGCCGCCGGGTGAGAGCGCGGACATGGCGAGACAGCCGACACCCGGGATCATCAGCCAGAACGCGAGCGCGTTCATGCGCGGGAAGGCCATGTCCGGCGCGCCGATCATCAGGGGGATCAGGTAGTTGCCGAAGGCCCCCGTGAGCAGCGGGATGACCACGAAGAAGGTCATGATCGTGCCGTGCAGCGTCAGGAGCGCCGTGTAGCCCTCCGGCGTCATCGCTCCCCCCGTCTCCGGGAAGAGCCACTCCCCCACGATCGGCACCTTCGCGAACGGCCACGCGAGCTGGAACCGCATGAGCAGCGCCATCAGGCCGCCCATCAACAGCATCACGAGACCGAGCACGAAGAACTGGATCCCGATGACCTTGTGGTCGGTGGAGAACACGTAGCGGCCCACCCACGTGCGCGGCTCGTGGGGATGCAGCTCCTCGACCGTGGTCTCGCGATCGAAGGCCGCGCGGAGAGCGCCAATCACCCCTCGTCCTCCACGTCGTCCGCCATCGCTTCGGCCTCGAAGCCGGCGGCGCCGGCGCGGGCCTGCCAGTCGTCGAACGCGTGCTGCTCCATGGGGAGTAGCCGCCCCACCATGGCGTAGTGACCCCAGCCACAGAGCTCCGCGCAGCGCAGCTCGAGCGTCTCGGGACTCCCTGCCGCCGCGTGATCCTGCGCGTCGATGGTGAACGCCAGAGGAGTGACCGTCCCGGGCACGACGTCGCGCTTCATCCGCAGCTCCGGGACGAAGAAGCTGTGGATCACGTCGACGCTCCTCATGCGCAGCTCCACCGGACGGCCCACCGGCACGGGCATGTCGACGACGCTCGTGACGTCGTCGAGAGTGCCGAAGGCGCCGTCGGCCCCCGCGTAGGTGAAACGCCAGTCGAACTGAACACCCTCGACCTCGATCGCGAGAGGGGCTCCCGCGCCCTCTCCGCCCCGGGCGTCGGCGGCGATGGCATCGCGCGCTTGGATCTGGGCCAGGGTCAGGTGAACGACGATGCCCGCAGGGACGACGGTCCAGAGCACCTCGAGGCGGCGACTCCCGCTCCGCTCGCTGCCCTCGCCCGCGCGCCGCCCTGCCCCTCGCCAGACGGCCCACGCCAGCCCCACGAACGTCAGCCCGAGCAGCCCCGCTGCGAAGAGATTCGTGTGGTCGAAGAGACCGTCGACGCGCTCGGCGCCGAGGCCGAGCTCCGCGGGGAACCAGTCGCTGCCCGCCGCCGCGAGGATCCACTCGGGCGCCTCCATGGAGACGACCACGAGGACCCCGAGGGCCAGGACCAGCAGCGCCACGACGAGCCGCATCATCGCCCCGGCTCCCCGCCCGTGCGCGAGAGACTCAGGACGAAGTGCACGAGGGCCCAGATGTCGTCGTCGGTGAGCGATGCATCGGCAGCGGGCATGATCGTGCCGCCGATGCCGGACTTGATGCGCCGGTAGAGATCGACAGGACGGCCGCCGCCGCGGAAGACGCCAGCCGTGAGGTTCCGCGGGTGGCTCGGCTGGCCCCAGCGGTCGAGGCGCCGGCGTCGCTCGCCCTCCTCTCCCTCCTCCCAGATCGCTTCACCGTCGCCCTCGCCGTTCGTGCCGTGGCAGCTCGCGCAGTTCGCGAGGCTCCCGCGGAAGAGCTCGGCGCCGCGGGCGACGACCTCGGCCGTCACCTCGGCGGGCGACGGCCCGGCGGGCACCGCGAGCCAGTGATCCTCGGCCTCGTCCCAGCGGCCCCAGACGGTCCCGTAGGCGCGCTCGACGCTCGCAGGTCTGACGTCTCCCTCCTCGCAGGCGAAGTAGGTGCTCAGCTGCTCGGTCTCCCCGCGCACCGCGAGATACCGGATCCAGTCGACGAGACCCTCCAGCTCGCCGCGTGACAGACGCCGGAAGGCGGGCATGGCGGTGCCCCTCACGCCGCGCTGCAGGAGGCGAACGAGGCCGTCCCGGGTCGGACGGCGGTTCGCGTCGACCTCGGTCCACTTGAAGATCCCGTCGCGCAGATCCCGGGGCCGCGGATCGAGGGTGCGGCCGGTGGGTCCGTCGCCTGCACCGAGCGGGCCGTGGCAGAACAGGCAGCGAGTCCGGAACAGCTCCGCCGACTCCTCGAGGGTCGGGTAGTAGCTCTCCCAGAAGCGCAGCGCCTCGTCGCCCCAGGTGAAGGACGGGTCGTCCTCGCTCGCATCCGCCGCCGTCGGCGAGTCAGGATGAAGGCCACCCAGCTCGACCTCGCCGGCCACGAGCGGAGCGAAGGCGGCCTCGAAGCGCGCCTGCGCCTCGCCGCCCCGGAGCGGCCGCGGCAGATCCGGGAGCGCCGCGGCTCCGGCCTCGATCGCCGCCCGAACGGCCCTGATCTGGGCGGCGAAGCGCCGCTCGTTCCCGTCGCGGACCGCGTCGGCCGCCTCGTCGGACAGCTCCCACCAGGCGTCACCGGGGTCGCGCTCGTCCTCGATCCAGGCGTCGGTCAGGTGGTAGCCCGGCGCCGACGGCGAGCCGAAGTAGAGCTCGAGAGCGCCGCCGATCCGCGCCGCCGCGACGTCGGACGCGCTGACGTCGGCCTCGGCGAGAGCCGCCCTCGTGTCCGCGCTGACCTCGGAGGAGAAGGTCGGACGGTCGGGAACGAAGCCACAGGAGACGGCGGACGCGAGTCCGGCCGCTGCGAGCGCGCGAGTCGAGGGAAGGAGCCCCATGGGTACGAGCATCCTCCAGCGACCGCGGCGGCCATGTCAACTGGCTCCCGCAGGCACCCGGGCGATTGGCCCGGATTGCGTCTCCCGGGCGCCCCCGGAGACACCGGAGACGGGGCCGCGACGGAGCGCCACCTCCAGCCGTTGTGCCGCGCGCGCCATGACCTACCATCCCCGCCCGCGGCGCTCCGTGCGCTCACCACCATGAACGTCTCACCGCTCCAAGAGCTCCACGCGTCCCTCGGCGCGCGCGTCCGCCCGGCCGAGGCCGGCGGCGAAGTCGTGACCTACGGCGATGTCCCTGGCGAGGTCGAGGCCGGACGTGAGGGCGCCCTCCTCTTCGACCGGACGACCTCTGGACTCCTCGCCGTCGCGGGCTCCGACGCGACCGACTTCCTCCACCGCATCCTCGCCAACGAGATCAAGGGGCTCGAGCCGGGGACGGGGAATCGGAACCTCCTCTTGACCGGCAAGGGGAAGGTGGTCCAGGTCTTCGACCTCGCCTTCCTCGGCGAGGGCTACCTGCTCTCCTGCCCGCCTGGCCAGGCAGGCGCGCTGCGGGAGGCGCTGGACATGTACATGTTCACGGAGGACCTCACGCTGATCGACGAGACCGAGAGCTACGCGCCCCTCGAGATCGTGGGGCCGAAGTCCCTCGAGGTCATCGGGCGCGTCCTCGAGGGAGCTCCCACGGAGCGCGGCGGGGAGCACGCGACTCATCTGGCCACCTTCGGCGGCTCGGCCGTGCGCCTCGTCCCCGTGCCCGTCGCCGGTCTCCCCGGCTGGCGCGTCGAGGCCGAACCGGACGCCGTCCCCGCGCTCTGGAGAGCCCTGCTCGACGCGGGGGCCACGGGCGGCGGCCTCGTCGCCCACGACAGCCTGCGCGCCGACACGGTCACCGGCGTCTTCGGACGTGACATCACCGCTGACGTCTACCCCCAGGAGGCCCGCCTCGACGACGCGTTCTCCCTCACGAAGGGCTGCTACATCGGCCAGGAGGTCGTCGCGAAGATCGACACCTACGGCGGGCTCAACAAGCAGCTCTTCCGCCTGCGCGTCTCCCACGACGACCCGGTCGCGCCAGGCACGCGCCTCATGCGCGAGATCGACGGCGAGGCCCGCGACCTGGGCGTGGTCACTTCCTGGGCCTATTCCTTCGAGGAGGACGGCGGCGTGGTCCTCGGCTACGTGAAGCGCAAGCACCAGGAGCCCGGAACCGAGTTCCAGCTCGAGGGCACCGGCGCGACGGCGACTCTCCGCGCGTGACGCGACCCGCGCGGCCGTCGGGCAGCGCGCGGACGGATCACAGCGAGCGAGCCCGCCGCCGCGAACGAGCGACCCCGTGAACGGGACTCACCGCCCGAGGATCCTGCGCAGACGGATGTCGCGGAACTCGATGACCGCGCCCTCCGACTGAAGGCAGATCGGGCCCGCCAGCTCCTCGCACCAGTCGGCGGCGTTCTGCAGCACGCCGTTCACGCGAAGCTCCACCCGGGGACCGTCCACGAGGATGTCGTACCGGTTCCACTCCCCCACCGGCTTCTCGGAGGAGGGCGCCGCCCGGCGGGTGTTGCGGCCGCGGGTGCGCGCCGGATCGGCGCGCATCGGGACCTCGCCGATGTTCCAGAAGTCGCCGGCGTTCCGGTGCTGGAGCTGGGCCTCGATGCTCCGCGGCCAGATGCGGTCCGATCCGCTCTTGCGCAGGAGGACGCCCGAGTTCCCCGGGCCAGCGGCCGGATCGAAGCGCCACTCCAGCGTGAGGTGGAAACTCTCGAAGCTCTCGCGAGTCTGGATGTACCCGCTCGGCCGGCCCTCGCAGCGCAGTACGCCGTCCTGAACGCTCCAGACGTCGGCTGGATCGACGGCGCCGTCGCTCAACCAGGGCGTCCACGCCTCCATGTCCGTGCCGTCGAAGAGCACGAGTTCCTCGCCGAGGATCGGCTCCGCGCCCGGGTCCTCCGCGAGGAAGGCCACCAGGTCCGCGAGCTCCTGGGGTTCGAGCTCCGCGGCGAGCCCTTCCGGCATCGTGGACACGGCGAGCTTCTCACGCCGCACGACCTCGCCCGCATCGAACACCATGCGCTCGCCGTCCGTTCCGAGCACCACGACGGTGGGCCCGTCCGCGAGGAGGAAGCCCGTGTGGAGGAGTCCGTCGGAGGTCTGAAGCAGGTAGGTGTCGTAGCCGAACGCGATCCCCGCGCTCGGGTTGAGGATGGCGTCGAAGAGGGCGTCACGGCCGAGCTTCCGGTGGATCAGGCTCAGCTCGGGGCCGAGGTCTACGCCGATCCTGCGGTCACCTTGCTGGTAGGCGTGACAGGTGACGCAGCGCGCGCGCGCCTCGTCCTGGAAGAGCACGCGGCCACGCCGCGGGTCGCCCGTCAGCGCCATCAGGTCGGGGATCGACGGGAGAGCCCGCCCGCCAGCGCCGGTCCGCGGGACCACGCGGCTCGCGAGGGCGCGAACGGCGAGGTCGTCGGAGCGGAGGAGCCGCTCTCCCGCATGGCCCGTGAGCGCCTCGTCCAGCCGCCCGTTCTCGAGCGCGTCCATGAGGAGCAACGCTCCCTTGGCGTCGGCCGCGAGGTCCGTGACGGCGCGGCGGCGCTCCACGTCATCCGTGTCGACGTCGAGAGCGCGCGCCATCCACTCCCGCAGCGGCTTCGGCGCCGGCGGGGTCTGAACGTGGACGTGGAACGCGAGGCTGGTGGAGGCATTCAGCTGCTGGGACACACCGCCTTCCTCGGGCCCAACCTCCGCCATGAAGCGCAGCGCGCCCTCCGGGACCTGGAAGCGGATCTCCGCCGGAGCGTGGGTTCCGATGCCCGCGGGAATCGGCGCGCCCGGGAACTCCAGGGATCCACCGGAGGAATCCCGGTCCGTGCTCGTCTCTCCCCAGCCAGCCCGGGCCTCGACCCACGCGCCGTCATGGAGGGCGACCTCCTCTCCGCTTTCGAGGAGGAACCGCGGCGCGGCGATGGCCGCCCAGTCGCAGGAGTTCCCGTCGCCGCCGTCGGTGACGGTCAGCCAAAGATCGCTCGCGCCCGCCACGGCCACGTCGACGAGTTCCCGCCCGCGCTGCATCACGTCGGTCTCGAACGCGAGCGTGGCCGCTGCCCTGCCGCCCGAGCGCGGCTCGAGGCCGAACTCTCGCCAGTCGTTGGTGGCGCGGTTCTCGATCCACCACGTCGCGTAGGCGCGGAGGTCCGCGGGACCGCCGATCGACGCGGCATGCACCGCCTCGGCCGCCGCCCGACCCGGCGCGAAGGCGAGGGCGTCGATGGCGCGGCGCCGCGCCGATGCATCGAGCTGCGGGGCCATGGCCCGCGCGGAGAGTGCCGCCACGGCGGACGCGGGGTGCAGGCGCCACGCGAGGGCCTCGAAGCGCGGGGACCAGGAGAGCGGCGCGTCGCCGTAGTCGGCCGCGAGCTCGGCGTAGGCGTTCTCGGCGTCCCCTTCGAGGACCTGGCCGATCGTCTCGAGCATCCAGGGGTCCTCGGGGTCGAGCGCGTCGATGGTCTCGAGCAGGAACGCATCGCCCGCACGCGCGCCGCGCGCTCGGAGCATCGCCCTCCTCGCGCGCGGGTGGAGCGCGGCCGTCCGGGGGACGGCCTCGTCGCCGGCCTCGAGATCTTTCCAGGCGCTCGCCATGGCGCGAACCTGCGCCGCGTCCGTGTCGGCGTGCCCGCTCCAGCGCACGGCGCGGCGAGCAGCGACGGGATCCACCTGGGCGAGGACCGCGTGAGCGCGTGCCCCGAACTGACGATCGGCGAGGGAGGCCGATCCTCCTCTCTCCCCCGACCCGCGAGCGATGTCGATCGCCGCGCCGAGCTCCCGCGCGGCCGCCGCGGGCTCGGAGAGCAGCCGCTGGCGCGCGGCTTCGCGGACGGCGACGACCGGCGAGCGCAGCGACTCGACCGCGCCGCGCAGCGAGGTCAGGTCCGCTGCCTCGACCGCAGGTCGGTCGGCCGCGCGCGGCGCGATCCGCAGGATGCGCCCGTAGGCCTCGCGGTCTCGCGCGGCATGTCCGCCGACGCCGGGGTCGTACCAGTCGGCGACGTAGACCTCGCCCCGCGGCCCGACCGCCACGTCACTCGGCCGGAACCACTGGCCGGTCTCACCCCGGGCGTCCGGCGCGGCGCGAATCAACACGTCCTGTTCGAGCGCGATCCCCGAGCCCTCCGCCCGCGGCAGGTGGGCGTACACCACGCGCGCTCCCGCGTCGCAGTTGAGCACCGCTCCATGGAAGCGCTCGGGCAGGAGCGTCCCTTCGTAGACGCAGACGCCCGTGGGCCCCCCGCCGCCGTTGATGCAGCCGGGCGGCACGACGCCCGGGTCAGCCGCGTGCCAGTGGGCGTCCTGGGTGCTGAGGCCGGGCCGGCGATCTGCCTGCCAGGCGCGGCTGCCGTCCGCGCTGAAGAAGCCGTGGTTACCGCCTCGCATGACCCAGGTGGTCCGACAGGAGCGGTTGCCGTCGTCGTCGTTGTCGGCGGTGTAGAGCTCGCCGAAGGCGTCGACCGCGACCTCGTACTCGTTCCGGAAGTTGTGGGCGAGCACCTCGAGGTTCGAGCCGTCGTGATCCATGCGCAGGATGAGTCCGCCGGTCCAGACGCGTCCGTCCCCGCTCACGAGTCCCGGCCTGTTGTCCGCCTGGCGCGGCCCTCCACCGGAGTAGAGCGAGCCGGACCGGAGCGTCCGCCCGTCCGGTCCGGTCACGACGTGCGGTCCGGCGTTGCCCACCGCCACGTAGAGCTTCCCGTCCGCATGAGGGACCACGGAGTGCAGGCCGTGGTCGTGATCGAAGCCGCCGAAACCCGTCAGGACGGTCTCGCGGCGGTCGGGAACGTCATCACCGTTCTCGTCCACGTAGACGAACAGGTTCGGAGAGCACGAGACGTACACCCGGTCCCCGACCACCGCGATGCCGAGGGGTGCCGTCAGATCCGGATCCTGGACGAAGACCTTGGAGCTCACCTCCCCGTCGGACGCGCGGTCGAGGATGACGATGCGATCCCCTCCGTCGCGATGCATCCCCGGGTTCCGCCCGCTCCACTGTCGGTAGTTGACCGCCTCCGCGACCCAGATACGGCCTCGCGTGTCGACGTCGATGGCGGTCGGGTTGTGCAGAGCCGGCGACTCGGCCCACAGGGTGACCTCCAGTCCGTCGGGGACCTCGAAGGCCTCGGCGAGCGACGGTTGCTGAGGAGCGAGGACAGCGAGGAGGAAGGGGAGCATCGTCATGCCACGATGGTAGCGACCTGGCTCGTCGCTCCCGGCGAAGTGGCGGCGAGAGCACGCGCGGGCCGCTCGAGCGCTCGGCGCCGCCCTCCTCGGGAGCACCTCGTGGCCCATCGCCGCCGCGATGCTCGGGGGTCCGGCGCACCGCAGCCCGATCGCCGGGTCTCAGTCGCCGCCGGACGCGGCGCCGCGCAGCGGCTCGATCACGCCCCGCAGCTCGATCAGCGTCGCCGCCGAGAAGCCCTCGTCGTGGAACCAGCGCACCACGCCGTCTCCATCGAGCAGGAGCACGCGCGCGTTCCGCGGCCGCTCCGTCCCGGTGAACCTGGCGATGCTCTCCGCCCGGTCGCCGTAGGTCGTCGTCACCGCTCCCCACTCCGCCTTCGGGATCCCGCGCCGCATGCCGGAGTCGATGAACCCCGAGGCCATGCGCGCCGCCATCCCGCGCGCGGCCGGCACCTCGCGGAGAGTCACGTCGAGGTCGGCGTCGAGCACGCCGAAGAGCCAGCGGTCGATGTCGAACTGGGTGTCCTGAACGTACCCCACGAGGAGCAGCAGCGGGCTCCCCGCGAAGTCGTCGGGGATCGTCTCCCAGTCGTCGCGGCTCGTGGCATCCAGCGGCTCGGCCTCGAGGCTCGGGAAGGTCTCGCCCACGGGAACGCGGTTGGGGATGGGCGATGTACAGCCCCCCATGGAGCCGAGGCCCACGAGGAGAGCGGCCACGAGCAGGGTGGCGAGGGTGCGGCGCTGCATGCCGGGCGATTCGTCGCGGCCCCGCGCGTGGATGAGAGGAGGGCGGGCGCGGAAAGGCTCCGGCCGCCGTCTCCAACTGGCGGCTCTCAGCCGCCGCACGCGGCGAGGGCCGCGTCGTAATCGGGCTCCTGGGCGATCTCCGGGACGAGCTCGGAGTGAACCACCTCGCCCGCCGGGCTCACGACGACCACCGCACGGGCGCACAGTCCGGCGAGGGGCCCGTCGCTGATCCGGACGCCGTAGTCGTCCGCGAACGAGCTCCGGAAGCTCGAGAGGGTCACCGCGTTCTCGATGCCCTCAGCGCCACAGAATCGCTTCTGCGCGAAGGGGAGATCGGCGGAGACGTTCAGAACGACGACCCCCTCCATGGCGCTCGCTCGCTCGTTGAAGGTGCGAACCGAGAGGGCGCAGACCGGCGTGTCCACGCTCGGGAAGATGCTCAGGACGCAGGTCTTCCCGGCGTGGTCCCCGAGGGTCACCTCGGCGAGGTCCTGGCCGACGAGGGTGAAGGCGGGTGCCTGGGAGCCGGCCGCCGGGATGTCGCCGCAGGTGTGGAAGGGGTTGCCCTTGAGGGTGATGTCAGCCATGGAGCTCTCGGGGGGGACCGGATCGTGTCGGGGTCGGGGATGGAGGCGCTGTGCCGCTCGCTCGTCTTCGCGCCGAGCGCGCGCCTCGACGCAGCGGAGCGAGAACCGGCGCGGGCGAGGGTGTGCTCAGCCCCTGACCGTCGACCTGGCGGCCTCGCGCCAGGCTGCGATCCGGCGCTCCGCCATCCGGACCGCGACCCGCGCCGGGGCGTCGCCCTCGGCCTCGGCCGCTTCCAGGATCTCCGCGGCAGCCGCACCGATCCGCAGCCCGATCGCCTCGACCGGCTCGCGTCGGCCCTCGAGGTGGAAGATGGTGCCGCGGACGAGGGCGCCCGAGTTGATGACGAAGTCAGGCACGTAGAGGATCCCCAGGTCGAACAGCTCGTCCCCCACGAGGGCGCGGGCGAGCTGGTTGTTCGCGGCGCCGGCGATGATCTGGCAGCGCAGCCGGGAGAGGGACAGGTCGTGGAAGAGGCCGCCGAGCGCATTCGGACTGAACACGTCGCAGGGCACGTCCAGGGCCGTCGCCGCGTCCACGGTCCGGATGCCGAGTCGCGCCCCGACCTCACGGGCGCGGTCCTCGTCGAGATCCGCCCCGATGACCTCGGCGCCCTCGGCCACCAGATGGCCCGCGACCAGGGCGCCGACCGCTCCCAGTCCCTGGACCACCACCGTCCGCTGCCCCCACTCCGTTGCGCCGAAGAAAGCCCGCAGTCCCACGGCGATGCCCTGGAAGACGCCCTCGGCCGTCGCCTCCGCCAGCTCGCTCGGCCCCTGCTCCCCGGGGTCGGTGACGAAGCGAGTGGCTCTCGCCACCTCGCCCAGCTCGTTCGGCCCCGTGTTGACGTCAGGACCGGTGTAGAAGCGGCCACCGAAGGAGTCGACAACCTCGCCGATGTGCCGATAGGCCATCTTCCAGTCCACGCCCTCGCGATCCCAGAGGACGATCTTCCCGCCGCCCGCCGGGAGGTCGAGCAGGGCCGCCTTGTGGGTCATGGCCCGGGACAGGCGCAGACAATCGAGCAGCATCTCGCGCTCGTCGCGGTAACCCCGCCGCCGGATTCCGCCGAAGGCGGGGCCGCGGACCGTGTCGTGGACGCCCAGGAACGCACGCAGGCCAGAGGCCCGGTGGTGGATCGCGATGGTCTGCTCGAAGCCCTCGCGGGCCATTGCATCGAGGATGTGGACCGACATGACGGGCGCAGGAGGGTACACATGGCCCCGGCCGAACCGCGGCCGGATGCGGGCTTCCTGCCCGCAGCGCGATCGCGGAGTGCCCCGGAGTGAGGCTCCCGGCCCGAACCTCGGGCGGGTTCGCCGGGAAGATCCTCCCCGGCCGCTCGTCCGCTCCTCCGGGCGCGGCGGCTTCCCAAGATCAAGACACGCGATGACTCCCCAGATCCTCACGGCCGCGAGCGCGGCCCTCGCCCTCGCCATGCTCGGCTCCTGCGCCTCCAGCGCGAGGAGCGAGTCCCCGATCGCCCGCGGCGACGGGCCCTCGGTCAAGGTCGCGGGCCCCACCGAGATCGAGCCCTACAAGCCCCTCACGACCGAGCAGCAAGCCATCGGGTACGCACTGGCCGAGCTCGACGGATCGATCCAGAGGTGGAACTCGATGGTCCTGACGGGCAGCGAGGTGAAGGACGGTCAGCGCGTCCAGTACCTCGAGGAGGCCATCCGCTACCGGGCACAGGAGTCCTTCGAGGGGCTCGTCGAGCAGATCGAGACCGGCCCGGTCATCAACCGCCAGATCGCCGCGACCGCGCTCGGCTTCACCGGGACGGCCGACGCCCTGGCGCCGCTGCTCGCGGCCCTGCTCGACCGCGACGACCAGGTGGTCGCCAACGCCCTGCTCGGCCTCTCCGTCCTCGGACACCCCGAGACTCCTGTCGAGAACATCGCGTCGAAGATGTCCGATCGCTCCCAGCCCACCAGCGTGCGAGTCAACGCGGGGCGCGCCCTGCGCGCGATCCGGGTGGCGCACCTCCAGGGCGAGGCGCGAGCGGCGGTCACGGGCGCCGCGCGCTCCGGCCTCGGTGACGAGGAGCCGGGCGTGGTGATGAACAGCACGCTGCTCCTCGCCGAGCTGCTGGACACCGACTCGATCCTCGCGATCGCCGAGCGCCTCCCCCATCCCTCCTCCAACGTCGCGCGGGCGGCGAGCCGATCCCTCGCCTACCTCGGATCGATCGAGATCACCGCGAAGGGCCCGGTCGTCCGCGCGCTCGTCGCGTCCCTCCCCCACGTCGACCCCCGCTCCGTGCGCCCCTACGTCTTCCAGGACCTCCAGCGTCTCGCGGGGAAGAACTACGGGGACGACGTCGCGCTGTGGCTGAAGTACGCGAACAGCCTGCCCTGAGCCGCTGTCGCGCGCCGCGCTCGGAGGGGGCCGCTGACCTTCCTCGGCGGCTTTGACCCTTCGCGCCGCGCCGACCTGTGCTATGGGTGGGGCGATGGACGCGCGCACGATCCCGGCCCTGCTGCTCCTGGCGCTCGCTGCCGCCTCCGCGACCGCGGCTCCGCAGGACGCGCCGTCTCCCCCGGAGGACGACGCGGTCGAGCGGCTCACCTCGCGCGAGGCGCTGCGCGCGGCGCTGGAGTCCGCGCCTGCGCGGACGCGCGTCGGCGGCGCACGCGGAGCGCGCGCGACCTCCAAGGTGATCTTCGACTCGGCTCCCGAGCGTCCTCACGAGCTGCTGCTCAGCGCGGCGTTCCCGGCGCGCACCCGCGTCGAGCTCGTGAGCGCCGACGGGCGGATCGAGCGCTACCAGCTCGGACGCGCGTTCTTCGGCCGCGACGTGACGCGCGGGCGCAGCGTCCCCGACCCCGGCTATGCCCTGACCGGTCCGGGAGCCATCGAGACCGAGCTGGACATGGCCCTTCGACGGGCGGTGTTCTTCTGGCCCGACGCGCTCGAATTCGTGGGGGCTGGCCGGACGCGCACGGCGAAGGTCGGCACGCTGGGCGTGCTCGTCGCCAGCCTCGACGAGGACACCGGACGGCCGAGGGAGATGACCGTGTACGGGGCCGATGGAAGCGCCTCGGCGAGCTTCCGCGAGGTCACGTGGAAGGAACGCGGGTCACGGGCGTGGCCGGAGGCCTTCGAGTTCTGGGCGGGCGGCCGCCGGATCTGGCGCGAGACCGTCACGGACACCGACGATCGCTGGGTCTTCGGTGACCCCTGGTTCATGCCGCCCGACCTGATGGGCAAGGCGATCGGCCAGGAAAAGGACTCACCCGTCCGCATGCGCGTCTCCGATCGCGCCTTCGCGCTCGTCGAGCGTCTGCCTGCTCCCGTCGGGATCGAGAGCGCCACCCGCGCTCTCACCGCTCGCTGGAGCGAGCTCGATCGGATGATGGAGGCCGCGGGGCTGGAGCTCGACGAGAGCGCCGCGCTGCGCCTCGACTCCGAGCGTCGCGCCATCGCGCTCGAGTTCCGGATGCCACGCGACGGATCCCACCGAGAGGACCGCGCCCCAGGGGGCTGGGTCGCGGTCGAGGGTTCCTCGTGCTGGGTGGTGCTGGCCGGAGACGAGACCGCCACGATGGAGCGAGCGTTCGGACACATCGAGCGGCTCGGCGAGGAGCGCCGGACGATCGGCGCCACGCGGCTGCGGATCGCCCTGCAGCGCGGTGAGGACGGCCCGCGAACCGGGCTCCGGACGCTCGAGGCGAGCGCCGTGGAGCAGGCAGCGCCGGGGAAGGCGCAGGGCCGGACCCCGGACAGGCGGTAGTCGAGGACGGCCGCTCCTGGGCCTCACCGAGGGCACCGGAGCGTCCTCCCGGGAGGACGGCCTGCCCCTTTCCGCCGCCCTGGAGAGCACCTGGCGGCTCCCCAGGCGCTTTCCTTGCCTCCTGGGAGGGGTTCATCCTCCAATGGGCCCCGAGCGCGCGGTCGGCACACCTTTTGGTGGAAGAGAGACGTCCGACTCCCCATCGCCGATCTCCATGACCGACCGAACCAGCCTCCGCTTCTCCCGCCTGCTCCGTCTGACGCCTGTCGTGGCGGGGCTCATGGCCTTCGCACTGCTCGGCAGGCCCGCTGTGGCGAGCCCGGCCTCCGCGGCGCCTTCCGCGACCACGGGAAGCGCTCCCGGCGCAGCGGCGGCCCAGCGGACCAGGGGCCAGACCAGTCGCCCCTCGCGACCCCAGAGTCGCCCGACGAGCCGCCCCACCAGCCGACCGTCGCGCCCCACGAGCCGTCCGTCGCGTCCGACCTCGAGGCCGCAATCGCGCCCGAGCACCTCGCGCCCGACGAGCCGCCCCTCCACGACGCGGCCGACCAGCCGACCGTCGACGTCCCGGCCCATCACCCGCCCCACGACCTCGCGGCCGCGCTCCATCGGAACGAGCCGCCCCTCGAGCGTCCGCCCGGGGGTCACCAGCCGCCCGACCACGTCGCGGCCGACGACGACGCGGCCGAGCACGACCTCGCGACCGAGCAGCACGCGCCCCGTGACCAGCCGACCGTCGCCGACGACCCGCCCGATCGGCTCGCCCTCTCGCGGCTGGTCCAGCGGCTCCTCGCCGCGACCGAGCTCCGCTGGCAACCCGGCGACCCGTCCGACGACGACCGCCCGCCCCGCGCCGAGCGTGCGCGGCGGAGAGGCCGTCGTGCCGCCGCGTCGCCCCGCGCCCCGCTCCGTGACCGCGTCGCCGCCGGCATCGACTCGCGGGAAGATCGGCGCGCCGCGCTCCCTCAGCCAGCGCGTGCGCAGCGTCAGCTCGAAAGAGGCCATGGACAAGGCCCGCCGTGACCTCGAGTCGAGGAGCAGCGTCCGCGGCCGCAAGATCAGCCCCAAGGACGTGCTCGACCGATACGACGGCGACCGCAAGAAGACCGGCGCGACCCCGAAGACCGGGCAGCGGCCCGGCTCCTCCTCCCCCGGCGCCCGCCCCATGGCTCCCGGCGCCGGCCGCGGCGTGAAGACGACCGGCGCGAAGCCGATCGGAATCACCGACGTTCGCGGCGGGTCCAGCGGGAAGCGGCCGCAGCAGACCGGTGGCCCGACCAAGGTGGATCCGACCGGAGCGAAGCCTGGCAAGGGCAGCCCGATCACCGTGCGCCCGGACAAGGGGAGCCCCCCCGGCAAGCCCGACTCCGAGGGACCGGGCGGACGCCCGATGGCTCCGGGGACCAAGGACGGCCGCCCCGGCGGGGGCAAGGCGAGGCCCGCCGGCTTCACGAAGCGCCTCAACACCGCTGTCGGTGCCCCGCGCCCCGGCAGCGGAGCCAACACCGCCCCTCCCGGGTCCGCGCGACCGGACGCGATCACGCACGTGGGTGACCCCACGACCGGCCACTCGGGCGGCGCGTGGAACTGCATCTACAACAACCCCTACTGGTACTACGACAGCTGCTACTGGAACACCTGGGGCGGTCTGTGGTGCAACAACTGGTGGGGCCCTTGGTGCGGCGCTGGTTTCTACTTCTCCGGCTTCTGGTGGAACAGCTACTGGTGCAATGGCGGCACCTGGTGGCCGAGCTCCAACATCGGCTTCGGATATCGCAGGCCCTGGCGCTCGCGCTTCGCGAACCTCTACTACTTCGGCCCGTTCCTCAGCGCCTCCGACGCCTTCGTGGTGTACGAGGAGGAGGAGCAGGAGCCCGAGGTGATCATCGTCGAGGTGCCCGAGGGCAGCGACGTGACCGTCATCGACGGCGAAGTCGACGTGATCGCAGCTCCCCGGCCCTCACCGGCCGGGATGCCCCTCGCGCCCGTCTCCCCCGAGGCCACCGAGCCGTCGCTCCAGCGTGAGCTCAACCGCGCGTCGGCCTACTACTTGACCCAGGGCGACCGCGCGTTCCGCGAATCGCGCTTCGGCGACGCGGCCCACTTCTACGCCAAGGCCGTCGAATTCGCGCCCGAGAGCGGGATCCTCTACCTCGTGCTGTCCGACGCGCTCTTCGCGACCGGCGACTATCGCTACGCGGCGCACGCCCTGCGCCAGGCCTTCGACAACGAGCCCGCTCTCGCGGCGAACGTCGTCGACAAGCGTGATTTCTACGCGGAGCCAGCGACCTTCGAGGAGCAGATCCGCACTCTCGAGGAGTTCGTGTCGGACCATGCACTCGACATGGACGCACGCCTCGTGCTCGCGGCGAACTACCTCTTCGGCGGTCGTCCGGCCGAGGCGCTCTC
This sequence comes from Planctomycetota bacterium, assembly GCA_002862085.1. Taxonomy (GTDB): domain Bacteria; phylum Planctomycetota; class UBA1135; order UBA1135; genus Saltatorellus. The sequence continues at coordinate 18,606 of PKCK01000086.1, read as the reverse complement.
GCTCCTGGAGAACCCCTTCAGCGAGGAGCTCGCCAACAGCGACGAGGGCCGGCTCCTGAAGAAGATCGCCCTCCAGGTCCTCGTCGAGCGCGAGTCGGCGCAGCGCTGAGCGAGAACCGCGAGCATGGCAGGAGGCCCGCCGTGAGCAGCGCTCGCAGCGGGCCTCCTGCCCGTTTCGGACGAGGTCAGGGGTTCACCTGGCGGGGCCCCGCGTCTCCCTGGAAGAACGCGGTCGCCGGCCGGACGCCGTATCGCTTCTGGAAGGCGTCCGCGACGCCGCGGCTCGCGGTCTCCTCGGCCCCGGCGGCCACGAGCATCACGATGCAGCCACCGAAGCCCGCACCCGTGAGGCGAGCGCCGAAGACCCCCTCCTGAGCGATGGCCGCCTCCACGAGCACGTCGAGCTCTTCACAGGAGCACTCGTACAGGGACTGGAACGAGCGATGGGTCTCGGTCATCAGGGCGCCGAGGGTCTCGAAGTCCTCCGCCAAGAAGGCCTCGCGCGCGCGGAAGGTCCGCGCCACCTCGCCGACGACATGACGGGCGCGCTTGGCGACGTCGGCATCGAGCTCGTGAGCGTGAGCCTCGACGACCTCCGGCGGGACGTCGCGCAGGACCGTCGCACCCTCCACGTGGGGCCCGAGGCTCTCGAAGGCCGCCCGGCACTCCGCGACCCGACGATTGAACTCGCCCCGCGCGAGGGCTCGCTTCACGCTGCTGTCCATGACGCCGATCGAGAGCTTCTGGAAGTCGAGCGGTAGATGCTCGAAGGACTCGTCCTTGCAGTCGAGCCACAGGACGCAGCGCTCCGCCGCGAACCCGACGGCGTAGGGGTCCATGATCCCGCACTGCACGCCGACGAATCCGCGCTCGGCATCGAGGGCGGCGGCGACGCGCTCCAGTGGATCCAGATCGAGCCCGAGCGCCCGATCGAGCGCGAACGCCGTCCCGACGGTGATCGAAGCGGAGCTGGAGAGTCCCGCCCCGACCGGTAGATTGCCGCCGAAGAGCAGCTCGACGTCACGATCGAGCGCTTCCGCCCGCGCGGCCTGGACCGACCGGACGACGCCGAGCGGGTAGTCGAACCACTTGCCCGAGGGGGCCGTCGGCAGGCTCGAAAGATCCCCCTCGAATCCCTCCTCACCGAAGATGGAGTCCATGCGCAGCCGGCCTGCCCTCGCGCCGCGCTCGCCGACCCGCAAGGCGATGAACGTCCCGCGGTCGATGGCAGTGGGGAGGACCGGGCCGCCGTTGTAGTCCAGGTGCCCACCGAACATGTTCACCCGGCCCGGGGAGAAATAGGTCTGCACAGCCTGGGCCCGTCCGCCGAAGCGCGCGAGGAACTCGCCGCGGTGGCACGAGAGGCTCTCCGCCAGCCCTCGGGTCGGGCAGGTCTCGAGGACCGGGGTCGGGAGCGTCACGGGTCGGGACATGGTGGAGAGGCGGCGGCGCGGACCCAGGTATACGGAGTCGGCTGGCCTCCGCGCGAACGTGTCGAGGGACTTCCCGGAGCCCGCTCCAGGGAAGGGCGCGCTCACCCAGGGCCTCGGGCTAAGGTATGAGGCCGATCCTGCCGATCGACCTGGGAACGGCGCTGACGCCGCCCCATCACCATCGCCCGATGAATCCCTCCCGCTGCATGAACCGCCTCGGTTCCAAACGGCAAGGCCTGCTGGCCTGCGCGCTGCTCCTCACGCTGTCCTCCTGCGCGCAGCTCAGTATCCGGCGCGACACGGAGACCTCGGGCACGTTCACCTCCACCGGACGCTCCATCACGTTCCTCTCGTGGGAGATGCCGCGCCCGGCGATCCAGATCGCTCAGGAGAACGCGGCTGACGCGAGCTTGCCCAACATCGAGGCGACCTCGGTGGAGGCGACCGACTGGGGCTGGTTCGACTGGATCCTCGAGATCATCAGCACGCGCAGCGCGCGGGTGACCGGGACCTGGGGCTACCGCTGATCCGAGGCGGCCGCGCCCTCAGCCCTGCGTCCGCTGGATCAGGGGCAGAGAGATGCGCGCCACGGCCCCGGTGCCCTCGTCCCCGCGGGCGTTCTCGAGCGACACCTCGCCGCCGCGGTCCTCGATGATCCTGCGGACGATCGCGAGCCCGAGCCCCGTGCCCGACGATCGCGTCGTGAAGTACGGCTCGAAGAGGCGCTCGAGGACCTCGTCGGGGATCCCCTTCCCGGTGTCGGCCACGGTGATCACGACCCGTCCCGCTGCAGCCTCGACGCTTCCACGGATCGTGCCGCCGCCCTCCATCGCCTCGATGGCGTTGCTCACGAGATTCACGAAGGCCCGCCGGAGCTCGTCGGGGTCGGCCTCGACGATCGCGGGGGGCGCGTCCGACGCGAGCGGCTCGAGAAGAAGAGCGATGCTCTCGGTCTCCGCCCACGCCGCGTTGAGGTCGAACACCTCTCGGAGGATCTCCGCCGCGTCCACGGGAACCGGGGCGCGGTGCTCACCAGCGAAGCGGTAGAAGTCCTTCGCGATGTCCCGCATGTTCCGCACCTGCCGATCGATGACGTCGGTCGTACGCTCCAGGATCGCATCGAACTCCGGCGACTCCTCGCTGTGGGCGCGGCGCAGCAGCGACGCCGAGAGCTGGATCGGCGTGAGCGGGTTCTTGATCTCGTGAGCGACCTGACGGGCCATCTCACGCCAGGCGGCGTTCTTCTCGGCCTTGACGAGCTCCTCCCGGTTCTCCTTCAACTCGCGGGTCATGCGGTTGAAGGAGCGCGCGAGGTCAGCGAGCTCGTCGTGTCCGCGTACGGGGACCTGGGCGTCGAGATCGCCGCTCGCGACCCGGCGGGTGAAGGCCTCGAGGTCCTGGACCGGGCGCGTCGTACGGCGCGCCACGACGATCGTGACGAGCACGGCGACCAGCAGCACGAGGGCACTCGCCTTGGCGATGGTCGACGTGATCTCGTGGATGGGGCCGTTGATGTCGGGGAGGTCCACACCGACGCCGACGACCCAGCCGTAGCCGCCCTCGTCCCGCGACCGGCAGTGACGGAAAGCCCCCTTCTTCGCCATGCCCGCGAACTCGTAGTCGGGGTACATGCCCCACTCCTTCTCGCTCGCGGCGGCGACCATCCGAGGGAGCGCGACGACCTCACCCGACACGCGCTCGCCGTAGAGCTCGCGCTTCGGGTGCGCCAGGATCGTGTCCGCGTCATCCGCCCAGACCCACGCATAGGTGGAGTCGTAGATGTTGTCCGAGGCGAACTCGCTCACGCGATCGCGGCGCCGGATGACGCCGTAGCCGGAGATCTCGGACTGCACGATCGTCCACGGGACGAGGTTGACGACGAGACCGACCGGCTCCTCGGGCGCCCAGCTCTCGCGGCGCCCGTCCACGCGCTCGGCGAACCCGAAGTGGTAGCGCGCCTCGAGAGGGACGTCCGCCGACTCGTGAACGAGGTCCGACCGGAAGACGTCCAACGACGCGCTGCCGGTCTCCATCGCCTCGCGGAACCATGCTTCGGAGCCCCAGTCACGACGCTCGAGCTCTCCGAGGGTCCACGGGTCGAGCGCGGTCCCGCCGCCGCCGAGCCGGTTGCTGACGACCAGCTCTCCCTCGGTGTCGACCGCGAAGACGAACGCTCCCGCGCCCGCCTCGCGCACCTGCGCGTCGAAGAGCGTCACGACGGCGTCCTCGAAGAGCACGGCATCCCCTTCGCGATCCGCCAGACTCAGGGAGAGGTCCTGGACCTTCGCGAGGACCCGGACGTCGCGCCTGTGCTCCTCCACCACGCGGTCGAGGCGCTCCGCGAGCTCCGCCGCGTGCCCGAGGAGGTGGTAGCGGACGACGTCGTCGGAGAAGCGCTGGGAGACGAAGGCGTCGACGTACCAGGCGAAACCCAGGAACGGGAGCACGACCACCGCGAGCACCGCGAGGACCCACTTCGTGGAGATCCGCCGAACCATCGCGGCGATTCTATGCGGACGAGGCGCCCCGTCAGAACGGCGAGGAGCCGAGACCTCCTCACGCAGGCGCTCCGGTGGGCGCTCGTGGTCGGAACCGCTGCTTGACATGGGAGCTCTTCGGGGCGATCAATCTCCGTGCCGTGCCGGCGCCGCCCTCCTCCCCCCACTCGCCCCCTCCGGACCGCGTCCTCGTCGTGCGCATGTCCCACCTGGGGGACATCGTCCAGACGCTCCCGCTGCTCCATGCGCTGAGAGCGGCCTGGCCCGCCGCGGAGTTCGCCTGGGCGATCCAGCCGGAGTTCGCGGCCCTCGTGGAACCGCTCGTCGAGCGCACGATTCACTTCGATCGACGGGGAGGCCTCCGGGCGTGGCCACGACTCCGCCGCGCGCTCCGTGACTTCGCGGCGGATCTCGCCGTCGACGCGCAGGGCAACTGGAAGAGCGCGTTGGCGGCGAGGCTGTCGGGCGCGCCGCGCAGGGTGACCCTTCCCCGCTGCGCTCGCCAGGAGCCGCTCGCGGCGCGGCTCCTCGGACTCGACGAGATCCCGGTGGATCTGGACACGGCTCGCCACCTCGTGCCCCTCTGCGACGCCCTCGGCGCGCGCCTCACGGGAGCGGCAGCCGCTCGCGTGGACCCGGATCTCTCCGAGGAGGAGCGCGCCGACGCCTCGCGCGCGTGGTCGCGCCTCTCCAGCGGCTCGGGAGCCGTGATCCTCCACCCGGGCGCCCCCGGAGATCCGCGCTCATGGCCCGCGGCGCGCTATCGGCGCCTCGCAGAGCTCCTGATCGAACGCGGGGATCGCGTGGTGGTGCTGACCGGCCCCGCCGAGGCAGACGTCGGAGCGCGACTCGAGGCCGAGGTCCCGGGCGCCGCGCACCATGTCGGCCAGCGCGGCCTCCGGGAATTCGCGGCGCTCCTCGACGCGGCGCGCAGCCGCGGCGCGGTCCTCGTCGGCGGCGACTCGGGTCCTGCGCACGTCGCCGCGAGCGTGGGGCTGCCGGTGCACCTCATCGCTGGCCCGGAGGATCCGTCGAGGACCGGCCCCTGGCCGCCGCGCGGTGGATCGAACGTCGTCGTCGAGGACGTGGCCCCGGGTCGGCCGTGGGAGGAGCGATCGGTGGAGGACGTGGCGGTGGACGACGTCCTCCGCTCCCTCACTCGTCGCTCTCCTTCGTGAGCGCGCGGATGCGGCCAGGGATGTCGCTGTAGTCGGGCCAGAAGACCTCGATCTGGCGGAGGAGCGCGAGCTCGTCGGCCTCGTCCTCGGCCTGCGCCGCCTCGGCGTAGAGCCGCTCGGCTTCCGCGATCTTGTCCCTCAGGACGTCGATACGCGCCCTGCAGTCCTTGAAGAAGTCCCGTGACTCGAGGATCGCCTCGTAGGCGGTCACGGCCTCGGCGAAGCGGAAGTCGTGCTCGAAGCCGAGGGCGCGGTCGTAGGCGGCCTGGACGCGCCGCTCGACGATCCCGTCGAGCTCTTGCTGGAAGACGTCCTTCTGCAGGTTGGTGAGGGCGAGCCCGGCGGTGATCTCCTCGGCGCCGCGCTCGAGCTCCCCGCGCAGGATCATCGAGCGCCCCTCGATGAGCATCTGATTCGCGAGGGCCTCGGCGCGCATCTGCTCGAGATCCGCGGCGATCCGAGCCGAGTTCGGATTCAGGCGAGCCGCCTCCTCGTACTCCTTCGCGGCGGCCGAGAAGTGACCGTCGGCGACGAGCGCCGCGGCGGACGCCACGCGCGTCTCCGCGAGGAGGACGTTGACCTCGCTGACCCGCTGGTCCGCGCGCGTGGGGTTCTCGCGGTACTTGCCGACCTTCCCGAAGTCGCCCGCGGCCTCCAGCAGGCGGCCGTCGACGAGGTGTCCGACACCGCGGTAGTAGATCTCCTCCGCCACGTCGGCGCGCCAGGCCTCCACGCGGTCGAGCTCCGTGAGCAGGTCCTGGACGACGGTGCGGGTCGGGTCGAACTCCACCGACTTCGCGTAGGCGGACCGCGCGTCGTCGAAGCGCTCCTCGGCCACGGCGATGCGCGCCGCGTCGAACCAGCCGTCGGCGATCTTCGTGCGGACCCGCTGCATCCAGGCGTCGATCGTCTCCACGTCCGGATGGGCGGCCTTGAGACCCTCGATGATGGGGAGCGCTTCGACCTCCCGCCCTTCGAAGATCATCTGGCGCACGGTCTCGAGCCCCGATGCCACCGAGATCTGCTCCTGGAGGGCGACCACGCGCGGCCGCAGGGCGGAGCCGGGTCCCAGTTCATCGAGCAGCTGGGTCGAGGCCCTGGCCGCCCGCTCGTAGTCCCCCTTGCGGGTCAAGGCCTCGATCGACTCGATACGAGGCTCGCCGTTCGTCGGCCCGCTGGCGCAGGCGAGGGCGAGGAGAGCGAGGAGGGCGGGAGAGCCGCAGGTGATGGGTCGGGTCATGGGGTGCGCGCGATCGGGTGCGTGCGTGGGGACGACCGGGCGTCGGCCGTCTTCCCGGGTCCTGGAGCGAAGGGAGCGCGCAGGGGCCCGGGTCTCCATTCTGCCTCCTGAGGGCCGCTCAAGCGCGCCTCCAGCCTGGCCTTGGCCCGGATCAGGCCCTCTCCCCCACCGGGCCCCGTGCTTCAGCTCTTCAGGGAGTCGTAGAGCATCACCCCGATGGCCCCGAAGATCAGGACCGGGATCCAGGCGGAGAGCAGCGGTGAGAGCTGGCCCTTGATGCCCAGGGTCCGGAAGACGAAGTCGGCGGCGTAGTAGAAGACGCACAGGAGCCCACCGATGGCGATCCGCTCGCTCCCCTTGCCCCGCTCGTAGTTGAACATGAGCGGGATCCCGACCAGCAGCAGGATCAAGTTCGCCAGCGGGAACGTCAGGTGGTAGTGCCAGAGCGTCTGGTACGAGGTGTCCGTCGGGTCCCGGCGCATGAGCTCCTGGACCTCGGAGAAGCTGAGCTCCAGCGGAGCCTCGACGGCGCGCTTGAAGGTCAGGGCGAGCTCGGGCGTGAAGAGGTAGCCCTCGAGAGTCTCCACGCTCTGCGCGCTGGGCGCGCCGCTCAGCTGGTCGAGGTCGATCGTGCGGCGCTTGCCGTCCTCCAGGATCCAGGTCCGGGCGTCCTCGTCCCAGGTGGCCGCGGCAGCGTCCGTCCGGATGTACCTCGTGACGCCGCGGCTCTGGTCCGAGCGCAGGATCGCGGTCAGGCCCTCGATGCGCGGAGGTCCGCCGCCGGCCGGTCGCGGGTAGAAGCTCCTCATGAACACGAGGCCGCCTGACGTCTCGAGGACATCGAGCTCCGCGTAGCGCTCGTCGAAGCTCTGCTGCTCGAGAGTGAAGCGCAGGGAGTCACGTGCGCTGGCGACGCCATGACCCAGCGCTTCGCGGAGCAGGAACATGCCTGCCGCGAGCGCGACGCCGCTGGCGAAGAGCGGGAGGAGCATGCGGCGCGCGCTCACGCCGGCGCTGAGCACGGCGGTGACCTCCCGCGCCTTCAGCATCTTCGAGATGGTGAACATCCCCGCGATCAGCGTCACGAACGGCGCGACCTGCAGGAACAGGTAGGGCAGGTTCAGGACGTAGAACTTGATCAGCACCGCCGCTGGAACCGACGTGCCGTCCTCCCAGGTCTCGAGGTAGTCGTCGAGGTTGGACGCCATGTCGATGACCATGAAGAGGCCCGTCATCAGCAGCATCGCCGTCAAGTACGACTGGACGAAGTGGGTCAAGACGTAGCGGTCGAGGCGCCCGCCGATCGGGAGGCTGCGCTTCGCGGGCTTCAAACTGCCCCGCCGGCTCTTCTTGCGGCTCTTCTCGGTCATCGGCGCATCGCTCTCCGCAGGAGGCAGGCTCCCACACCCCCGCCCACGATGGTCGTCAGCCACGCGCCGACCCAGGGGGGTAGGGAGCTGGAGCGCCCGAGCTCCTTGCCGAGGCGCATGCTGAGCACGTAGTAGAGGATCCCGTAGCCCGCCGCAACGGCGAGCGCCCCGAGCTGGGTCCCTCGACGCATGAGGAGCCCCGTCGCCGCCCCCAGCACGAGGAAGAGGAAGTAGATGGCGAACATCGTCATGCGGTAATGGAGCATGAACTTCGCCTCGCGCGTCTTCTTCTCGTCGAAGGCACCCGTGGCGAGGCGCTCTCGGATCTCCTTCGAGACGAGGTACTTGGGGCGGTCATAGCGCTGCTCCTTCTGGTCGACCCAGCGCGTCAGATCGACCCGCGACACGGAGCTGCCGTCCTGTGCGAACTCCCCGGTCGCCGAGGTGAAGATCTGGAAGTCCGTCAGCGCGACGTCGAGGAACTGGCCGGAGGAGTCCAACGAGAGGTTGGCGCTGCTGGCGAAGTAGTCGCGCGACTCGCCCGGCAGCCGCACGTACACGTCGTGGAACGTACCTCCCTCGTCGCGGTAGGCGGCGAGCAGCGAGAAGCCTCCGAACCGGATGCTCGACTTGCCCGGCTGCAGGTTCTCCACGTAGGAGCCCGTGGCGTTCACGACGAAGTCCTTCTGGCGCTTCTTCAGCTGCGGCAGCTCGTTGCTCACCATCCAGAAGGTCAAGAGGCCCAGCCCCGTCGCCATCAGGAACGGCGTGAAGAGCGTCTTCAGCGGATGGATCCCCGCCATGTGGATCGCGATCCACTCCTTGTCCGCAGCGAGGCGGCCGAAGACGGCCACCGTGCTGAGCATGAAGCACAGCGGCAGCACGTAGGGGGCGAGGGACTGCAGGACGAGCGGCAGGAAACGCAGAAGCAGCGCCGCGTCAACGTTCGGCATCTTGTGGACCGTGCTCACAGCGATCCCCGGGAACGCGATGAACAGGAGCGCCCCCACGGCGAACAGGAACGCCACGAGCAGCTGGCGCAGGATGTAGACGTGGATCTTCACGGCCCTCGGGGTCGAGCCGTGGCGCGCGGCTCGGATGGGCTCGATGTACCGGGTGCGGGTCCAGTGACGGCGAGCGCGCGCCGAGTGTAGCGGCGAGCACCTCCACTCGCGCTACTTCCGCCGGTCGCCGGTCGGTCTGGATGCAGCGACGGGTGGCTCCTGCCTTAGACTTCGCTCATGGCAGGGCCGAAGAAGTCCCGGGACGCGCGCGATCTCGTGTCGCCGGCCGGCCAGAGCCTCTTGAAGCGCAACGTCAAGCGCTCCGTCCTCGCGGACGTCGCGACGGACGGACGGAGATCGCTGCTGAAGGTGTTCCACGCGCCGGGGCTCGGGAGGCTGCGCGATCGAGGGCGCGCGCGGCGGGAGGAGCGAGCTCACCTCCTTCTGAGGGCCGCAGGGCTGCCCTGCGCCGAACCGCTCGGCGTCGAGCGCGTCGGCGGCCGCTGGGCGCTGCGCCTCGGCTGGATCGAGGGCGCGGTGCCGCTGAGCCACGCCATCCGTCACGGGCGACGAAGGGTCGCGCTCGCGGGACGCCTCGCGGCGCTCGGCCTCGCGGCCGAGAGAGCGCGTCTCGCGCACCCCGACCTGCACGCCGGCAACATCCTCGTGGACGAGCGCGAAGAGGTGCTCCTCGCCGACCTCGGTGAAGCGCGCCTCGGGGCCGCGGAGGGATCGGTCCGCGAGCAGTGGATCCAGCTCGCCGGAGAGCTGCTGGAGCTCGATCCTCGCTTCCTCGCAGCGACCGGCGCTCGCTGGCGCGCCGCAGGTGGTGGCGACACCGCGGGTCCGATCGCGCGCTTCCTCGACGAGGCGCGCTGCCGCCGGGCCTCGCGCATGGCGCGCCGGGTGCGGGTCTGGCGGCGCGAGAGCTCCGCCACGCGGCTCGAGACGGAGGACGGAAGGACGGTCGTCAGGACGCGAGCCGAAGCACCCCTGGGATGGGAGATCCATCGCCTCGAGGGAGACCGCCAGCGCGTGGAGGCGACGTGGGCGACCCTCGTCCGGGCGACCCTGCATCGCCTGCCCACAGCGGCTCCGCTGGGCTGCGCGCTCGCTCCGCCCTGGTTCGTCGAGTACGCGGTCCCGCGCGGCTCCACCCGCTCGGAAGGCAGCGAGCTCGCCGCCCCGCTCCGCGTCGCGCTGAAGCGCAGCGGACTCGACGCGGCCGGCGAGCTCATCGCCCATGGAGGCCGCGCAGCGCTCGTCGGTCCGGAGACGATCCTCTCCACGCCGGAGCAGGCCCCTTGACGGGGCCGGGGCAGGGCGCGCGGAGCGCCGACGCGGCGCCCCTGCGCCGGCGGCTACGAGCACGAGGGCTGCGAGCGCTGGTGCGGGCGAGCGGCTGGCTCCCGCCGTCGGCGGTCGCTGGCGCGCTGGCGCCGCTCGCCGCGCGCGGTTTACCGCGGCGCCACCGTGCAGCGCTCGAGGCCAACGTCGAGGCCGCGCTCCCCGGCCTCGCTGCCCTGGATCCGCGGAAAGCGGAGCGGGTCTCCGACACCCGCGCTTTCGGCCGCGAGGTCGCGCGGTTCGCAGCGGAGCAGGCCTCCCACTGGGTCCGACTCGCGGGTGGCGCACAGGGAGCGCGGGGCGCCTGGGTCGACGACCTCGTGGAGATCGACGCGAGCGTCGAACGGCTCGACGAGGTGCTCGCCGCAGGACGGGGCGCGATCGTCGTCACGGCGCACATCGGCAACTGGGAGCTGCTCTGCGCCCGACTCGCGCGGCGAGGTCACGAGGGCGCCGTCGTCGGCCGTGTCCGACGCAAGGACCCCAGTCACCAGTGGCTCGTGGAGCTGCGGCGCGCCTACGGGATCGAGACGATTCCCCAGGACGCCAGCCCGCGCGAGCCGCTCGGTGTTCTCCGCCGTGGAGGCGTCCTCGGGCTGCTCACGGACCTGCGCGTGCGCCAGCTCCAAGGGATCCCGCGGCCGCTGCTGGGGACACCTGCGCTCACCATGACGGCGCCAGCAGCCTTCGCCCGCGCTCACGACGCCCCGCTCGTGCCGGTGCGCTGCGTGCGGCGCGGTACGCGCTACGTCCTGAGCGTCGAAGAGCCTCTCCGACTGCGGCCCGACCTGGACCGCGCGGACGCGGCGCGCGACCTACTCGATCGCCAGAACGAGATCTTCGGGCGGTGGATCGCCGACACGCCTGAGCAATGGGCGTGGCACCAGCGGCGCTGGTGAGCTCATGCCAGCGTCGCGGACTCGAGCTGGAGGATGAGCGCCGGGACGTGTTCCCACATGACGGTCACGAGCGTTCCCGCACCGAGTGGCTCGATCCCCAGGTGAACGGCCCGCAGATCCATGGTCACGCGGCCCGAGGGCACGCGTTCGTCCTCCTCGGCTTGCCAGACAGCGCGAAGCTGCTGCCGCCCGTCGAGGCTCCGCTCCTCGAGGCTCGTCCGCAGGAGCACCGCGATGCTGCGGGCGACGCGCGTGGTGAAGGCCACCTGGGAGGGGCTCGCCCCCAGGGTCTCGCACGCGGTCTGACCCGTCGTGACGAACACCACGCCGGACATCGTCGAGACGAGGGCATCGACGGGGTGGCTGGGGGGCGCGGCCGGCGCCAGGGGATCGGCGTGGGTCGGGGGGAGCATCTCTTCCGGTCTGATCGGCGTGACTCACGCAGAAACTGAGGGACGACGAACCACACCGGCGCCGGCGAGGTGAGCGTTGCGGCCCCCGGGGCTCGAAATGAGACCCGGAGAGGAGCGCGCTCAGCCCTCGTCAGCGTCCGCGGGACGCCCCGTCGACCTCGACACCAGGGCAGCCCCGTAGAGAAGAAGCGCCGCGCCCAGCACCTCCGGCCAACCGATCGGCTGGCCGAGCAGCGCGAGCGCGAGGAGCGCAGCGCCGACCGGCTCGAGCAGGAAAGCGACGGTCACGACGTGCACGGGCACGTGCCGGGCGGACCAGTTCATGAGGCCGTGCCCGAGGAGACCAGGGGCGAGCCCGAGCCAGAGGATCGCGAGCCCCTCACGCTCCCATCGAGCGTCGGGGTGCCACCACTCCCCGCCGCTCGCGAAGACCGCCGCCGCGATGGTGAGCGTGGCCGCCGCGTTCACCCACGCGAGGAGCACGGGCAAGCGCACGCTGCCGGCGAGGCCGCGGTTGACCGACAGGTAGAGGGCGCCCGCTGCGGCCGCGCCGACGGCCACGAGGTCACCCTCGAGGGTCGGGGCGATGCCGCCCCCGGCGTGCGAGCCGCCAGCCATGGCGATCGACCCGGCGACCGCGACGGCGACGCCCGCGGCCAGACGCCAGGTGAAACGGTCGCCGATGAACAGGCCGAAGATCCCGGCGAAGAGGGGCTGGATCGAGACGAACACGGCGGCGTGGGTCACCGTCGTCAGCGAGAGACTGCCGACCCAGCCTGCGAAGTGAGCGCCGAGCAGCACGCCGCTGATGGCGAGGCGAAGGCCGACCGCCCGCGCGGTGGTCCCGCCGTCGCCGGCGAGAGGCGCCCTCGAGGATCGAGCGCGCAGCGCCCCGGCCAGCGCGATGAGGGTCCACGCGAGCGCGGTGATGCATTCTCGACCGGCCGCGATGGCGAGCGGAGGGACGGGAGCCGCCCAGACGATGAAGACGGCGGAGCTCGAGACCGTGGCCCAGGCCACGAGGAGGGCGAGGCCGACGCGGCCCCTCCCCGCGCGCTTCGCGCCGACGGAGGCGTCCATCTCGTTCACAGCCCGCCCATCTGGTCGAGGGCCCTGCGGGCGCGCGCCGCGGCCTCGCCGGAGGGATCGCAGTCGATCGCCTCGTGGAAGTGCTGGTACGCGGCGGTCCGCCGACCGAGGAACTGGGCCTGGACGTAGCCAGCGCCGAGATGACCCCAGGCCGCGGTCTCTCCGGTCGGCTCCTGGGCGATCACGCGACGGAACAGGACCAGCGCCGCCTGAGGATGCTCGTTGTCGGCGAGCCAGCGACCGAGCTCGAGCGCGTCGGCCGAGGCCACCTCGATCCCGTCATCGTCCGCCTCGAAGAAGGCCTGGGCGGCGGCGGCGTGCTGCCCTCGCCGGACGTGACCTCGAAGGCGCTCGGCGGCCGTCAGGCGACGAGACGGCGCGCGCACCTTGTCGAAGACGGAGCCGGTGGGCGGCCGGCCGTCCCGTCCGGCCGGCACCTCGACGTGGTCCGGCCCCGCACCGCCCATGAGGTACGCGCCGCCGAAACCCGCGAGGAAGCCGCCGATGTGCGCCCCGTACGCGACGTTGGACCCCTGGGAAGCGAGCACCGGCAGCAGGTTGTCCACGATCAGGTAGAAGCCGAGCACGATGCGGGCCCGGATCTGGATCACGCTCATGAACAGCGGGAACAGCAGCACCGCCACGTGCACGACGTTCCGCGGGAAGAACACGAAGTAGAAGCCGAGCACACCCGAGATGGCGCCCGACGCTCCGACGAGGGGGATCTGCGAGGAGGAGTCGAAGGCGCTGAAGAAGAGCGTCGCCGCCGTGCCCGAGAGCAGGTAGGCGATCAGGTAGCGGACGCGCCCGAGCCGGGCCTCGACGTTGTCGCCGTAGATCCAGAGGAACAACATGTTCCCCGCGAGGTGCATGAAGCCCCCGTGGAGGAACATGCTCGTCAGCAGCGAGAGCGCCGACCCCTCCGCGGGCCGGTAGCCGTAGCGGTGAACGACGATGTCGTACGCCGACGCGGGGACCTGGAGCGCCTGGCGGCCGTAGAGCTCCACGCGCTGGCGCAGGAACTCTGCCGCGGCGGGGTCGTTGGGGTCCAGCTCCTGGAGCCCGAGCGGCACGGTGATCAGCAGGAACACCGCGACGTTCACCGCGATGAGCGCGTAGTTGACGACCGCGACCCCCGGGGGGTTCGGCGCGTCACGAATCGGGAGGAACACGGGCGGTTTCGCCGCGTGGCTCGCGGCGGCGGGACGCGGATACGATCAGAGCAGGCCGTTGTCGCTCGCCCAGGTCCGCATCTCGGGGACCTCGACCATCCGCGACCAGTAGAACTTGCGGTCCTGCTTGTAGTGACGATCGACCCACTTGGGCGTCAGCTCCTCGAACATGAGGACCCGGCGCGCACCGTCGGCCCGGAGCCCGCTGTCGTTGCAGGTGACCATGATCTTGATCAGGTCGTCCATCGCGAGGCCCGCGTTGTAGTTGGTCGGGAAGCGCTGCTTGTCCCCCGAGGCCATCGCGTTCGCGAGCATCTTGTCGTAGTGCTCGCGTTCCTTCGTGCGCGTCTCGGCGCGGAGGGTCTCGGCTTCACCCTTCGCCGCAGCGTCGGCGCCGCCGGAGACGAAGCGATCGATGGCCTGCTCGGCGTCGATGAAGTCCTTCGGCGCCTTCTCGACCGAGCCCCAGACCTCGACGCGCAGGTCCTCGATCGTCGCGGGTGAGCCCGGCTCGGCGACAGGGTTCACGCGCGCGAGCATCCGCTCGATCCAGGCGTTCTCGGGGTGGGTCGGGAACTCCCCCATGAACCACTTGGAGCGCTTCACGAAGAGGCGAGCGTGGGGACGACTCTCCGTGACGTCGAAGCGGCTGGCGTAGTCCTTGAGACGGACGTCGAACCACTTGGTCCCGCGGTCGTTGCGGACGGACTCGTCGACGCGGTCGAGGCGCTTGTCGAGCTCGGCGAGGCGCGCGTCCACCTGGGCGCGCTGGTTCGCGGTCAGCGCCGGGTTGGCCTTCAGCTTGCGGAAGGCCACCCGGGAGGCCACGGCGTCGGTCTCCATCCCGCGCTCGGCGCGGTCGTAGGCGGTCTCGAAGACGAACTCCTCGCCCGCGAGCCCCGAGGAGGCCTTGCTGATGAACATGTAGGCGATGCCGATCAGCACGACCGCGACGCCGATCCCGATGATCACCCCGGTCGGGTCGGACTTGCGCTGGACGGTGCGGCGGGGGCGACGCTCTCCCTCGTCCGCGTCAGCGCTGTCTCGCGTGCGGGTGGAGGTCCTGGTGCGACCTCCGCGACCGGCCGCGGGTCGCGAACGAGTGACCGGCTGGGCCGCCGCCGGCGGGCCCTCGCCCTCGGCGTACTCCACGGAGAGCGTGGCGCTGCCGACCTTGACCTGCTGGCCGTCACGGAGAACGAGGTCGCCGCTGACGGCCTTGCCGCCGACCATGGCCGGGAGCACGCCTTTCCCGCAGCGCAGGACGGCTCCTCCATCCCCCATCTCGATCTCTCCGTGCCGCTCGGCGACGTCCTCCGAGGCGAGGCGGAGAGTCACGTCCGCTCCGCTGCCGAACGACAGCTTGCCCGTGCGCAGGTTGAAGCGGCGGGTGCTGCCGCCCTCGGTGAGGATCAAGATCGCCATGTGACACATGGGAACGGGTGCCGGGTGCGCTGTCGAGCGAGAATCCGCCGCGGCGGCGGCTCGGAGCGCGTCCTGTCCCTCGGGCCGCGCCCCGTCCCTCCGCGCGGGGCGTCGACAGCGCCTCAGTCCCGGCGTTCGCCTTCGACGATCCGCGGGGACAGGTCCACCACGTCGAGCACGCCGTCGGACAGCGCCACGGCCCTCCGGAGCTCGTTCTCGAGCTCCCGGACGTTCCCCGGCCAGCTCCACGCAGCGAGGGCTTCCAGAGCCGCGTCGGTGATCCCGGCCTCGCGCCCCACCTCCTCGGCGATGCGGGGAAGAAGGCCCCGGGCGAGGCGCTCGACGTCACCGGCTCGCTCGCGGAGCGGCGGGAGGTGGATCGTGATCACGTTCAGGCGGAACAGGAGGTCCTCGCGGAACGAACCCTCCCTGACCGCCTCGACGAGATCGCGATGCGTGGCCGCCACGATGCGAACGTCGACGCGACGCGATGCGTTCGACCCCACGGGCCGGATCTCGCCGTCCTGGAGCACGCGCAGGAGCTTCGCCTGCATGGGGAGCGGCATGTCCCCGATCTCGTCGAGGAAGACCGTGCCTCCGTCCGCCGCCACGAAGTGACCCTCACGGTCCCGGGTCGCGCCCGTGAAGGCACCCTTCTTGTGCCCGAAGAGCTCGCTCTCCAGAAGGCTCTCGGGAACAGCGGCGCAGTTCTCCGCCAGCAGACGCGCGCCCTTGCGCGGACCGTACTCGTGAAGAGCGCGCGCGACGAGCTCCTTGCCCGTCCCCGTCTCCCCCTGGACGAGCACCGGGACGCCGGAAGGAGCCACGCGCTCGATCAGGTCGTAGACCTCGAGCATCGCCGCTGACGCTCCGATCATGCCGAAGCGCCCCTCGGGCTCGCCCGCGGGGGTCTCCACCGGCGAGGCGCTGCAGAGCGCGCCGGCGAGCGCTGCCAAGCGATCTGCCTGGCCGATCTTCTTCGCACGAGCCACGAGCGCGCGTAGCTCCTCGGCGAGGGCTCCGTCCAGGCCACCCGGATCGTCCGGCGCCGCGCTCACGCCTGGAGTCGCTCCAGCGAGGCGTACTGGAGGAGCAGCTGCTTGCGTCCCTCGGTGGCGAAGACGACCGTCGCGCGGGCATTGATCCCCGCGCCCGCGAGCTGCTCGATGGTCCCACGGCCGAAATGCGGGTGGATGACGACGTCTCCGACGGCGAGGCCTGCGCCCGCGCCGCTCGACGCGTCGAAGGCACCCAGGGCCTCCTCCTCTCGCTCGTCGGGTCCGATCCCGTCGACCCCTTCGTCGGGGAGCTCTCGCAGGAAGCGCGATGGCAGGGTCGGCCGGCCGCCCCCGAAGAAGCTCCGAAACGTCGTGTAGGTCAGGAGGAGCTTGCGCTCGGCCCTGGTGATCCCGACGTAGAAGAGACGCCGCTCCTCCTCGACGGCGACGTCGGGCTCCTCCGCCTCCTCGACGGCGCGCTCGTGCGGAAGCAGCTCGTCCTCGACGCCGGCGATCGCCACGAAGGGGAACTCGAGCCCCTTGCAAGCGTGAAGTGTCATGAGCTTCACAGCGTCCTCCGCCGTCGCGCCGCCGTCCGCGTCCGCGACGAGCGCCACCTCCTCGAGCATGCCGCGGAGCTTGCCCTCGGGGTTACGGGCGTCGTAGTCCTCGGCGAAGGCGCGGAGCTCCTCCACGTTCGCTCCGCGGTCGGAGGTCGTGGTGCCGTCGTCCATCTCGGCCAACCAGCGATCCACGTCGATCGATTCCAGCACGAGATCGAACGCCACGGCCGCGTCGAGGTCGCGGGCCGAGGACAGCTCCTCGAGCAGCCCCGCGAACTCGGCGAGCCCTTTCTTCGCTCGCCCTCGGATCTCCGCGAGCGCATCGGACTCGGCGAGCGCCGCTGCGAGGGAGATACGACGCGCCTCGGCGAAGGCCCGCAGCCGACCGAGGCTGGTCTCCCCCACGCCGCGCGTGGGCGTGTTGACCACGCGAGCGAAGGCAACGTCGTCCGCCGGGTTCAGGGCGAGGCGCAGGTAGGCGACGAGGTCCTTGATCTCCTTGCGCTGATAGAACTCGAGGCCAGCCACGACCTGGTACGGCAGTCCTTCGTAGCGCAGCGCAGTCTCGAGCGCCCGCTGCAAGAACCCCGCGCGGTAGAGGATCGCGCACTCACCGAATCTCCCGCCCGACGACGCGTGGCTGCGGATCCGCGCCGCGATCTCGCGCGCCTCGTCGTTCTCGTCCCCGCACTCCACCACGGCGATGGGCTCACCCGGCTCGCCGTCGGTGAAGAGCTCCTTCTCCTTGCGAGCCGCGTTGTTGGCGATCACGTGGTTCGCCGCATCCAGGATCCGTCCGGTGCTGCGGTAGTTCTGCTCCAGGCGAACGATGCGCGCGCTGGCGTGATCGGACTCGAAGTCGAGGATGTTGCGGATGTCGGCGCCGCGCCAGCCGTAGATCGACTGGTCCGGGTCGCCGCAGACGGTCAGGTTCCCGTGGAAGGAGGCGAAGTGCCGCACGAGCAGGTACTGGACCCGGTTCGTGTCCTGGTACTCGTCCACGAGCACGTGCCGGAAGCGGCGTGCGTAGCCGTCGCGGACGCCGTGATGGGCGTCGAAGATCTCGAGGACCTTGAGGAGCAGGTCGTCGAAGTCGAGGGCGTTCTGCTGGCGCATGCGCTCCTCGTAGCGCTTCGCGACCTGGATGTAGACGTCCTCCTCCATGCTGCCCGAGCCGAGGCTGTAGCCTCCGAGCTCCTGCTGACCGCGACGGTTCTTCTCGGCGCTGATCCAGCCGCCGATGACGGGCGCCCGGAACTGCTTGGGGTCGTACCCCAGGTCCTTGACGATCTGCTTGATGAGGCCGTTGCGGTCGGCCGTGTCGTGGATCGTGAAGTCCCGCGTGTAGCCGTCGAGGATCTCGATCTCGCGCCGGAGGATCCGGGCGCACATCGCGTGGAACGTCCCGATCCAGGCGCCGCTCGCGCCGCCGGCGGCTGCCCCGGCCTCGGGCGGCCCGCCCGGAACGAGGCGCTGGACGCGCTCCCGCATCTCGCGCGCGGCCTTGTTGGTGAAGGTGATCGCGAGGATCTCCCAGGGCGCGACGCCCCGCGACATGACGAGATTCGCGATGCGCGTCGTGATGACGCGCGTCTTGCCCGAGCCCGGGCCCGCCACGATCAGCAGCGGCCCGTCGCGATGCAGTACGGCCTCGCGCTGGGGGTCGTTGAGCCCCTCGAGCAGGGCTCCTGTCTCGGCCCCGTCGTCCCCTCCGCCCGGGCCGGCGCCCATGGCCTCCTTCAGATCGAGCCAGTCCATCGGCGCGTGAGTCTACGGCGAGCGTCGGGGTTCGGCACGCGCCGCGGGTCCTCTCGGCGTCAGCTCGGGTCGACGACCATCAGCCGCCATTCGCAGAGGGCGTCGATCGCGTGGATCGGTCCCTCACGTCCGATCCCCGAGTCCTTGATCCCCCCGTAGGGCATGGCGTCAGCTCGCCACGTGGGAACGTCGCCCACGATCACCCCCCCCACCTCGAGC
>PKCK01000015.1 GCA_002862085.1 Planctomycetota bacterium | reverse complement strand
TGAGCCCGACGCTCTCGAGGCTCTTCTTGAGCGCCTCCACGTCGGTGCCCTGGCGGAGGTACTCGCTGATCTGCTTGACCTCGGAGAGCTTGGCTTCGGTGACCTTCAAACGGGGGGGACGCTGCGCGGAGCGTCGGAGGGACATCGGGAGACGCGATCGGGGAGGGCGGGATCATAGGGAGGCGCGGCCCGGTATGGGGCCTCGGGCGCGGGCGATGGACGGGTAGACTCGCGCCATGGCCTCGCCGTCCACCCACAGCCGTCCGCGCCGCGCGGCGACCCGCATCGCCGGGCTGCTCACCTGCGCCCTCGCCGCCGCGTGCGGCGGAGGCAGCGAGGACCCCGGAGCCGGGCGCCCGAACCTCATCCTCATCTCGCTGGACACGCTCCGTCAGGACCGCTGTGGGTTCCACGGCTACGGCCGCGACACGACGCCGTTCCTGGACACGATCGCGTCGGAGAGCCTGGTGTTCGACAACGCGCGGGCGACAGCGCCGTGGACGCTCATCTCCCACATGACCATGTTCACCGGGCTGTACCCCGCCCAGCACAAGGTGTGGGTCGCGGAGGCCGCCCTCGCGGAGAGCGTGCCGACGATACCGCAGCTGCTCTCGGACGCCGGCGCCGCCGCGGTGGGAGTCCATTTCCCCGGCTGGCTCGACGCCCGCTTCGGCTACGGACGCGGCTTCCTCGAGTACCGGAGCGCTGGCGACGCGGAGCTCGCCAAGGCTCAGCTGGACGAGGTCACGGCCGGTCTCGAGGGACGCTGGTCGTTCCTCTTCCTGCACCTGTTCGACATCCATTCGGACAGCCTCGACGTCGACACCAGCCTGATCTACGACACCCCCGCCCCCTACGACACCATGTTCGACCCCGAGGCCCGCGCGGTCCTCGCCGGGATGGACGCGAAGGCGGTCTTCGAGACGATCCCCGAGGACTTCACGGAGCGGCAGCGCGAAGCCGTGAGGGCTCTCTACGACGGTGGGATCCGTTACGTGGACGACCGACTCGGGGCGTGGTTCGCCGAGTGGGAGGAACGCGGGCTGCTCGACAGCGCGATCGTGATCATCACCTCGGACCATGGCGAGGGCCTCGGCTACCGCGAGCAGGGTTTCGGAGGCCATGGGCAGATGTTCGAGGAGGGGCTCCGTGTCCCGCTCCTCGTTCACGCGACGCCCGGCGCCCGGCGATGGCTCGAGGCGCGCAGGAACGTCCCGGCGGACTCGCTCGTGGGGCGCAGCGAAGCTCTCGTCTCCCACGTCGACCTCCTCCCGACCCTGCTCGACGCCTTCGACCTCCCCGCCCCGATGGAGTACCCCGGATCCTCGCTGCTGCGCGAGGTCCCGACGGATCGGTGGGTCCACGCGCAGCGTCCGCCCCTCTGGATCAGCTACCGCGGCGCGGACAAGGTGCGCTACGACAAGGCCGGCGGTCTCTTCGGCTACGTCGATCTGGCCGCAGACCCCGCGGGCCTCGAGGAACTCGGGCGCCGGGATCCCTCGACGATCGAGCGCGCGGCGGCGCTCGCGAAGGAAGCGCTGGCCGCGGCCCGGGCCCTCCCCGACCCGGGCGCCGCGGCCGAGAGCGGCGGCCTGAGCGACGCGGAGCGCGCCGGCCTCCGGGCGATCGGCTACGGCGCCGAGACGGAACGGCGCTGAAGGCTCCCCCGAACGACCGCCGCCCCGGATCGCTGGGGCGAACCGGGGCGGCGGCGTGAGGAGCCCACGTCGATCAGTGGTGGTTGGTCACCACGTGACGCTGCGGCGGGGGCACGAGTCCGAGCGCGCGGCCCATGCGCTTGCGGCCGTGCACGGGGTTCTCCATGTAGTAGAGAGCCCGCTCGTAGACGCGGCGCAGGCGCTGCGGCATGGAGTAGTACCACTGCTCGTAGGAGCGGACCATGCGCTTGCGCAGCTCTTCGAGCTCGATCTGGCTGAAGTGCTCGTGCTTGTAGCCCGAGCGGTTCGACGAGACGTAGTTCTCGGAGAGGTCCGAGATGTCGATCGAGGCCTGGTAGTTGTCCCAGGACTCGGTGCCGATCAGCGGGTTGAACACCGAGATCCGGATCAGGTCAGGGCCAGCGAGGCGCAGAACCTTCTCGGTCTCCGCGATGTCCTCCGGCGTCTCGCCAGGCGAGCCCACGATCAGGTAGACCTTCGCCCAGATCCCCGCGCGGCGGGTCATCTTGGCCGCGTTGACGATGACCTCGGGGGTCAGGTCCTTCTTGAGCACGTCGAGCATGCGCTGAGAGCCCGACTCCCATCCGTAGTAGATACGGCGGCAGCCCGCGCGGTGCATGTGCTTGAGAAGCGGGTAGTCGACGCAGTCGGCGCGGGTGTTGGCCACCCACTCGAACTTCAGGCCCCGGCGGATGATCTCGTCGCACATCTCGTGGATGCGCTTCTTCCGCAGCGTGAGGATCTCATCGACGAAGAGGATCACGCCCGGGTCGTAGGTCTTGATGATGTGCTCGAGCTCGTCGACGATCGCCTCGGTCGAGCGCACGCGGAAGCCGCGGCCGGTGAGCTCCTTCTGGCAGAAGATGCATTTGAAGGGGCAGCCGCGCGTCGTGAAGATGTAGACGAGGTGCTCGGGGTTGTTCTTGAAGTACGACTCCATCGGCAGCAGGTGGCGCGCCGGCATGGGGATCTCGTCGAGCTTCTTGATCAGCGGCGGGGCGGGGTTGTCCACCCACATCTCGCCCTCGCGCATGGAGGCGAGCCCCTCGATCCCCTGGAGCTTCGCGTCGTCCTTGCCCTCGATGGCCTTCACGAGCTCGGGCAGGGTGTGCTCCGCCTCGCCCTTCAGCACGTAGTCGAAGTGACCGCTGTCGAGGAAGACCCCCTGGTCGACCGAGGCGTGAGGTCCGCCCATGATCGTGGTCTTGCCCTGCTCCTTGGCGTACTTCGCCCAGGCGATGGCACGACGGATGTTCGGAGTCAGCGCGCTGAAGCCGATGATGTCGTTGGCGTCGATCGCCGCCTTCATCTCCTGGTCGGTACCGGCGCGCTCGTCGTGCAGCGCGATCGGGAGCTTGTGCCGCTCCATCATCGCGCCGAGATACCCGATGCCGAGGATCATCGACAGCGGGTCCTCCTGGACGTGGGGCTTGACGTAGGTCAGGAGCGTCTTCTGCATCGAGTGGAAGCGTTCGATTCGGCGGGGAGGTTTAAACGAAAGGCGGGCGGGAAGCCCAGGGGCCGCGCAGGCCCGAAAGTCTAGTCGGCCTGAGAAATCCGGCAAACGAGCCCTGGCTCCTGATCATCGACGCTTCAAGCCCCTTCGATCAGGTCTTTCCCGGGATGATCCACTCAGTGCGATCGTACGCCGCTGCCCGAAGCCCCAGGACGACCAAGCAGGGACTCGGCCAGCGGTGCATCGTCGCACAGAGCAGCGGATCGCGCAGCCAGGGAGAACGGAGAATCCGAGGGCAATCCTGGACGCGATCGGCGGAAATGCCCGCCCTCAGACGCCCTGCGCCGCCAGCGCCGCCTCGTACTCCTCCAGGAACTCGTCGGCCAGGCGCTCCATCCGGAAGCTCTCGAGGAGCCGCGCCCGGCCCCTTTCCCCCATGGCGCGCGCGCGCGCGGGATCCCGCAGGAGCTCGGCGATGCGCCCCGCAAAAGATGCAACATCGAAGGGGTTCTCGATGAACCCGCTCTCGCCGTCCTCGACGACCTCCCGGGAGCCGCCGAAGGTCGTGGCGACCACCGGCCGCGAGTGCTCCATCGCCTCGAGGTTCACGAGCCCGAACGTGTCGAAGCAGATCGAGGGGGTCACGAAGACGTCCGTCGCCGCGTAGGCCAGCGGCAGTTCCTCGGGGCCGAGCCACCCGGTGGGCACGATCCGATCGGCGATGCCGAGAGCCTCGGCCCGCGGCGCGAACTCCTCGTCGTAGACCGCGCGCTTGCCCATCACGATGAGCCGCAGCGCGGGGAACTCCGGCGCGAGCTGGCCCATCATCTGCAGGAGCTTCCCCACTCCCTTCTGTTCGTGGAGCCGGCCACCGATCGCGAGGACCTGGGCACCCGTGAGCCCGTGACGCTCGCGGAACGCCGCGACCTCCTCGTCGGTCGGCTGGCGCTCTGTGAGCTCGAGCGCGTTGTGCACCGTGCGATGCACGGGCACCTGATTCGCGCGCAGTACCCGGCCGAGCTCGTCCGAAACCACGGTGACGCGATCGACGGATTGCTCGAGGACCTCCCGGATGCGCCGGTTCCGGCCGGGTCGGAACCGCAGGCGCTGACAGGGGATGCACTTCGAGGGCCGCGCGACGACGTCGTCCAGCTCTCCGCCGACCGCCTCTCCGCCGTGGAAACAGGTGAGCTTCTGGTAGCAGAAGGTCATCACGTCGTGCGCCGTGAAGACGACCCCTGCTCCGGCCCGGCGCGCCTGGGTGAGGGCGTGATACCCGATGTGCGTGTGCACCAGGTGGGCGTGGACCACGTCCGGCGCCCACTCGTCCAGCACGGCCTGGAGCGGCCGATCGATCGCCTTGTTGTGCAGGGACACCCAGGGCCGGAAGCGGACGGGGTAGTCCGAGTGCAGGCGAAAGACGGTCATGCCCTCCACCTCGATCGGGGTGGCGTCCGCTGCGTCCCGCACCGCCGCGACCGCCGCGGTCTGATGCCCGCGTCGACGCAGCTCACGCGCGAGCCCGTACATCTGGCGGGTGCTCGAGCCGACGCCGGGGTCGTGGATCTCGCAGAGGAAGAGGATCCTCACCCCTGGCTGCCTCCGAGCACGGAGTCGTAGATCGAGAGCACGTCCCGCGCGTTGTCCGTCCAGCTCGAGCGGGCGGCGTGGGCGAGGCCACCCTCCGCGAGGCGAGCGCGGCGGTCCGGATCGTCGAGCAGCGACACGAGCGCGGCTCCCACGCCGTCGACGTCCTGATCCACCAGCAGCCCGGTCTCACCGTCGATGATCGCGTCCTCCGCGCCCGAGTCGAGGCTCCCGATGCTCGGCGTCCCGGCGGCCGCGGCCTCCAGGTAGACGATGCCGAATCCCTCGAAGCCGCCGTCCGCAGCGGTCACGGGCGTGTGCAGGAAGACCTCCGCGCGCTGGAGCAGATCGACCTTCTCGACCTCTTCGATGTTCCCCACGAGATGCAGTCGATCCTCGACGCCTTCCGCGCGCGCGAGCTCGACGAGGGACCTCTCGTACGCGTCCCCGGTCTTGTTGCCGACGAGGACGTGGTGCAGGTCGGGCCGCGTGCGGGCGGCCTTGGCCCACGCAGCGACCGCCAGATGATGGCCCTTGCGCTCCTTGACCTCCCCGATCCCGAGGGTGAAGCGCATCCCCGCCCACTGGACGCCCTCCAGCGCGCGCGGCTCCGCGTAGTGCGCCGCGCTCACCGCGTTCGGGACCACGTGGACGCGCTCCGGCGGCAGGGTCCGGGCGGGCACGATCTCGAGCAGCCGGCGTCGCGTGTAGCGCGAGACCGAGATCATGGCGGCGAAGCGGCTGTACGCGTCGAGCGCCCTCTCGCGGTGCGGCCCGTCCGCCTTCACCGGCTGGATCGTGTACGTCCCGTGCCCGGTCGCGACGCAGGGGATGCCCGCGCGATCCGCCGCGTCGACGCCGATCAGGCTGTGGGGATAGTCCTTGATGGCGTGCACGAGAGCCGCGCCGCGGAGGGCCCGTCGCGTCCGCCAGGTCCCGATCCAGCGCCAGATCCGGAAGCGCGACCGCGTCATGTAGAAGAAGTAGTCCGGCGGCAGCGCCACCTCGACGCGCCAGTGCGGAGGCACCTCCGCCGAGGTGGGCCGGTGCTTGCGCGCCAGCAGCACGTGGACCTCGAGGTCCGGACGTAGCTCCTCGAGGGCCGAGATCAGCCGCACCGAGTAGCGCCCGACCCCGTCGAGGTCGGACAGGGAGTCCGTCAGGAAGACGACCTTCATGCCGGCACCTCCTGCGCCGAACCGAGGCGATCGAGGATCCTGCGCGCGCGCGCGGTCCACGTGCCCCTCTCCACGCGCTTCCTTCCCGCGCTCGCGCGGCGCGCGCGCAGCCCTGGATCGTCCAGGAGAGCCGCGATCGCGCCGGCGAGCGCGACGTCGTCCTCGGCCTCGACGAAGGTCGCGGTCTCGTCGTCGAGCACGTCGCGGAGGCTCGGGAGGTCGCTCACGACCAGGGGCAGCCCGCTGGCGAGAGCCTCGAAGACCTTGAGGGGCGAGGTGTAGTGGGAGCTGATGCGCGGCGCTGCGCGGTTGGGAACGACTCCGACGTCAGCCGCCGCCAGGTAGAGCGGGATGCTCCCCGCTGGCTTGAAGCCGTCGACGCGGACGTTGCTGGTTCCAGCCACCCGCGCGCGCAGGGCCGCGACGTCGCGGTCCATGCCGCCGACGACGAGAACGAGAACGCCGGCCAGACGCGAGTCGCGGGCCGCGTCCACGAGGACGTCCACGCCCTTCCATCGAAGCAGTCCGCCGGCGTACAGCACGACCGGCCGTTCGGGGTCGAGGCCCAGCTGCTGCCTGGCCGCCGACCGGTCAGGCAGCGCCGCGGCGAGGTCCTGGTCCACCGCGTCGTGCTCCACCGGGACGTCGCGCGCCCCGGGTTGGAGCTGCGCGAGATCCTCCGCGACGCCTGACGAGATCGCGATGGGCCGCACCCCTGCGGCGAGCGCCTCCGCAGCCCATCGGCGCCGTAGCCTGCCGCCGGGGACGCGGTGCACCTCCCAGGCGACGTCGGCGCGGCCTCGCAGCCGATGGGCGACCTCGACGTCCCGAGCGATCACCAGGGCACCAGGTGCGTTCCGCTCGATCCATCGCGCGGCACCGCGGCCGAAGCTCCACTCCTGCGCTCGCGCGGGGGCGAACTGCAGACGCCGCGGGACGAGGTCGATCCAGTCGACGCAAGGGATCGCCTCCAGCTCCACGCAGTCGAAGTCGGCGCCGCTGGAGAGCAGCGCGCCGAGCACCTCCGCGGCGGGACGCCCGGCGGGGGTGTCACGCCGGCGTGCGTGCAAGAGGGTCACGCGCGCGCCTGCCCTGTGGTAGCCCCGCGCCGCCTGGGCGAGCTGAACGGATTGGGCCCGCTGGGACGGCATGCGGGCGTTGGCCACGAGGACCACGTGGGGCGAGGGAGCGGACATGGGCGCGCAGCCTGAAGGCTACCCGGTCGAACCCACCGGACGCACGCGGCGCCGGCCGTCAGCGTCCACCGGCGGGGTGATCCTCCGGCGGATCGCCGTCCCGGACGCAGCGAAAGCCCAGGTGCGAGAGGCCGGTGTCCTGCGCCGAGGCCATCCGCGCCGAGGGTCGATAGCTCGCGCAGTAGCTGTCGTTGCAGAGGAAGGAACCGCCGCGCTGGACCCGGCTCACCTTGGAGAAGGGCGCCCTGGGGTCGACGCTCTCCGAGGGCCCGGCGGGATCCACGGCTTCCTCCCCCTCCGCCGCCCGCCGTGCATAGGTCCGGGGGTCGAAGAAGTCCGAGCACCACTCCCAGACGTTCCCTGCCACGTCGTGCAGCCCGAAGCCGTTGGCGGGGTAGCTCCCCACCGGGGCCGTCCGCGCGAAGCCGTCCGCCGCGCTGTTCTGGTTCGGGAACGACCCCGTCCAGACGTTGCAGCGCTCGGGCGTGAGGGGCTCGCTCCCCCACGCGAAGGGCGCTCCCTCGAGCCCCCCCCGCGCCGCGAACTCCCACTCGGCTTCGGTCGGCAGCCGCTTGCCGGCCCAGGCCGCGAACGCGGCCGCGTCCTCGTAGGCCACGTGCACCACCGGATGATCCCAGCGTCCCTGGAGGTCCGTGCCAGGCCCCTCCGGCGCGCGCCAGCACGCTCCCGGCGTCCAGACCCACCAGAGGTCGAAGCGGTCGAGGGGGACGGGCTCCGCGGGCTCCTCGAAGACGAGGGATCCAGGACGCAGCGCCTCCTCACCGGGGTGAGGCGTTCCCGGAGGCAGCTGGGCCGCGAGGTCCTCCCAGACGATCGGACGCTCCGCGACCGTGACGTAGCCCGTCGCACGGACGAAGGCGTCGTACTGACGGTTGGTCACCTCGGTTCGATCGATCCAGAACCCGCTGACTCGCACACGGTGCACGGGCTGCTCGTCCGGCCGCGCCAGGGGGTCGGTGCTGCCCATCGAGAAGGCGCCGCCCGGGATCCAGACCTCCTCACCGGCGAGACGTTCACTGCTCGACGGAGGCTCACCGGCGCACGCGCCGAGGAGGAGTACGGGAAGCAGGAGTCGAGCGAGAGGCGAGATCATGGAAGGGGGAGCGGCTGCGCAGGCCAGGATCAATCCCGAGGGTCTCCGAAGCACACCGTGGCCGCGTCTCCGTCGACCTCGCCTCTCCCCTGCGCCGGTAGCCGGAACCACGCGGCCCGCGCCGGGAGCGGGCCGCGCCGGGCGACGCGCAGCTCGAGCTGCCCCGCGTCGTTCACGCGCAGCTCGTGTGCGATCTCACCCCCGACGCGCCTTCCGGTCCGGTCCGCCAGCTGCGCCGTCCAGCGGATCGAGCCGCTCTCGGCCACCTCCAGGGACGACTGGCGGTCGAAGGCGGAGCTGACGGCGGTCGACGCCGGAGCGATGACCGCGGTCCGCAAGGCACGGACCGGCTCCCGCGCAGCGGCGATCACGCCGTCCGTGCGGCGGCGGTGCCGCGCGAGCCAGAGCGAGAAGCGCAGCTCGTCACGACCCGCACGCCATCCCCGGCCGGGTGAGAAGACTCCCGACGCGCCGCTCCAGGCGCACTCGGGTCGGCGCGCGAACGGCGACGCCCGGAACAGGTCCTTGCCCGTCGCGCGATCGTGGACCCGCAGGAGCCCGCCCGCCGGGCTGCCGTGGAACGCGCTCCCCGGCGGCCGGCTCCCGCGCACCCAGGCGCAGAGGCGCGGGGTGTCGAGTCGCGCGAGGTCGGCGCCCTCGAAGTGGCGCACCCTGCACTCGTGCACCGGAGGTGATTCCTCTTCGGCCGCGAGGGCCTCCTCGATCTCCGGCAGCGAGCGCGCCATCCAGGACGCGTGGGCCGCCCAGAAGAAGGCGCACTGGTAGCTGCGGGTCGCGTTCGAGCCTGCTCCAGGCGGCGGAACGTGGCTCGCAGGACGACCGTCGTGTCCGACGTGCGCGAGCCAGGCTCGCCAGGACGCCGCCAGCGCGGACGCAGCCCTCGGCGCGCGCGTCCGGCGCCACTCCGCGGCGAAGGCTGCGACGTCGAAGGGGTGCGACGCGACCTCGTAGGCCGAGCGCCAGTACCAGGGCTTCGCCTCGACGGACGCGGTCTTGATGCCGTCCGGGCCCTGAAGTCCATGGAGGAAATCGAGCCCCGCCGCGAAGCCCGCGTCACGTCGGGCGGCCTCCTCGGGACCGAGGACCGCGTCGAGGGCGAAGGCGGTGAAGGCGTGGACGCGGGACTGGTAGAAGGCGCTCGCGTCCGCGGCGCCCGGGTGTTCGGCCCCCCACTCGACGGGGTGATAGGGCACGCTCCCATCCTCGCGCTGGATCCCGTTCAGACGCTCCGCGCCCACCTCGCAGGCGTGACGCAGGACCTCGTGTCCGCTCAGGCGAAAGGCCTGGGCCGCGCCGGTCATGGCCCAGGCGCACTGCGCCGGGATGCCCTTGTCGACGATGCAATACCGAAGGTACGTCTGCGCGTGCAGGACCGACGCGCGGGTCAGGGCCTCGCGCTCCTCCGCGGGCAGCCTCGCCCCCGCGGCCATGACGAAGGCCGCGAGCGCGTCGCTGCAGGCGCCGCCGTCGATCACGCTGTTGGAGCAGTTGTAGGGATCGTGACGGCCAGGGCGGAAGGTGAAGCAGGTGCTGTCACCCTCGCGCTCCAGCCGGGAGGAGATGCGCAGCGCGACGCGACGCGCGAGGGCGAAGAGCGCGTCAGCCTCCCCCCCATCGCCGTGCGCCATCAGCTCCACGGCGAGCAGCAGGGCGCCGGCGCTCTTGCCCGTGTGCTCGATGTGGTGCTCGGGGCACACAAGCTCGCCGCTGGCGCCGCGCTCGGTGGAGGCGAGCCAGCGCAGCACACGGTGCAGAGGGGCCGCGGCTGAGGCGCGGGTCGCGGAGGCCGACGTCACCGCCCGTGAACCTCTGCTACGACGGGCGCGACCTCCGCCGGACGCTCGACGAGAGCCTGCGCGCCGCGAACCTCGCGCAGGCGGACCTGGACGCCGGACGCCAGCTCGCTCCGGCGGGCCATCCAGACGAGCGGGCCGCGATCGCCGCCCGCGGGTTCGATGGAGGCGCCGTCGGGGCCGCAGAGCGACGGCGCGACGGCGGTCCCCGGCGCGAAGCGGCCGAGGGCCGCCATGAGGGCACGCGCTTCCCGTCGGCCCACGGCGATCCCGGGGACGAACACGAGCAGGAAGCGCGGCGGCGGGGCGTCTTCGAGAGAGGCCACCAAGGTGGCGGCCGAGTCGGCGGGTACGAAGCGCGCGAAGGGCGCGCGGCGACGGAGCTCGCGGACGGTCACGTCGCTGAGCCCATGATCGACGAGGACCAGGTCAGCCCCGTGCTCGGCGAGATCCCGGTGAGCCTCCAGCGCGCGGACCAGCGGGCCATGAGCGCCGCGGCCCTCGAGCACGACGCGGAGCCCTGCGAGGTCCTGGACCTTCGGCCTGCTCGCACGCCGCCGTCGCGCCGGCGCTCCCACGCTCACATCGGTCCCTCCACCGGATCCGTCGCCAGGGTGGCTTTCGTTGGGGACGCTCACGAGACGCCGCCCTCCATCGTGCGGACGAGCCGCTCCATGAGGACGTCCACGTCGTGTTCGCTCCGGACCATCTGCGCGAGGGCGGCCGCGCGATCGGCCCGCGCGCCGGCGTCGAGGCCGATCCACCTCCGAACAGCGCTCGCGAGGCTCTCCGGATCGCCCGCTCGGAACGCGTAGTCCTCACGATCAGCGAACCCCGGAAGGGCTCCGTCGAGGAGCGGCGGGATCGATTCGTTGCACGAGACGAAGGGCCGAGACGCTGCCATCGCCTCCAGAACGACCTTGTCGACGCTGCCAGTACGCGACGCGTTCACGAAGAGGTCGCAGTCGCGATAGAGCGCAGGCACCTCCGGATAGGGAACCGCGCCCAGGAAGTCGACGGCTTGCGTGAGTCCCTTCTCCTCGATCGATCGCCTGACCATCAATGCGTACTCGTCGTCCCCGCGCGCCAGCGCGCCGCCGGCCCAGCGGAGCCTAACGTCCACTCCGTCCTCCCGCAGGAGGCCCAGGGCCTCGATCACGGTCAGCGGGTCCTTCGCCGGGGTCACGCGCCCGACGGAGAGGATCCGAAACGCCGCCGCATCGTGATGCGCGCGAGGGACGTCGAAGTGCGCGGCGTCGATCCCGTGTCCGGTGACGATCTTCTTCGGCGTCTCGACGCGCATCGACTCCGCCGAGGCGGTGAACACGCCGTCGACCTGCTCGATCGCGCGCAGGAGCCTCCGGTCGACTCCCTTGTGGGTGTACCAGAGGAAGTGCGGGATCCCGGCGCGCCGCGCCCACGGCCCGGCGACCACCGAGTAGCGAGGCACCATGTGGGTCAGGAGCCCGTCGAACCCCTCGCGGACCGCGCCGCGCACGGCGCGCCGGTAGCGCAGGTACCGCCTGACGGCGCCCTCCCGCCCGAGCTCCACCCAGTCGACGTTCGGCGGGAGGTCGGTCGTGTCCCCCACCTCGAGAGCCAGGACGCGGACGCGGGACGCGGCCCGGGCGAGCCCCTCCACCCACCGCACCACGAAGCCGAGCACGGCGTCCTGGCGGTCGAGGACCTGGGTCACGAAGACGAGCTGCACGCGCTCTCCTCCGCGATGGTGATCAGCCCGCGCGCGTAGCGCTCGAGGGCCGCGTGGTACTCGTAGGGCTGGACCCGGCGGATCGCCTCCGCGCCGCGGTCACGGCGGCGGCCTTCGTGGGTCAGGACGTCCTCCAGCGCGTCGGCGAGGCTGACGACGTCGAAGCCCGCGAGGCGACCCGCGGTCCCGTCCTTCAAGAGGTCCGTCATCACGCCCACCGGCGTGGAGACCACCGGTGTCCCGCACGCCATGGCCTCGACCGTGAATCGCGGCCCGCCCTCACAGGTGGAAGCGCAGACGCACACACGGCTCGTCCGGTAGACATCCGCGAGCTCCTCGGGACCGTCGATCCATTCGATCCACTCCACCTGGTCCGCGATCCCGAGCGCCGCGGCCCTCGCGGCGAGTCGCTCCTTCTCCGGCCCCTTGCCGACCATCGTCGCGCGGAGTCTCTTGCCCCGGCCGGAGAGCATGGCCAGCGCGTCGAGGATCCGACCGACGCCCTTGTTCGCCACCAGCCGGCCCACGAAGACGACGTCTCGCTCGATCGCCGTCTCGCGCCGCGGCGGGTGGAAGATCTCGAAGTCGAGGTACTGGCTCGGCAGGACGACCACCTTCTCCGCCGGCACGCCCCAGCGCGCGAGGAGCTCCGGCATCTCCGTGTCGTTGACGACGCGGAAGGCGGCCACCCGTCGCCGCGCCCACCGCACGTACGTCCGAGCCATCAGCCTCTCGAGCCGCTCGCGCGCGTCGGCCGCCACGGGGTGGCCGGGGATGTGGTGGAGCTCGGAGACGAGGGGGATCCCGGTACGCTGCGAGAGGCGCGCCGCGCCGCGGCCGTTGTAGAAGGTGCCGTAGTCGTGGCTCACCACAAGGCGGTGGCCGTGCTCGGCCACGAGCTCTCCGCCGAAGCGATCGATCCACGAGGCCATCCCCGCGCGCTTCACCGACGCGGGATGCAGGTGGACGTTGTCGTGAACGCGCAGAGTGGTGACCTCGCCCGGCTGGGGCGGCACGAGCACGTCGACGCGCTCGAAGAAGGTCGAGAAGTAGCGCAGCATCGACCAGAAGGGGCCGCGTTCGCCGACCGCGACCTGACGGTCGCCGCTCGCCATGAGGAGGTTCACGCTCGTGAGGCTAACAAGCGCCGGTACACCCCTTCGAGACCGTCGGCGAGCGCCTCGGCCCCGTGGAGCTCCGCGGCCCGGCTCCTGGCGGCTCGACCGAGCCTCATGCGCTCCTCGGGATCCGCCAAAAGACCCGCGAGAGCGACGGCGAGGGCGTCTCGGTCGGTTCCGAAGAGCCCGGTCAACCCGGAGATCACGAGTTCGGGCACGCCTCCGACCGCTGTGCTCACCACGGGGCGCGCCGCCGCGGCGGCCTCGATCATCGCGACGGGCATCCCCTCGGACCTGGAGGTCGAGAGCAGGACGTCGGCCGCCTCGTGCACCCGCTCGATCCCCGCCACCGCGCCGAGCAGGTGCACGCGCTCGGCGAGCCGGGCGGGGAGACTCGCGACCGCTCGCTCCACCGCCCGGCGCTCCCGACCGTCACCGGCGAGCACGAGATGAGCCCCGCTGCGCTCGTGGTCCTCCGCGCGAGCGAAGACCTCGACCGCGAGCGCCGGGCGCTTGACCGGCGCCAGCCGCCCGATCACCGCCACCACCGGCGCGCCGGACGGGATCGAGAGCTCGCGGCGCAGGGCTCCCGTCGGGCGCTCCTCGGGCAGGCCGAGCAGACGGTCGAGCTCGATCCCCGGCGGGCGAAGCCCGATGCGCGCCGCGGGCGCCACGCGGAGGCGGACGAGGTCGGCGCGAGTGGCCTCGCTCACGGCGAGGAGCTGATCGGTGCGCTGCGCGAGGCGACGCTCGACAGCCCGCATGAGGGCGGACAGGGGCGCCGGGAAGTACCCCTCGAGGACGTGGCCGTGGAAGGTGTGGACGCGCGGGGCCGACGGCGCCGCCGAGCGAGCCGCCCGGCGGCCCAGGGCCCCGGCCTTCGACGCGTGGGTGTGGACCACGTCCGGGGCGAACGCCGCGAGCTCGCGCCTCAAGGCGCGCGCGGCCCGCAGGTCACCGCCGTCGAGCAGCGCCCCCAGACCTCGCCGCAGACCCGGGATCCTCCGCACCTCGACGCCTCGCGCACCCAGCTCCTGCCCGAGGTCGCCCTCGCCCGCCTCCGGCGATCCGGCGAACACTCGCACCGAGTGCCCGCGGGCGACGAGCAGAGGATCGGACGCCAGGACCTGGCGCGCCGGACCGCCGAGATTCAATCGCGTCAGAACGCGCGCGATGCGCACACCGACTCCGCGGCCGCAGCGCCGACGGGTCGATGGCGCCTCAGGGTGTCGTCGACGAGCGCCTCAAGGCTCCAGGGTTCGGACCCGAGAGCGGACGACGCCAGCCCGAGGGAGCGCGCGCGCGCCAGGTCGGGCACGCGCTGCTGAACCTCCTCGAAGTTCGCGGCGACGGCCCGGCGGGGGTCGCGCCGCTGGACCTCGCTCGAGGATCCGCCGAGGCGCACGACGAGCTCCGCGAGCGCGGCGATGGTCGTGAGCGCGGTGCCCCCGACGTTGAGCGCACCGCCGACCTCGCCGAGGATCCCCGCGCGGGACGGCGCGAGGGTCTCGGGCGCCACGAGGGCCGCGATGTCGCGGGCGACGGCGTCGACGTGGGCGAACGTGCGCACCTGCGCCCCGCTGCCGTAGACCTCGAGGGGACGACCCTCGCGGGCCGCCTCCACGAAGCGCGGCAGGACCATGCCCGAGGACGCGTCCTGTCCGGGTCCGACGACGTTGAAGAAGCGCAGGTGCAGCGGCCTCCGGGACAGGCCCGCGTCGTCGAGGATCTCCTCGGCGAGTCGCTTGGACGCGGCGTAGCGCCAGCGGCCCTCCGCGCGTGCCGGCCGCAGGGGCGCCATCTCGCCGAGCGGCGCGCTCGACTCCGCGTAGACCTCGGAGGTGGAGGCCGCCACGACGCGCGGTGCGCGGCCGCCCGCGGATGCCCGGCGGAGCTGCTCGGCGAGCACGCGGACACCCTCCAGGTTCTCCTGCTCGCAGCCCCTGGGATCCTCCAGCACCGTCCGCACGCCCACCCGGGCTGCGAGGTGCAGCACCGCTCGGGGCCCCTCTTCGAGCAGCGCGCTCATCAGAGCCTGGTCGCGGACGTCACCGGCGACGAGTTCGAAGAGCTCGGCGGGCAGATGGCCCAGTCGCCCTGCATCTCCCGCGGAGAGATCGTCGACGCCGAGGACGCGGCAGCCGGCCCGGGTGAGCACCGCGCACACCTCCGCTCCGATGAAACCGGCAGCGCCGGTGACGAGGATAGGAGGACTTGAACCCATGGCCGCCGCGGGGACGACCGGCCGCCGGTCGTCTTCCCACATGCCGGCAGTCTAGCGGTCGCCGCCCCCCAGCCCCAGCCGGGACACCTCTGCGAAGCCCGGCCGTCACGCCCTCAGAAGAGGGTCAGGTGATAGATCACGAGGGTGGTGTAGGCCGCGGTGGAGACCCAGAGCCCCCACCTGGCCAGCTGGAAGTTCTTGTGGAGCGTCAGGACGAGCAGCGCCGCCCCGATCAGCGCCGCCTTGATGAAGACGAAGCCGAAGCGCCCCGTCCGGAGCATCGCGGCGGCCACGGGGTTCACCTCGACGCCGCCGGCCTGGAGGTGGACGAGCGTGAAGAAGCTGTCCCCGATGTTCATCAAGGCCACCCACGTCACCCAGAAGAGCACCCAGGGCGAGTAGACGTCGACGAACGCTCCCTCGCGCTCCTCGGCCCGCTGGACGCGCCCTCGGCGCCCGCCGTGGAGCGAGTACCTGGAGAGCCGAGGTGTCGGGCTGCTGCGCCGGTCGGGGCGCTGACGCCGCGCTTGCACGCTCGAGGGATCGAACGCGTGGGCGCGCACCTCTCCCCCGTCGAACGAGGGCTCGATCACGGCGCGCAGGGAAGCGCCGCCGGGGCTGGGCAGGGGGGGCTCCATCCCTTCCCAATCGGCCCGGGGGCACCGAGGATTGGAGGCTCGAGCGCCGCCGATCCCGTCGCGAGTCAGATCGCTCCCGGGCTGAGACCGCAGGAGCCCACCGAGCGCCCGCGGCTCAGCAGGTGCGCTCCTCCTCGGGCGGGCGAGTGTCCGCCCCGGGACGGGAGGAGAAGCCGACGCGGCCCAGGTGCTTGACGTTGCCGCAGCGGTCCGTCGCGCCGGGGATGTAGAGACGGAACGGGCCGCCGTCCGCGGATCCGAAGGGCCGGTCCCCGTCCGCGTGAACGAGGACGGCCTCCGCCATCTCCTCGCGGGTCAGCGTCGCGGAGAACCGGCCGTCGGTGGACTCCAGCGTCACGAAGGCGAGCTCGTCCCCGGGGGCCGCCAGGGACGCGATCCAGGAGAAGCGGACGCCACGCCCGCGTCGCCCCGGGATCAGCGAGCCGATGTCGGACACCTGGTCCGACTCGGGAGCAGCGAACAGCCGCTCGTGGGTGAGCTCGAGAGCGGCGCTGTCGCCGCCCTCCAAGTGGAGAGTGAGTCGATCCATGGGCGGGCCAGGATATTCGCTCACCGGGGCAGCGTGCTGCGGACGATCGCGCCGCCCTCAGCCGATCGCGGCGAGCACCACGGTCGCGAAGGACCCGACCGGCAAGCTGAAGCGGATCCAGACCGCTCCGTCCACGAAGGCCTCGACCTCGAGATCGGAGAGCGGCACGACGAGCGGCCGTCGCGCGCCGCGGGGGCGCAGCCCACCCGGCGCGCGGAGGTCCTCGGGCTCCAGGCCCTCCTCCCGGAGCGCCGCCAGCTCGATCCGGCCGGGCTCCCCGGCGGCGTGCAGGCCCGTGGCAGCCCAGAGCGGCCCGGTCGGCGCGAGGCCCTCGCGCGCCTCGGGAGGATCTCCTTCGAGCACGACCCGGTGTCGTCCGTCCGCGGCGAGCACCACGTCTCCGACCAGCACCGTCGACTCGCTCCTCGCCGCGCGCCGGGCATCGAGGACCCGGTTGAAGATCCGCGCCTGGAGCATGGCGAGGTGGAAGGCGCGAGCGCGCCGCGGGACCGCGCGGACGAGCTCCTGCGGGTCCTTCGGTCGACGCCGGGCCAGGATCCTCGCCACGGAGCGCAGATCCGGCGCGAGCCCCGCCGCCAGCTCGAGGGCTCGGCGGCGCTCGCTGCCGCTGCCCTGGCGGATCCGCCGGAGCAGCTCCTCACCGGCCTCGCGCGTCCCCGGAGGTCCGTCCGCCACGACGCTCTCCAGGTACTCGAGCGGGGTCCCCTTCACGAGCGCCTGCCCCACGCGCCAGCTGTCGCCCGCGGGCCCGAAGCGCTGCTGGCCGTAGGCGTTGGGGACACCATCCTCCGCCAGGGCCTCGAGCTGCTCCGCCAGCCGGTCCCGAGCCTCGGGTCCCTCGAGCCCGGTGAGGCGCAGGTGGAAGCGGTTCCCCGCGTGCTGGCCGACCCTGAGCCTGGTGCGGCAGCGGACCGGGTCCTCGATCCGGATCCGCTCCAGATCGACCGCCAGGAGCGCGTCCGACGTCACGTGCTCGACGCACATCGTCTGCCGGGTGATCGCCTTGGCGTCCTTGCGACCCGCGAAGGACACGGCCCCCCCGTCACGCCCGAGGGCCTGGGCGATCCGTCGCGCGGCCTCCGGGGTGGACACGCCGCGCTTCTCCACGGTGAACCACAGGTGCGTCCCCGCGGGATCGGCCGGCGGCTGACCGGCAGCGAGCTCCTCGACGATGAAGTCTTCAGGGCTCTCTCGGAATCGGAAGGCGAGAGGCACCCGGCCATGGTGACGGGCGCTGCGTGCTCCGGCGACTCGGCCAGCCCACAAATCGGCGCGTGACCGGCGCGGTGCCAGCGACGTGGCGTGCATCGTCCAGCCCTCCGACGCGCGGCTGGACCGCCGCTGCTCAGGCGAGGATCTCCTCGACCACGCGCGGACCAGCCTCCGGCCCGATGAGCCGCTGCTGGAGCCCCTGGAACGGGAAGCGCAGGCGCTCGGGGTCGAAGCCCAGCAGGTGCAGGATGGTCGCCTGGAGATCGCGCACGGAGACGGGATCACGGCCCACGGCGGATCCCAGATCGTCGGTCTCCCCGTGGACGTGTCCACCCTTCACGCCGCCGCCCGCCATCCAGATGGAGAAGCAGTCGGGGTGGTGATCACGGCCGAGGAACGTGGAGCCGCCGCGCGCCTCCAGCATGGGCGTCCGCCCGAACTCCCCGCCCCACACGACGAGGGTGTCCTCGAGCAGCCCGCTCTCCTTGAGGTCCCGCATGAGCGCCGCGATGGGCCGATCCGTCTCGGCACACTTCTGCGGGAACTTGGTGAGGAGGTCGTCGCCCGAGCCCGTCCCGTGGATGTCCCAGCCCCAGTCGTAGAGCTGCACGAAGCGGACCCCGGCGCTCAGGAGGTTCCGGGCCAGCAGACAGTTGCTCGCGAAGGACCCGTCGCCCGGCGTCGCGCCGTAGCGACGGAGGGTCTCCGGCGTCTCGCGCGTCAGGTCGGTGACCTCGGGTACGGCGATCTGCATGCGGTACGCGAGCTCGTACTGGGCGATCCGCGCCGCCGTCTCGGGGTCTCCGTGCCGGGCCGCGTCGGCCTCGTTCAGCCGACGCAGCGCGTCGAGCATCCGCCGGCGCATGGGCCGCTTGAGGCCGGCGGGATCGGAGACGTAGAGAACGGGCTCCCCCGACGAGCGCAGGCGCACGCCCTGATGCTCCGAGGGCAGGAACCCGCTGGACCAGAGGCTCTTGCCCCCGGTCGGATCGCTCCCGCCGCTGACGAGGACGACGAACCCTGGCAGGTCCTGGTTGAGGCTGCCGAGCCCCCACGTCGCCCACGAGCCGATGCTCGGCTTGCCCACGGTCTGGTTCCCCGTGTACAGCAGCATCTCCGCCGGCGCGTGGTTGAACTGATCGGTGTGCATCGAGCGCACGAGGCACACGTCCGAGGCGAACTCCCGGAAGCCCGGCAAGAGGTCGGTCACCCGGGCGCCGAGGGGATCGACCACCGACGAGGCGTGGGGCGAGCCGAGCAGCTTCGGCCGTCCCTTGATGAACGCGAGGCGCTTCCCCTCGAACAGGGACTCCGGACAGTCCGTTCCGTTCAGCTCGTCGAGCCGCGGCTTCGGATCGAACATGTCGTGCTGGGGCGGCGCCCCGGACATGGACAGGTAGAGCACGCGCTTGGCCCTCGCGGGCCGCGGCGGCGCCTTGGGCACGAGCGGGCCGACCGCCGTCTGCTCCCCCTGCGCGCCCGCGGCCTCGATCGAAGCGAGCGCGATCGCGCCGAGGCCCAGGCCCTGGCGCAGGAAGGTCCGGCGAGTGCGGCCGGCGAGCGTCTCGAGTCCTCTCATCGCGCTCACTCCTTGGTCAGGACGGCGTCCATGTTCAAAGCGGTGCTCGCGATCAGTGTCCAGGCCGCGACGCGCCCGACGTCGGCTCCCTCCGGTAGCGCCCCGAGGGGCTCCTCGGCGAAGGCGCGGGCGGCGTCCTCGTCGGACGCGAACTCCTCGCGCGCGAAGCCGTGGAGCTCCGCGAGCTCATCGACCTGCGCGTCCTGCGGCGGCCGGGCGGTGACCCTCCAGAGCAGCTCGCGGATCGTCGCGCGTGCGCCCTCCTCGTCGTCCATCGCCCGGAGCTCTCTCCCGAGCGCCTGCGCCGCCTCCACGAAGACCGGGTCGTTGAGGGTCACGAAGGCCTGCAGCGGCGTGTTCGTCGGAATGCGCTGGATCGAGCAGAGCTCGCGGCTCGGCGCGTCGAAGGTGGCGAGCATGGGATACGGGATCGTCCGGCGCAGGAACACGTAGAGCCCGCGACGGTAGCGATCCTCCCCCATGCTCTCCTGCCAGTTGCGCTGGCCGTTGAAGGCCGCCTGCCAGAGCCCGTCGGGCTGGGGCGGGTAGACCGACGGTCCGAAGCGCTTGGAGGAGAGCAGCCCCGCCGCGCGCAGGGTCGTGTCCCGGACCATCTCCGCCTCCAGCCGCTGCCGCGGATAGCGCGAGAGCCATGTCCCGTCCGGGTCGAGCTCACGGCCGCGGGCGTCCATGACCGAGGCCTGGCGGTAGGTCTCGGAGCTCACGATCGTCCGCAGGAGCGCTCGGTGATCCCAGCCGCTGGAGACGAACTCGGCGGCGAGCCAGTCGAGCAGCCCGGGGTGGCTCGGCAGCTCACCCTGACTGCCGAAGTCGCCCTCCGTCGGCACCAGCCCGCGACCGAAGAGGCGCGCCCACACCCGGTTGACCGCGACCCGCGCCGTGAGCGGGTTCTCCGGCGAGACGAGCCAGCGCGCGAAGGACAGACGGTCCACCGGCGCGTCCGCGGCCAGGGCGCCGAAGGCCGCCGGTACCGCCGCGTGCACCTGCTCCGCCTTCTGCATGAAGTTGCCGCGGACGAGCACGTGCGTCTCGCGGCGGCGGTCCGCCGGGAGCTCTTCCATCACCGGGGTCCGGACGACTCCGACGGCCTCGCGCGCCGCCTCGAGCCCGTCGATGCGCGCCATGATCGACGCGGCGGCCTCGTCCTCTCGACCGAGGGCGTCCTCCACCGTGCGCTGCTGGTCGGGGGCTCTCGCGCCTGGAGCGGCGGCCAGCGCCGCGACCGTCGCGCTCGAGAGGACGGTGAGTGCATCCGCGCCGCGCGGCGCCACCCCCACGGCGAACGCCCCGAGCACATGGTGTCCGCCCCAGAGATGCTCCAGGGTCACCTCGAGCCCGCGCGGGCCGTCGAGCTCCGGGAGCAGGTACACGGCGGACTGATCGCGGCCCGTACCGCCGGCGACGGCCCAGCCGTCCCGATCCGTCAGCCGCGCGTCGACGGCCTTGCCGGCCTCGAAGCCCCCCTGCTCGTGGGTCGCGCCGGCGAGCTCGAGGAGCAGCGGCTCACCGATGGAAGGGCCGATCTCGCAGGACGGTCCGAAGGCGGGCGCGGGGGCGGAGCGCCACACCTCGGTCCCCGCACCGTCGAGCAGGACGACGCGCACGCCGTGGATCCGTGACTCGAGTTCGCCGTCGGTTCGCGTCCAGAGGCGGACGCCCGCGATGGTCGTCGGCGCCGCGAGGCGGCCCTCCCACCAGGGATCGTCCTCCGTGGCGGTGTGGGTCACGCTCCCCGCTTCGTAGGCCCCGTCCGTCTCACCGTCGACGGCGCGCCCGGGATCGCCGCCGTACGCCGTGGAGGACTGGGAGGCGCTGATCTCGGCGTCGAGCTGCGCGCCCTCGGCGTCGAGCAGCTGCACCTCGGCGAGGGAGAGGATCCGCTGCTTCCCCGGGAGCTCGATGCGAACACGCTGGGCGAGCGGCGCGCTCGCACCGGGAGCAGGCAGGGCGCGGACGCGGAGCGACGTGAGCACGAAGTTCCCGCCGGCCCGGCCTGGCCCGCCGCCCGGGAGGCCCTCCGCTGCGAGGGCATCGACGCGCACCGAGCCCGGCGCACCGGCGATCGGTTTCACCGTGACGCGGCGGATCGCCTTCTCCCTGCTCGATTCGACCCTCCACGCGCCTCCCTCGAGCGCCGCGACCGTCTCTCCCTCGTCGGCGTCGACCGCCGCGACCGCGCTCCTGTCGAAGGCGGAGGCGCTCGCTCTCGCCCGCTCCAGCAGCGCCTCGGCCCGACCGGCGTCCGCGCCGAGCTCCACGCGACGCGCAGCCAGCGCGGCGCGGGCGGAGTCGAGCTCCGCGCCCAGCCGGTCGAACTCCGCGCGCTGCGCCGCGGTCGGCGTGTCGAGCAGGGGCGCCTCGTCGCCGCGATCGTTGTCCGCGGTCTGGTTGAAGAGGTCGAAGAGCTCGTAGTACTCCCGGTGGCTGATCGGGTCGTACTTGTGGCTGTGGCACTCCGCGCAGCCTGCGGTCAACCCCATCCAGACCTGCATCGTCGTGTTGACCCGGTCCTTCACAGCGAGGACCCGGAACTCCTCGTCGTCCGTGCCTCCCTCGGTGTTCGTCATCGTGTTCCGGTGGAACGCGGTGGCGAGGCGCTCATCGGTCCCCGCATCCGGCAGGAGGTCGCCCGCGAGCTGCTGCACGGTGAACTGATCGAAGGGCAGGTTCCTGTCGAACGCCTCGATCAACCAGTCGCGGTAGCGCCAGATGGTCCGGAGTGGATCGGACCCGTGCCCGGCCGAATCCGCGTAGCGAGCCAGGTCGAGCCACACCGCGGCCCAGCGTTCGGACGCAGCCGGCGAGGCGAGGTACCGCTCGATCGCCTCCTCGAGCTTGTCCGGGTCCTCCGAGGCTGCGAAGGCGCGCGCCTCGGCGGCCGTGGGCGGCAGGCCCGTGAGATCGAGGGAGAGTCGCCGCAGCAGCGTCAACTCATCGGCGGGCGCCGAGGGCAGGAGGCCGCGCGCGCGTTGAGCCTCGCGCACGAACGCATCGATCGGGTGCGGCGCGCCGTCGATGGCGGGGACCTCCGGCCGCGAGGGCGGGACGAAGGACCAGTGCTCCGCGTAACGCGCGCCGGAGTCGATCCAGCGGCGCAGGAGCTCGCGCTCGTGCTCCTCGAGCATCTCTCCCGCGTGCTCGGGCGGCATCGGGTCGACGTCGTCGGTGATGCGTGCGAAGAGCTCCGAGGCCTCGGCGTCCCCGGGGACGATCGCGGGGAACCCGCCGCGATCCGCCACGGCCTCCCCGCGGAGGTCCAGCCGCAGGCCCGCCTCACGGGTCTCCTCGTCGTTGCCATGACAGGCGAAGCACCGCCTCGCGAGCAGCGGCCGGACGTCGAGCGCGAAGTCCGGAGCGTCGCCGGCGTCGCGCTCGGAGGCGCCAGCGCCGAGGACGAGCGCGAGGAGGAGGGCCGATGTCATCCCTCGCATGGTAGCGGGACCGGCCGCTCCTTCGAGCGCGCCCGAGCGACGCACCCCCGTCAGCGCCCACAGGGCCCGATGATCCTGCAGCTGCGGGTCTCTGGAGCGAACGCGGGAACCCGACGCCGGCGCCCCATCCCGGATCGAGAGCGGAGCTCGTGCCCCGCAGCAGGACCGGGGCGCGGCGTCGATCGCGCTGCGACCTCAGCTCGCTCCGGTCACTTCCCGGTAGACCGCGATCGTGTCGTCCACCATGCGATCGAGACCGAAGCGGTCGATCACACGCGCGCGACCGGCCGCGCCGAAGCGCGCTCGCAGCTCGGGGTCCCCGGCGAGGTCCACCATCGCCCCCGCCATCGCGGAAGGATCGTCCGGCGCGACGAGGCGACCCGTCTCACCGTCGACGACCACCTCGGGGATGGCGGAGACGTTCGTGGACAGGACCGGCCGGGAGGTCGCCATCGCCTCCAGGAAGACCAGCCCTAGACCCTCCCAGCGCGACGCCATCACGAAGACGTCGGAGGCCGCCATGAGCGCGGGCACGTCCCTGCGGATGCCGGCGAAGACCGCGCTCCCCCCGAGCTCCAGCCGGACGGCCTCCGCTTCGGCGCGCTGACGGCCGTCGCCGAAGGGATCGTCGCCCACCAGGAGGAGCTTCACGCGCGGATCGATGGCGCGGGCCTCGGCGGCGGCGCGAAGCAGCACCTCGTGGGCTTTCTGCGGGGCGAAGCGCGCGACGCAGATGAAGACCACGTCCTCGGGCTCGAAGCCGAACTCGGCGAGTGTCGCGGCGCGATCGACGGAGCGCGCGGCCTCCTCGAAGGGCGCAGGATCGAGGCCGTAGTAGATCCTCGACTGACGGCTCTGCGGAACGCGGCCGTGTTCTTCGATGAAGCGGCCCACGTGATCGGACAGAACGATGGTCCTCGCTGGCACCCGTCCGATCGCGCCGTGGACCCGGCTCACGAGGGCCCGGCGCAGGACCTGCTCGTCGTTGTGCTTCCCGCTGATGAGCCGGCGCCGCGCGCCGTTCAGGAGCGCAGCGGCCGCCGTCAGCGCGTCTGCCTTGAGCAGGTGCGAGTGGACGAGATCACACCAGGAGAGGTCCCGGCGGAGCTTGAACGGAAAGAGCAGCCCGCCAGCGATGTGGCGCACCTCGGATGCCCCCGCGTCCCGGAAGTCTGCCGCGAGCGTCCCCTGCCCCTTGAGATAGACGACGCGCACCTCGTGACCGCGGGCCGCCTGCCCTCGAACCTGCTTGAGCACGTGCATCTCCGCGCCGC
Source organism: Planctomycetota bacterium (assembly GCA_002862085.1). Classification (GTDB taxonomy): domain Bacteria; phylum Planctomycetota; class UBA1135; order UBA1135; genus Saltatorellus. The sequence continues at coordinate 23,510 of PKCK01000015.1, read as the reverse complement.
CGACATCGAGGGTCGTGAGGACGTGAAGGATCTTCATCGCGCGGCGGCCTCCAGGGCCTCTTCGTAGACGGCATCCAGGCCGGCCACCATGGATTCGATGGAGAAGGACGCGTCGAGTCGCTCGCGGCCCGCGCGGCCGAGGTCGGCGCGACGCCCCGCGCCGGCGAGGAGCGCGCGCTCCATCGCGTCGCCCAGCGCCTCGACGCTCGACGAGCGCGCGAGGAACCCGGTCCGCTCGTCCTCGACGAGATCGCGGGCGCCGTCCACGGGCGTCGCGACGACCGCGAGGGAAGCGGCCATCGCCTCGAGCACGACGTACGGCATCGCCTCCCAGCGGGACGGAAGGAGCAGGAAGTCCGCGGCGGCCAGCACGCGGGGCACGTCGTCTCGCGCGCCCGTGAACGCCACGCGCCGCGCCACCCCGAGAGCCTCCGCGCGGGCCAGGAGCGACGTCGCGTCGCCGGGGCCGACGCAGAGCAGCTGAAGGCCGGCGAGCTCGGGGCGTGCGAGAGCCTCCACCGCGAGGTCCTGCCCCTTGGCGTCGTACACGAGCCCGACGACCGCGGCGCACGCGAGGGACGAGTCGAGCCCGACGTCGCCGAGATCCAGCGGGGCGGCGCCCGCGACGCGCGCCGGATCGATCCCGTTGGGCACGACGCGCACGATGCCGGGGTCGACCACGCCGCTCACGGACATGCGCTCGGCCTCGCTCGCCGAGACCGCCACCACGCGGTGGGTCGATCGCGCGAGGCCCCGCTCGATCGACCTGAACAGGGCGCGTTTCGTCTTCGAGAAGAGCGCGTCGAAGAGGAAGGCGAAGGTGTGCGGAGTGTGGACCCGGACGCCGATCCCCGTGGACAGCGAGGCGCGGCGGCCGAGGACGCCCGCCTTCGAGCTGTGGGTGTGGACGACGTCTGGCCTCGCCTGCTTGAGCACCCCTTTGATGCGGCGCAGGTGGACGAGGTCCCTGGCCGGCCGGATCGCCCGCACCATCGGGACGCGATGCACCTCGACGCCGATCGCCTCGAGCATCTCCAGGTCGGCGGAGAAGCCCGGATCCCGGAGCGTGGAGACCGCGAGAGTCACCCGGTGCCCGGCCTCGCGCTGACCGCGGGCCACGTCGACGAGGTGACGGCGCGTGCCGCCGATCGTCGCCTCCATGACGTGCAGGACGTGCACCGCGGAGCCTCCAGCGAGGTCAGAAGGCGCCCGTGCCCTTGGCCACGGCGAAACCGGTCAGGGCGACGATCACGAGATCCAGGAGGAACGACTGGTTCTCGATGTAGTAGAGGTCGTAGTCCAGGTTCGAGTGGATCGCGTCCTGACGCGCGTAGGAGATCTGCCACAGCCCGGTGACGCCGGGCTTCGCGCGCAGGCGCTCGCGATCGAGGGGCCCGTAGCTCTCGACGATGAAGGGCATCTCCGGGCGCGGACCGACGACGCTCATCTGCCCCAGCAGGACGTTGATGAAGTTGGGCAGCTCGTCGAACGAGTAGCGGCGCAGATACCGCCCCACCGCGGTCACTCGCGGGTCGCCTTCGTTCTTGGGCGCGACGGCGTCTCCGCAGTCCGAGACGTGCATCGTCCGGAACTTGATCATCTCGAAGGGCTTCCCTCGCCGGCCGATCCGGGTCTGGCGGAAGAGGACCGGCCCCCTCGAGTCGCGCTTGATCATCACGGCGAACACGAGGAGGAGCGGCGCGGCCAGCGTCAGGACCAGGGCGCTCACGACGACGTCGAAGATGCGCTTGGCTGCGAGCGAGGGGAGCGATTCGCGGCGCTCGGTCCGCGTGATGAGCGGGATCGAGTCGAGGTTCTCGATCCGTACGTTGTAGGACATGAGGTGGTACAGCTGCGGCACCACGTAATAGGGCACGCCGAGCGAATCGAGCTCGGCGCAGAGCGTCATGATCTTCGACTCGTTGGTCTCGGGCAGGGAGATGAACACCTCGCTCACCTTGCGCTCCGCCAGGACCCGACCGAGATCGGCGGTGGTGCCGAGCACCTGGCCGCGTCCGATCCAGGTCCCGGCCAGCTCGGGGTCCTCGTCGAGGAAACCCACGAAGTTCAGCCCGAGGGTGGGGACGTGCAGGAACTTCTCCTGCAGCTTCCGGCCCGTCCACCCGGCGCCGATCACGATCACGTTCCGGTTCCCGATGCCGCGCCGGTGGAGGCGCTGGATCACGCGGAACGACGCGAAGCGACTGATGATCGTCAGGACGAGGATGAGCCCGAAGGCGAGCAGCAGGGTGAGGCGTGAGAGTTCGTCGGGTTCCACGTCCAGCTCCACCGCGCTGTGCAGCCACAGCAGCGGCGCGTAGATACCCTTCGCCCCTTCCCTCGGCAGGGTCGCGTCTCGCAGGAAGAAGAGCAGCACGAGCACCACGAAGAAGGCGACGACGCTGCTCTTGGTGACCGCCTTGTACTCCTCGACGTTGAGCAGGCTCTTGCTCGGGCTGTAGAGGCCGAATGCGTGGAAGCAGACCAGGCAGACCGCGGCCGTGATCGAGAACACCTCGCGATAGTCCGCGAGCGGTGTGGCGAAGCGCGCGGTCTCCCCGGTCGGTGCCGCGGCCGGGACGCCGAGGAGCACGCTGCCCGCCAGGGACTCACGCAGCCACCAGGCTGCCAGACAGGCGAGGACCACCACCACGAGGTCGATGAAGACCTGGATCGAGAGGATCAGCGGCTCGAAATTGCGCCGCAGGAAAGTGCCCGCGCGCGTCATGGGCTCACCTCCGGCCGGCCCGCGCGCTGCTCCTCTCCGCGCCAGGCGCGGCTGGCACTTCGCGAAGAGCGCGTCTCGAGTCGTCTGCGGAGGGCCATGGGGTGGGCGCCGGGCCGCGCTGGGGAGCGCGGGCACGGCTCAGGGGGACAATCCTATCTCGGCCCGGGGGCGGGTCCAGGTGGAGGGACCTCGCTCAACCGCGCGAGATCGATACCCGACCCGAGACGCTCCCCGGCAGGAATCACGCAGGGAGCGCCCTGCCCCCGGGCGCGACCGGCCCGGGAGACCCCGTTCCTGTTCACCGATCCTGGAGGTCCAGCGCGCGGAGGAGCGAGCCCACCGTCTCGGCGGGCCGGCCTGCGACCGTCTCAAGGTGGTCCACGAAGCGCCCGCGCGACCTCCCTCTGGCCGTCAGGAGATCTCGAAGGCGCAGCCGCTGGTCGGAGACGACCCGCAGCGCAGCCCAGGGGAGGCCGGCCCTGGTGGCCACCGCAGCCACCGCCGCCGTCTCCATGTCCGCGACCGGACACGGATCGCCGGACCTCCGCACGGCACGTGCGCGGCGCGCGCGCTGCAGCTGGCTCAGCGCGGCCCGGTCGGCGGTGAGGAAGGTCCGGACCGGGCCCTGCACCTCCTCCCTCCACGCTGCGGCGAGGGCCGCGTCTGGCGATGTCTCCCGCCCCTCACGGACGCCGAGGTCCCACTGCACTGCCTTCGCCGCGTGCACGAGGGTCCCCACCTCGTCGACCGGATCGAGGCCGCCGCAGGTCCCGACCACCAGGAGCCCCCTGACGCCACGGGCCACCAGGGTCGCCGCCGCGTGCGCCGCGGCGACCTTGCCGACACCGGCCAAGGCGGCCAGCAGAGGCGGTCCCTGGGGAATCCGGTGGGCAGAGAGTCGCACTCCACCGACGACCGTTCTCAGCCCGGCCCCCCTGAAGGGCCCGAGCTCGATGGGAAGGGCGGCGATCAGCCCCCAGGGGGCCGGGCCGTCCGGGAGGAGCGCTGAACCGGAACGCGTCACGCCTGAATGATGCCCCAGAGTCACCGCTCAGGCCCAGCCCCGGGGCGACTCCCCGACCCCGGGGCGGAGAGAGCAGATCCCTGGCGCTCGCCGCGGTAGTCTTCTGCGCCCGCTCACCCGCGCTCCTCCCCCATGCTCATCGCAGTCACCGGATCCACCGGCTTCATCGGACAGTACGTCGTACGGCGTCTGCTCGCCGACGGCCACCGCGTACGCGCCTTCGTCCGTCCGGGCAGGAGCCACGTCCTGACCGGACAGGACCTCGCCCACCCGGAGAACCTCGAGCTCCACGAGGGCGATCTCGTCGAGAAGGACACGGTCGACGGATTCCTGAAGGACGTCGATTTCCTCGTCCACCTCGCCAGCGCCCACGACCACCACCAGGACGACGTGATGCAGGCTGTCAACGTCGCGGGGACGGAGCACCTCGTCGCGGAGGCGGAGAAGAACGCGCCGGACAATTTCCTGCTGATCAACGTCGCCTCGGCGGTGATCGGCGTCCCGGTGTACAGCTACTACCGCGACTCCAAGCGCGTCCAGGAGAAGATCGTGCGCGCCTCGAGCTTGCGCTGGGCATCCTTCCGCCCGACCCTCGTCTACGGACGCGGCGACCACCGCCACACGGCCCCACTCCTCCGCAAGTGCGGCGCGCAGAAGGGCACCTACTGGGTCTACCACGAGGGTCTCTCGAAGCTGAATCCCGTTCACGTCGAGGATCTCGTGGACGCCATCGTGCGCCTGTTCGACTACGAGCGCTGCCGCGAGGACTTCCGCGTCTTCGAGATCGCCGGCCCCTCGGGCATCTCCTTCAACGACTTCGTCGACATGACGGTCGCCGCGACCGGCGGCAGCGTGAAGCGCAAGAACATCCCCCGCCGGTGGGTCGAGCGCGCGATCCTGCTCAAGGGCCTCTTCAAGGACGTCACGAAGGAACGGCGAGGCGCGGGCTACTTCTCCCTGCATCACGACCACGACATCACGGCCGCGCGCGAGGAGCTCGGCTGGGAGCCACGCCCCTTCAGCGAGGGGATCCTGGAGGTCGCGGCCGGCGACTGGTGGCGCGAGGATCACTCGACGGGACAGACCGAGAACCTCGGGATCTGAGCGGGATGCTGGGCCAGCCTCATCGGGCTGGCGCGATCGCACGGACGGCGTGGCTACACTCGCGGGCGCCATGCCGAGACCGAAGCGCGCACTCCGTTCGACGCCCGCCGCCCTTCTCCTCGCGCTCGTCCCCGCGGCGTGCGCTGGACCGAGCGCCGGGCCCCGGGCCCCCGAATCGCGGACTCCGAGGCCACCGAACGTCCTGTACGTCCTCGCTGACGACCTCGGGTACGGAGACCTCGGCTGCTACGGCCAGGAGCTGATCGCGACGCCGCACCTGGACGCGCTCGCGAGAGGAGGGCTGCGCTTCACGGATCATTACTCCGGATCCACGGTCTGCGCGCCCTCCCGCTGCGTGCTCATGACCGGCAAGCACACCGGGGTCTGCGTGACGCGCGGGAACAACCGAGGGTCGGACGGCTACGAACTGCCGATCCCCCCGGAGGAGACCTTCCTCTCCGAGATCCTCTCCGGTGCGGGCTACCGGACCGCGTGCATCGGCAAGTGGGGCCTCGGCGGTCCCGGGTCCACCAGCCACCCCCACGCCGTCGGGTTCGAGCGCTTCTACGGCTTCCTGAACCACGGCCACGCCCACAACCACTACCCCGACGTCCTGTGGCGTGACGACGTCCTCGAGGCGACCGGCAACGTGGTCGTGAGGGGCGGTTCGAGCGAGGCCCTGGGCTCCGGCGTGGCGAGCGAGCGGATCGCGTGGGCCAACGATCTCTTCTTCGACGAGGCGGAGTCGTTCATCGCCGCCGGCGCGGAGGACGACCGTCCGTTCTTCCTCTACCTGGCGCTCAGCGTCCCCCACGCCAACAACGAGGCCGGGCAGCTCCTCGAGCACATGCCCGCGGAGGCCCGGCCCCAGCGCGGCCAGGAGGTCCCCGACCTCGGGGCCTACGCGAGCGAGGACTGGACCGGCCCGAACAAGGGGCAGGCCGCGATGATCACGCGCATGGACTCGCGCATCGGCGATCTCGTCTCGCAGCTCTCGGCCATGGGCCTCGCCGAGGACACCCTCGTCCTCTTCAGCTCCGACAACGGGCCCCATCGCGAGGGCGGCAACGACCCGCGCTTCTTCGACGCGAACGGTCCGTACCGCGGGATCAAGCGCGACCTCTACGACGGCGGCATCCGCGTCCCGATGATCGCGAGCTGGCCGGGCACGGTCCAGCCGGGCACGTCGCAGCACGTGAGCAGCTTCGCCGACGTCCTGCCCACGGTGTGCGAGCTGCTCGGTGATGAACCGCCGGCAGGCGTGACCGGCCTCAGCTTCGCGCCGACCCTCCTCGGATCAGGGCCCCAGGCCGAGCACGACTTCCTGTACTGGGAGTTCTTCGAGCAGAAGGGCAAGCAGGCGGTGCGGCGGGGGCCGTGGAAGGCGGTCCGGCTGCGCGTCCACGAGGATCGCAGCGCGCCCGTGCAGCTCTTCGACCTGCGGGCGGACCCGGGCGAGGAGCGGGACGTCGCGGCGGACCGTCCCGAGCTCGCCGCCGAGCTCGCGCGCCTGATGGACGGGGCGCACGTCCGGAGCCCCCGGCGGAGGTTCCAGTTCCGCTGGGAGCGCTGAGAGCTGTCTACCAGCTCCTGACGAGCGTGTAGAAGACGTCGGGGTGGAGCAGGGGCAAGGAGGAGCCCTTCTCGCGGACGCCGCTGGCGGAGAGGGCGTGGACGTAGCCCTCGCGCATCCCCTCGACCACGAGATCCACGCCGCGGCGATCCTCGTGCACTCTGGCCTCGACCACGTGAACGTCCGCGCGGTCGAGCTCGGGGCTCCCGTAGCGCTGGGTGGCCGCGTAGGTGTAGCTCTCCATCGAGTAGCTCGCCGGGTCGGCCGCGGAGGCGGGGTCGGCCTCGGCGGTGAAGCGCAGTCGGAAGCCGCTGCCGTCCCTCGAGAGTCGCATGGTCAACACCTCGAAGGGCGTCTCACCGGACCAGTCGATGCGCTGGAGACCCTCGGTCACGGGCCCCTTCGAGCCCCATCCTCGATCCGTCTCACCGACGATGAGCGCCCCGCCCTTCGTCCACGCGAGCCGGATCGCGCCGCAGGCGAGGCCCTCCCGGAATCGCATGCAGGCGCCCTGCCAGTGGCCCTTCACCCGCTCGAGGTCGACGCGGAAGACAGCGGCCTCGTACTGGTCGGCGACGAACACCTGGCCCTCGAAGGGACCGAAGCGGCCGCCCGTGGCGTCCCACACGAAGCCGGCGGGGCTCCGCCCCATCGAGTCGTAGGGGAACCAGACCGTCGGCATCTGGAGCGACGGATAGTCCCCCGAAGCGGCGAGATCGGCGTAGGTCTCCCCGTCGGGGAGCGCCTTCGGCCGCCGGAAGGTCCAGGAGGCGTCCTCGGTGCTCGCGATCCCGTGGGGGTGGCCGTGATAGCTCCCGGCGGAGAGCAGGCTCAGCTTGCTGGCGCCGCACCATTCACCCTGGTTGTCCGTGTAGAAGACCTCGCCCCAGGGCGCGGCGCCGACGCCCGCGGGGGAGCGCAGGCCGGCGCACATGGGCTTCACCTCCCCGTCCGGCGTGATACGCAGGGCGTATCCGCGCCACTCGACCCGCCCGAAGGGCTGGTCGCCGAAGGGCTTGTTGGTCGTGATCCAGTAGCTGCCGTCGGCGGCCCTCGCCGGGCCGAAGTTGTACTCGTGGTAGTTGCCGCTGAGCTGCCATCCCTGCCCGATCGTGACCTGGCTCTCGTAGCTCCCGTCCCCGTCGGTGTCCTCGATGCGGAGGAGCTCACCGCGGCAGGCGCTCACGAGCCCGGGCCCGTCGCGGAGGAGACCGAGCGGTTCGTGCAACCCCTCCCCGACCTTGGTCACCGTCGCAGCGGCGTTCGGAGTCTCGTTCGCGAAGCCGTCCACGGCCCACACCTCGCCGCGCCTCGTGACGCACACGATGCGGTCGCCGGCCGAACCCGGGACGAGCTCCAGTCCGCCGACCTCCAGGGCACAGCCCGCGGGCAGCTCAAGCGTCGTGACCGGGTAAGCAGCCTCCTCACGGGCCCGGCGACCCGGATCTTCCTGGGGCGCGGGTGAGATGCAGAGACCGACGAGTGCTGAGAGGATCACCATGCGTACTTCCAGGAAGCGCGGCCGACGAGCTCGCCCGAGCCGTCCCCCGCGGGGGTCAGGAGAATCGGGAGGCGGAGCTCGGAGAGGATCGCGGCGTCATCGCTCGCGTCGGGCGCAGGCGTGACGACCTTGGCCGACGCGAGGCTGGCTTCGTCGAGGACGTACAGCGGCCAGTCGGCGCCCTCCGTCCGCCACATGCCGCGGCCCGCGAGGTCGAAGCCGCGCGCCAGCCCCACGCGGGCGACGACTGGATCCGTGGTCGCCCCCGCGGGCGCGCGGACCTCGAAGGTGCGCTCGATCCCAGGCCGGCGCTCGGGCTCGACGTCCTCGGAGACCTGCACGCCGATCGCCGTCGGGCGCAGGGTCTCCTCGATCTCCAGGTCACCGATCCGATAGCGGAAGGACATCGCGCCGTCCGCGTGCAGACGACGGCCGAGGGACGCACCGACGGCCCCCTCGTCCCAGGACGCGTTCAGCGATTCGAGCGTACCGACGGCGACCCCCTCGGGGAGATCGATCACCTCGGACGCGCCCGGGCTCTCCAGGGCGCCAGCGCGACCTCGCCAGGTGCCGATCACGTTCATGAACCTGCCGCGCCAGACCTTCGCGAGGCGGCCGTGCTCGACGTCGAAGGCCGAGTGCACGCCCTCCGGCGTCCCCACGCAGAGGACGCGCGGCGACACATCGCGCATGAACACCGACACGAGCCGCGTGCCCTCGCCCGGAGTGACCTCGAAGGCCCATTCACCGGTGTCGAGGCCGGGCGGCGGCGCCATGGAGTCGGGCCCCTCTGCCAGCCAGCACCACAGACGCTCGATCTGCGCCTCCCGGTCGCCGCCGGCGATGCCCTCGACCGGGCTCGCGCCGTCGATCCAGAGGTTCGCCATGCGCCCGTCGAGGTCGACGTTGGCCGGGTCGAGCAGGAGCTCGCGGAACCAGCCGAAGCGCAGGCGACGATGCATCGTCCCCATGTCCACGGCCCGCACGCCGAGGCTCGCCGTGCCGCGGAAGTCGTGGCACTGGACGCATCCGAGGCCGCCGCGGTCGCCGGCGAGCCGGCGGCCCTCCTCGGTCGCGCCCGGCGGGCACAGCTTCCCGAGATCCGGATCGGCGGCCGGCGCCTCGTCGGCGGCCATGAGCGCGCGCGCGAGCCCGTCGAGGTTCTCGCGCCCCATCCTCGGCATCCGTGTCAGGAGGTAGGGACGCACCTTCTCGTGCCCGGCGACGGCGTCGGCCAGGACCGCCGGGCGCAGCTTCCTCCCGACCGCGGTGAGGACCGGCGGGAAGCGCCCCTGGTCGCCAAGTTCGGCGCCCTCGTCCCCGCGGAAGTAAGGCATCACGTCGGGATGCACCCCGCCCACGCCCTCACGGCGGTGGCAGCCGTAGCAGTTGCGGCGCGCGAGGGTGTGTCGCACCTCTTCCGCGGACGACCTCCGCGGACGCGTCCCCTCGCCCGCCGCGACGATCGCGTCCACCAGCGAGGCGGCCTCGGCCGCGTCGAGGTCGTAGCGGCCGCCCGCGCCGAGGCAGCTGAGCTGCTCCGGAACGCCCGCCGCGATCGCCTCGAGCGTCGGGGCCTCGGGCCTCGCCGCGACGGGCGTCCCCTCGACCGCGTGGCACGCGGCGCACCCGAGGCGAACAAAGGCCTCGGCGCCCCTCTCGGCGCGCATGGAGTCCACCTCGAACGCCCCGATCGCGTCGCCGTCGGGCGACTTCGGCGTCATGAGCAGAGGACGATGGGAGAACGTCTCCGCGGGAACGGAGCCGCGCTCGATACCCGGTCCCTGCCACTCGAGGGAGACCTCCTCGCCGCCGCCGGCCTCGAACATCTCCACGAGGATCGCGTGGAGCCCCTGTTCGAGCTCGATCTCCGCGCTGCGGGTCCGCGGCGAGTGAACGCCTCCGTTGTCCACGACGATCTCGCCGCCGAGGTGGAGCCGGGACCCGTCGTCGGAGCGCAGATGGAAGGTGTAACGGCCGTCCTCGGGGACATCGAGCAGGCCCGAGAAGCGCAGGCCGAAGTTGTTGTCCCGGGGCCGGTCGTCCACGCTGATGGACATCGCGACTCCAGAGGACTCGGCCACGCCGGTCGCCATCCTCCCGAACGGATCGTTGGCGGCGTTGTCCAGCAGGTAGGTGTGGAGCCGCAGCCCTGGCATGCGCTCCGACTCGTCCTCGTCACCTGCCTGATCGAGCAGCAGGTAGCTCGCGATCGCGATCGCCTCGCCGTCGTCGAGGGACATGGAGGGGCAATGCCCCGAGGGGCGGTGCGCGACCGGATCTTCGAGGAAGGCGGCCAGCTGAACCGGCCCGTACTTGCTGGAGAGATCCTGCGGAAGGCTCGTGAGCCGCGGTTCGAGCACGCCCGGCCGGACCGGCTGCGCGTCGCCGTCCTCCGGCTCCTCCTCCCACTCGTACAGGTCGATCTCCGCGAGGGAGACCTCCAGCTCGTCCACCGATTCGAGAGGCCCGTGACACGCGACGCATCCAACGGAGTGGAAGAGCGTCCGGCCGCGCTCGAGGGTCTGCGCATCCGTCTCGAAGGGCGCGATCGGCGGGATCGAATCCCCGTGAGGCCGCGCGAGGAAGTGGACGAGGTCCTCGGCCACCTGCCGCCGGCTCGCGCCGGGGATGTCCGCGAGCTGGTGCGGGTGATGGGTCCCGGAGCGGACGGCCCGCGGATCCTCGAGGAACGAGATGAGCCAGGGCACGGAGAGGCGCCCGACCGCGTCGTCGACGCGCGGAGCGCCGCGCGGGTCGAGCGTCGCACGGAGGTCCGAGTCCGGCGCGTGACAGGCGAGGCAGTCGTGGCGCGCCATCAGCTCGTCCGCCGCGGGGAGCAGCGCGTCCCAGCCGTCGGCTCCAGCGGCGGGGACGGCCGCCTCCTCCCCGGGCGTCGCGACGGCGCCGATCGCCGTGCTCACCATCAGCAGCGCTCCGGTGAGGCGTGTCGTGTTGGCTCCCATCAGTGGCCTCCGTTGGCTCTCAGTTCGTCGAGGATCGTCGGATCTTCGAGGGTGGTGGTGTCCTGGGTGATCTCCTCGCCCGACGCGATCGCCCGCAGGAGACGTCGCATGATCTTGCCGCTGCGCGTCTTCGGAAGCCGCGGGGTGACCCGCACCTCGGCGGGCCGCGCGAGCTTCCCGATCTCCGTCGCGACGTGCTCGCCGAGCGCGCCCGCCAGCGTCGCCGCGTCGTCCGCGCCCTGTGCCGGGATCACGAAGGCGACGATCGCCTCGCCCGTGAGATCGTCCGGACGCGGGACCACGGCGGCCTCCACGACCTGGTCATGACTGACGAGCGCGCTCTCGATCTCCATGGTCGAGAGGCGATGCCCTGAGACGTTGAGCACGTCGTCCACCCGACCGAGGATCCAGAAGTCGCCGTCCTCGTCGGTGCGCGCGCCGTCCCCCGGGAAGTAGAGCGGCGGATCCGCAGCGGGCCAACGCGACCAGTAGGTGTCGCGGAAGCGCTGCTCATCGCCCCAGATGCCGCGGAGCATGCTCGGCCAGGGCCGACGGAGCGCGAGCAGGCCGCCCTTGCCCTGCGGGAGCTCGTTCCCCTCCTCGTCGAGGATCGCGGCGTCGACGCCGAAGAACGGCCGCGTCGCGGAGCCGGGCTTGGTCGCCGAGACTCCCGGGAGCGGAGTGAGCATGATGGACCCGGTCTCCGTCTGCCACCAGGTGTCGACGATGGGGCAGCGCCCTCCCCCGACCTTGTCCCGGTACCACATCCAGGCCGCGGGGTTGATCGGCTCCCCCACCGTGCCGAGCAGGCGGAGCTTCGAGAGGTCGTGCTTCTCGACGTGCTCGTCCCCCCACTTCATGAACGCGCGGATGGCGGTCGGCGCGGTGTAGAAGATCGTCACCCCGTGGGCCTCGCAGATCTCCCAGAAGCGGCCCTCGTGGGGAGCGTTCGGCGCTCCCTCGTACATGACCATCGTCGCGCCGTTGGCCAGGGGCCCGTACACGATGTAGCTGTGACCGGTGATCCAGCCCACGTCGGCGGTGCACCAGTAGACGTCGTCCTCCCGCAGGTCGAAGACCGTCTGCGTCGAGAGGTACGCGCTCACGAGGTAACCGCCCGTCGTGTGGACGATGCCCTTGGGCTTGCCCGTGGAGCCGGAGGTGTAGAGCAGGAAGAGGACGTCCTCGGCGTCCATGGGCTCGGGCGCGCACTCGTCCGCCACGCCCTCCAGCGCCTCGTGGAGCCACACGTCACGCTCGGTGTTCCAGGCCACGTCCTGCCCCGTGCGCCGCACGCAGAGCACCGTCCTGACGCCGGGCTGGTTCGCGACCGCCTCGTCGACCGCTGGCTTCAGCGGCAGGACGCTGCCGCGTCGCCAGCCGCCGTCCGCGGTGATCACCGCGCAGCAGTCGCCGTCGGCGATGCGGTCCTCGAGAGAGGTCGAGCTGAAGCCGCCGAAGACCACCGAGTGGATCGCGCCGATGCGCGCGCAGGCGAGCATCGCCATCGCCGCCTCGGGGATCATCGGCATGTAGATGGCGACACGGTCCCCCTTGCCGATCCCCCGCGCCTTGAGCACGTTCGCGAAGCGCTGAACCTCCAGGTGGAGCTCGCGGTAGGTGAACGTCCTTCGATCCCCCGGCTCCCCTTCCCAGACGAGCGCTGTCTTGTCCGCGCGCTCGCCCTGCGCGTGCTGATCGAGGCACACGTGGGAGGCGTTGATCTGGCCCCCCGTGAACCAGCGGGCGAAGGGCGCACCGCTCCAGTCGAGCACCGCCTCGAAGGGACGCAGCCACGGCAGCTCGCCGGCGACCCGGCCCCAGAACGTCTCCGGGTCCTCGATGGACTCGCGGTGCAGCCGCTCGTACTCCGCGGGATCCGCGATACGCGCCGCGGCGCGGAACTCGTCGGAGGGCGGAAAGGCCCTCGACTCGGCGAGGACGGACTCGATCTGGTCGCTCATGGAGGCCCGGAAGGGGGTTCGGTCGAGGAAGGGGAGGGATGGAGTTTACGACGGCGCAGCGCAGGTCCGGAGCCGTCGCCCGATCCTGCCCGCGCCGCGATGGGATCCAGGTGATTCTGCGCGGCAAAAGACCGCCACCACCGCCGGGGACACGAAGGGCTGTCCGCGAGGATCCGGAGACGTCGAAGGGACGCGACTCGGGCGACGGGCGCGGATCGTCGAGCAATGGATCCATGGACCCCCCATCCGGCGCAGCCGCCGGCTGCTCGATGTGGGTGGAGGCGTGGGCGCGACGCTCGGGAACCCCTCGCAGCGAGCCGGGTTCGCGAAGAGCGAGACCGAGGCCCGTCCGGTCCTCCCCCACGACCGCCGGCCCCGTGAGCGGGCGGAGTTCCTGCGGCTCTGGACGGAACTGCTGCTCTCCGGGAGCGCGGAGCCCGTCCGCGCCGGGAAGAGCGGCGCGGAGACCGCCGGAGGCATGCAGCAGGAGCCGGGGGACGTCGCGACGGACCCGGACGCCCCGTTCTTCCACGCGTTCGTCGAGGCGCGGGGCAGGACCCCCTCACGTCGGCCTCCGCCGCCCTCCTGCGACATCCTGCCCGCACCGTGCGTCGGATTCCGAATGAAATCAGGGGCTCGCCATTCAGGAATCCCGGGGCCTGCCGATCACCTCCGTGCCCTCATGGTTCCTCGTGAACCCAGGCTCCTCCCGGATCCCCTCCCGGGAGGAGCCTTTTTTTTGTCGAGACCTCTTCGATGACGGCGCGGCCGCCGGGCTCTGGCGACGGCGACGTCTCGAACCTCGCGGCAGGGGTCGCCGCAGCGGCGCTCGCGGGGGTGCGCGAGGCGCAGGTCCTGGCGCGCCGGAGCTCGAAGCTGCGCGCCCACGAGCCTGCGGGCGAACCCCTCACCTCCGTCGACCACTCGGAGCGCGGCGACGCGCGCACCTGATTCGCGGGATTTCGAGCCCCGCGCCGCGCTCGCTCCTCGGACGCAGCGCCGATGGACGAAGCGGGGCCAGCGCCCCCCCCCGACTCCTCTGCTCCGATCCGCGCTGCGATCGGCCCGTGGCCACGGGTGCGATCGCCGGCTTCGGGCGGCGTGAGGGCCCCACTCCGGCGGCCCTACGAGCAGGACACGCCGCGCCGAGTCGAAGAGAACCGTGACCGAGAGCGCTTCGGAGCCGATCCCCCCGACGCCGCGCTGAACCGCCGCCCATCCACCGAACCCCCGTGGAGCATCCCCCCCGCTCCGCGGGGGTTCTTCCCTGGACGGCCGTCGCTGTCAGCTCGCCCGCCGCCGGAACAGCGTGAGGTAGCGAGCGATACGGCCCGCGAGCCGCCTGGGATCCTTCAGCTCACGCAGCATCCGCTTGGGTCTGCGGTAGAAGCGTCGGTAGGCCTCGCGGATCTTCGCTTCGATCTCGTCGGCGCTCATGTGCTCGTTGCCCTCGAGCGCCTGAAAGCCGGTCATGGTGGCGTAGTCGAACTCGCGCGTACCGCGCAGCATCTCGTGCAGCGGCGTGCCAGGGTACGCCGTCACCGCGCAGAACTGCACCTGGTCGGGGTCGAGCCGGTCCACGAGCGCGATGGTCTCGTCGGCCATCCCAGGTGTCTCCTCCGGGAAACCGATCATGCAGAACGCGCGGGTCTCGATGCCGGCGTGCCTCGCGGCGCGGAACACCTCCTCCGCCTTGTCGAGGTCGGAGAGCTTGTTCCCGCAGTGCTTGCGCTGGATCTCGTCGTTGCCCGACTCGACGCCGAGGGAGACGTGCCTGCAGCCCGCCGCTGCCATCTTCGCCAGGAGCTCCGCATCGAGCGTCTTGACCGCCGTCTCGCACTGCCACTCGAGCTCGGTCATACCGCGCTCGAGGATGCCGTCGCAGATCGCGATGATGCGGTCCTTGCGGGTCGTGAAGATCGGATCACGGAAGACCACGTGGCGCAGGCCGTGCTCGAAGTAGAGATCGCTGAGCTCGTCGAGCACGTGCCCGGGCGAGCGGAAGCGAAAGCGCAGCCCCTGGGCCAGGGTGTAGCCGCAGAAAGTGCAGTTGAGCGGGCACCCGCGCGACGACTTGACCGTCGTGATCGGACCTTCGACGCCGGGGAAGCGGTAGGCCTGGTTGTCGAGCAGGTGGCGCGCGGGGAGCGGCAGCTCGTCGAGGTCCTTGATCTTCTCGCGCTCGGGTTCGTGGACGATGTCACCGCCCTCTTGCTGCCAAGTGATTCCAGGCGTGCCGCCGACCGGCTCCCCGGAGACCACGCGCCGGGCGAGATCGCGGACCGTGAGCTCCGGCTCACCGCGCACCACGAAATCGATCCGTCCACCCTCGAAGATCTCGTCGGGCGTGAAGGTGACCTGGCTCCCGAGCATCCCGACCTTCGCCGAGGTCGCAGCGCGGACGGCGCCCGCCAGGTCGAGGTCCTGATCGAGCGAAGTGCTCGATGAATCGAGGACGACCATGTCGGGCCCCTCGGCCGCGACGCGGGAGCAGGCTCCCGCGGGGTCCAGCCCCGCCGCGTCCGCGTCGACGATCACCACCTCGTGCCCCTCGGCCTCCAGCACCCCGGCCACGTGCGCCAGCTCGATCGGCGGGTAGAGCAGCTCGGGGTTCACGGCCATCCCGAAGCCTCCCATCAGCCCGCGGCTGACGCGGAACTCGGGCGGGCTCGGGGGATTCACGAGGACGACCTTCACGGCGACGGAAGTGTATCCCCCAGGGGGCCCTGCGCCCCCGCACTCGCCGCTGACCGGCGGGCCATGGCGGGTCGGAACCCGGTGACCCCACACTGAGACGCCCCGAAGCGGCCCGCCCGGGCCCGGCGCGGTCCGGAGCTCCGGATCAGGGCACGAGGTGGGCCGCGCGCTTCTTGCCGACCTGGACGAGAAGCTCGCCCGGCGGCCGGCCGATCGCGGCGCGCTCGTCCCTCTCGGCCTCGCCGGCGAGCTTCACCCCGCCCTGCTTGATGGCACGGCGGGCCTCGGAGGTGGACTGACAGAGCCCCATCTCCTTCAAGAGGTTCGCCAACGGCAGTTCCTCGCCCCAGCTCGCCTGCCAGGAGACGCGCGGGAGGTCGTCGGGGAGGACCTTGTCGCGGACCTCACGATCGAAGGCACCCGCCGCCTCCGCTGCTGCCTCGGCGCCGTGGTAGAAGCCCGTGACCTGCGCGGCGAGGCGCGCCTTCGCCTCGCGCGGGTGCAGCGCGAGCGTCTGCTCGATCTCCTCCAGCGAGAGACGCGTGAGGTGCAGCAGCCAGGTGGGCATGACCTCGTCATCCACCTGCATGATCCGGAAGGTCATCTCCTTCGCGTCCGCCGTGAGCCCCACGGCATTGCCGTAGGACTTGCTCATCTTCCGCCCGTCGAGACCGTTGATGAGCGGCTGCGTCATGACGATCTGCGGGCGCTGCTCCTCCTGCTCCTGCAGGCGCCGGCCCACGAGAAGGTTGAAGAGCTGGTCCGTGCCGCCGAGCTCGACGTCGCTCTTCACCATCACCGAGTCCCACCCCTGCATCAGCGGGTAGAGGAACTCGTTGATCCCGATGGGCTCCTCGTTCTTCATCCGCGTCTGGAACATCTCGCGCTCGAGCATCTGCGCGACGGTCATGCGCGTGGTGAGCTTCAGGAGCTCCTCGAAGCCCATGGCATCGAACCACTCGGAGTTCCGCCGGACCTCGGTCTTCTCCATGTCGAGCACTCGCCCGGCCTGGTCGGTGTAGGTCCGGAGGTTGTGCTCGACCTCCTCACGCGTCAGCACGGGCCGCAGTTTGCTCTTCCCGCTCGGGTCGCCGACCATCGCGGTCGCGTCCCCCACGATCAGCACGATCTGACACCCCAGATCCTGCAAGTCGCGGAGCTTGCGCAGCTGCACCGCGTGCCCGAGGTGGAGATCCGGCGACGAGGGGTCCATCCCGAACTTGATCCGCAGAGGTGTCCCCGTCTCCAGTGACCTCGCGATCATCCCCTGGAGCTGCTTCTCCTCGATCAGGTCGGTCGTCCCGCGCTGGAAGGCGGAGAGCAGGGTCTCGGCGTCGACGGTCATGGCCGGGACTCTACTGGCTGGAGAGTCTCAGGTCAGGGGTCAAGGCGCCGGCGCGGCGTCTCGTGTCAGCCGGGCACCAGCGCCCCGGCGAGGCGCCGCTCCTCGAGGCGCCTGAGGAGCCATTCGCGCCACGCCTTCTCGTCGCGGCCGAACGACTCGGTCTCGGCGAGCCATCGCAGACTCGGGACGACCGGACGGATCGCCTCCAGAGGCCGGATCTCAAGGGACTCGCCCAGACGGTCGAGCGTCTCGGGGAAGCGCGCGGGCGGGATCCGGACCGTCCTCTCGAGAATCGCCGCCAGGGGCGCGCGGCCGCGCTCCACGAGGTCGATCAGGGGCCCGGGTCCGAGGGCCACCGCGGGGATCTTGCCCGCGAGGTCCGTTCGCCGGCCAGGGCGGACCTCGAAGTCTCGAGCGGGATAGCGCTCGTCGCCCTCCCGGATCGTCCCGCCGAGGAAGACCGTGTCCACGCGCATGCGGGTGGCGATGGCGCCGAGAGGCACCTCGATGGCGAGCCGGCACAGCTCGATGTCCGCCTCTGCGTTGGCGGGTACGTGGAGCACCGTGGCCTCCGGTAGAGCGATCCGCGCGCTGTCGCGACGCTCGTCGCCCGCTCGCGGCTCGAGGGATGTCCTGAGGACCTCGACCGTCCCGGCGCCGGGCCGCAGCTCCAGCGGTGCTGGCCACGCGGAGCGAGCTCGCAGGACGACGCGCACCTGCTCGGCGCCCGCGACGCGCGAGAGGACCACGGCGAAGTCGAGAGCGCGCACTCGCGCGCGCCCCTCGATGACCATGTCGAAGCCGTCCACCATGCGCAGGGCTCCCATGGCGCTCTCCTTCGCGGGGAGCTCGCCGGAGAGCACCTGGTAGGAGAGCGGCCCGCCCGCGTTCTTCCTCGCTTCCTCCATCGAGGGCAGCGTCGCGCGCTCTCGCTCGAGGCGGGCGCGCAGCCGCCGGGAGGTCGCGCGAGCTGCTTCGAGGTCACCGTCGTCGAGTGTCGTGCGCAGGGCCTCGAAGGCCGCCCGGTAAGCCGGATGGGAGACGATGGCTGCGGGAGCCGCCGCGCTCTCGGGCGTCGACGAGCCCACGCGCGAGCCTCCTCCGCAGGCGCCAGCGCAGACGACGGCGGCCACGAGGAGGAGGCGGGAGGCAGCAGCCATGGAGGACGAACGGGTGAGGAGGACGAAGAAGAGGGAGGCGCCCTGCGAGCGCCTCCCCCGGTCATATCGCCCGATCCCGCGAGGTCACGGGACCGCGCCGGAGATCAGCCTTCGGCCGGAGTCTCGCCATCCTCTTCGGCGGCGGGGGCCTCCTCGGCCGGAGCAGCCTCGGCCACCGGGGCCTCCTCCGCGGCCGGGGCCTCCTCCGCGGCCGGAGTCTCCTCCGCGGCCGGGGTCTCCTCCGCGGCCGGAGCCTCCTCGGCGGCGGGGGTCTCCTCGGCGGGAGCCTCGGCCGCTGATGCTTCCTCCACCGGCGCCGGCGGGACCTCGGGGAGGTTCTTGTTCTCCTCGAAGTCCGAGTGGACGAAGGAGAGGCCGATCTTCCGCTCGTCGATGTCGACGCGGATGATCCGCACCTCGACCTTCTGACCCGGCTGGAGCAGATCCTCCGGCTTGGCGTCGCGGTCCTCGGTGAGCTCCGAGATGTGGAGCAGGCCCTCGAGGTCGTCGTCGAGCTTCACGAACACGCCGAAGTTGGTGATCTTCGTGACGAAGCCGGAGAGCAGATCACCGACGTGGTAGTTCGCAGGGATGGACTCCAGCCACGGGTCGGGGGTGAGCTGCTTACGGCCGAGGGCGATGCGCTTCTTCTCCTTGTCCACGGAGAGAACGACGCACTGGAGGCGGTCGCCCTTCTTCACCATCTCGGACGGGTGCGCGACCTTCTTGGTCCACGACATGTCGGAGACGTGCAGGAGGCCGTCGATGCCCTCCTCGATCTCGACGAAGGCGCCGTAGCTCGTGAGGTTGCGGACGGTGCCCTCGATGACGGTGCCCATCGGGTAGTGCTCCTCCACGAGGTCCCAGGGGTTCGTCTCGGCCTGCTTCATGCCGAGCGAGATCTCCTGCTTCGCGTGGTTGAACTCGAGCACGACGACCTCGACCGGGTCGCCGGTCTTGACGAGCTCCGAGGGGTGGTTGACGCGGCGGGTCCAGCTCATCTCGGAGATGTGCACGAGCCCCTCGATGCCCTCTTCCAGCTTCACGAAGGCGCCGTAGGACATGATGTTGACCACCTCGCCCTTGTGCTTCGAGTTGATCGGGTAGCGCGCCTCGACGCCGTCCCACGGCGACGCGGTCTTCTGCTTGAGCCCGAGGGCGATGCGCTCTCGGTCGAAGTCGACGCGGAGCACCTGGACCTCGAGCTCCTGCTCGAGCTCGACCATCTCGGAGGGGTGGTTGATCCGGCCCCACGACATGTCCGTGATGTGCAGCAGGCCGTCGATGCCGCCGAGGTCGACGAAGACGCCGAAGTCGGCGATGTTCTTGACCGTGCCGATGCGGACCTGGCCCTCCTGGATGTCCTTGAGGAGGGTCTCCTTCTGCTTCTGGCGCTCCTCCTCGAGGAGCTTCCGACGCGACACGACGATGTTCATGCGCTCCGCGTCGATCTTGATGATCCGGGCGCGGACGGGCTCGTCGATGAAGTCGGAGATGTCGTGCGTACGGCGCAGCGCCACCTGGCTTGCGGGCAGGAAGACGTTGACGCCCTCCACGTCCACGAGCAGACCGCCCTTGATCTTGCGCTGGACGACACCCTGGACCTCGTCGCCCTCCTCGTACTTCTGCGAGACGTGCTCCCAGGCCCGGAGGCGATCCGCGCGGCGCTTCGAGAGCACCGACATGTCGTTCTCGTCGAGGCCCTCGAAGTAGACCTCGAAGGACTCACCCGTGACGGGCAGGGTCTCGCCGAACTCGTTGAGGGAGATCTGGCCCTCGGCCTTGCCCCCGACGTCCATGATGACGAGGCCGGTGCGCTCGTCGACGGAGTCGACCTTGGCCTGGACGATCTGTCCGGGGCGGATGTCGACGATGGACTCGTTCAGGCTCTCGGAGAGGTCCTCGAGGCTCTGATCGCCGAACTTGTCGGCGACCATTCTCTCGAGCTCTTCGGGGTCGAGTTCGTACTTGCGGACGCGGCGCGAGGCGACGGCCATGGGAAGGAGCTGGGGGGTTGCGTCCGGTTCGCGCGGGGCGGGCTCTCGGCCCGGGTCCACCTGGTCTCGGTGGCGCCCGCGGCGGACGGCAGTGGTTGATTGGATGAGGGCGCGGGACGCCCGCGCGGTCGGGGACGATCCGGCCCCGGAGAGGCCACGGACGTCCGTCCCAGGAGCGTCCGATCGGGGCGCTGGAGGGGCTCCAGCGCCGAACGAGGCGCACCGTTGTAAGGCCACGCCGCCCAGCTAGGAAGGTCCGTCGGCGGATTCCCCGGGTCGCTGGCGGAGAAATCCACCGCCGCAGGGCCAGGGGGACGGTGATCGGGGGCCGTACCGGGAGCGGGGTGTCGCCCGCCTTCGACGCCACCCTGGCCGACGTCGCCCCTCAGCCCCGGAGCGCCTCGACCTCCTCGATCAGGCGCTGGAGCACCTGCTCGGGGGTCAGTTCGTCGGTCTCCAGGCGCAGGGCGCCCTCGACCTCGACCAGGGGAGAGTCCTCGCGGGTGCTGTCGTACTCGTCCCGGCGAGCGAGGTCCGCCTCGTACTCCGCCGCGCGCTCGGGGTGCCCCTCCTCCTCGGCGCGGCGCCGGGCCCGCTCGCGGGGGCTCGCCACCAGGAAGACCTTCAGGTCGGCATCGGGGAAGACCACGGAGGTCATGTCACGGCCCTCGGCCACGACTCCCCGGAGATCACCCGAGGCCCCGGCCGAGGCCTGCTCGCCGATGCGGCGCTGAACCGCGACCATCGCACGCCGGACACCGGAGTGGGCCGCGACCTCGGAAACCCGGCGGTTGACCGCCTCGGACCGCACCTCCGGCTCCCCCGGGGCGCCGCCGATCAGGATCCGCCCCTCGACGTCGAAGGAGATCTCGATGGCCTCGGCCACTGCCGTGCAGGCGGCGGCGTCGGTCGGATCCACGTCCCGGCGCAGGACGTCGAGGGTCACGGCGCGGTACATGGCACCCGTGTCGAGGAAGGTGATCCCCAGCCGCTTCGCGAGGCTGCGGGCGGCGGTGCTCTTGCCGGAGGCGGCGGGTCCGTCGATGGCGATGATCATGGGCGGGGGGCGGCCGCGCCGAGGCGGGCGCGCCGGCCAGTGTAGGCCCGAACGGTGGTCGGGTCAGCGCGGCTGGGCCCGGAAGGCAGCTCGACCCCCGCTCCCGCCGGAGCCGCCGAGAGTCGGGGAGGAGCCGCCGCCCTCCCCCTCGACGGGTGATCCGATCAGCGTCGCGCCGCGCGATCGATGCGCGAAAGACCGGTGATCATTTCGCCGACGACCTCGCTCGCGTCGCCGCCGGCGGCGTTGACGGCTGCGAAATAGGCGAGCCCGTCCTCGGGCCGAACGTGCACGGTGGCGTACCACATGGTGTTGGAGCCGGAGTGGCGGATGGCCTCGCCGGTCCCCATGACGCCCCAGCCGCACGCATAGCGATTGGCCCGGACCTCCACGAGCGTGGCCCGGGAGTCGGCGCTGAGGAAAGGGGTGTCGCCCGTGTCCGCCGCCGCCGCCGCCTCGGTGAACTGAAGCGCGAAGCGGCTCCAGTCCTCGACCGTCAGGTGCACGCGTCCCGCCGGGCCGAGGGCCTCGGGGTTGTCGCTCTGGCGGTGGAGCGCGACGCCGCCGAGGAACACGTGGCCCCAGGGCTGGTCCACCTCGTCCTTCGTGTTCGGCGGGCCGAAGCCGGCGCTGGTCATCCCCAGGGGCCCGAAGACGTCCTTCGCGATCAGCTCCTCCCAGGTCCCCTCGCCGACGCGCTCGAGGAAGCAGCCCGCGAGCATGTACCCGAGGTTCGAGTACTCGTACTCCTTCCCGATCTCGCGCTCCGGCCCGTCCGCGAGGTTGGTCTCCGCCAGGGCGAGACGACGCTTCACCAGGGGCAACTTCCCGTGGGCGAACCACGAGGAGCAGTTCGCCGGCACGCCCGCGGTGTGGGTCAGGCAGTCGAGCAGCGTCACGGCGCGGAAGCCCTCGTGGACCGCGCTGGCGAGCTCGGGCAGGACCTCCTCGAGGGTCGAATCCCAGCGCAGCAGCCCGCGGTCCACGTAGCGCGCCGCGAGCGTCGCGGTCATGGCCTTGGTACACGACCCGATGTGAACGAGGTCTCCCGCCGTGATCGCGACCTGGCTCTTGGATTTGCGTAGCCCGTGGGCAGCCACCTGGATCGGCTCGCCGTGGTGGGCGATACCGACGATCGCGCCCGGCACCGCCGATCCCTCGAGCGCGCCCTCGACCAGCTCGGCGAGGCGCTCCCCGACCGAGAGTGCGGCCGTCTCTGCGGCCCCGGGGCCGTCCTGCACGGAGGCGCCCCACGCTGGTGCGAGGAGCACGAGAAGGGCGAGCGGACTCACGGCGAGCTTCATGGCGCGCACGATAGCGCGCCTGTACGACGAGCGACCTCGGAACCTCGTGCCCGCGGGTCGACCGTCCCACTCGACGCCGAACTCGCCCGACCTCAGGGCAGGAAGCGCGACGCCGGTCTCGACAGCAGCTGTGTCAGCCCGAAGGGCAGGCGCGACCAGGTCTGCTGGAGGATCTTCGTCTTGGGGTTCGACGGGTTGAAGGTCGGCAGCCCCTTGTCCTTCACGAGGCGGAAGCAGTAGTGCAGGTCACGGGCCTCGAAGCCCTGGTGCTGCTTGAAGGAGAAGGCGCCGGAGTCCTTGCGACTGCGCCCGAAGTCGAAGACCCGGTAGCCGTTCTCGATGGCCCACTCCTGAAGGGCCATGTACATGAAGACACTGGCCTTGAACGCGCGATCGACGCCCTCCGCCGTTCCGGAGTGATAAGCGAGCACCTGATCCCGGAACAGGAAGCTCATGACCGCCGCGAGCGTCTCTCCCCCCTTCTTGACGACGTGGACCGTCGCTCGGTCCCCGAAGGTCTCGAGGAGACGCTCGAAGTAGCTTGCGGGCAGCGCTGGAGAGCCGAGCGCTCGCTTGTTCCTGTGGAAGAGACGCACGAGATCCGGGAGGTACCACCGTCCCTCGTGCAGCTGGAGCCCGTGGGTCTCGCGCGCCTTGCGCGCGTCGGCGCGGGACTTCTTCGGCATACCGGGGAGCACGCCCGCGGGGTCGTCACCCAGGTCCTTGACGAAGGTGGCGTGCAGGTCGGCCTCGGGCAGCCCGAGCCCGGGGTCCTCCAGGCATCGCATCTCGAGGCGGCCGACGCGCAGCGCGAGCGCTTCGCGCTCCGCTTCCTCGAAGAGTGCGCGTTCCGCGACGCCGTCCGCGCCGATCGGACCGCCGTAGACGCCGTAGGGCGTCGAGATGAGGGCCTTCCCTCCGCTCAGGCCGCTGCAGAGCGCGAGCGGCATCACGCCCACCACCCGACCATCTCGCTCCGCGACGAGGGAACGGTCCTCGTGACCGAACTCCTCGCACACGGCGCGGGTCCACCCCGCGCCGTGGAAGAAGCTCGCGCGGGGCGCCTCGAGCGCGAAGGTGTCCACCCGCA
>PKCK01000014.1 GCA_002862085.1 Planctomycetota bacterium | reverse complement strand
CATCTCGCTCCGCGACGAGGGAACGGTCCTCGTGACCGAACTCCTCGCACACGGCGCGGGTCCACCCCGCGCCGTGGAAGAAGCTCGCGCGGGGCGCCTCGAGCGCGAAGGTGTCCACCCGCACCGCGTCCCCGGGCGCGGCTCGCCTGACGACGAGGTCCGCGGTCGCTGCCGGCTCGCGCGCGGGGGCAGCGTCCGAGGCGCCTCTGGACGGGGTCATTCGTAGATCCGCTCGATGCGGTACTCGCGCACGTTCTTCGCCTGCGTGAACACGATGATCTCACCGACGAGCCCGAAGCCGACGATCTGGGCTCCGAGCACCCCGAGCAGCACGCCCACGATGAAGGGCGAGCGCTGGTAGAGACCGAAGGCCATGTCCGAGCTGAGCCACATCGCGAACTGAGTGCCGGCCATCAGCCCGCCGAGCAGCATCAGCGAGCCGCCGAGCGCCCCGAAGAAGCGCAGTGGCTTGTGCGTGAAGCGCGCGAGGAACATCAGCCCGAGCAGGTCGAGCGCGCGGCGGAGGTAGAGCCCGGCGCCGAAGATCCCGGCGCCCCCCCACTCGACGAGATGCCGTACCGGCACCTCGTCGACGCGGAAGCCCTGGCGGTAGGCGACGGCCGGCAGATAGCGATAGATGCTGCCGTAGATCGTGAGCTGCTCCAGCACCTCGCGGCGCATCACGCGCAGGGTGCTGTTCATGTCGTGGAACGACGCCCCGACCACCTTGCGCACGACCCAGTTGAATGCGCCCGACTGGACTCTGTTCAGCTTGGAGTCGACCCGGCTCGAACGCCACGTCGTCACGAAATCCGCGCCGTCGTCGATCGCGGCGAAGAGCTTCTTGAGATCGACAGGATCGCTCTGAACGTACGGCGGCGTCGTCAGGATGAGGCCGCCGAGGGCATGTTCGAACGCGCTCGACAGGCAGACGGACGCGCCGAAGGGCTTGTGCAGCGCGATCGTCCGCACCTGATCGCGCGTCTCTCGCTGCAGCTCCAGCGCACGCTCCCAGAGCGTGCCCTTGATGCCGTCGAACACCAGGATGCACTCCCACGTGAGTCCCAGCTCCGTGAGCGCCCCACCGAGGGCCCCGATCACGTTCTCCAGCTCGGCCTTGTGGGTCTGAACGGGGAAGACGATCGTCACGTCGACGTCGGAGACGAGCCCGGGCCGTGCGGGGGTCGCGCCCGGGTTGCGCTCGGACTGCAGGATGGGGTCGGTCACACTGCACCTCCAGCGCCTTGGTGCTCAGCGGCCGACACGTGACTCGCGAGCACCCGGTCGCTGCGGCGGAAGACCTTCACCACGAGCTCGGCGAGGAGTCCGAGCAGCACGAAGTAGACGCCGGCGATGAGGGTCATGCCGAGGCTGAAGATGACGGCCTGTCCCCAGGAACTTTCGAAGGAGACCGGCCGCGGCGCGAACGCCACGAGGACGCCGTAGAAGGCCGGGATGGCGAGGAAGGGTACGCCGAGGAGCGCGAAGTAGTAGAGCGGGCTCCGCGCGAAGGAGCTGAGCAGCTTCATCGTCAAGAGGTCCAGCGCCACGCGGACAGCACGGCCGATGCCGTACTTGCTCACGCCGTGGATTCGCGGGCGGTGATTGACCACCAGCTCCGAGATGCGCGCGCCGCTGGCCAACGACAGCACCGGCAGGAACCTGTGCTGCTCCGCGTAGATCGGCAGGTTCTCGACGAGCTCTCGCCGGAAGGCCTTGAGCGTGCAGCCGGTGTCATGGACCGGTGAGCCGGTGATCTTCGCGATCAGTCGGTTCGCGATGCGTGACGGGACCTTGCGGAGCACGAGGCCGTCCTGCCGGTTCTTGCGCCAGCCGACCACGATGTCATGGCCTCGCTCCAGCTCTGCGATCAGCGCCGGGATGTCCGCCGGGTCGTTCTGAAGGTCCGCGTCGAGGGTCACGACGATGCTCCCACGGCTGTGTTCGAAACCCGCGCTCATCGCAGGCGTCTGGCCGAAGTTCCGACGGAAGCGGATGACCCTCACGTGGGGATCCCCTGCGTGGAGCTCCTTCAGGACCTGGAACGAGCGGTCCCTGCTGCGGTCGTCCACGTAGATGACCTCCCAGGGCCGGCCCATGCTCCCGACGTGCTCCGCGATCTCCGCGTGGAGGTGCGGCAGGTTCTCCTCCTCGTCGAACACGGGCACGACCAGCGAGATCTGCGGGGGCTCGCTGGTGGCCCTGCGATCGGCGAGGGTCGCCTCGACGGCGGGGTCCTCGGGGGGCTGGTCTGTCGGTCGAGAGGCCGTCATCGCGCGCAGAAGGTAGCGGGCAGGGAAGTGTTTCGGCGCGATGCACTGGCCGACTGAAGCCAGCCTGGGAGGGTCGCGAGAGCGTTCATGAGACCGCTCGTCGGCCTCCAGATCCGCTCGGAGGGGCCCCTTGGACAGGACGGCGGGCAAATGATGGGACGCATGTGTCTAAAATCGGAGCGTGATGCGGCGCGGCATGCCTCCCCGATTCCTGGTGATTCGATCGGATCGCCTTCCAGGCCCCATTCTGACGGGCCTCGATTTCGATTTCCTACGCCTGGGGAGCTCCCAGGAGGGCCAGAGCTCGTTCGGGGCGCCGGCGGTGCTCGAGGACGCCGCCGACCTGCTGGTCGAGCGCGCGGACCGGGAGGCGGTGCTCGTGGCGGACGCGGACGGACTCCCGGTCGGTGACGCCGGCTTCGTCCGCCGCTGGCTCGAGGACGGTGATCGTCGCCGACTGGTCCTCGTCGGGAGCGAGGCCGGAGCCAGACGCATCGCGGGAGCCGGCGCCAACGCCGACGAGGTGCTCGCCTGGTCCGAGTTGGCCCCGACAGGCTCGCCTGCGACATCCGGTCACCTCGACGAAGAGCTCTCCGCCATCGAGGCGATCCTCCGCAGCGAGCCGATCGAGGAGGCCCAGATCGGCGGGAACGGATCTCACGATCGCCGGCGAGACGGTCAGGCCAGCCGCGTCGCCCAGCGCTTCGGCTCGCGGCCGGGGAGCCAGCCTCGCTCGGCCTTCCTCCGCAGCAGGATCCGCCAGAACGGCGAAGCCGCCGCCGGAGTTCCGCGCGCGGCCCCCTCGGCGGAGCACCTCCCCGCCTCCGAGCCGCTCCTCACGCCTGAAGAGCTCGACGCGTTCTTCAGCCCTGCCGATGTGCCGCACGAGGAGCCGACGACGCCCGCGGAGACCGAGCTGGGTCAGGAAGTGGAAGACGCTCTCGAGGCAGCCACAGCGGAACTCGACGCGATCGCCGAGCTCCTCGAAGCAGAGGCAGGGTCCGATCCCGACGCCGGTCCCGGAGCAGACGCTCCCGGCGCTGAAGATGCGCAGGAAGCGCTTCTCGATCAGGTCGTGCTGAAGATGCCGACCGACGCAGCGCCGGACGCTGAAGCGGTGGATGAGCGCGCCGGCGCGCGCGCGACGGGCGCTGCGCGGCCGCCCTGGCTCAAGCGGCAGATCGCGGATCTCGCCGACATGGTCCAGGCCCTCGAGCTCCGCGCGCGGACCAACCACGCTCAATTCGGCATGGAGGCCGAACTCGCTCGCCTGCGCCAGTTCTGCCGGACCCTGGGTCTCGTGGCGGCTCCCCCCGCCCACCGCAACCAGGACTTCGACCTGGCCGTCCACGTGGAGGAACAGCTCGGCCAGCTCGCCGGCGCCTCGCCGGACGCGCCGCGCCTCCTGTTCCGGGTGAAGGGCGAGACCCCGACGGTGTCGGCCGACAAGGCCCTCGTCGCGTGCGCGGTGGACGCCACCCTCCAAACGGCCCTCGCCTGCGGCGGCTCCGGCGACGTGGTCCGGGTCCAGGTGATCACCGAAGGCCCGGCCGTGACGCTCGACGTGGAGTTCCCTCCCGGCCCCCTCCTCGGACGCGACCCGGCCGAGGTCATGGAGCCCTACGCGGTCCGGGACGTCCTGCCAGGAATCGGGGCCAACGCCCTCGCGGCCGCCGGGGCCATCGCCGTCGGCCAGGGCGGCGATCTGCTCTTCGGGGAGCGTGAAGGAGGCACCGTGGGCTTCACCCTGGAGCTCATGCGGGCCCCGGAGCGGGCCTGACGCTCCCTCTCGTCCCACGTCGAGCCTCACCGCGAAAGGCCGTCCAGGGGGCTCGACCCGCGTTCAGGTTCCCCACCGCGCATGTCGAAGGAATTCGACATGGATCACGACGGCCACCATGGACCGAGCCCCGCCTTCGCGCCGCGGCCCTATCCCCGGCGAGCGTCCGGAGTGTCCCCTCTGAGGGGTCGCAAGGTGCTCGTGATCGACGGGGACGTGGAGCGCGGGCGCGGCGCGTCGGCCATTCTCTCCAGCCGCGGCGCGGGCGCCAGGCACCACGACGGAGGCCCCGGCCTCGAGGCGCTCCTGCAAGGGGGCGATCATTTCGAGGTCGTGCTGGTTCAAGGTGACCAGGTGGACGACGAGGACGTCACGGCCCTGCAGTCACTCGCGTCCGAGCCAGCCGTCGTCCTCATCGGCGCGCAGTCCAGGGCGGAATCCTTCGACGTCCAGGCGCTCCCCGCAGACCCTTCCGAGGGAGACATCACCACCGGCGTGGCGCGAGCCCTGGAGGCCCGTTCGCTCTGCGCGGAGAACCAGGCGCTCCGGGACGAGCTCGACGGGCGTTTCTCCTTCGGCAGCGTCGTGACCCGCGACCACGCGCTCCAGGACGTCCTGCGCACGCTCGAGTCGGTGGCCGACACCCGCGCGACGGTTCTGATCCTCGGGGAGACCGGGACGGGCAAGTCGCTTCTCGCGCGCACCCTCCACCAGGCCTCCAGCCGGGCCGACAACGCCTACGTCGAGGTGAACTGCGGCGCTCTACCCGGCGGGCTCCTCGAGGCCGAGCTCTTCGGTCACGCGGAGGGGGCCTTCACCGGCGCGACCGGACCGCGGGCCGGGCGCTTCGAAGCCGCCGACGGCGGCACGATCTTCCTCGACGAGATCGACAGCGCCCCGCCGGAGCTCCAGGTCAAGCTCCTTCGGGTCGTCCAGGACCGCATGTTCGAGCGCGTCGGGGAGTCGACGACCAGGACGACGGACGTCCGGATCGTCGCGGCCACCAATGCCGACCTCGCCGCTCGCGTCGCTGACGGCGAGTTCCGCGAGGACCTCTACTGGCGTCTGAAGGTCGTGGAGGTCGGGATCCCCGCGCTGCGCGACCGCGCCCGCGACATCGCTCCTCTCGCAGCGTCGTTCGTGGAGCGATTCGCTGCGGAGTACGACAAGCCGATCCGCGGGGTCGATCAGGGAGCACTCACGATCCTCGCGGCCCAGGACTGGCCCGGGAACGTCCGCCAGCTCGAACACGCTCTCGAACGCGCCGTCCTGCTCGCCGCTCCCGGGTCGCGAGGCGGGGTCCGTCGTCAGCTCGTGACGGAGGACCTGGACGAGGAGCTTCTGAAGAAGGCGGCCTTCGGGCGTTCGGGCGAGGGCACCCTGCCCCTGGGTCTCGAGTGGCTGACGGACCTCACCAGGGTCGTCCCCCTCAAGCAGGCGCTCGAGGGCCCGGAGCGTCTCCTCATCGAGCGGGCGCTCACGCGCCATGGCGGTCGCCGCGACCGCGCTGCGAAGGACCTCGGGATCAACCGCTCGACCCTGTTCAACAAGATGCGCAAGTACGGCCTGCTCGCCCCCTGCCCCGGCGAGACGCCGGCTGCTCTCGAGCGATGAGCGACGGCCCGAGCCCGGCGACTGCACGGCCCGTCCCCCACGTTCCCCCAACTTGCTCCGATCCGCACGCGGAGCCCGCCTCCGGGCGCTAACCTCCCCCGACCCATGAAGTGGACCACCGCTACCGCACTCCTGCTCGCCCTCTCCGCCGGCGGCATCGGCGTGGCCGTCGTCACGACGCGCGAGCCCGTGTCACCCGCAGGAATGCTGGAGAACGTCCGACGCCAGATGGGTCGTCCGCTGTTCGACTCCGCAGAAGCCCTCCGTGAGCTGGACAAGGCCCTCGAGGGGCGCATGGGCCAGCTCACGCTGGAGCTCGAGCGCGATCTGCTCCGGGCCCGCGCCGACGTGTACGAGAGCATCGGGAGCCTGGAGCGCGCTCGCCAGGACGTGGAGCGCTTGATCGCGTCCCACGAAGCGGAGACCGGCTCCAGCGACCTGCCCGGCCACGCGCCCATCGTCCAGAGCCTGGCCCTCGAAGCCGTCCGCCTCCAGAGCGACGATGGAGAACTGCTGGCGGCCTTCGAGCGCGTCGAGCAGCTCACCGCTCAGGATCCGGGCAACGCCGAGGTCTGGCTCCTCAAGGGGGACCTCGCGGAGCAGATCGCCCGACAGGGCCGCGCCAAGAACGAGCCGGGGTTGGACCAGCTCCTCGACCGGGCGCGCAGGGAGCTGACCGCGGACCAGTTCACGCGCGCGAGCCAGCTGCTGGTGAGCCTCGTGTCGCGAGACCCGCGTGATCCCGAGATCGAGGAGCTCGAAGTTCAGCTCGCCCGCGTCTTCGACACCGCTGAAGAGGTGGAGCTGCGCTGGATGATGGAGAACATCGGTGAGCCGCGCCAGTGGTTCAGCGTGGCGAGGGCTGCGTACAGCCAGTCACTCGCGGTCGATCTGACCCCGGACGCGGTTGTCCGCCTCGCGAACTCCCTCGAGCGCGCGGGCCAACTCGACCTGGCGATCCAGCTCCAGACCATCGCGCGCCGCGCTCCATCCGTCGCATTCGATTCGGAGACCGCGATGTCTTTCCTGCGTGCCCTCGCAGCGGGTCAGAGGGTCATGGAGGTCGAGGCTCTGGTCAGGGGCTGGGACTGGGACCTGGGGACGCCCGCGGAGTTCTACAGGGCCGCCGGTGAGTTCCTCTTCGAGTCGGGGAAGCTGGAGGCCCTCGCGAGCGTTTCCGCGGGCCTCAGGGAAGTCGGCGAGGACACCGCGATGTACTGGGCCCGTGGCTTCTTCTCCCCGATCGCTGCGATCGCGGCCTACGAGCGTCAGGCCAGCCGTCTTGCGTCGGTCCTCCAGGAGCTGGAGCAGGAAGAGGACCCGGCAGCACGGACGGCACTGACGAGGACCAGGGATGCCCTGCAGGTCTGGCTCGATGACTTCAGAGGCACGAAGACCTCGGATCTCAAGGGGTTCGCGTGGGACACGATCAACCCCGAGCCCTTCGCGGGAGCGCGGAAGAGCGCTGCGATCTACTCGGCGGAGGCCTATCGGCTCGCGGCGCGTGCCAACCCGGCGAGGGCCGCATTCAGCGTCGCGCTGGCCGAGTACCCCGAGCAATCGGCGAAGGCATGGGCGGATTACGCAGAGCTGCTCGAGGCCGCCGAACTCGTGGGGGCCGCCGAGGAGGCGCTGTCCCGGGCCATGAGCCTCGACCCCTCGATGACCTCGACGCTTGCAAGTCGGTGGTTCTCACTGGGAGAGAAGGACGTCGAGAACAGCGGATCGACTCTCTCGTCATTGATCGACCAGACCGCTCGCCAGGGCACGTTCCTGCCCAGCGGTGCGTTCGGCGCTTCGATCCAGACGAGAGTCGCCCAGGATCACCTCGACAACGGACGGCCCTCCGCCGCGATCCAGGCTGCGCGCAAGGCCTTGGAGAACTACCCGGACCTCGTCCCGCCCCTCGACGTGATCATCGGTGCGAAGCTCTCGAAGCCGGGGAGGTATTCGGTCGTCGCCGATATCCTGCGGCGGATCGAGCTGGCGGGGGTCGATGAGACGGTCGAGGGGTTCCTCGACCAGATCGATGGCGAGAGCCTCGAAGGCGAGGCTCTCCTTCGCGCGATCCACGCGTCGCCCGAGCGCTTCGGCAGGGCGGCCGCCGCACAGTGGCACATGGCCAACGGAGAGATCGCGACCGCGCTCAGGACGATCGACGGCCTCGAGGGTGGGGCGGCCCCGGCGGGACTCCGGCTGGTCTCTGCGCGATTGCTCCTCGAGTCCGGCTCCTACGAGGGAGCGTTGACCGCGCTGGATGGTCTCAACGGCCGCGCGAAGACCAGCGCGGAAGCGGACCTGCTCCGCCTTCGTGCGCTTCTGGGGCTCGGTCGCACCGAGGCTGTCACGGCGCACGTACGCGAGCTCGTGGATCACCACCCCCTGCCCCTCGGAAGCCGGGTCTACCTGGACTCGATCGACGAACTGATGCGCGCCGGGGCCACGCGCCTCGCCTTCGGCCTCGTCGAGCAGCTCGACTCGACGCCGGAGACGCGGACGCCGGGCTTCTACACGCGCAGGGTGCTCGTCGACCTCGTCTTGAGCGATGCGCGTGGCGTCGACGCGACCAGGGAGTCCATCCTGCGGGCGGAGCCCTACCTGACCGACGGCACGCCCGAGATCGCGGCGATCCTCCTCGCTGTCTCCGAGCGTGACTGGACCTCGCTCCCGCGATTGGTCGACAGCATCAAGCGGTCGAGGTTCGAGCCCGACCGCTATCAGGCAACGGCTCTCGAGCTTCTCGGTGAGGAGCTCGAGGAGGGAGCGCGCTCTGCCGCTGCGAGCCTCGCAGCGAACCCGCGCGATCCGTACTGGGCACTGCTGGACGCGGCCGCGACGACCCTCGTCTCGGGTGACGTCGTCCTTGGTGAGTGGTTCGGTGATGCGGCGGCCGAAGATCTCTCGGTCTTCCTCTGCGGGCCGGGCGCTCGCGAGACGCGCGACCCCCGCGACGCGATCGCCCTGTTCCTCGCGAGTCGTCAGCCGGGTTTCCTGCCCTGGACCCGCCCGCGCCTCACAGCGCACGCGGCAGCGACGGGGAGCACCATCTGGAGCCCGCTCCTTCAGATCGAGGTGGCCTCGTCCTCGGGTGACGAATCCGAGATCTCTCGAATCCTGGCGGAACTCGTTCGTGACCATCCTCGCTTCGGCCCTGGCCACGACCTGAACGTGGAGCGGGCCGAAGCGGTCCACCCCACGGCGCCGCTCCACCCGGAGGTGGTGCGGGCGAGGACCCGGAGGCTGGACGCCATGACGGCCCGGCTCATCGCCAACGACGTCGAGGTCCGGATGGCGAGGGCAGGGAAACTCGCCGGTGATTCACGCTACGCCGAGGCGATCCGCGCCCTCTTGCCCCTCGCGAGATTGGAGGGCGCTGACGCGATCACGGGACGGATCATGCTCAGCCTCTTGCAGCTCCAGGCGGGCGCGCCGGCATTCGCAGCGCAGTACCTGCACGCCGCCGCGATGAAAGACCTCGGCGTCTACGAGAACGACGCCCTGGAGTCCCTGGTGGACGCGATCCGCCTCGCCCTCGCCGGTGGTGGCGCGCGCGGCACGCTCACCGCCGAGGACGCCCGACGGATGCTTCGCGATCTACGTTCCAGGTACCCCCACGATCCCCTGATCGCCCTCGCGGAGCTCGAGCTGCTCGACGTGAAGGAGGGCGAGCGCGGCCGCCGTGCCCGTGGGCTGCTGACGGAACTCCAGCGGGTCGCCGGCGAGCGGCCGCTCAACGCTCTGCGCCCTGGCTCGACCCAGGCCTGGGTGCAATTCCTGGCGCCCTTCGCCCTCGAAGTCGCATCGGACCTGGTCCAGGGCGAGTCCATCAAGGAACCCGGCAACGTCGAACTCCTCCGGCTGACAGGTGAGCTCGCCCGGCTCGACGGAGACGATGACCGCGCCCGAAAGGTGTACGAGACCCTGCTCGCCATCGAGCCGAGTGCAGACGCGTACTACGCCCTCGCTGAGATCCTGTTGAGCAGGGGCGCCAATCTCCGCGAGATCGATCCGCTTCTCCGGCAGGCGAGCCGCCTCGACGGCGCCTCGAACTCGCGCTCTTCGTTCCTGCGCGCCCTTGGAGAACTCAACGTGCCGGCCACCTCACCACTGACCCCGAACCAGCTGGAGCGGTTCAGCCAGGCGGGGATCAAGGAGCACGAGCGCCGCGTCGCCGCGGAGCGCCAGATGGCCAACCGGCTCGTGGAGCGCCTCGCGCAGCTGTGGCAGAGGCGCGATCGGAGCGCCGACACCGTCGACATCGTCGAGCTGGGTCTCGCGTACGCCGCGGCGCTCTCCAGGCGCGGCTCCGACGCCGACGACCGTACGATCGCCGCGCTCGTGAACGAGCTCAGGCCGCT
This sequence comes from Planctomycetota bacterium, assembly GCA_002862085.1. Classification (GTDB taxonomy): domain Bacteria; phylum Planctomycetota; class UBA1135; order UBA1135; genus Saltatorellus. Next base: position 37,366 of record PKCK01000014.1, on the reverse strand, counting down.
CGTCGAGGACCGGCTCTACGTCCCGGTTCTCCTGGAGACTCTCGAGAGCGTCTCCCGCGCTGCCACCGAGGCGCGCTCGGGGTCCTGAATCCCGCCGATCGAGCCTTCAGAGGCTCAGCGCGCCCTCGCCTTCGAGCACCTCGCGCATGGTGCCGAAAGGCCAGCGGCTGATCAGCGCGTCGAGGCGATCGAGGCTCCTCGACAGGCCCACGTAGTGCCGGAACTTCTTGAAGGCTGGCGCGGGGATCCGTGGCTGGTCCGGATCGAACTCCCACGGGTGGAGGTAGATCGCCACCGGCCTGCCCATGCGCGTCACGCGAGAGATCGCGGCGCGATGCAGCGGCCCGGGGAAGAGCCGGAAGTAGCCCCCGCCGCCGATGGGCACGTTCTTCGAGCCCACGGGGAGGGTGGTCACGGGGAATTCGATGACGGACCCTCTCTCGGTCTCCACGGTGGAGATCCCGGGTTCGAAGTCGGGCACGCCGTAGGTTGGATGACGTACGGGGTGCACGCTCGAGTCGTACAGGTAGCCCCGCTCGGCGAGCACGTCGAACGCCCACCACGTGCGCCGGGTCAAGGTGAAGGTGGAGGCCCGGAAGCCCACCGGGCGCGGAACGCCGGCGGCTTCGATCGCGTCCTCGGTCAGGGCGAGGTGCTCGTGGAATCCATCCGGTCCCTCCAGGTCCCACAAGAACTCGTGTTCCCAGCCGTGGCTGGCGATCTCGTGACCAGCGTCGTGACAGCGCTTCACGAGATCCGGCCGGCGCGTGGCGACCCAGCCGAGGAAGAACATCGTCGCCCGCGCGCCGCGCCTGTCCAGGAGCGAGAGGAGCGCGTCCATCCCGACGTCGAGGCGCGAGGGCACCTCGTCCCAGCGCTCCTTGGGGAACGCGTGGCTGAGGTTCGCGACGTGGAAGAACTCCTCGACGTCGAAGGAGAGTGCGTGGCGGCGGGGCTCGGTCATCAGGCGCGTGGGGAGAGCATCGTCTCCCCGCTCACTTATCGATCAACTCGACCTCGGAAACCACCCTGCGAGCGTTGCCCTCCCAGGTCAGGTCACGCTCCGTGACCGCGGACCTCGCGGCCGCCCCCAGGGTCTCGCGCAGAGACGCGTCCGCGGCGACACGCCCCAGGGCCTCGTTGAGGGCAGCGCCGTCACCGGGGGGGAAGAGCAGGCTGTCCTCGCCGTGCGTCAGGACCTCGCGCAGGTTCGGCTGGTCCGGGGCCACCGGGACGACGCCGGCGGCCATGTACTCGTGCAGCTTCAGAGGAGATGCGTAGGGGTTGATCGCCGGCACGAGGCCGACGTCGAAGGCGGGGAGGATCGCGGGGATCCTGTGGTGCGGCCGCGTCCCTGCGAAGTGGACGCGCTGCCCGACGCCTCGCCGAACGGCGCGGTCCCGGAGTTCCTCCTCGACGGGTCCGGTGCCCACCAGCACGAGGTGCGCATGGCCCAGGGCCGCATCGTCCTTCATCCCGTCGATCACGAGGTCCAGGCGATGCCAGTCACGGTAGTAGCCGGTGAACCCGAGCACGGGACCATCGACGTGGCCGATCCCGAGATCCGCTCGCGCGGCCTCGCGATCGGGACTCGCGAACTGGTCGAGGTGGACCCCGTTCGGGGTGATGAAGACCCGGTCCGGATCGACGCCCATGTCGACGAGCATGTCGCCGAGCACGCGGGTCACCACGGCGACGCGGTCCGCGCTCTTGAAGATCGACCTCTCCACGCGGCGCGCGTGGCGCGGGAAGGAGAGCCCTCGGGTTCGAGACAGCTCCAGCACCATGGGCGAGTTCACCTCCAGCACGAGGGGGATGCCCTCGGAGCGCGCCACCTTGACGCCGGCGGCGTTACCGAACGCGTAGCGCTCGTAGATGAAGTCCGGTCGGCCCTCCGCGATCGCGGCGCGAAGGCGCCTCGCCGCCGGGACCGTGTAGGCGTATTCGGCCACCTCGCGCACGAACCTGGGCACCTGCCCGACGAGCGACCAGGGAAACGCCCGGCCCTCGCCCTCGGCGCCGCCAGGTGCGGTCGTCTCCCCCCTCGCCGGGTCCGCTTCGCCGGTCTTCTCCACGAGCGCCACCTCCCTGACCCCGTGGCCGAGCCCCTCGAAGGCACGGACGAGAGAGCGAATGTGCACGGCCTGCCCGTCCTCGGCCTGGGTGCGGTGGTGGTAGAGGATGTTCATCGTTCCGGCGTCTCCGCCGATCGTGACGCGAGCCCGGCGAGGAGGGCCTCCAGCGCGTCGAGGCTCGCCGCCCACGAGAGTGGCTCCACGGCAGCCCGCAGTCTGTCGGGTGCAGGGGGCGAATCCAGGAGATCCGAGAGCATCTGACCGATCTCCTCCGGACGGCGCGTGCGCGCGAGCATGCGCTCGTGATCGGGAAGCACCTCCGCGGTGCCTCCGGCCGCGGTCGCGAGGACCGGGCACCCGGAGGAGAGCGCCTCGAGCACCACGTTCGGCCGGCCCTCACGGGACGAGGTCAAGAGGAGCGCGTTCGCAGCCCGGTACCAGTCGACGAGCTCCTCCGGCGGCCGCTCTCCGGCCAGCGAGACGCGGTGGCCGATCCCGAGCCGTTCGGCCTCCGTGCGCAGGTCGCTCGCGAGAGGTCCTCTGCCGACGAAGACGAGCCGCGCGTCGCCCCGGTCCGCCGCGTGGAACGCACGCAGCGCGAGCAGAGGGTCCTTCCGGGCGATCAGGTGGCCGATGACGACCACGAGCTCGCCACCGGCGTCCTCGCCGACGCGGGCTCTCGCGACCGCTCGGTCACCGGGGCGGAAGGCCGCGCCGTCCACTCCGTTCGGCGTGAGCACCCGTGGGCGCTCCGGACCGGCCGGTCGGGCCTCCACTCGCAGCTCCCCCATCGCGTCGAGGAGATCCTGACTGACCGCCGTGATCGCCGTCGACGCGGCGAGGCCCCGCGCGAGGGCCGGGCGAAGAGCTGGTACGTCTCGCACCTGGAGCACATCGCTCCCGCGGCCGTTGACGACGACCGGCACCCCCAGCTCGGCGAGCCGAGGCGCGGCCGCGGCCGCGGGCCACGCGTAGTCCAGCACCACGACGTCCGGCGTGAAGCTCGGGTCCTCCAGCACCAGCGGGAGACCGGCCGCGGCGAAGCGCGCCGCGTTTCGCGCTCCCGATCCAGGGAGGTGGAGGTAGCGGGGCCTGCGAACCCGGATCCCACCACGCGTCTCCACCCGGGGAGCCCGCGCGACCCGCGCGCGATCCGCGGGCAGAAGACCTGCCAGGATCCGAGGGGCCCAGGGCAGCGGGGCAGTGATCCGTACGTCGTGGCCGCGGCCCACCATCCCCTCCCACTTGCGGGCGGCGAACAGCCCCTCGAAGGGCGCCTCCGGCGAGGGATAGAGGCTCGTGAGAACCGCGATACGCATCAGGCGGAGATGCGGGCGACCTCGTGACGGCGCCGCCAGTGCTCGAGTACGAGGAGACTCCAGAGCAGACGATCGTGGTTGGTGCGGCCGGACATGTGGGCCTCGAAGGCGCCACGAAGCGCCCCTCGATCGAACCAGTCCTCCGGGAGCGACTCGAGCGCGTCCCGGGTGGCCTCCTTGAGCGGGCCGCGGATCCAGGCCTCCAGCGGGGTGTCGAAGCCTCGCTTCTTGCCGTCCAGCACCTCACCGTGGAGGCGCGGACGCATGGCCTCGCGCAGGGCGTGCTTGCCGCGGCCCCCTCTGACCTTGTCCGCCGCCGGGATGTGGACGAAGCGTTCGACGAAGCGATGGTCGAGCAGGGGTACGCGGACCTCGAGAGAGACCGCCATGGACGCCCGATCGACCTTCGCGAGGATTCGATCGGTGAGCCACGTGTGCACGTCCGCGTACTGGGCCCGATACAGGGGGCAGTCGATGTCCGGCCGCTGGTAGTGGGCCTCGAACGCGTCGAACGGATCGTGTCCCTCGAGCGCCGTTCGAAGATCTCCGGCGAGAAGGGCTGCGGCTGCGCTCCGCGACATGTGACTGACGCTGTTCCAGTACGCGCGCGCGGGATCGGCGCCGACGTTCGTGAGGAAGGACTTCGCGCGGAGGACCCGCGGCGCCCGGTCGAGCTTGGGGTAGAGACGCCCCGCTGCGCGCGCGAACCCACGGCCGGGCGCCCCCACCAGCGCGCGGACTCGGTTCTCCGCCACGTCGTGAACGTACCTTCGGTAGCCCGCGAAGGTCTCATCTCCGCCATCGCCCGACAGCGCCACCGTCACGTGCTGCCGCGCGACCCTGGAGACGAGCCACGTCGGCACGGTCGAGGGATCGGCGAGGGGCTCGTCGAAGTACCAGGGAAGCTCGGAGATCGCGGCCTCGGGGTCCGGCTCCAGGATCTCGGTGTGATGGACGGCCCCGAGGCTCTGCGCGGTGGCCCGCGCGACGCCGAGTTCGTCGTGCGACTTCTCCTGGAATCCGACGGTGCAGAGGACCGGCGCCTCGTCGAGGCAGCGAGCCATGGAGTGCGCGACGGCGTTGGAGTCGATCCCCCCCGAGAGGAAGGCGCCGAGCGGCACCTCCGCGACGAGCCGATCCTCCACGACACGATCGACGCAGTCCCGGATCTCCCCGGGATCAGGAGTCTCCCGGAGCGCGTCCGTCGGGAGGTCCCAGTACCGCTGGGTGCGCACCCCGTCCTTCGCGCTCCAGGTCAACACGGTTCCGGGCGCCAGGCGCTGCACCCCGGTCCAGGCGCTCTCCGGTCCGCCGACGTAGCCCTGCACCAGGTAGTCGAGAAGGGCCTCGCGCCGCATCTCGCGCTCGACCATCCCGGAGGCGAGCAAGCACTTCACCTCGCTGCCGAAGACGATGCCCTCCGCGGTTTCCGCCCAGAAGAGCGGCTTGATCCCGAGGCGATCTCGTCCGAGGACGAGCCGCGGATTGTTCGCGTCCCGGCCATCGGCGATCGCGAAGGCGTACATGCCGATCAGTGAAGAGGCCACGGCCGCCGCGTCCTCGATCGGACCGTTGGGCGAGGCGCAGTCCGCGTAGAGGTGCAGGATCGTCTCGATGTCCGAGCCGCTCCTGAACCGCGCGCCCTTGGCCTCGAGCTCCGCGCGCAGCGGGCGGAAGTTGTAGATCTCACCGTTGCCCATCACGGCGAGTTCGGCGTCCGCGGACTCGATCGGCTGGTGACCGCCCGCGAGATCGATGATCGACAGGCGTCGGAATCCCAGGGCGAAGGGACCGCGCAACAGGTGTCCCTCGTCGTCGGGCCCGCGATGCTGAATCGCATCCGTCATCGCACGGAGTCGCGAGAGCTGGCCGTCGACGTTGCCGGAGCGCGCCACGAATCCTGTCAGACCGCACATGAGACGAATCGCGGCGCAGACGAGCGCTCAGCCCTCCTGTTTGTCGGCCAGTGACGCTCCGCCGCCCACGCCGTACCCGCGGGGCGTGAGGTCGGTGGTCCGGAAGCCACGCTTGAGGGTGGGCCTGCTGCGGAACCCTTGCCCGTCGCGGCGAACGAGATTGCCGCCGATTCCACGCTTCTTCGACTCGAGCGACGAGAGTGGCTTCGCCATCTCACGCCGTGCGATGACCTCGAAAGAGATGATCAGCGCGAAGTAGTGGTAGATGAGATCGAAGTGCGCACGGTTCAGGAACGTGCTGCCGAACAGGAAAGTGATCAGCGCTCCTTCGAACCCCGTGCAATAGGACTGGATCCAGCTTCGCTCGTAGAGACGATTCGCTTCTCTCCTCAGCCGCTGGATCGAGAGGATCGAGAGGACCAGGAGCGCCACGTAGGCCATGAACGCGGGCGTGCCGCCCTCCGACCAGATCTGCAGATACGCGTTGTGCGCCACGCGGGTCCCGTCCTCCCGCGCGAGAACGCGCTCGCCGTAGTCGAGGTAGTTCGCCTGGAACTGGCTGAAGCCCACGCCGAAGAAGGGCTGATCCTGGATCATGCGGCCCGCGACCCTCCACGCAGCGAAGCGCCCCATGGCCGAGCCGTCCTCCTCGACGTTCCTGAGCGTTTCGAGGCGATCGAAGATCTCCGAGTTCGCCAGTCCGATGACGCCGAGGGTGCCCGCGAGCCCCATGAGCGCGAGGCCCGCGACCCGGTTCTTGGAGCGCCAAACGAGCACCAGTGTGGCGATGACTGTCGACAGGAACCCTCCGCGGGAGCGCGTGGCGAGCACGCTCATGATGGTGAAGGGCACGAAGAACTTCAGCCACTTGCGGTAGTAGCCGTTCGTCTCGGACGTCGCGAGAGCGACGAGCACCGGGAGCGACATCGCGAGGGCCAGTGCGAAGTCGTTGTTGTCCTCCAGCATTCCGCCAGGCCCGCGGATGATGTAGAGACTGCCGCCCGAGGCGATCGCCGCCGCGCCGTTCTTGACCCCGAAGAACGCGAAGGAGCCCCCGATGATCCACATCATGGCGCGCAGGTGCTCGCGGCGGCGGACCACCATCATCGAGAAGATCGCGATGCCGATGATCTTCGAGTACTCGACGAGGTTCTTCGAAGTGACCGCGTAGAGGAGGCCGCGTGACTCCACCAGCCCTATGAACATCCACGCGGGGAGGAAGAGCAGAAGGGCCGTACGGATGGTCCAGATCGGACCCTTGCGGTCTCGCTGGACGAACCACCCCGCGAACATGATGAGCGCGACGTAGAGCGACCAGCGCGTGAATCGCGCGAACCCCCACGTGAGGTCCTGGATCCGCATGTACGCGAGCAGCGAGAACACCATCAGACCCGCCACCGGACGCTTGAACGCCACAGGCAGGGAACTGAGGACGAAGAGAGCGACGAGCAGGTCGCGCATTCAACTGGTCGCTGGATTCGGTGGGACGGGCCCGGGTCTCACGAGAGCATCTCGCGGACGCTCTCGATCGCATCGATCACGGGCTTGGTCAGGCCCTTTCCACCGTTCGCCCCGTACGCCCAGGTGACGTAGGCCACGCTGACGAGGAAGGCGGTGGAGCCGCTGGCGAGCGTTGCCTGGACGAGGAAGGTCTGGAAGCGCTCTCGCCTCGTTCGGATCGTGTTGACCCGTCCGAGCACGGGGTGCGGGAGGATACGTGCGATCTCACGCGGCGAGCGGAAGACGGTCTTGCCGTACTCCTTCAGAACCCCGATACCGAGACCCAGCCCGAGGCTGACGATGATCGACCCGATCGCGATGACCCAGGGGTTCGGGTCGGTTGGCTCGACGGGGACCTCCGCCTTCTCCAGGACCTCGAAGTTCCCCCCTTCCGAGTCGGAGAGCTTCGAGACGCGACGCTTCGCCTCGTCGTATTTCTGCGCCTGCGTCGAGATGCGGGTCTCGAGCTCGCGGACCTCGGAGATGAGCTGCTCGATCTTGGAGTAGGCGACGTTGAGCTGGAACGCACGGCCTCTCGCGTCGGACTCGCGCTCCCTGACTCGCGTCAGGTCCACCTCGAGCTGCTTGATCGCGTCCTCGTCCTGGAGGATCTTCTCCCAAAGGTCGAGGCGCGCGACGTTCTCGACCATCGCGTCGGGCTCGAGACCTGCCGCGCTGGAGTCGGCTTCGAGCTCCCTGAGGGCGCCACGGAGCTCTTCGATCTTCTTCTCCCGCCGGCGGTAGGCGGAGTGGCGCGGGTGAAGCCCGCTCGTTCGCTGCTCGAGTTCGAGACCGGCGATCATCTTCTTGACGGCCTCGATCTCCTGCTGCGCAGGCGTCTTCGGCTTCTCGCCGACGGGCGCCTCGAGCGGCATGCGGGCCCATCTGAGGCGCTCGCGCTCCACGGCGTTCCTCGCCTGATCGATGGCGTCCTCCAGCTCGAGGATGCGCTGCGTCAGCTGCTCGGCCTCGCTGAAGACCGGCGAGATGGAGAGTTCGTAGCCGCCGTCACCGCGCGCGCGCGGCGGAGGGATGTTCCACTTCGTGCGCTCGTCCTCGATCTCCTGGGCCTTCAGCGCCAGCTCACGGCGCTGGTCGTCGAGCAGCTTCTTGATCTCGTCCCGTTCGTTCCGCGCCTGATTCTTCTGGGAGTCGAGGACCTCGGACTTCCAGCTCCTGAAGAGCTGCGTCACGAACTCGTACGCCATGTCGCCGGAGTCGGCCTTGAACGAGATCTCGACGAGCTGCTGACGGGCTCCCTTCGGCATGCTCGGGGTCTCCACGCGAAGGCCGTCCCGGAGATCACGGATGTACTGGCGCTTGCCCTGTGATCCGAGGACCTCGTAGCTGTCCCACGCCAGCCCTTCGAGAACGGAGCGGACGCGCTCCGTCGAGCGAATGCTGAACTTGGCGACCGCGCCTTGCTCCTCGCTGGACCCGGTGGCGACGAGCCCGGCTTCGCCGGGGTTCCCCACCATCACCTTCATCTCGGAGACGTACTTCTTCGGCACCACCACCGCGTAGAACGACCCGAGGGAGCCGATCACGACGACGGGAACGATGAGCAGCCACTTCCTCCTCTTGAGGATGCGGATGAATTCATCGACCTGCCCTGCTGCTTCGACCTCGACTGCCATCTCAGAAGAGTCCCCCGAATCCGAACGCGCGGTTGCCGTTGTTGCGGACGTTGCCACGACGGCCGCCCCACAGGCCGTTCCCCAGGGACTGGAGGACCGCTGTCACCGGGAAGAGCATCTTCTGCAGGAAGAAGCCGAACTCCGCCATGAGGGTCGGCGGAACCCAGACGATGTCGTTCTCCTGCAGGACGTAGTTGAGACTGGAGTCGCCCTGGATGACGAGGTCGTGGAAGTTGAAGGGCAAGCGAAGCGGATCGTTGGGGTCCGCTCGAATCAGCAGGATCCGACCCAGGTTCGCACTGGTCGGCTTCGGACGCGCGTCGACGACCGCGTCGATGATGTTCTGGTTCCCCTTGAACGGGAAGGAGCCTTCACGGGCGACTTCACCCAGGACCCAGAACACGCGCTGCGAGGCGGAGATCTCGACGACGATCTCGGGCGAGTCCTGGAAGTAGGGGTCGTATTTGCGAGTGAGCAAGCTCTGGAGATCGGTCCGGGTGAGACCGGCGATGTAGATCCGCCCCACCTCGCGCAGGAGAACCGTTCCGTCGGCGGCGACGACCAGTTGGACGTCGATCTCGTCGGGGTGAGCGACGTCGAAGACCGTGACCGAGTCACCGATGGAGACGTACTCCTCTTCCTCCGCGTTGCCGAAGACCGGGCGGCCGAAGCCTTCCTGGTTCATGTACTGGATCGCCCGCTTCGAGGGCGCTGTGTTGCAGCCGGGGAGGCCGAACGCGGCGACCAGTAGAGCGACGAGCCCGAGGGCCGGGGAGACGAAGGGAGTGGAGCGGCGCATCGAGGCGTGCGGTGAGTTGAGGCTGCCGGTGACCGTCAGGATGGAAGGGCGGCTCCGCCCTTGAGAGAGCAGGGAGCCTCGAGTGGCGGCCGAGGATCGGACCGGACAGGCCCGGCAGGAGTGCTCATCGGCCGTTCTGGGTGGAGAATTGACCCGATCTGGAACGCTCCCGCGCTCGCCGGGAGATCCAGCATGCCCCCGGATCGCCCGATTCGCCAGCCAGGACGAGCCGGCCCTGGCTGCAGCCCGGGGACGAGGTGTTCGGACCACCCCGAGACGGCCCTCGCGACGTCGGCATCCCCCATCGCCGATGCCCCGCAGCGTCCGTCCGCGCGCTTCGGGGCGCGACCCGACGCCGCATCGCCACGGTCCATCACGACGACCTCAGCCTCCGTACTGGGCTGCGTAGTAGTCGCGGTAGGCGCCCGAGCGGACCGACTGGAGCCACTCGTCGTTGTCCAGGTACCACTGGATCGTCATCGGGAGGGCCTGCTCGAAGGTGTAGCGAGGCGTCCAGCCGAGCTGCTCGTCGATCTTCTTCGCGTCGATCGCGTAGCGGCGATCGTGGCCCGGGCGATCGGTGACGTACTCGATGAGCGACTCCGGCTTGTCCAGGTGCCGCAGGATGGAACGGACGATCTCGATGTTCGGATATTCGTTGTGCCCACCGATGTTGTAGACCTCGCCGGGCTGCCCCTTCTCCATGACAGCGAGGATCGCCTCGCAGTGGTCACGAACGTAGAGCCAGTCACGGATCTGCATGCCGTCGCCGTAGACCGGGAGGGCCTTGTCCTCGCGCGCGTTGGCGATCATCAGCGGGATCAGCTTCTCCGGAAACTGGTACGGCCCGTAGTTGTTGGAGCAGCGAGTGATCGTCGCCGGGAATCCGTGGGTGTGGTGAGCGGCGCGCACGAGCATGTCGCTGCCGGCCTTGCTCGCGGAGTAGGGTGAGTTCGGGGAGAGCGGAGTCTCTTCGGTGAAGAACCCGGTCTTGCCCAGGGACCCGTAGACCTCGTCCGTCGAGACGTGCACGAAGCCTTCGACGCTGCGCCCTCGCGCCTGATCGAGGAGGACCTGCGTTCCGATCACGTTCGAGTTCACGAAGGGCAGGCCGCTCTGGATCGAGCGATCCACGTGGCTCTCCGCCGCGAAATGAACGACGTGGCTCACGCCGCTCTCCCCCCCGGCCTCGAAGGCCCTCGCCACGTCCTCGTCACGGGTGATGTCACCGTGGACGAAGGTGTAGTTCGGGTTCGACTCGATGCCCTTGAGGTTCTCGAGGTTGCCCGCGTAAGTGAGCGCGTCGAGGTTGATGACGCGGTCGCCGGGCCGGTCCTCCAGCAGCATGCGCACGAAGTTCGAGCCGATGAAGCCGGCCCCGCCGGTCACGAGGATGGTGCGTGTCATTCGGAGTCTCCGCCGAGATAGGTGAGCAGGGCGTCGCGCCAGGGCGCGAGTGGCGCGCCGCGTAGTTCGGTGAGCTTGGAGCAGTCGAGGACGCTGTACGCCGGCCGCTTGGCCGGGCGCGGGAATTCCTCGGTGGAGCAGGGCTCGATGCGGACGCCCTCGATCCCGCTGGCCTCGATCGTCGCGACGGCGAGGTCGTACCAGGAGCACTCCCCTTCACAGGCGGCGTGGTACACGCCGGCCTCGCCGCGCTCGAGCACGTCCCAGAGAGCAGGCGCGAGTTCGAGGGTCGAGGTGGGCGAGCCCACCTGGTCCGACACGACCGACAGGCGATCACGCTCGCGCGCGAGGCGCTGCATGGTGCCAGGGAAGTGGCCTCCGCGCGGCCCGTAGAGCCACTGGGTCCGCACGATGCACGCGCCGTCCGGATGAGCCGCGAGAGCCTGGTGCTCTCCGCTGAGCTTCGTGCCGCCGTAGACCGAAGCCGGGGACGTGGGGTGATCCACCGGGTAGGGCTCGGTGCGGGTGCCGTCGAACACGAAGTCCGTGGAGACCACCACGAGCGGTGCGCCGGCGCGCGCGGCCGCGCGCGCGAGGACCCCGCAGGCGTCTCCGTTCACGGCCTGAGCGAGCTCCGGCTCCTCCTCCGCCTTGTCCACCGCCGTGTAGGCGGCCGTGTGAATCACGCCGTGGATCCGCCCCGCGGCCTCGAACAGCGCCGACTGGACCTGCGCCTCATCGGTGAGGTCGACTCCGTGCACGTCCACCCCGTGGGCTTCGCGCATGTCGGTGCCCACCACCTCGACGTCCTCGGGAGCCGCCAGGAGCACCTGGCTGCCGAGCATGCCAGCGGCTCCGGTCACGAGGATCCTCCTGGGTCCGCCGTCCTGTGCTTCCGTCATCGGTTCTGTCCGCGCCGCGGCGGGCGGGGTGTCTCGAGGCGCGCGCGGCGGAGCCGCGCGCAGACCCTCAGTCCATCTTGTTCGCGCCGCCCTCGGCGACGAGTGTCGAAGCGTGGTGCAGCGACTCGAAGGTGCCGGCATCGGTCCACCAGCCCTCGAGGACCTCGAAGGTCATCGTGCCGTCCTGGATGTACCAGTTGTTCACGTCCGTGATCTCCAGCTCGCCCCGATCGGAGGGCTCCAGACGGTGAATGATGTCCCACACGCGCCCGTCGTACATGTAGATGCCGATGACCGCGAGGTTGGACTCGGGCTCCTTCGGCTTCTCGACGATCTTCTCGACCTTGTCACCGTCGAGGGTCGCGACGCCGAAGCGGTGAGGGTCGTGCACCTCCTTCAGCATGATCTTCGCCCCCGTGCCCTGCGCCTTGAAGTCGGCGACGGCCTTGGCGATGTTGTTCTCGATCAGGTTGTCCCCGAGGATCACCGCGATCGGCTCGCCCGCCGCCCAGTGCTCCGCGAGGCCGAGGGCCTCGGCGATGCCGCCCTCACCTTCCTGGTAGGTGTAGTTGAGGTGCTTCAGGCCGAAGTCGCGGCCGTTGCCCAGGAGCGACAAGAAGTCACCGGACTTGCGGCCGCCGGTCACGATCATGATGTCGTCGATCCCGGCATTCACCAGCGTCTGGATCGGGTAGTGGATCATCGGCCTGTCGTAGACCGGCAGCAGGTGCTTGTTGGTGATCTTGGTGAGCGGGAAGAGCCGCGTGCCAAGGCCACCGGCGAGGATCACGCCTTTCATCTTCGGAAGGGAGGTACGTCTGCCAGGGAGGGGGCGGGAGCGCGAAACGATACCCGCTCTCCGCCCAGGGGGGTGACCCGGCCCGGAACGTCCTCAGGACGGGACGAAGCCGGTCGGGGGAGGAAGAGGGAACGCCGATCAGGAGGACGCCGCCGGCTCTCTGAGGACGACCGCGCGGTACCAGGCCACGAAGCGCGCGAGGCCCTCCGCCACGGTGGTGTGCGGATCGTAGCCGAGCTTCTCGCGGGCCTTGGACACGTCGGCGTAGGTGACCACCACGTCCCCGGGCTGCATGGGCTGCCGGTCCAGGACCGGTGCTCTGCCGCAGGCCTCTCCGACCAGCTCCACGAGCTCCGCGAGGGACGTCGTACGAGACTCACCGAGGTTGTAGATCTCGTACCCCTCGCACCTGTCGATGGAGCGGACGACCCCGTCGATGATGTCGTCGACGTAGGTGTAGTCGCGGCGAGTGGTGCCGTCCCCGAAGAACGGCAGGGGCTTGCCCTCGAGGGTGAGGCGTACGAACTTGTGGATCGCCATCTCCGGTCGCTGCCGCGGCCCGTAGACCGTGAAGAATCGCAGGCAGGCCGTGGGGATCCCGTAGAGGTGGTGATGGGTGAAGGCGAGCAGCTCGCCGGCGCGCTTGGTCGCCGCGTACGGGGAGATGGGCTTGTGGACGTCCGCAGCCTCGCGGAAGGGGACGTCGTCGTTCCCACCGTAGACGCTCGAGGAGGAGGCGAAGACGAATCGCGTCGAGGGCCGCTTCGCGAGCTGCTCCAGGAGGATGATGGTCCCCCGCAGATTCACGTCCTGGTAGAGCAGAGGATCGTCCAGCGACGGTCGCACCCCGGCCATCGCGGCGAGATGCACGACCGCGCCGAACTCGCCCTCCTCGAAGAGGCGCTCGACGAGGTCCGCGTCACGGATGTCCCCCTCGACGAGGGTCAGGGGCGAGGGCCCCCCCCCACCGACCTCAGCTGCTGTCCGCTCGATCGCCTCGACGTTGTGACGCTTGATGACCGGATCGTAGAAGTCGTTGAAGTTGTCGAGAACGACGACCTCGTCGCCACGCCGCAGGAGCGCTTCGACGAGGTGGGAGCCGATGAATCCAGCTCCGCCAGTGACGAGGAGTTTCATTCGACGGTGACGCTCTTCGCGAGGTTACGCGGTTTGTCGATGTCGCAGCCGCGGATCTCCGCGATGTGGTACGCGACGAGCTGCAGCGGAATCGAATTCAGAAGGGGTGAGAGCCACTCGGACGTCACCGGGACAGGGACCGACATCGCGGCGATCGCGTGACTCGCATCGTCGGACCCCACGCTGATCATGACCCCGCCGCGCGCCTTCGTCTGCTCGATGTTCGCGCGCGTCTTCTCCGCCACCGCCCCGGCGGCGTTGATCACGAGGATCGCCATGTCGTTGTCGACCAGCGCGATGGGCCCGTGCTTCATCTCACCGGCCGCGTAGCCCTCAGCGTGGACGTAGGCGATCTCCTTCAGCTTCAGCGCGCCCTCGAGGGCCACCGGGAAGTTGATTCCGCGCCCGAGGAAGAGGAAGCCGCGCTTGCCGGCGTGCTGCCGCGCGACGGCGCGGCAGCGGGCGATGGCCGCGTCGGTGAGCAGCGACTCGACCTTCGGCCTGATCATGCGCAGCTCCTCGAGGAGCTCGCGCGCTTTGTGCTCGGGGAGCGCGCCCCGGCTCCGCGCGAGGCGGACGGCCAGCAGGATCGCTGCGGCCACCTGCGCGGTGAAGGCCTTCGTGCTGGCGACGCCGACCTCGGGCCCCGCGTGGGTCAGGATCGCCGCGTCGGACTCGCGCACCTGGGTCGATCCGGCCACGTTGCAGATCGCAGTGGTGCGCGCGCCCAGCTCGCGTGCGAGGCGCGTCGCGGCGAGGGTGTCCGCGGTCTCGCCCGACTGCGTGATCGCGAGCGCGAGAGTCCCCTCCACCACGCGCGGCTGGCGGTAGCGGAACTCGCTCGCGAAGTCGAAGTCCACCGGGATACCCGCGAGGCCCTCGATGAGATACCGCGCGATCTGGCCGGCGTGGAGCGCCGTGCCGCACGCGAGGATCTGAACTCGCTCGATCGAGCGGCAGAACGCGTCGTCGAAGGCGCCCCCTTCGAAGCGCACGTCCCCTGCGCCGAGGTCGATCCGGTCGAAGGCCGTGCGTGCGATCACGTCCGGCTGCTCGTGGATCTCCTTGAGCATGTGGTGCGGGTACTTGCCTTTCCCGCTGTCGGACGGGTCCCACGCGATGGTGGTCGCCTCGCGAACGACCTCGACGCCGCGGGCGTCCGTGACCTGGAGCCGGCCAGGGCCGACCCTGGCGACGTCGCCGTCCTCGAGGAAGACGACATCTCGGGTCCTCGGAAGGACACCGAGTTGATCCGAAGAGAGGAACCCGCCGTCCTCGGTGACTCCCACCACCAGCGGCGGTCCTTGACGAACCGCGACGAGGACCGGACCTCGGGGGGTCGTCGCGAGCAGAGCCAGGGCGTAGTAGCCCTTCAAGCGCGGGACGACCCGGGCGACAGCGCGGAGAAGAGCGTCCTCGTCGTCACCCTCCTCGACCCAGTGCCGATCGATCATCCGGGCGAGAACCTCTGTATCGGTCTCCGAGGTGAACGACTCGCCAGCGCTCAAGAGCTCGCGCTTGAGCTCCACGTGGTTCTCGATGATGCCGTTGTGGACGACCGCGAGGCGGCCGGAGCGGCCGGTGTGCGGATGAGCGTTGGAGTCCGACGGCTCACCGTGGGTGGCCCACCGAGTGTGCCCGATGCCAGCCGGGGACGCGCCGAAGCCGGACTCACGCAGGGCGTTCTCGAGATTCGCGAGGCGGCCGCTCCGCTTGCACACCTCCACACCCTGCTCGCGCGCGACGGCGACGCCAGCGCTGTCGTACCCGCGGTATTCGAGGACGCTCAGCCCCTCGATCAGCCCCTCGGTCACGGACCCCGAGCGGAGCAGCGCACCGACGATACCGCACATCGCTCAGCCCTCCTGGCCCGCGCGAACGGGGGGCTCGGCGCGGCCGGACGCGATCTTGGCGCGGAAGAAATCCAGAGTGCGGGCGAGGCCGGTGTCCAGGTCGACCTCGGCCTCCCAGCCGAGGATCGCCCGGGCCTTCGTGATGTCCGGCTGGCGCACCTTCGGGTCGTCCTTCGGCAGGTCCTTGAAGCTGATCTCCGAGCCCGACCCGGTCATCTCGACGACCTTCTGCGCGAATTCGAGGATCGTCATCTCGGCCGGGTTGCCGATGTTGCAGGGCTCGGCCTCGTTGGAGTGGAGCAGGCGATAGATGCCCTCCACCAGATCGTCCACGTAGCAGAACGAGCGGGTCTGCGAACCGTCGCCGAAGACGGTGATCGGCTCTCCTCGCAGGGCCTGCCCCATGAACGCGGGCAGCGCGCGGCCGTCGTTGAGGCGCATCCGCGGCCCGTAGGTGTTGAAGATCCGGACGATGCGCGTCTCGACGTCGTGGAACCGGTGGTAGGCCATCGTCATGGCCTCGGCGAAGCGCTTCGCTTCGTCGTACACCCCGCGGGGTCCGACGGGGTTGACGTTGCCCCAGTAGGACTCCGGTTGCGGGTGCACCAGCGGGTCGCCGTAGCACTCCGAGGTCGAGGCGAGGAGGAAGCGCGCGCCCTTGGCCTTGGCGAGGCCGAGCGCCTTGTGCGTCCCCAGCGAACCGACCTTGAGGGTCTGGATCGGAAGCTCGAGGTAGTCGATCGGACTGGCCGGAGAAGCGAAGTGCAGGATCGCGTCGAGAGGGCCGGGGACGTGGATGAACTCCGTGACGTCCTGATGCATGAACAGGAAGTCCTCGCGCCCGAACAGGTGCTCGATGTTGTCCTTCGAGCCCGTGATCAGGTTGTCCATGCAGATGACCGCGTATCCCTCGGCCAGGAAGCGGTCGCAGAGATGGCTTCCGAGGAATCCGGCGCCGCCGGTGATCAGAACGCGTTTCATCGATCCAGTGTGCAGAAGACGATCCCGCCGGGAGGCGCGCTGGCGTGGGCGCTCGGTGCGGGTGGGGCGGGGTTTCGGGACGATCGCGAGAGGGCGAGCCGACGCGCTGGCGGATCCGGCGCGGCGATTTGGTCGGGACTGGGTTCAGGGCGTCTCGACGGCGGCCGGGCGCTCCTCAGCGCTGCCGAGGCTCTCGAGGAGGATCTCGTCGCCGGGATCGAGTCGGATCACCTGGCCGTAGCCCCTGATCTCGCTCTCGCCCGTCGCGAGCATGCGAGCCCCGTCGCCGGAGGCCAGCACGTCGACGTCGCCCCGCAGCTGCACGCGCCCGCCGTCGGTCACCACGTCGCGCGTGTCGGGGTCCACTTCGAAGGGTGCAGTGCCCACGTCGAGGAGCGCGAGGTCGACGGTCTCGGAGGGCTTGAGCTGCAGGAGCTCCTCCCGGTACGCGACGGTCCCCGGGCGCCCGGATCGGTTCGCGACCCTGAGGACCCTCGGGTCGACCATCTCCAGCACGAAGAGGCCGTTGTCCGCCTCGAGGAGCGCGCCGCCGGGGAGCTGGACGCGTCCGAATTCGCCGAAGCGCACCGAGGCGTCCACGACCGAGACGAAGGTGAAGATCGGCTCGCGCCGGCTCTCCGAGCCCACCACGCCCGCGCAGTTGCCTCGCATCTGAACCTCGGTGGCGCCCGGCAACAGCACCTCGGCGAAGCCCTTCGGCCCCGTGTAGATCCAGGAGCCTGCGGGCGCCTCCGTGCTCCGGTCGTACCAGCGCAAGGCCACTGTCTGCATGGTCTCGGCCTTGCGCACCGAGACGAGATCACTGTGGCGGACGACGTACGCCTCCTCCGGACCGCGCCCGAAGGAGTCCCGCGCGCCCGACGGCAGGGGCCGCTTGGACGGACGCATCATCCCCGGGTAGCGCTGGGTGTCGATGTAACAGCCGGGAAGGACCCCTAGGCCTGCCGCGAAGAGGACGGCAGCGGCGGCTCGAATGGAAAGGATCGGGCGCGTCATGGTGGCCAATGCATGGGGTCGACCGAAGATCCGAGGGAACCTCAGGTGGTCGTCTCCGGGGAGCGCGCGGCGCTGGCCGGAGCGGAGGGCGCGGGATTCGATCCGCCGCCGGCCACTCGCGAGGTCCCGGCGCTCAGGAAGCGCTCGAGGAACTTCGTGTCGTGCTCCGCCTTCTGGAACTCACCCTGCTCGAGGACCTCCCGGAGGAGGGGGATCGTCGTCTTGGGCCCCTCGATCACGAACTCGTCCAGCGCCCGCATCATGGTGCGGATCGCCTCCTCGCGATTCTGACGGTGGACCAGGAGCTTGCCGATCATCGAGTCATAGTTCGGCGGAATCCGGTATCCGCTGAAGCAATGACTGTCCATACGCACCGCGGGGCCTCCAGGTGGGACGAAGACGTCGATCAGCCCCGGGGACGGCTGGAAGTCCATGCCCGGATCCTCGGCGTTGATCCGGCACTCGATGGCGTGCCCCCGCGTCTGGATGTCCTTCTGGCGATAGCGCAGCGCCTCGCCGGACGCGATCCGGATCTGCTCCTGAATGAGATCGACCCCGGTGACGAGCTCGGTCACCGTGTGCTCGACCTGGATCCGGGCGTTGACCTCGATGAAGTAGAAGTGCCCGTCCCCGTCCACCAGGAACTCGACCGTTCCCGCGTTGTGGTAGCTGGCCGACTTCGCGAGGCGAACCGCCGCTGCGCACATCTTGTCGCGCTGCTTCGAGGTCAGGATCGGTGAGGGCGACTCCTCGATCAGCTTCTGGTGACGACGCTGCACCGAGCAGTCGCGCTCCCCCAGGTGGATGACGTTGCCGTGCTGGTCCCCGAGGATCTGAACCTCGACGTGGCGGCCCTTCTCGACGAACTTCTCGAGGTAGACGGTGTCGTCACCGAACGCCGCCTTCGCCTCCGCCTGAGCCGCCCGCATCCCGTTGATCAGGCTGGGCTCGTTGGACGCGATGCGCATCCCGCGGCCGCCGCCGCCGGCGGAAGCCTTGATCATGACCGGGTAGCCGATCTCCTGGGCGACCCTCGTCGCGGTGGCCTCGTCACGGACAGCGCCGTCGGATCCGGGAACCACGGGCACCTTGGCCGCCAGCGCCATCTCCCGCGCACGCGCCTTGTTGCCGAGGGCGTCGATCGTCTCCGAGTCGGGGCCGATGAACTCGATCTTGCACGAGCGACAGACCTCGGCGAAGTGCGCGTTCTCCGCCAGGAAGCCATAGCCCGGATGGATCGCCTCGACGTCCGCGATCTCCGCCGCCGAGATGATCGACGGGATGTCCAGGTAACTCGCGCCGCTCGCGGCCGGGCCGATGCAGATGGTCTCGTCGGCCATCCGCAGGTGGAGTGAGTCCGCGTCCGCCTGGCTGTAGACCGCGACCGTCTCGATGTTGAGTTCGCGGCAGGCGCGGATGATCCGCTGCGCGATCTCTCCGCGGTTGGCGATGAGGATTCTTCGGAACATGAGCGTGTCGGGGGGGCGCGGGCAGGAGCCGAGCCGGGAGTGGGGTGCGCCGCGAGGTCGCTTTCCGAGCGACCGACAGCTGCCCCGCGCGGCGCGCGGAGCAGGGCGCCGGCCGCGGGGCTCAGCGCGTCTTGACCAGGAAGAGCGGCTGTCCGAACTCGACCGGCTCGCCGTTCTCGACGAGCACCTCGACGATCTCGCCGGAGCACTCGGCCTTGATCTCGTTCATCACCTTCATGGCTTCGATGATGCAGACGACGCTCTCGTCGCCGACGCGCTCCCCCACCTGGGTGAAGGCATCCGCCTCCGGCGACGGCGAGGAGTAGAAGGTGCCGATCATCGGGGACGTGATCTCCTCGACGCCCGCCGCCCGCGCCGGCGCCTCGGTCGCCGCCGGGCCGCCGACGTCACCGCCGCCGAGGGACGCGTCGCCGAGCGGGGCCGATGGCGCCTGGCCGCCCTGCATCATCATCACCGAGGGCGCGGCGTAGCCGCCGGAGGGACCGCGGCGGAGGTGAACCCGCAGGCCTGCCTTGTCGTCCTCGATCTCGAGTTCGTCGACCTCGCCGCGCTCCATGATGCGGACGAGGTTCCGGATGAGTTTGAGGTCCATGTGGAGTCTGGGTCCGCGGAGCGGCTCTTCGTTCGATGGGGAGGCGAGCGCTGGCTGTCCGTCGACCGGCAGCGGCGCTCTGGGCCCTGCAGCCCCGGAGGATAGCGGGGCTCCGCGCCGCATTCACTCCCCGAAGGCCATCCTGGACCCCGTGAGGAGGTGGATCGGAGGCCTCCGGAGCGCCTCCATGGCCTCGCACGCGCGTGGAGCGCTCAGGGCCGACGCCAGATCCCGCTCTTGCCGCCGGTCTTCTCGAGGAGCTCGACGCTCTCGATCCGGATGCCCTTCGAGAGCGCCTTGGTCATGTCGTAGACCGTGAGCGCGGCCACCGAAGCGCCCACCATGGCCTCCATCTCCACGCCCGTCCTGCCGCTGCAGGAAGCCCTGCAGAGGACCTCGAGGCGGTCGCCGCCGAGGTCCTCGAAGTGGATCTCCACGAGATCGAGTCCCAGCGGATGGCACATGGGGATGAGCCGGCCCGTGTCCTTCGCCGCGAGGATCCCGGCCACCCGGGCCACCTCCTCGATCGGTCCCTTCGGCCCGCCTCCGGCGAGGATCGACGTCAGTTCACCCTCCGGAAAGGCCACCACGGCCCTCGCGAGGGCGCGACGAGCGGTGACCTCCTTGGCCCCCACGTCCACCATCCGCGAGCGCGCACCCCCCGGGCTTGTCTCGATATGAGACAGTTCGGGCCCTGATCCGGAGCCGGACGACGCATCGCCGTCCGCGCCATCGAACCGCACCTCGCCCGACTCGGGGTCGGGCTCCAACTCGTCGCTTCGCTCCATGGATCCTCGTCGGCCGCCTCCGAGGGTGGCGAGCGGTCAGACTTGCGTCAGCAGGTCGGCTCGCACCATCGTCGGGGCTCCCCGAGCGTAGAGTCCGGACTACAAACACGGCAACGGCGGCCGCCCTCCCGATTCGTTCGGTGTTCCAAGCTCGCTCACGCGGGGTCAGGTCGAACGCCGATCCCAGCCGGGCGTCAGCCGCCCCCACCGCCAGAGGGCCCCATCGGGCCCGAGTCGTTCCATGCAAGATCCCGCACCCCGCTCCCTCGCCACGAGGGCCGCCCTCATCGGGCTCCTCGGCGTCGCCGCCGGCCTGCCCGCCGCCGCCGCCGCTCGACCGGCCCGTCCGGTCACGGCCATGCAGTCGGAGGCCGAGGAGATCCTCCGGGAGCGGATCGGCGCGATCGGCGCCATGGGGCCGGCGGAGATCTGGCGAGAGGCCGGGCGCGTCTCGGCTCTCGTCGGGGACGAGATGGGCGCGGACTTCGACGCCGCGATCGATCGCATGCTCGCCGGGGGCTCCCCCACGGATCGCGCACGCCTCTTCCTCGCCGCCATGCGCATCGACGGCGACGAGGTCGACTTCGCCGAGGTGGCCGAGGCGGTCGCGCCGGCCGTCCGGGCGAAGGACGAGGAGCTCGCAGGTGCCGCGGTGGACTTCCTGGGCCGGATCGGCCCGGACATCTCGGACCGCGACGTGCGCCGTGATCTCGCGGACCAGCTCCTCGCGCTCGCGCGCGACGCGGCCGCCGGGATCGACCTTCGGGCCAGCGCCGCCATGGGCGCTTACGGCCTCGGAGGCGGGTCCCAGATCGTGAAGGCACGCCGCGTTCTCAAGGACTTCCTCGAGTCCAGCGACCCGACCCTGCGCGCCGCTGGAGCTCTGGGATTCGCGGAGATGAGCTCCATCGAGGAGGTCGAGGGCGTGGAGGACGAGCTCGAGCGCCTCGCGCGCCTGCCCGGCCCGGAGGGCAGGCTGGCGCGGTCCTACATGGACCAGCTGCGCACCCAGCGGTTCAACGATCGGCGTATCCAGGACCTCCTGAAGAGCGGCGGGGGCCGGCGCGCCGTCGGCAGCACCCTCCCCCCGGAGTTCACGCGACTCAACACGATGATCGAGGTCATCCAGACCGCTCACCTCGACGGAGGGGACGTCTCCCGGGACGATCTCGTCGAGGCCGCGATGCAGGGCATGCTCGGCAGCCTCGATCGACACTCCTCGTACTTCTCGAGCGAGGCTTACGAGAAGTTCGAGCAGGACCTCCGCGGCGAGTACGGTGGCATCGGCGCCTACGTCCAGACGGACCCCGACGACAACCTCTTCACGATCACGCGCCCGATCTACTCGGGCCCGGCCTACGAAGCCGGCCTCTCGACGGACGACAAGATCATCCGGATCGACGACTGGCCGACGGTCGGCGAGGCGACGGACGACATCATCAAGCGGCTGAAGGGCCGGCCGGGGACCACCGTGCGCCTCTACATCTGGCGCAGCGACATGGACCCCCAGCTGATCGAGCGTCCGACGGAGGACATGGTCGTGGAGGTCGAGCGCGCGCAGATCGCGATCCCCTCGGTCAACCGCGAGCTGCTCCCCGGCGACATCGGCCTCGTCGAGCTCACCAGCTTCGGCTCGGACGCTGCCGCCGAGGTGCGCGACGCGATCCAGGCGCTGACCGAGGAGTCGGAGACCGGCGCGCTCACCGGCGTCATCCTCGACCTGCGCAACAACACCGGGGGCCTGCTCGATCAGGCCGCGGCGGTCGCCGACCTGTTCCTGCCGCCTGGCAAGCTGGTGGTCAGCACCGAGAGCCGCGTCGTGCGCAAGCAGAGCTTCCAGACGCGACGCCGCCCCCAGATCGACGTCGAGACCCCTGTGGTGGTGCTCATCAATCGCTTCTCCGCGTCGGCCTCGGAGATCGTCTCCGGCGCCCTCCAGGATCACGGCCGCGCGACCCTCGTGGGCCAGCGCTCCTTCGGCAAGGGATCGGTGCAGCGCTTGATCCCGATGCCGCGTGAGCCCGAGGACGAATACAGCGACGAGAACCGCAACGGCCGCCGCGACAACTGGGAGCCGATCACGAAGGACTGGGACGGCGACGGCGAGTTCGACTACGCCCCGCGCATCAAGCTCACGATCGAGCGCTACCGCCTCCCGCTCGGCCGTTCCATCCATCGCGAGTTCGACGAGGAGGGCAACATCGAATCCGTCGGCGGTATCCCGCCCGACGTCGAGATCGAGCCTCTCCGCCGCGAGCCCTGGATCCTGCGCGAGATGCGCCGGATCCAGCAGACCCGCGTCCTCAGGAACTGGGTCGCGGAGCGCTTCGATGGCGCCCGCGAGACCTTCGAGCGGCTCGCCTACAACGACCTCGACGACCCTTCGATCTACCCTGGCTTCGACGACCTCTACGACTCCCTCGACACCACCCTCTCGAGAGACGACGTGCGTTTCCTCCTGCGCATCGAGGTCCGCCGGCGCGTTCAGGACGTGCGGGGGAGCGCGTTCACCTACGGAGACTTCACCGAGGACGTCCAGCTCCAGGCGGCCATCGAGGAGATCCTTCGCGGCGCCGGGAAGAAGGTCGAGGACTACGCCGCCTACGCGCGCACGTTCGACGTTCGCGAGGTCGATCCGAACGCCGTCGCGGCTGGACCGCCCGCGGGCGGCAAGGTGAGGCGCGCGCTCGCCCTCATCACCGAGGCGGAGTCGGCTCCGCTGACCAAGGAGTCGGCGGACGAGCTCCGTTCGCTCCTCGACGACCTCGAGAAGAAGAACTGAGCCGGACGGGGCGCCACGCCGTGCCCCGCCTCGCCACGGAAGGCCCCTCCCGCGCGTCGATCGCGGGGTGGGTTCGCGAGCGCGGGCGCTCGCCTCGGCTTCCGTGACGGCTGGAGCGGCCTGGAAGTGGTCCCCCGCCACCGGAAAGGGCTTCCCACCCCTGGGACCATCGGCCCGCCCGGAATATTCTTCCGCCCCGCGCGCGCCGTCCCCTGGCGGGATGCGCGCGGATGCAGGACCCGGGTTTCAGCCCGGGGGCGCGCGCCTGCCGATAGAGCATCGTCCCCTTCCCCCATGCTGCGCGTCCTCCAGCACTACTTCCCCGTCCGGAGCGTCCTGCTCGTCGTCATGGAGACGGTCCTGCTCGGCGGGATCATCGCCATGGGGATGACGCAGCATCTCTGGGCGCTGATCGAAGACCCCGCGGCGAGCACGTACGCCGCGAGGGCCGTTTCGGATGCTCTCACTCCGCTGAGCTTGCTTCCTGGCGACGCGGCGCGTCATTGCGTGATCGCCGGCCTGCTCCTGACCGTGGTCGCGCAGATCTGCGTGGGCCTCAATCGTCTGTACGAGTTCCAGATCTCGGCCTCGAAGATCGAGCGAGCCTCGCGATTCGTGGAGTCGGCCGGAGCGGCGATCGTGTTGACGACGCTCGTGTCGAGCGCAGCGCGCTACACCTCCGCCGACGCGCTCTTCGCGTTCCCGGGGCTCACGCTCACCCAGACCGTCCAGCACCTCGGAACCACGCTCGCCCTGGGATTCGCGGTCCTCTACGCCGCGCGATTCGTCTTCCACATGCTGGTCAGGCGGGCGGACCTCGACGTCCGCGTGCTGATCCTCGGATCGCGCGGGCCGGCGCACGCCCTCGCGAACCAGATCTCCCAGCACCCCGAAGCAGGCTTCGCAGTGATCGGCCTCGTCCCCGAGCCGGACACGACCATCGGACGTCACCGCGGCGACGGGGAAGCGGACCTCGTGACCGCGTCGGAGGAGGCCTCCTCGGAGGCGACCCGCGCCCTCGTCCTGCAGGACATCCATCTGCTCGGCCGCGAGATCGAGAAACAGGGAGCCGTGATGCGCGGCGCAGCTCCCGCCGAGACCGGCCAGGGTGAGGAGTCGCTCCTCGAACTCGTCGAGAAGCTCGCGATCGAGACCGTCGTCATCGCGCTCGAGGACCGACGGTTGACGCTGCCGATCGAGGACCTGCTCAAGGCCAAGCTGGCGGGCGTCGAGGTCCGCGAGCGGGAGGAGATCTACGAGCAGGTCACGGGACGCATCGCCGTGGGCGCGATGCGGCCCTCTTACCTGATCTTCAACGAGGGTTTCCGTCGCCACCCCTGGGCCGCACTGATGAAGCGCGCGGTCGACGTCGTCGTGTCGGTCGTCATGCTCATGGCGTTGTGGCCGGTGATGCTCGCGACGGCGCTGGCGGTGCGCCTCACTTCACCGGGCCCGGTGCTCTTCACGCAGGAGCGCGTTGGCCAGGACGGCCGCCCCTTCGTCCTCATGAAGTTCCGCTCGATGCGCGCGGATGCCGAGAAGCTCTCGGGGCCGGTCTGGGCCAGCGAGGACGACCCCCGGATCACGCCGTTCGGGCGAATCATGCGTACGACGCGGCTCGACGAGCTCCCCCAGCTCTTCAACGTGCTCGCAGGATCGATGTCGCTCGTGGGCCCGCGCCCCGAGCGCCAGCACTTCGTCGATCAGCTCGCCGCGCGCATCCCGTACTTTCAGCTGCGGCATATCGTGAAGCCCGGGGTCACCGGCTGGGCACAGATCAGCTATCCCTACGGCAACACCGAGGAGGACGCGCTGCACAAGCTCCAGTACGACCTCTTCTACATCAAGAACTACAGCGTCCTGTTCGACCTCTCGATCCTGATCAGCACGGTCAAGACCGTGGTCCTGCGGCGGGGCACATGATCATCTCCTTCGTCTCCATCCTGCTCGTCGGTGTCCTCGGTGGACTCATCCCGCTCGTCAAGCGGTGGACCGACCGCGGACGTCACGCGGCTCTGGCCTTCTCGACCGGGATCTTCCTCGGCGCGGTCTTCCTCCACCTGCTCCCGGCCGTCCAGGGGAGCGATGGCCACGACGCGCACGTGGCGGCCGTCGAAGCGGAGATCCACGCGGGGCACGACCACTCCGGGCACGACCATGACGACGACGCGCATGAGGGCCACGACCACGGGTCACACGTCCACCCGGATCACGACCACGACGCGCACGGCACAGCGGGTCATTCCGGACACTCCCACGGACCGCTCGGCCCCTGGCTCTGGGTCCTCGTGGGCGTCCTCGGCGTCTTCCTCGTCGAGGCCCTGCTGATTCCGGGCTCGAACCACGGTCACGGCAGCGACCACGACGACGGCCGGCACAGCGCGGTCGGCTGGGCGGCTCTCGTCGGACTCTCGGTCCACGCGCTGACCGCGGGCGTCGCGCTGGCCGCCGTTCAGGAGCACGAGAACCTGGCCGGCGTGATGCTCCTCGCCATCCTCGCGCACAAGGGCTTCGAGTCCTTCTCACTCGCATCCGTCTTCGGGATGACCGGCGCGCCCCGTGTCCGCATCTTCGCGATGGTCGTCGGCTTCAGCCTGATCACCCCTGCGGGCCTGCTGCTCGGAGCCCGCGTGAGCGCGCTGCTCGGGGCCAGCGGCGCCTCGATCCTCACGGCTCTCTCGGCAGGAACGTTCCTCTACGTGTCCCTCTGCGAACTCCTGCCCGAGGTCTTCCATCGACGGCAGGACGGCCCATTGAAGATCGTCCTCCTTCTCATCGGCATCTCGGCCATGTGGTACGTGCACGCCATCGGAGGCATTTGACGAAGCCATGGGCACCTTCCTTGTCGACTGGATCCAGGCGCTCTGGATGATCCTCGTGGAGTCGGGGCCGTACCTGCTGGCGGGCTTCGTCATCGCGGGCTTCCTGAGCGTGGTCGTGCCGGCGACCTGGATCGCACGGAAGCTGGGTGGGAACGACGTCCGCTCCGTGGCGACGGCGGCGATCATCGGCGTCCCGGTGCCGCTGTGCTCCTGCTCCGTCATCCCGACCGCGACTCAGCTCCGGAGGTCGGGAGCCAGCCGCGGCGCGACGACCTCGTTCCTGATCTCCACCCCGGAAACAGGTGTGGATTCCATCGGCGCGACGTGGGCGCTGATGGATCCGTTGATGACCGTGGTGCGTCCGATCGCTGCGTTCCTGACCGCCTTCGTCTCCGGAGTCGCGGTCAACGTCTTCGGGCGGGAGAGCAAAGGCCCGAGCGGCCCCCTCGACACCCCGGGGCCGTCCGCGACCGACGCCTCCTGCTGCTCTCACGGCGAAACGGCGGCGCCCGCCCATGCGCACGCTCACGCCCATGACCACGGCCACGCGCACGGCCACGGCCACGACCACGACCACGACCACGACCACGACTCCTCGGCCTCGTCGCTGCCCCGACGGGTTCTCCGCTACGCGTTCGGGACCCTGCTCGACGACCTGGCGCCGTGGTTCCTGATCGGCTTCGCGATCTCCGGCCTGATCGTCGTCGCCGTGCCGGATGATTTCTTCACCGGGACGCTCTTCGACGGCTGGGTCGCGATGGTGGCGATGCTCTTCGCCGGCGTCCCCCTCTACGTCTGCGCCACGGCGTCGACGCCCATCGCCGCAGCGATGATGGCGAAGGGGCTCGCTCCCGGCGCCGCGCTGGTGTTCCTCCTCGCCGGCCCCGCCACGAACGTCGCCACGATACTGGTCGTCCGCGATCTCCTCGGCAGGCGCGTCCTCGCGATCTATCTGACCAGCATCGCCGGCCTCTCACTCCTGCTCGGCGCAGTGGTCAACCGGCTCTATCCGGCGTTCGGGCTCGACCCACGAGCGATGGACGTCTCACCGAACGCGATGGACCACGGCCCGATCGCCACCGCCGCCGGCGCGGTGCTCGCGGTCCTCCTCGTACGCTCCGGCTGGCGCCTCCGCCTCGATCGGCGCTTCGGAGCCTGGCTCAGACGCAGCGGCGCCCACCTCGGACTCGACCCGACGGCTCCCGTCGTTCGTGCGGCCGCGCTCCTCCTGGCCGTCGTGTCCTACGCCTCGACCGCGATCACCGTGGTCGGTCCCGGAGAGGCGGTCTTCGTCGAGCGTTTCGGCCGCGTCGTCTCGAGCGCCGACGAGCCCGGAGCGCTCACCCACCTCCCCTGGCCCTTCGACCGGATCGAGCGCGTGGACGCCGGCGCCCTCCGCACCGCGCGCTTCGGTGTCGCGGAGAATCCCATCCCCGACGACGCGGTCGACGTGGTCGCGCTCAAGCGGCTGCGCGCGGAGCTCCAGCAGCTCGAGGACGAAGCGGAGATGATGACCGGCGACGAGACGACCCTCGTGGCCGTGCAGTACGCCGTCCAGTACCGGGTGGCGGACCCGGCCTGCTGGCTGTACGAGTTCAGTGACCCCGAGGCGCTCCTGCGCCGCCTCGCTCAGGAAGCGCTGCGCCGAGTGGTCGCGGAGCGCACCGTCGAGGAGGTGCTGAACGATCCCGAAGCCGACCTCGCGAGCGGCGCGGAGGCCGTGCTGGCCGAGCGCCTCGCCGCCGCTGCGCTGGGCGCCGAGCTCGTCCGCATCGACCTGCTGAGCGCCCACGCTCCCCCGGGAGTTCACGCCGAGTACCGCGGCGTGGCCAGCGCGATGGTCGACGCCGAGAAGGAGCTGCTCCTCGAGAACCGCCGCGCGGCGACCAGCGAGGCCGAGGCCCGGATGGACGCGGCCTCCACGGTCACCGCGGCTCGGGCGTCGCAGGTGCTCGATCTGGCCCGCGCGGAGGGTGTCGCCGCAGCCCGTGGCGCGCTCGCGGCGGCCAACCAGCGCTCCCTCGGATCACTCCAGCACGTCCTCGCCCTCGAATCCATGAAGCGTGCGTTCACCCCGAACGCGGACGCCGAGGATCCCCGCCAGGTGATCGGCATCCTGTCGCCCCACGTCGAGGTGCTGACCTTTCCAGCGCGCCCCGAGGCCGAGGCCGAAGACGGCATCCGCCAACGCCTCGGCAACCCCAACCGCGACCAGCTCCAACGATGAAGAGCTCCCGCCATGCATCCCGAGGCGCGGCGCGCGGCACCCTGCTCTGGGTCCTCGCAGCGCTGACCGTCCTCTCGGCCTACGTGTGCACCTTCACGGTCCGGCCCGGCGATCACGTCGTCGTGGCTCGCTTCGGCGATCTGCGTCGCACCGTGACCGAGCCCGGCCTCCACGTCCGGATGCCGGCGCCCGTCGACACCCTCTACCGTGTCGACATGCGCCAACACCTCCTCGACCTCGAGGTCGAGGAGCTCCTGACCGCGGAGTCCCGCAGCCTCGAGGTCGATGCCTTCGTCGCCTGGCGCGTCCGGGACCCGAAGGTCTTCCTCGCGAGCCTGCGCAGCCGGGATGGTGCGGACGCGCGCCTGGGCGACGCGCTCCGCTCGACGCTGATGGACGTCTTCCGGCGGACCCGACAGGCCGACGTGATCCGCGTCGGCGGGAGCGAGCGAGACCTCGCCGTGGTCACCGAAGAGGTCCAGCGCGATCTCCAGGTCCTCTGCGACGCGAACGGCTACGGGGTCGAGGTGACCCTCGCCGGGATCGAACGGTTGACCTTCACTGCCGACAACATGCCGGCCATCGAGCGGAAGATGCGCGAGGAGCGCAACGGCGTGGCCACCTCGATCTCCCTCGAGGCCCGCAAGCAGGCCTCCAAGATCTCGAACGAGAGCAAGCGGACCGTCGCCGAGATCCGGAGCGCGGCGGAGGCCGAGGCCATCGAGATTCGCGGCGCCGCCCAGGCGCGCGTCAAGGAGATCGAGGCGGAGAGCCTCGCGCTCGACCCCGACCTGTTCGAGTTCCAGCGCACCCTCGAGGTCGCCGAGAAGGTGCTGCGCGACGGGACGCTGGTGATCGGGACGGACCATCCGCTCCTGAAGATCTTCGACCTGCTGATCGGCTCCACCGGCGCAGTGGGCAGGGAGCAGGACGACCAGTGAACGCACCTCGGCAGATCAAACGCGCGGTCGTGATCGCGCTCCTGCTCGCCGTCGGCTGGAGCTCCGTCTTCACCGTGACGCCGAGCACGCAGGCCGTCGTGACGCGCTTCGGAGCGCCCGTCCGCGACCTCGATCCCGGACTTCACTTCAAGCTGCCCTGGCCCGCGGAGGCGGTCGCGCGCACCCCCGGTCCCCAGGCCTCGCTGCAGATGCCGGTGGGGTATCGCCTCGTCGACGAGCGCGCCGGGATCGCCCCGCCGCCGCGAATGATGCACTGGCTCACCGGCGACGCGAACATCGTCGAGCTGCGTGCGAACGTGCTCTACCGCATCAAGGACGTACGCGCCTGGCTCTTCGGCGCTTCGCGCGTCCACGACGAGGCCGACGGATCCTTCGAGTCGCCGGAGTTCGCCCTGAGGCGGCTCGCCGAGGCGGCGCTGACCCAGCGATGCAGCCGGCTGTCGGTGGACGACGTGCTGGTGAGCGCGGCGGCGTCCATCGCAGCCGATGCTCGCGCGGCGATCCAGGAGGACGCCGACCGCCTCGGGCTCGGCGTGTCGATCTCCGCCGTCCAGCTCCTCGACCAGGCACCCCTGCGAAGCGTGGCGTCCGACTTCCTCGCGGTGCAGGACGCCAAGACCAACGGCGCCAGGTCCGTGCAGAGCGCGCGGACGCGCGCCGAGCGTGACCAGACCGAAGCTCAGCGCGCGCGGGACACGATGCTCCAGGAGGCGCGGACCGAGGCCCAGGCAGTCGTCCGCGAGGCCGAGGCAGGCCACACCGCCTTCGCCGAGCTGAGCGCCGTCCTCGGAGGTCTCGACTCGCTGGTCGGGCGGCGCTACGTCGCGGACGGCGTCGGGCGCGTCCTCTCAGGCGTGACGGTGGACAAGGTCCAGCCCGGGACGGCGGAGCGCCCCGCCGTCTACGTCGGAACCCGCGGGCGCTGAGCTCCAGCGCTCCACGGGCTCAGGAGCGCCCCTGATTCGCGCATCGGAGCCTCGGCCCGTAGCCTCGAGGCATGCCCCCCGTCTCACCCAAGCCACGTCGACCCGGCCGCGGTCTCGTCGCGCTCGCGCTCGCGGCGCTCGTCTCCTGTGCCGGAACCAGGCACCGTGAGTGCTGCCCGCCAGGCGAGCACGACCGGGCGCCGA
Source organism: Planctomycetota bacterium (assembly GCA_002862085.1). Classification (GTDB taxonomy): domain Bacteria; phylum Planctomycetota; class UBA1135; order UBA1135; genus Saltatorellus. Next base: position 7,231 of record PKCK01000014.1, on the reverse strand, counting down.
TGGAGGTCCGCGATGGAGTGGTCCTCGCGATCCACGGAGGAGCGGGCACGATCCTGCGCGAGCGTATGACGCCCGAGCTCGATCGGGAGTACAGGACCGCTCTCGCCGGCGCCCTGCTCGCCGGTCACCAGGTCCTGGCCGCGGGGGGTCGCGCGGAGGAGGCCGTCGTCGCCGCGATCCGTCCGCTCGAGGACTCCCCTCTGTTCAACGCGGGCCGCGGCGCGGTGCTCAACGACGACGGCGCGGTGGAGCTCGACGCGTCGATCATGCTCGGCAGCAGCGGGATGGCCGGCGCGGTCGCCGGGGTGACCCGCGTACGCCACCCGATCGAGGCCGCCGTTCGGGTGATGACCGAGACCGAGCACGTCCTGCTCGCCGGGCCTGGCGCCGACCGCTTCATCGCGCAGCAGGGCCTCGAGCTGGCCGAACCGGAGTGGTTCGTGAGCCCCCATCGTGAGCTTCAGCTCCGCCAGCTCCAGGCCGAGGACGTGAGCCAGGTGGCGCCCGAGGGACCCGGCTCGGGTCACAAGTTCGGCACGGTCGGGTGCGTGGCCCTCGACATCGCAGGGCACCTCGCCGCCGGGACCTCGACGGGCGGAATGGCGCGCAAGGCCTGGGGCCGGGTCGGTGACTCCCCCGTGATCGGGGCGGGGACCTGGGCCGCCGACGAGACCTGCGCGGTCTCCTGCACGGGCCACGGCGAGTTCTTCATCCGCAAGGCCATCGCCCACCAGATCCACGCCAGGATGCTCCACGGCGGCGCGGGGATCGAGGAGGCCGCGCGAGGGGCCGTCCTGGAGGACCTTCCCGACGGCGGCGGCTCGGGGGGCTGCGTGGCCCTCGATGCCCGCGGGCGCTTCGTCGCGCCGTTCACGACACCGGGCATGTACCGGGGCTGGATCGACGCCCGAGGGCAGGTGACGGTCAGGATCCACGGGGACGAGCGCTGAGGCCCCCACGAGGCCTCCAGGAGGGCCGGTCCCCACCGGGATCCGGCGGGTTTTCACCCCGGGGGCCTTGCCACGCCCGCGGGCCGCGCGTGTAGACTCTTCGCCCTTCTCGCGAGAGTTGGCCGCACGCGCCGGCTCCGCGACGACGAGCACACACAGCTTAGAGACGCTTCCGATGTCCAGAACTTGCCAAGTGACCGGCCGCGGCACCCGCGTGGGCGGCAACATCGCCCGCCGAGGCCTCCCCAAGAAGGCCGGCGGTGTCGGCCTCCGCGTGACGGGTCACACCAAGCGGAAGTACAAGGTCAACGTCCAGAAGAAGCGCATCTGGGTTCCCGAGATGGGCGAGTTCGTGACCGTCCGCCTCTCGACCAAGGCGCTCCGGACCATCGACAAGAACGGCGCCTACCCGACGCTGCTCAAGGCCGGCCTCATCAAGCCGGTCAAGGCGAAGGCCAAGGGCTGATCGGCCCGAGAGAGGGCGACGCCCTCCCCCCCTCCAAGGCGACCCCGTGCTCTCGAGCGCGGGGTCGTTTCTTCGTCCTGGTCGCAGCGCGGGGGTCGATCCGCCGCGCCCTTCCGAAGACCCTCTCCGCCGCGTGGCGACCGGGGGCCACGAGGAGACTAGGCTCGGTGTCATGATCGCCGTCGCCCTCGCCCTCACCACGACTCTCGCCGCGCCCCAGTCCGCGACCGATGCCGCTCTCCCGGCGGCGCTCCCCCTCGGGCTCGAGCGCTGGCCCGCCGAGAGCCGCGGCCAGAGGCTCGACCGCGACCGCGCGCTGGTACGGGCCATCGACGGCGCCGCCCTCGCCCGCTGGCACGAGCTCGTGGCGAGCATCCCCCACGCGGCAGGGACCGCAGGAGACGCCGAGGTCATCGCTCGCCTCGTGAGCTCCTTCGAGGGCCTCGGCCTCGAGGTCGAGCGCCACGACTTCGTCGCCTACCTCTCCGAACCCATCTCCGCGTCCCTCGATGTCCTCTCGCCCGTCGAGGAGAGCCTGCCGCTCGAGGAGGCAGCGCTCCCTGGCTCTTCCTTCTCCGCAGCGGACGATCTCGGCCCCCTGCGCCGCGGTTGGAACGCCTACTCCGGGAGCGGCGTGGCCGAGGGAGAGGTGGTCTACGCCAACTACGGCCGCAGGGAGGACTTCCTGCGCCTCTCCGAGCTCGGCGTGGACTGCACGGGCAAGATCGTCGTCGCCCGGTACGGCGGTAACTTCCGGGGGTACAAGGCCAAGTACGCCGAGCTGGCCGGGGCCGCCGGCCTGATCATCTACACCGACCCGCGCGACTCGGGCTTCGGCCGCGGCATCGAGACCCCCGAGGGAGGCTGGGCCAACTGCGATCAGATCCAGCGCGGCAGCCTCCTGACCGTGCCCTGGGCCGGGGACCCGCTCACCCCCGACGTCGAGGCGAAAGCGGACGCCGAACGACTCGACCCCGCCGAGATCGACCTGCCGACGATCCCGGTGCAGCCCGTCGGGTGGTTCGCGGCCAGCCAGATCATGCGCCGCATGCGCGGCGACAGCGTCCCCGGGGAGTGGCAGGGCGGCCTCCCGTTCCGCTACCGGCTCTCGGGGGGCGCCGAGCTGCGCGTGCGTCTCGCCGTCGAGCAGCGCCGCCGCCTCGTCCCCACGGCCAACGTCGTCGCGACGCTGCGGGGCACCGAGTCGGACCCGGACGACGCGGGCGTGCTCATCGGCTGTCACCACGACGCCTGGATCTACGGCGCCGACGACCCGACGTCCGGCCTCATCGGCGTGCTGGAGTGCGCGAGGGTGTTGTCCGCAGCCGCGCAGGAGCACGGCGCGCCCCGCCGGACGATCACCTTCGCGGCCTGGGGCGCCGAGGAGCACGGGATCATCGGCTCCACCGAGTGGGTCGAGGGCAACCTCGAGCGCCTGCGCGCCAAGGGAGCGCTCTACATCAACCTCGACGCGGCCGCCTCGGGGCTCCGCGTCGGCATCAGCGCCTCCCCCACCCTCGAGACGCTCCTGCAGGGCGCCGCGGCCGTGGTGCCCCACCCGCTCGGCGGCACCGCGCTCGAGCAGTGGCAGGGCGAGCGCGAGGAGCTCCCCCGGGTCGGTTTCCTCGGCGGCGGCTCCGATCACGTTTCGTTCCTCGCCAAGGCCGCCCTGCCCTCGGCTTCCGTCGGCGCTCGCGGCGCCCCGGGGACCGCGTACCACAGCCTCTACGACGACCTCGCCTGGTACCGGCGCGTCGTGGGGAGCGACTACGCGAGCGCCGCGCTCGTGGCGCGCATGACAGCCGTCGCCGCGGACCGCGCCGCCCGCGCTCCGGTCCTGCCCTTCGGGATCGAGGAGCCCATCCGCGAGGCGGCAGGTGCGCTCGAATCCATGCTCGCGGAACTCGCACCGCTCGACGCGAAAGGTCGCGCGTTGGAGCTGCTCGGTTCGATGCGCGGGCAAGAAGAGAGCGCACGGAAGATCGAGGCGATGCTGGACGCTGCTGCTCGCGGGAGCGCGACGGGCGAACGCCGCGGCCGGATCAACGCGGCGCTGCGGTCCCTGGAGCGAGTGTGGCTGGTCGAGGGCGGGCTGCCGGGACGCCCCTGGTTCCAGAATCGCTTCACGGCTCCCGACGAGACCTCGGGCTACGCGAGCTGGTCGCTGCCCGAGATCAGGGCTGCGCTCCTCCGGCAGGACGCGTCCCTCGTCGCGTCGGGGCTGGCCGGACTCGACGCGTCACTGACGCAGCACAGCCTCGGCGTCATGGCGCTCTTCGACGAGCTCCAGTCAGGTGAGGTCCCGGCGGCACGGCCCGCACGCGAGCCAGCCGATGCCCGGGGAAAGTGACTCGCAAGGCAGCGGCGCGGCGACCGGCGGGTCGATCGCGTCCTCCGCCGGAGCAGCACCGGGTCAGCCGCTCTCCGCGCCGCTCAGCGCATCGCCGGTCCGGGGATGAACACGTCACCAGGCATCGGGACCGCGGCCGCCGCCTTGCAAGGGCAGCTCGCCGCCCACACGGAGGCCCTCCATCCCGATTCACGCGCTGGCCTCGCCTCAGCCTGCACGGGTCCCGGTCAGCGCCAGCCTGCCCGGGCGCTGGTCATGACGCACGGCAGGTCATTGAGCGACCCCGACGCTCCAGATCCACCGGTACGCACCTAAGCTGCAGGCAGCCATGAACGATCCGTCCACCGATCCGGCCGAGCAGCTCGGGAGTTTCCTCGCGACGCACCCCGATGGCGATCGTCCGGAGTTCGAGAGCTGGGCCAAGGCCCAGAGCACGCTCACCTCCAGGCCGGAGCTCGTCGACGCGGTACGCAACGCCCTGGAGCGCTGGCATGAGGCGAAGCACCTCCCCGGAGCGAACGACGGACCGGGCGAAGTCGAAGCCAGCCGCAGCTGCTTCCACCGCGGCGAGCGCGCCAGCGAGGGCGCGGAGGGCGGTCCCACGGGCAGAACGGCAGCCAATGCCCTCGGTCCTGGCCAGCAGATCGGTGAGTTCACTCTCCTGCGCTTCATCGCCCGGGGCGGCATGGGCGAGGTCTGGGAAGCCGAGGACGCCGCGCTTCGCCGCAGGGTCGCCCTCAAGCTCGTCCTCCCCGACCGCGTCGACGAGCAGAGCCTGGCTCTCTTCGCCCGCGAGGCCCGGGCAGGCGGCCGCCTCAGCCACCCCAATCTCGTCACCACCCTGGGCCACGGCACCGACGGCGGGCTGACCTGGATCTCCCAGGAGCTCGTCGAGGGATCCTGGACCGTCAAGGACTCCATCAACGCCCTGCGCGCCGACGAGAACGTGCCGAAGGGCTACTACCGCGAGGTCGCCGAACTCGTCGCGCGCGTCGCCGACGGAATGCACGCCGCCCATGAAGCCGGCGTGATCCATCGCGACCTCAAGCCCCAGAACATCCTCGTCTCCGACGATGACCAGCCCAAGGTCACGGACTTCGGGCTCGCGCACGTCACGGACGACAGCTTCCTCTCCCAGTCCGGCGACGTCATGGGGACCTGGGCCTACATGAGCCCGGAGCAGGTGACAGCCAAGCGCATGGGGCTCGACCACCGCACGGACGTCTTCAGCCTCGGAGTCGTGCTCTACGAGCTGCTCACCCTGCGGCGCCCCTTCGAGGGAGACACCACTCACCAGATCGCCACGCGCATCATCACCGAGGACGCACCCCTGGCGACGAGGGTGCGATCCAAGTGCCCGAGCGAGCTCTCGGTGATCTGCGCGAAGGCCATGGAGAAGGCGCCGGAGCGCCGCTACGGCACCATGGCAGACCTGGCTGCGGATCTGCGCCGCCACCTGGACGACGAGCCGATCCTGGCGAAGCCACCCGGGCCGATCGTCCGGACCACCAAGTGGGTGCGTCGCCACCCGGCGCTCAGCGCCGCGGGCGCCATCGCGAGCATGGCCCTCCTGGTCGTCTCGATCCTCTCCCTGAATCTCGCTCGTCGAACCGCCGAGCTCGCCGAGCAGACCCGCGTCGCTCGCGCGAGCGCTGAAGAGGCGGGCGCTGCGAGGGCGGAGACGGAGGAAGCCCTCGCCAACGAGGAGGCGCGCAGCGAGGAACTCGACAGGGTCGCGGCCTTCCAGGCCGAGCAGCTCAAGCAGATCGATGCCACGGCCATGGGCCTCGCTCTCAAAGATGGCCTGCGGACCGACCAGGTCGACCTCGCGGAACGCAAGGGGAGCACGCCAGGGGAGCTCGAGGCACGGCTGGCCGACTTCGACCGGGTCCTCGCAGGAGCCGACATGACCGGGCTCGCGCTGAGGGCGATCGAGTCCCAGATCCTTCAGCCCAGCCTCGATGCGATCGACGAGGAGTTCCTGGAGCTACCGCTCGTCCGCGCCCAGCTTCTGCAGACCATCGCGGACACGGCGATGTCGCTCGGGCTGCTGGAGCTGGCCACCTCCACGCAGAGATCCGCGCTCCGGATACGCCGCCGTCACCTCGGCGACGAGCATCGGGACACCTTGTTCTCCATCAACAACATGGGCACTCTCCTCGAGAGCCAGGGCAAGTTGGAGGAGGCCGAATCTCTCTACCACGAAGCTCTGCAGGCACGCCGCGAGGCCCTCGGCGATGAAGATCCCGCCACCCTGCTCTCCATCAACAACATGGGCAGCCTGCTCCGGGGGCAGGGCAAGCTCGAGGAGGCCGAGGCTCTCTTCCGAGAGGCTCTGGAAGCAAGCCGTCGGATCCTGGGCGACGAAGATCCGGGCACCCTGGTCTACATCAACAACATGGGCGGTCTGCTCCAGAGCCAGGGCAAGCTCGAGGAAGCCGAGGCTCTCCTCCGCGAGGCTCTGGAAGCAAGCCGTCGGATCCTGGGCGACGATCATCCAGACACGCTGATCTCCATCAACAACATGGGCAATCTGCTCAAGCGGCAGGACAGGTTCGACGAAGCCGAGCCTTTCTACCGCGAGGCTCTGGAGACGAGCCGTCGGGTCCTGGGCGATGAACACCAGAACACCCTGCTCTACATCAACAACATGGGCGCTCTGCTCCGAAGCCAGGGCAAGCTCCAGGAGGCCGAGCCTTTCTCCCGTGAGGCTCTGGAGGTCAGCCGTCTGACTCTCGGCGATGAGCATCCACAAACCTTGCTCTCCATCAGCGTCATGGGCGCGCTGCTCGGCGACCTGGGCAAGCTCGATGAGGCCGAGTCCCTCTTCCGCGAGGTTCTGGAGGCACGCCGCCGGGCGCTCGGCGATGACCATCGGAGGACTCTGATCTCCATCAACAACATGGGCACTCTGCTCGAGAAGCAGGGCAGGCTCGATGAGGCGGAGCTCCTCTACCGCGAGGCCGTGGCATCCAGCCGTCAGGTCCTCGGAGATGACCATCGGAGGACTCTGATCTCCATCAACAACATGGCCACTCTGCTCGAGAAGCAGGGCAGGCTCGATGAGGCGGAGCTCCTCTACCGCGAGGCCGTGGCGTCCGGCCGTCAGGTCCTCGGAGATGAACATCGGAGCACCCTGATCTTCATCAATAACCTGGGCGACCTGCTCGGGAGCCAGGGCAAGCTCGATGAGGCCGAGTCCCTCTTCCGCGAGGTTCTGGAGGCACGCCGCCGGGCCCTCGGCGATGACCATCGAAGGACTCTCGTCTCCATCAACAACATGGCCACTCTGCTCGAGAAGCAGGGCAGGCTCGATGAGGCGGAGCTTCTCTACCGCGAGGCCGTGGCGTCCGGCCGTCAGGTCCTCGGAGATGAACATCGGAGCACCCTGATCTTCATCAATAAGCTGGGCAACCTGCTCGGGAGCCAGGGCCAGCTCGATGAGGCTCGACGCTTCCTGAGGGG
>PKCK01000093.1 GCA_002862085.1 Planctomycetota bacterium | reverse complement strand
GAATCCGGCGCCCAGGCTCTCGCGCCAGTCGGGGAGCTCTGCGAGCTCGACGGTCGCGCGCAGGCTGACGTCGGGGTCGATCTTCGCGAGATCGACGAAGACCCGGGCCTCGCGGCGAACGAAGCTCAACAGCTCCTGGCGGCGCTGGATCCTGGCGTCCTCCACGAGCTCCGGCGGGATCAGACGGCTCCCGTAGACCCGGACCGTGACGCGATTGGTGGGTGGCTCGAAGCGGTCCGCGAGCAGGGGTGACTCCGGATCGAAGGAGACGACGGCGACGTCGAGCTCGAGCTGGCCCAGGCTGGCCTCGGGCGCGCGGAGGCGGCCGCGGAGGAAGACCTCCTCGGTGAGCTCCACGCCGGCCGAGTTCGCGGGATCGAGGGCGAGGGCCGCGACGAAGCCGGAGCCGCTGTCCGCGGGGACGGAGACAGGCTCGAAGGTCAGCTGGCGACTGCCGGCGAGGAGCTTCTCGATCGCGTCCGTGGGTCCGCGCACGGGGGCGCTCGCAGGCGCGAACTCGAGGGTCGACAGGACGACCTCGAGACCGCCTGCAGCGTCGAGGCCCTTCGGGCGCTCCTCGCCGTCCTCGGCTCGTTCGCGGAAGAGAGTCGGATCGAGGGGGACCCGTGCCGTGCGGTAGCGAGCGATCGAGAGGGGCAGGGTTCCGCTGTCCTCGATGCGGACCTCGAGGCCCGCCACGAAGCTGCCCTGGCCCCACCGGATCGCGTCGGCGTCGATCTCGCGCTCCGAGCCGATCCACGACTCATCGACGACGAGCACTCCTCCGATCCCTCCGGCCAAGCTGCCCAGCGTCGCCTGCGCGGCGCTCGCACTCACGGTGAGTGCGCGGCCGCGCGCGGGGCGCTGCAGGTAGGCGTCGTCGGAGGGAAGCAGGATCGTGAGCACTCCGGGGACGGGCTGGACGTTCGCGTCCTCACCCTGCTCGACCCGGACCTCGACGCTGAACTCCTGGGTCGTGCGGACCGATCGGAACGCCACGAGGAAGAGCCCGAACCCGAGGAGGAGGGCGAAGGCCTTCTGTCCGAGGTTGCCGAAGAGCGCGCGGGCCACGCGCGCTGACGGGCCGGCGCGCTTCGACTTCGATTCGTCGCCGCCGAGTCGCGCTCGCAGCTCGTCCGCGAGCTCGTCGCGGACGGCCTTGCGTTCCATCTGCCCGTCCTGACAGATCGTGATGAGCCCCGTCTCCTCGGACACCGCGACGACGATGGCGTCGGTCTCCTCGGAGAGACCGAGAGCCGCGCGGTGTCGCGTCCCGATCGATCGCGCGAGGTTGTCGCTCTCCGTCAGCGGCAGGATCGCCATGGCGGCGGCGATCCGGCTTTCGCGGACGATCACAGCGCCGTCGTGGAGCGCGCTCCCCGGATGGAAGATGCTGTCGAGGAGGTGACGCGAGACCCGGGCGTCGACGCGCACGGCCTTGCGGGTCCACGCGTCGAGGGCGACCTGGCGCTCGAACGCGACGAGCGCTCCCTGCTTTCGCTTGGCCATCGTCACGCAGGCGGCCGCCACCTCGTCCGCGACGTCTCCGGCGCGGGACCCGATCACCGTACGCAGGAGGGGGTTGTCCCCGATGCTGACGATGCCCCGTCGGAGCTCGGGCTGGAAGACGATCGCCAGGATGACGACGACGAAGCCCGTGAGCGTCTCGACGATGTACTGGAGCTCCGCGAGCTCGAGCCAGCGGGCGACGCCCAGCAGCCCGCCGAAGACCACGAACAGGGCGATGAGGACCCCGCGGACGAGACCACTTCCCCGGGACGTGCGCAGGAAGGACAGCACGATGTGCGCGCCCACCGCCAGCACGAGGACCTGGAGGATCGTCTTGGGGTCGAGGTTCATGGAGGGAGGCGCGGGCCCGGCCGATCCATGATTGCGATCGAGGGGCCCCGGCGCACGGGCTTCCCGGTCTGCCGCTCGGAGCCGCGCCGGTGATTTACGGATCGGCGGGATCGGCCGCCGGCTGTAGTGAGCGCTGGTGCGGGCCGCTCAGGCCCCTGAGGACGCCCCCGCGATGGCCTGGGCGACGAGGACCGCCTCCCGCATCACGGCGACGTCATGGACCCTCACGACGTCCACGCTGCCGCCCGCGACCGCCAGGGCCAGGCACGCTGCGGTGCCTCCCAGCCGGTCAGCGGGCCTGTCCCGACGCTCCAAGGCGAGGAAGTCGCTCTGCTGCTCCGCGCCGGTGATGTGTCCGATGAACGACTTGCGGGAGGCCCCCAGCAGCAGGGGGTGGCCGAGCGCTCGGATCTCTTGGAGCCGGCCGAGGAGAGAGAGGTTGTGCTCGAGGCGTTTCCCGAACCCGATCCCCGGATCGAGGGTGACGCGGTCGAGCGGGATCCCTGCCTGGAGAGCCGCCCTTGCGCGGCCCTCGAGGTGAGCGCAGACCTCGCGCACGGGATCCCCGTGGTAGCGCGGATCCAGCTGCATGGTCCGCGGATCTCCCTGGCGATGCATCAGGACGACGTGGACGTCGTGCCCGCTGGCTCTCAGGGCGGCGATGGTGGGCAGCATCTCCGGGTCCGCGAGTCCGCCGCTGACGTCGTTGACGACGACCGCGCCGGCCTCGACCGCGGCGCGGGCGACCTCGCTCTTCATCGTGTCGATCGAGACGGGCGCGCGCGTCCCCACGGCGAGCCGCTCCACGACGGGGAGGACCCTCCTCAGCTCCTCGTCCGCGGGAACGGGGTCGGCGCCCGGCCTCGTGGACTCGCCGCCGACGTCGAGCACGTGCGCTCCTTCGGCGACCAGCTCCAGCCCCCGCGCCTCGGCGGCGCCTGGATCCACGTAGAGGCCACCGTCCGAGAAGCTGTCGGGCGTCACGTTCAGAACGCCCATGATCGACACCGGGGCGCCCTCGGCAGGGCGCCCCGGTTCATGGAAGGGCCACGGCCGCACGGCCGCGCCCTCGTCCGGTCCACCGCTCACGCGGGTGAGAGGCCGGAAAGGGACCCACCCTCGCCGCCCAGCTCCGGCTCCGGGCGGGGCGGAGGAGTGGCTTTCTTCGAGAGGCGCTCCTCGCGGAGTTCCTCCGCGGTCTTCTCCCGCAGGCCCTCCGGATGGGCGCCCTGGATGAGCTGCTGGATCTCCTCGCGCTCGAGCGTCTCGTAGAGCAGCAGGCCCTGGGTGAGCCGCTCGACCGCGTCCCGCTCCTCGGTGACGATGCGCGTCGCGACCTCGTAGGCCTCTCGCATGAAGCGCTTGATCTCCTGGTCGATCTCGCGCGCCGTCTCCTCCGAGTGCCACTTGCCGCTCATCAGCTCGGTCCCGAGGAAGTCCGAGCCCTGTCGCTCGGCGTAGTTGATCGGACCGACGGCGGAGGACATACCCAGCTCGGTGACCATCGCACGCACCAGCTCCGTGGCGCGACGGATGTCGTCCGACGCTCCGGCGGAGATGTCACCACAGAAGATCTCCTCGGCGACGCGGCCGCCGAACAGGACGGCGAGGCGCCCGACGAGCCGCTTCTTCTGGGTGTGATAGCTCTCCTTCTCGGGGAGCATCATCGTGGCGCCGAGCGCTCGGCCGCGGGGGACGATGGTGACCTTGTGAGGCACGTCCTGATCCTCGAGCTTGGCCGCCACGATCGTGTGGCCCGCCTCGTGGTACGACGTGATCTCGAGGTCTTCGTGCTCGATGTTCCGCGAGATCTTCTGGCGGCCGTAGCGGACCTTCGCCGTCGCCTCCTCGAGGTGCGGCATCTCGACCTCTTCCTTCTTGTCGAGGGCAGCCATGATCGCCGCCTCGTTGACGATCGCCGCGAGGTCCGCGCCGGAGTAGCCGGGCGTGCCCTTGGCGAGCTCGCGGACGTCGATCTCCCTGGAGGTCTTCACCCGGGAGAGGTGCACCTTGAGGATCGCCTCGCGGCCCTCGAGGTCCGGCAGGTCGATGGTCACCTCACGGTCGAAGCGACCGGGTCGCAGCAGAGCGGGGTCGAGGACGTCGGGACGGTTGGTGGCCGCGACGACGATGATCCCCTCGTCCGTCGCGAAGCCGTCCATCTCCACGAGGATCGCGTTCAGGGTCTGCTCGCGCTCGTCGTGGCCACCGCCCATGCCGCTGCCGCGGCGCCTGCCGACGGCGTCGATCTCGTCGAGGAAGATGATGCAGGGCGAGTTCTCGCGCGCTTGTTTGAAGAGGTCGCGCACGCGGCTCGCGCCGACGCCGACGAACATCTCGACGAAGTCGGAGCCGGAGATCGAGAAGAAGGGAACCTCGGCCTCGCCGGCGATGGCCTTGGCGAGCAGGGTCTTGCCGCATCCGGGTGAGCCGACGAGGAGCACTCCGCGTGGGATGCGGCCGCCGATCCGCGTGAACTTGCCCGGGTTCTTCAGGAACTCGACCACCTCACGCACCTCGGCCTTCGCCTCCTGCGCGCCGGCGACGTCCTCGAACGTCACGCCGGTGTGGTTCTCCTTGGTGTACATCTGCGCGCGGCTGCGTCCGAAGCTCATCACGCCGGCGCCCGAGCCCTGATTGCGCATCTGGCGCATGAAGAGCAGGAACACCATGAAGATGAGGATCCACGGACCCCACATCAGCAGGAGCGTCGCGAACGAGCCGTCGGCCGGGCCGTGAACGGTTCCACCGTTCCGCGTGAGGTCGAAGTGGAACGGGCGCGGCGTCACGCCAGCGCTGGCCAGGGTGCCGCGCAGTTCGCCAAGTCGCTCACCGAGCTCGGTGACCTGGATGCTGACGGCCCTGTCCCGACCACCCGTCCGCGCGCTCAGGAACCCATCGCGGGTCGTGCCGAAGACGAAGAGCTCGTCGGTGCGCTTCTCGACCGGGGCCGGGGGCGGGGTGGCTTCGGCGTCGGACGCCGCGTCGGCGCCGTTGGGAGCGGCCCCGTCGGTGCGCAGCTTGGTCACGAGCCACGCCTCGTCGGGGATGAACTGACCCGCGGTGAGGGCGGTCTCGAGGTCAGCGGCCTGGACCTGGACGTAGTCGGTCTTGGCCTTCATCTCGCGCCACTCGGCCTCGTTCTCGGCGATGCTCGCGACGGAGGTCTCGAACAGGCTCGGCTTGTTCGGATCGCCAGCCACGAGGGTGCCCTCGATCCCGTTCTGGCCCTTGAACTTGAGCTGCTCCACTCGCCCCGTGACGAGGTGGTAGAGGAACTCGTCCTGGGAGAACTGCTGCGTGTTCCTGAGTGCGCTGCCACTGAACGCCACGAGAACCACGACGATCACCGTGAGGAACAGCAGGAAGGATCCGAAGGGACGCGGCTTCCGCCCTTTTTCGCCCTGGTTCTGAGATTCGGCCATGCTCTGTTTATCGACCCGGGGCCGCGGAATATCCAGTCGAGCTCGACTGCGGCTTCGGGATAATGGGGGTGGGGGGTGCGAAAGACCCCCGCTGACGCGCAGTTTACGGCCTGTTCGAAGCGCGCATTCTCCACGTGAGGGAATCTTCGGCCCCTCTGGTGCGTCGGGGGCCCGGGGCGCGATCAGCGGTGTACCAGCGCGACCCGCCCGGTGTTCGCGCCGCTCACCGGCGCGGAGTCGGCGTTCCGCCGTCCGCGGGCCGAACGACTCCATGGTGCAGCCCGGCGACGAGTGTGAGCACGATCCTGTCGGCGGCGTTCCGCAGGGCGTTGTCGACCGCCTCGCCCTCCCGGCCCGGCACGTCGATGGCTGTGCCGAAGCCGACCTCGGTCCGGGTCCGCCCGACCTCTGCGTCGCCCGCTCGGTCCACGAGCTGCGCGGCGACCGTGACGATTTCGCGGCTCTCCACGACGCGGTTCTGGCCGGTGCGTGCTCCGGGCCCCCGTCGGAACCCTTCGATCGCGCCCCGGACCACGAGGTCTGCGCGCTCCGGGGACACGAGCTCGAGCGATGTGTGGCGGCGCGCCGCGTCGCTGAGGGCCTGATGCAGCCGGCGCTCGAGGTTGGGCACCTGTGACTCGTTCCCGAAGATCTCCACGCCGATCGAGACCGTCTTCCGCCCGTCGGGAAGCGCCGGGGCGAGCCCGGCGCTGTAACCGCAGCTCGCCGCGCCGGGGCCGAGCAGCAGGATGGACAGGGGGAGGATCCAGGCGCAACCCGCGAGGGTCACGGCGGATTGAGCGAAGCGGCTCAGCACTCGGAGATGGTGCATGGCTCTTGAGGGGCCGGGGTCGGCGGGGTCGGGGATCAGCGCTCTTGCTGGTTCGGCTCGTCGACGCGCGCACCTGGCACGAGATCGCCGGGGGTGCTCGTGCCTGTCCCGCCCGGGTCGAAGGCGTCGGGCACCTCCAGCTCGTCGGGGAACAGACGCGGTGCGTCCACACGCTCGATCTCGTCCACCCCCTCGAGGAAGGCCACGATCTCGTCGATCTGCTCCGGGTTCCCGGCCCGGCGCGCGAAGGTCAGTCCCCGGTCTGCGTGCTGTCTCGCGCCCGTGGGGTTCTTGATTCGCGCGTAGAAGCGCGCCACCACCAGGTCGTTGTCCGCGAGCCGCTGGAGGCAATCGACCAGCGTCCGGTCCACCTGCGCGCGCAGTTCATGATCGCCGTAGGACTCGATCCAGAGCTCGAGCTCGGAGAGCGCCCGGATCATCGCGTCACGGCCGTACTCGGGACCGTCGAGGTCTTCCAGGCGCAGTCGGGGGATGTCCGCCTCGCTCTCGATGCGGTAGGTCGAGGACTGGGCCCACACGATCAGCTCGAGGTGCTTCTCGATGGCGAGGCCGAACAGCCTCGTGCCCTCGTAGATCCCCGCGAGCGTGAAGAGCGCGTCGTCCGTCTTGTCGTGGGTGGGGTACTCGGCGCTGAGGTACTCGTAGACGCCCGGTGCGCGCGCGGCGTACTTGAAGATGAAGAAGCGACTGCCCTTGTCCGTGCGGTAGTCCTCGGCGATCTCGAACAGGAGGTCGCCGGCCTCCTGGCGGTAGGGGTGCGACGGGTAGAGCCGGTCGATGCGCTGGAGCACCTTGAACGCGTCGGCGCGCTCCCCGCTCTCGAAGTGCAGGCGAGCGGCGCGAACCCCCGCGGGCACCGCGATACGCGCGGGGAGCTCCGCCTCCACGAGATCCTCGAGATCGTCGGGGTCGTCGCCGCGGGCCGCGAGCTCCTCCGCGCTCCGCTCCAGGAGCTGCCGCACGGCCAGGCGCTGGCCGGGCTCGAGGACGGCCTGGTTCGCCCGCACCATCAGCCCGACGATCTCCGCGAGCTCGGCGGACGACGCGAGGGGGATCGAGGCGTTGCTCGCGCGTTCGATGGCCGCGGGGACCTCGCTCGCGCTCAGGGTCGAGGTGCTCGCGATCGGGCCGCTCTTGCAGGCGGCCAGGGCGACAAGCGCCATGAGCGCCGCGACGGCGCTGCGGAGGTGGGTCGTCAACGGGGTCGAGCTCGGGGCGGGGCCGTGGGCGCGGCGCCGCGGCGGTTGCGGTCGGGTGCGGCGAGGAAGTGGGCGTGGCTCCTCGGCCGCGACTCGAGGTGATGGTCCAGGAACCGGGCCGCGAAGTCGAGAAGGCGTTCGGGGTCCGCGCGCTTCTCACCGCTCTTTCGCCCGCCCGCCAGCTCCGCGGCGCGCTCCAGCACGTCGACCGGGAGGGTGCCGACCCGGACACCCTGGGCGTGCAGCTCGGCGGCGTGCTTCGGGCAGAGTCGCCCTCCCGCCTGCGTCGAGAAGGCGGCGCGCCCCTGCGCCCCGTCAGGCGGAGGAGCAGGCTCTCCGCACACCGCGCAGCGCTCGAGGGCCGGTTCCAGGCCCAGAACCCTCAGGAGCCGCAGCTCGAAGGTGGCGAGAACGAGGGCGGGAGCCGGTCCTGCACCGCTGGTCGCACCACGGTCGAGGGCATCGAGGCCGCGCTCGAGCAGCTCGAAGGTCCCCTGCTCGACCGCGCCGGCGCGGGTGGCGAGATCCACGAGTTCGATCATGGTCTGGGCCGCGCGATAGGCGCCGAGATCCCGCGTGGGGCCGCGACGCCGACGCATCAGCTGCCCGGTCCGGAGCGTGCCGAGCTCTCCGGGTGTGCGCGACGGCGTCCACTCGAGGCTCAGCGTGTCGAACCAGTCGAGGACGCCGCAGAAGCGGGACTTGGGCCTGTGGGCGCCCTTGGCGATCAGCTCCACGCGTCCGCTCGAGCGCGTCAGCACGTGGACGACCAGTGAGGATTCGCCGTAAGGCGTGCGCCGCAGGAGGAGCGCTCCGTCCGTGACCGGAGGGCGCCCGCGGCGCCCCGTCCGACGCGCGCGACTCATACTGCCTGGCTGTGGCGCAGGGCCCGCGCCGGGTCGACGCGCGGGGAGGCGCCGCGCTCCTCGAGGCGCCTCTTCTCCGAAGCGATGCGCTCCATGCGCCACTTGGGCCCTCGATCGACGGTGACCCGGAGGACGCGACGATCACTGGACTCGGTCACGACGAGGACCGCGCCGGCCGCCTCGAGCCGTTCACCGCTGGACGGGAAGCGTCCGAGCTCGCTCAGCACGAACCCCGCGAGGGTCTCGTAGTCGGCCTCCTCGGGGATCTCCAGACCGAGCTCCTCGTTGACCTCCGAGACGTGCAGGCTCGCGTCGGTGTCCACGGCGCCGGACTCGGTGGTCACGAACCCGCGGTCCTCCTCGGCGAACTCGTCGTCCACGTCCCCGAGCACCTCCGCCATGACGTCCGCGAGGGTCACGAGCCCCGCGGTCCCGCCGTACTCGTCGACCACGATGGCCATCTTCTGGCGCTGCGCACGGAAGTCGGCGAGCAGCTCGGGGACGAGCTTGGTCTCGGGGACCAGAAGAGGGGGACGCATCACCGAGGTGATCGGTGTCGTCTCGAGCCGGCCCTCGGCCACGGCCTTGGCCGCCTCGAGCGCGGTGAGCGTACCGATGATCGAGTCCACCGTCTCCGCGAAGACCGGGATGCGCGAGAAGCCCGAAGAGGCGAAGACCTCGACGGCTGCGGCGAGCCCCGCGTCCTTCTCGACGGCTCGGATCTCCGTCCGCGGCGTCATGACCTCGGCGGCGTCCACCTCACGGAAGTCGATGACGTTGGCGATCATCTCGCGCGTGTCCGCGCCGAGTTCTCCGCGCAGGGACGACTCCTCGACCATCGCTCGGAAGCCCTCGACGAGGCGGCGTGTCTCGTCGTTCGTCTCCGGTGTCCGGAGGATCCGCAGGATCGGCCTGCGCACCCACCTGAGCAGGGCGATCGCCCAGCTGAACGGGCGCAGCGTGATGGCGAGCGCGGGGAGGCCGTGGGCGAGGAGAACCTGCGCGCGGGACCGGGCGAGCGCGAGGGGGAGGGAGTGGGTGAACAGATGCAGCGCGAGGCCGCCGATCGCCGCCGTCACCAGCACGCTCTCGAGCAGGCCGAGGCGGGCGCTGTCGCGGACGAGGGCGAAGAGTCCAGCGGCCGCTGCGGCACGAAGCACGAAGGCGGCGAGGCTGGCGCTCTCGGCGAGGCCTCCGGCTCGCTCCAGGTCCTCGCCGAGGTGGCGGCGGAGCTCCGAGGTCGTCTCCGCGTCGTGCTGCGCCTCCTCGAAGACGGACGGGAGCGTTCTGGCCAGGCTGGCGGAGAGGCTCGTGTAGAGCGCCGCGAGGAGGACAGCCCCGACCACGCCCAGGCCGGGGGCGAGCACTCCCGCGCCGTCAGCGAGGAGTTCCTGGCCGTTCACGCCGGTCAGGGCCACGCCCGGCGCCTCGACGGAGGTCGTCTCGATCGACGAGGGGGCGGATCCGGAGGGCTCTGCGGAAGCTGGCGGCGGCTGCACCTCGTCTCCCGGGGGAGAGTCGGTTCGAGCTGGATCTTGGGGTGCGGTCAACTTGGGAGCGGCGGCGCAGGGGCCGGTGCGAGTGCACAACAATACGCCGATGGCGACGGGGTGAACCAACGAGGCTCCAGATGGAGATCGCGTGCACATCGTTACGAGACCGGAACGGCCCGCCCCTCTCCAGGCCTCCGGCGGCCGCTCTTCTTGGCACGCAAGTAGCTGTAATTAAGCAGTTTAAGTCGATATTCACTCGGCTGCGGTCGCGGGTTGGCACGGCGTTGGCGCTACCGGGTCGTCCCCCTTCTCCTCCGACGGATCCGACTCTGACCCGATGCTGGCGACCACACCCGAGACCACTCGCGCCCTCGAGACCGAACTGATGACCGCGTTCCAGCTGAGCCGCGGGTCGATCGCTTTCGAGGACCTCTACGCGGCGTCCTCCCCGGGGCTCCTTCGATGGATCGAGCAGTGTCCCGCCGTTCGTACCCACGCCGTGGACCCGCTCGAGGCCCTCCAGGACACCTTCGTCAACGTCTATCGCTACGCCGGCTCGTTCCGTCCGGACGCGTCCGGCGGTTTCCGGGCCTGGGCGCGAACCATCGCCGCGAACGTCGTACGGCGGGCGCGTCGCCGTCCGGCGTCGGCTGGCGTGCCGTTCTCCGACGCGCCTGCCGCCCTCGACGCCCCTGCGGATCGCCGCTCCTCTCCCTCGGCCTGCGCGGCCGACGCGGAGGACTCGACCGAACTGCGAGCCGCCTACGCGCTGCTCCTGCAGCATTACGCGGCGGCCTTCGATCAGCTCAAGGAGCGAGACCGGGAGGCGCTCCACATGGTCGAGGTGGAGGGGGTCTGCTACGCAGAGGTCGGCCGTCGGCTGGGCGTCGGCCGCTCGAACACGAAGATGATCGTGTTCCGCGCGCGGCAGCGCCTGCGCGCCGAGCTCTCGCGGACCCTGGCGGCCGCGGACGCGGCGACCGAGACCCCGGCGGTCGCGCGCTGCGCCTGAGCCGGCGGGACGGTTAGGCTGGGCAGCAGCCATGACGCCCAGCTCGCAAGGATCCGGCGCCCCCGCGCCCTGCGCCCTCCTCGTCGTCGGGATCGGTGAGCTCGCCACGCCCCGGGGGGACGGACCCCTCGGCGGCGCCGCCCTCGGGCGCGTGGATCGCGCGCGCGGACAGGCCGTGGCCTGCGACGGCGATCGGATCCTCGCCGTGGGCCCGGAGCCGGAGCTTCGCGCCCGGTTCGCGGCGAACGAGGTCCTCGACGCCTCGGGCGGGCTCGTGATCCCCGGACTGGTGGATGCGCACACGCACCCCGTGTTCCTCGGGACCCGTGAAGGTGAGTTCGAGCAGCGCATCGCGGGGCGCTCCTACGTGGAGATCGCGGCCGCGGGTGGCGGCATTCGCTCGAGCCTCCGCGGCGTCCGCGGCGCCGACGAGGCCGCGCTCGTCGCGGCGCTCCTGCCGCGGCTCGACCGATTCCTGGCCCTCGGTACGACGACCATCGAGGCGAAGACGGGGTACGGCCTCACCGTGGCGGACGAGCTCAAGGGGCTCGACGTCATCGCGAAGGCCGATCGCCATCACGCCGTCGACCTGGTCGCCACCTGCCTCGGCGGTCACGACGTGCCACCGGAGTTCGAGGGACGCGCGTCCGACTGGGTGGAGGTCGTGGCCAAGGAACTCTGGCCCGCCGCTGCGTCCAAGGCCACCTTCGCCGACGTCTTCACCGAGAGTCACGTGTTCGGACTGGACGACTCGCGGCGCCTCATGGAGTCGGCGAGGGACGTGGGCCTCGAGCTGCGGATGCACGTGGACCAGCTGACAGCGCTGGGCGGCGCCCAGCTGGCGGCCGAGCTCGGGGCGCGCAGCGCGGATCACCTGGAACACGTCACGCCCGAGGGCATCCGTGCCCTCGCCGAGCGCGGTGTCCAGCCGGTGCTCTGCCCCCTGGTGCCGCTCTACCTCGGCGAGTCACAGGAGGCGCCCGCGCGGGCGATGGTCGACGCGGGCCTCGCGCCCGCGCTCTCGACGGACTTCAACCCGGGCTCGTGCTACTGCATGAGCCTGTTCGAGGTCATGTCCTGGGGAGCTCTGCGCTACGGGTTCTCGGCGGACGAGGCGTTGACCGCGGCGACGCTGAACGCGGCGGCCTCTCTCGGCCTCGGGAGCGACCGCGGCTCGATCGAGCCCGGGAAGCGCGCGGACCTCGTCATCACGGACCTGACGAGCGCTGCCCACCTGACCTACGAGCTGGGCCGTTCTCCGGTCCGCGCCGTGGTGAAGGACGGCCGCGTGGCCTGGCGGGGCTGATCCCGGCGCTGCGGCTGCCTCGCTCCGGCCCTCCGGCGGCGGGGGAGGCCGGTCGCGCCATCGCGCTCCAAGGCCAGCGGTTTCCGATGCGTCCGGCCGGGGGCGGCGGGTAGGGTTCTCGCGGTCATGGCCGACAAGAGCTTGATCCAGCCCCGGACCCTCAAGGGCTTCCGTGACTTCCCGCCGGGCGCGATGATCCCGCGGGAGCAGCTCGTCGATGCGGCGAAGAGGGTCTACCGGAGCTACGGCTTCGCGCCCATCGACACGCCCGCGCTCGAGTACACCGAGGTGCTGCTGGGCAAGGGCGGCGCGGAGTCGGACAAGCAGATGTACCGCTTCGAGGACCACGGCGGTCGCGACGTGGGCCTGCGCTTCGACCTGACCGTTCCGTTCGCGCGCTTCGCCGCCAAGCACATCGGCGAGCTCGGTACGCCCTTCAAGCGCTACCACGTGGGCCCGGTCTGGCGCGGCGAGAACACCCAGCGGGGCCGCTACCGCGAGTTCCTGCAGTGCGACTTCGACACGATCGGAACGTCCAGCGCCGTGAGCGACGTGGAGTCCGCGCTCGTGATCCACGACCTCTTCCGCGCGCTCGGCTTCGAGCGCTTCACGATCCGGATCAACGACCGACGCCTGCTCACGGGCGTGCTCGAGCATCTCGGCCTCGTGGAGCGTCAGACCGACGTGCTCCGCGCGCTCGACAAGCTCGCGAAGATCGGCGCCGAGAAGGTCGCCGCGGAGCTCGTCGAGGCGGCGGGCGCGAGCGAGCAGCAGGCGGCGGCGGTGCTCGCCTTTGCCTCCCTCGAGGGCGACCCCGCCGCGCTGCTCGATCAGGCGGCGCCGATGGTCGGCGCGTCCGAGGTCGGCCGCGCCGGCGTCGATGGGCTCGGCGCGCTCTTCGAGGCGGTGGCCGCCGCGGGCACGGACCCGGCCCGCTTCGCCCTCGACCCGAGCATCGCGCGAGGGCTCGACTACTACACGGGGACGATCTACGAGACGTTCCTCGACGACCTGCCCGGCATCGGCAGCTGCTGCTCCGGCGGACGCTACGACGACCTCGCGGGGCTCTACACCAAGCAGCACCTCCCCGGCGTGGGCGCCTCGCTGGGCGTGGATCGTCTGCTCGCAGCCATGGAGGAGCTCGGGCTCACGGACGGGGCCGCAGCGCCCTGCCCCGTCTTCCTGCCGATGCTCGACGAGGGCAAGGAGCAGGAGTACCTGGCCCTCGCCGGGGAGCTGCGCCGGGCGGGCGTGGGGGTGGAGCTCTACCCCGAAGCCCGCAAGCTGGGCGCCCAGCTCAAGTACGCCGACCGCAGGGGCTTCCGCTTCGCGGTCATCGCGGGCGGCCGTGAGTTCGACGCGGGCACTGTCCAGGTCAAGGACCTCGCCTCGAAGGAGTCCCGTGAGGTGCCCCGCGAGGACGTCGCGGCCGCGGTGAGCGGAGCCCGGGGGTGATCATCGCTGCCGCAGTGCGGGAGCTCTCGGCCCCCCGGTTCGTTGCCGTCTCGGAGTCACTCCAGAGCGACGGGGTGATCGCGCTCGTCCTCGGTCGCAGCGTTGCAGCCCTCTGCTTCCAAGAGGCTCACGCCTGAAGGAAGAGGCTCCTGATCGCCTTCGCGTGCCTCGCACCGGGCGTTTCGGTCCTCGACCTCACCTTGGCGTCCGACCGAACAGATCCCCTCGGGGCTGGACGGGCTCATCTTTCGCCCTTCCACCTGCGCGGTCTCGCGCCAGAGCCGTCAGTCCACGCGCTTCGAGCTCACCAGCCGTCCCGTCCTCCATCCGGAGACGGCGGCTGGAGTCTTCACGGCTGTCGTGAAGAGCCCGGCCCGGCCGTCCACATCTCCGTGGACGGGATTGCGGCGGCGCCGGCCGCGGCGGGTTCGGAGAGACGCCGCGCCAGCTCGACGCCGCGCTCGATCTCACCCGGTCCGGCGGGGCGCGCGGCCGGATCACAGGCGCGCTCGAGGGCCGCGACCACGAAGGCCTCGAGGCCGGCGGCCTCGGGGTTCTCGGCCTCGATCCGAGCCGCGTGGCGCCGGGGGGGCTCGCCGACGCGCGGGCGCCAGCCGCGTCCCCGCAGGGCCCGCATGACGGCTGCGACCCCCTCGTCCAGCGCCGGCGGATCGGCGACGGGGCGCGACGGTCGCTCCGTCGGGTCTCCTGCTGCGGTGCGCGGGGGGCTGCGCAGCATCCGCGCGAACGACGCGGCGGCGATCAGGAGCGCCGCGAGCACGCCTGCGATCCAGCCCGAGCCGGAGCCCACGATCGCACGCGTTCCGTCGATGACGAGCGCGGCGAGCGACGAGGTGCGCCCCGGGCCGTCGCGGCGGTCTTCCTCCGACGGCGCCAGCGGGGACCAGCCTCGCAGCGCGCCGCCCACGGTCGCGTCGCCGGGGGTCGGGTCGAAGGGGAGCCAACCGGCTCCCTCGAAGTGAACCTCGATCCAGGCGTGCCCGTCGCGCTGACGGACGAGCCACCGTCCACCGCCATCGGACGCCTGCACCCGCTCGCGGGCCACGTAGCCCGCGGCGATGCGCGCGGGAATCCCCGCGCGGCGGAGGAGCAGCACCGCGAGTGATGCGAAGTGAGTGCAGCTCCCGCCGCGGCGTTCGAGGAGCGCGCCGCAGCCTTCGGTCCCGAGGAAATCCACCGAGTAGAGCTCGTAGGCGAAGGACGAACGCAGGTGCTCCACGACGGCGAGCACCCGTTCGAAGTCCGAATCCGCGCTCGCGACGAGGTCGCCGGCGAGGGCGTCGAGCCGCGCGCTCGCCGCGCGGAACGCACGGGTTCCCCGCGGATCCTCGGGGAGCGCGAGAGCGATGTGTCCCGCCGGCAGGCTGCCGCGCGCGACCAGCGTGCGCGCCTCCGCGACGCTCAGCTCGTGCGCGATCTCGGAGCGGACGCGGACGGACCGGCGCTCCTCGAGGGCGTCGAGGTAGAGAGCCTCGGAGAGCGCGTCGCGGGCGATGGTCGAGAGCTCGACCGCCACCAGGCGGTGGGGCGCGAAGACCAGCTCCAGCGCGGGGCCGCGACTCCGCACCTCGAGTTCGATCACGCGGCGAGGGAGATCGTCGCCGTCCCGCGCGGTGCCCCGCTGGATCCACCCGTCCACGTCCGCGCGCTCGACGCGCGGCGATCCCGCCCGCTCGCGAGGGACACCGTCCTCGTCGAAGGCCTCGATCACGAAGCCCCGGAGATGCACGGGGCGGTCGGCGTCGGACCAGGTGTTTCCGGGGTCGAGGACCTCGAGCACGGGCACGTCGGAGAGCAGGTTGCCCAGTTCCGGGCTGGCGCCGGTGGTCGCGCCGGCTGCGCCGCGGCGGCTTCGCCCCGAGGGATCGGGCGAGACGAGCCTCTCGGGCCCGGGCGGCTCTTCCATGGTTTCGGCGAGGGCGGCAGCGCGCGCGCGCGCTTCCTCGAGGGCGCGTGGACCGCTCGTCACCTCCGCGTCACCGGCGCTGGAACGTACCGCGAGGA
The DNA here is from genome assembly GCA_002862085.1 of Planctomycetota bacterium. Classification (GTDB taxonomy): domain Bacteria; phylum Planctomycetota; class UBA1135; order UBA1135; genus Saltatorellus. The sequence goes on along the minus strand of PKCK01000093.1, from coordinate 34,467 downwards.
CAGCCAGCTCCGCGCCGGTGGCCAGGACGAGCGCGATCGTGAACAGCCCTGCCGCGATCCCGACAGCAAGTCGCCAGGCAGCGGGGCCGCCGGTCGATCCAGGGGCGACCCTGCCGCGGGCCGCGTCCTCGATGCGCAGGCGATGGAGCTCGAAGAGACCGACGAGGCCCGTCGAGAGCGCGAGAATGGTCGCGGCGACCCTCCGTCCCGCATCGAGCGGTCCACGGTCCGGATCGATCGAGTGGCAGAGAGCGAAGGCCGCTGCGCCGCCTGTGACCGCGAGCGCGGCTCCGACCGCGAAGCGGAGCCTCCACCCCGCTCCGTACGCGCTCGAAGCGTGTCCGGTCCGGGTCCTCATACCGACGACCCCTCGGCGCTGGAGAGTCGCAGCGCGCGGCCGCTGCCGTCGACACCGATGATCCAGGTGGATCCCGCGTCCGAGAAGGCCTTGCGCGCCGCGGGCGATTCCGCTGCCCGCTGGAACTCGAGCGGGGAGAGGGGCAAGAAGACCACGCGGCGGAGCGGCCCCTGACGACGAGCGTTCTGCGCTCGCGCGCCGGAGTCCTCGTCCAGATGCGCACCGTCGAGGTGGACCGCAGCGAGCCGATCGAGGAGCGGCGTGCTCGCTCCTCGCCTGATCCGGGAGACGACGGCGCCGGGTTCGAGCGCCGCCGGTGCGTGCGCGTCCAGCGGCTCCTGGGCGGGGAGGAGCTCCTCCAGCGTGACGGCGCCGTGAGCCCGGACGAGAAGCTCGACGGCGCTCGCGCAGTGGGCCACGGCGGCCTCGAAGGCGAGGTGGCCGCGTCGCCGACTCGAGGAGGCGCGGCCCTTCACGCGCAGCACCAGCCCGACCGCGATCTCCCGGTCGTCGTGCATGTCGCTGCGGTCGAACGCGATCCAGCGGGCCTTGCGAACGCTGGCGCGCGCGTCGATGTCACGGGCGCGGTCGCCCGGTCGCGCGTGGCGCAGCCCGACGGGCAGGCCGGACGTGCGCATGCGGGCGGCGCGGTCGGTCGATTCGCCCACGAGGGTCGTCCGTACGAACTGCTCGAGGAGCGTTCGCTCCGCTGGAGCGAGCAGGCGCGGAAGCACCGTGACTCCGAGCGGGAGGTGGATCGCCCGCGCGGCGTGCACCAGCGAGAACGGGAACGAGGAGGCGACGCGCAGGGTCGCGGCGTCGTGATGTCCGCGCGCCCCGAACCGGACGGGGATCGTCACTCGCGTGCCTGCGCCCGCGTGCAGTCGGGGGACGGCGAGGCGAGGAGCCCCCTCCCTGGCCCGGGACGGACCGCCCACGCCGACGTCCAGGAGCAGGCCGCGCGCGTCTCCATGGGCCGTGAGTTCGAGGCTCAATGGCGTGGTGCGGCCGGCGTGGAGTCGCAGTGACCTCGGCGTGTTCGCCACCTCGACGGAGAGCGCTTGGCTCCGGGCGAGGAGGGGCGCCATGGCCAGGCACGCGAGGGCCGTGACGACGATGAGCCACGCGGACTCGAGTCCCACGACGGCAGCGGGGAGCGCGCCCAGGAGCACCGCGAGGACCACGCCCGCGCCCGTGGCGGGGCGCAGGCTCACCCTGGCTCCGCGCTGCTCGGTGAGCGGTGCGTGGGCCGCGGCGGTCGACGCGTCGGTGGTCACGCGCGCAGGGAACCGTCGTCCTCGAGCCGCGGCGCGGGGACGGTGTCGAGCAGCGCGTCGAGGAGCGCCGCAGCGTGGGAGCTGCCTGGCGCGACCATGTCGAGAGGCACGACGCGATGGCCGAGCACCGCGGGGGCGAGGTCGCGGACGTCGCTCGGAATGACGACCGAACGGCCGTCGAGGTGAGCGTGGGCCCGTGCCGCGGCATCGAGGTCGAGCGTCGCGCGCGGGCTCGCGCCGAGCTCGAACTGCTCGGGATCACGCGTCGCGGCCACGAGGTCCAGGAGATAGCCCTCCACGGGGGGAGCGACATGCACGTCAGCCGCCGCGTCCATTGCGCTGCGCAGCTCTTCGCGGCTCATCACCGTCTCGAGCCGATCGAGCGGGTCCGCGCCCCGCCGCGCGCGCAGGACGCGGAGCTCGGCGTCCCGCGACGGGTACCCCGGGGCGAGCCGCATCATGAAGCGGTCGAGCTGCGACTCGGGGAGCGGGAAGGTGCCCGCGAACTCGGCGGGGTTCTGCGTCGCGACGACGAAGAAGGGATCGGGGAGCGGATGGGTCTCGCCCTCGATCGTGACGGAGCGCTCCGCCATGGCCTCCAGGAGGGCGGACTGGGTCCGCGGCGGCGTCCGGTTCAGCTCGTCCGCGAGGATCAGCTCCCCGAAGACCGGACCCGGTACGAAGTGGAAGCGCTGCTCGAGCAGGCTGGAGCCGGGGGCGGTGCGGTCGAGCTCCGCGGCGGGGTAACGCGCGCCGGTGATGTCCGAGGGCATCATGTCGGCGGTCATCTGAACGCGCCGGAACTCCAGACCCGCCGCGCGTGCGATGGCTCGCGAGAGCGTGGTCTTGCCCGTCCCGGGAGCGTCCTCGAGGAGGAGATGGCCCCGCGCCAGGAGGCAGGCGAGGGAGAGACGGATGGTCGCCTCTTGACCCTCGAGGACGGTCTGGAGCGCCGCCTCCAGGGCCGCCAGGGGCCGGATGGGCTCCGCGGCGGTGGGGTCGGCCAGGCGATTGGTCGCTTCCATGCGAAGCAGACTACCCGCGCCGGCCTGCCCGGGTTCCGTTCAGGCTCGATCCCGTGGGGACCGGGGGCCGGGGGGGAGCCCTGGGAGCCCCTCGGGCGACGCCCCGCCCGGCGCGGACCGGGGGGACTACTTGTCGAAGACGTTCGTCTCGCTCGGGCTGATCCTCTCCTCGACCGTCTCGACGGACAGGTCGAGGTCCTCGAGATCGAGCTCCTCCTCCGCCGCCTCACCGAGGGGGGCGGCGGTCCGCTCGACGATCTCTTCCTTCTTCTCGTTCTTCGCTTCGTCCATGGGGGTCGTTCCTGATCGTGGCCCGGAGGGCCTGGGTGGATGATGTCAGCTCCGCACGGTGGAGCCGCCGCGCTCGGCGCCCGGGCGGTTCGGCGTCTCGACTCGGGCCGCGGGCGTGAGCTCGTCCGCCGCGCGATGCAGCACCCCGAGTCGGTGGAGCTCGGCGGCGAACCCGCGCACGCGATGAAGCGACTCCTCGGACGCGCCCCGTGCCCGCTGGGCATCGAGGAACGCCCCCAGGCCGCCGGCGCGCAGGAGCGCCTCGAGGACGCGGCGGCCGCCGTCGCGCAGCTCGACGAACTCGGCCTGCCCCGGGTCGTAGAGCAGGACGCGCTCCTTGCGCTCGAGCGGCGGCAGGCGCTCCTCGGCCACGCGCTCGGCGTCGGCGACGAAGCGTCCGGTGAGGAAGTCGGGGCGCGCGGCGCGGGCCAGCGGATCACCGAGGGTGCGAACAGCGTCCGAGTAGCTGAAGGCCAGCGGAACGGCCACGAGGCCGGGCCTGACCTCGAGGTCGTCCTCGGCTCCGCGCGCTGCGCGCGCCCGGGTGCGTTCGGCGCAGCGGGCCGCGAACGAGTCGGGAGTCTCGCCGTTCGCGAGGTGCAGGAAGTAGTGGCTCTTCTGCATGAAGTAGAAGATGTTGTCCCCGGAGAACAGCGGCAGCTTCTCGCGGAAGGCCTGCATCATCTCCTCGAACATCTCCGCGGCTTCCTCCTGGGTCATGCCGCGCTCCGCCTCGTAGTCGTGGTAGAGCGCGAGGTCGCCGGGGGCCGGGAGGACCTCGATGCCGAACTGCTCGGGCTCCTTGTAGGTCTTCGCCACCTCGTCGATGTGGAACGTCTGGAGTGAGACCTCGCGCACGATGTCCGAGTGCTCCTCGATGAAGCGGAGCGTCTCGCGCGCCTCCTCGCGCGTCTCGGTCGGGAAGCCGACCATGGCGTAGAAGGTGACGCTGATGTCTGCCTCGGTGCAGTTCCGCGCCACCTCCACGACGCTCTTCAGGCTCTGGCCCTTCATCATCATCTTGAGGATGCGTTTGACCGCGGACTCGAAGCCGAAGAGGAGCTTGCGGCAGCCCGATTCGTACAGCCGCTTCGCGCCTTCCTCCGAGTAGGCCTTGGGCTCGATCCGCGCGTCCGCCCACCAGGTGATCCCGGCGTCGCGCTCGATGAGCCGCTCGGGGAGGTCCTGGATCATGCCGGGGGGCATGCAATCGGTGATGAAGTTGAAGTGCGTGCTCGCGTAGCGATCGCGGAGCTCCACGACGTGGCGCGCGATCGTGTCGGCCGAACGCGTGCGATAGCCGGGTCCGATGACCGTCGGCAGGGTGCAGAACGTGCACTCGCCGTAGTAGCAGCCGCGGTTGACGTCGTAGGGGACGACGAGCGCCGGCGAGAAGTACTTCTCGAGGGGGAGGCCGTCGAAGGAGGGCGCGGGCGCGTCGTCCAGCTTGATGGGGTGCGCAGGCGTGTTCCTCACGGCGCGCGGCCCGCCGTTGGAGGCGGCGAAGTCGGGGCGGCGGTCCCACCACGCGAGGCTCCCGACGCCGGCGAGGTCCTCTTCGCCCGAGCGGAGCGCCTCGGCGAGCGCCTCCAGCGGACTCTCGCCCTCGTGGAAGATGATCGAGTCGAAGCAGTCGGCCAGGATCTGGGCGTCCATCACCTTGTCGCCGATGTAGGCGAGGAAGCCGCCGCCCATGGTCACGTGGCAGTCGGGGAGCGCCTCCTTCACGAGGCGACCGAGCGTCATGGCGGGTACGAGCTGGCTGCCGTAGAGGACGGAGAGCCCGAGGAGCTTCGGCCGGCGCTCGACCAGCCGCGGCAGCACCTCCTCCCGGTAGAAGGCGATGAAGGGGTTCTGCTCCTCGTCCTCCGTGGCGGCGCGCACCTCTTCGGACCGGTCGTTGGCGTACCCCATCGTGAAGTTGTGGGGCGTGAGCTCGCTCGGGTAGTGCGCGGCCGAGACGAGGCGCAGGCCGTGGTAGAGCGTGCGCACCGCGGGGACGTAGCGGTCGGGGTCCCAGAAGCCCGCGTCCTCCGCGCCGCGCGCTCCCCCGCCGTCGGTGCCCCGCAGGACGCGCTTGGCGTCCTCGACTCCCGCGATCAAGGCGTCCGCCGACGCGGCGCTCTCGCTGGCAGCGCGCCACGCGCGCATCTCCGAGAGGGGTAGGGTCGCCGACTCGAAGCGCGCGAGGCCCATGCGCGCGTGCACGCGGTCCCGGGCGCGCTCGAGGGAGCGGGGGGTGAGGAAGTGGTCGAAGGCCTCCACCGAGAGGTCCATCTGCTCCACGTCGTCGAAGCCGCGGGCCTCGAGCCACGCCTTGAGGCAGGGGATCGCCAGATGCGGCTGGGTCCAGTGCCCCTGGGGCACGAAGGCGAGCGAGATGGGGAAGGAGCTGCGCTGGATCATGATTGCAGTGGAGAGCCGTGACCGCCGGCGGCGGCAGGTGAGCCGGGGTCGTCCGCGCCAGCAGGTTGCCATCCGAGCGGCGGAACGAGGACCCCGGCGCGAGCGAGATCCGTGAGGGGAGCCGCCAGGGAGGGAGCCTCCAGGCGCGCGGCGAGGGCCTCCGCAGCGCCTTTCCCAGCGCGGGGAGCGCGCTCCACGGCACGGGCCAGGCGGGAGGCGCCCTCGGCGAGGCGGACCGTCCGGACCTGTGCGAGGCGCCCCGGGCCGACGGGCGGGCTGACCACTCCGAGTGAGCGGGGTCCGGCTGGGTCCGGGAGGGGGGGCCAGACGCCGACATCGCCGGCGACGAGCGCTTCGGCGACGGCCGTGAGATCGAAGGGCGAGTCCACCAGCGCGGCTGCGAGCCGCCAGCGGCCCTCGCGTCGCGCGAGCGAGCCGCGCGCCGCGACCCTGAGCTGGGCCAGCTCCCAGGCGACGAGCCCCTCGACCAGTTCGCGTTCCGCCGCCGGCGCGTGGTGCGGGGCGAAGGACTCGAAGCTGCGCCCGTCGGCGCGCAGGGCTCGCGCGAGGCCGAGGACACCCTCGCCCGGTCTCGCGCGTCTCAGGGCGGCCATGGAGCGGGGGTGTCGCATGACGACCTCGGCGAACTCCTTCGCCAGCCAGAGGAGCTCTTCGGTCCGGGGGGGCTCCATGGGGAGGAGCGCCCAGGTGGAGAACAGGTCCGGGTGCGCGGCGATGAGGGCGCGCTCGCCGGCGGAGTCGCCGGCGCCGAGGGCCATGTCGGGGGGGACGCCGTCCACGCGCGCGGCGGTCGCGCCGTGCTCGTCCCCGAGGGCGCAGCCCGGCTGAGGGTTGACCAGGTGCAGCGAGAGGTTGACCCCGCCACGGAGGCTCGCGTCCGCGCAGAAGGCCAGCGACAGCTCGAGATCGGCGTCCGTCTCGCCCGGTAGCCCGAGGATCATCGAGAGGATGGGCGTGACGCCTGCGGCGAGGCAGTCGTCGACCACGTGCATCAGGTCGATGTCGTCGGCCATGCCCTTCTGGTGGGCGCGCCGGATCGCCGGGGACGCGGACTCGATGCCGAGCAGTACGCGGTCGCATCCCGCGCGCCCCATGAGTTCGAGCAGGTCACCGTCCAGGTGGTCCGCACGAGCCCGGACCTCCCACGGAACGTCGACTCCGCGCTCGAGCAGGGTCTCGCAGAACTCCACCGCGTGGTCGCGGCGCGCGCCGAAGATGTCGTGGCAGAGATACGCACGCCGGGCTGCTGGCATCTCGCGCAGGGCGGCGACCTCGTCCGCGAGGCGCGCGGCGGGCAGCGGGCGAGAGCGGCGGCTCCACGTCCGGCCGATCGAGCAGAACGAGCAGTCGTAGACGCAGCCGCGGCCGGAGTCGATCGGGACGAGCCCGTCGGTCTCGCCGGTGATCTCCTTGTACCGCGCGATGGAGGGGAGGAGGTCCCAGGCCGGCGCGGGGAGCGCGTCCAGGTCCTGGATCTGCTGCCGGTCCGGGGCGCGGACCGGCCGTCCTCGCTCACGGGCGGTGACCCCCTCGACGCGGGCCATGGGCGTGCCCTCCAGGAGCGCCTCACAGAGCTCGACGAGGGTGATCTCCGCCTCGCCCCTGACCACGGCGTCCACCTGGGGGAAGCGCTCGAGGACGGCGAGGTCCGTCCCGTTCATGCCCGGTCCCCCGAGCAGGAGCGTCGTGCGGGGCCAGGCTCGGCGCAGCTCCTCGAGGATGAGGAGCGCCACGGGGAGCGTCGCGCCCATCACCGAGAGACCCGCGACCTCGGGCGGGAAGACCTGGCCGCGCACGAGGTGGGCGGCGGCGCTCGTCGCGAGCGTGTCGTCCCCCCGGATCTCTCCGGCCGCCAGACGGTGCGCGAGGTCGTCGAGCTCGACGTCGATCCCCGCATCGCGCAGCGCCCCGCCCAGCCGGAGCAGGCCAGGGGGCGGCATGGAGTAGCCGAAGGTGTCGGCGTGGGGGGCGGACGCGATGAGGACCTTCAAGGCGGGCCCTCCGAAGATACGCTCTTCCGCCCGGCGCCGCGCGCGTCGGATCTCTCATGAGTGGACTCGGATCGAACGCCGGAAGGACCGTCCTGTGGCTCCCGGCCGCGATCGCGATCGCGCACGCGGCGAGCTTCCTGGGGGTCGTGCCCGTCGACGACGACTTCATCGTCTACCGCTACGCGCGCAACCTCCTCGAGCACGGCGAGCTCAGTTTCAACGCGGGCGCCGCGCCGAGCGACGGCGTCACGACCGTGGGCTGGCTCCTCCTCGTCCTCCCCGCCGTGGCGCTCGGGGTGCCGCCCGAGTGGTGGTCGCCGCTCGTGGGCGCCGCTGCCTTCGCCGCGTGCGCCGCCGTCACGGCCCGGGCGGCGGCGCGGCTGGCGGGGTCCGGTGGCCCGGGGCTCGCCGCCGGGCTCCTGGTGGCGCTGTCCCCCGCGGCGGCGTGGCACGCCGCAGCGGGGCTCGGAACCGTGGTCACCGCGCTCGCGCTCGCCGTCTGCGCGGAGCGGGGACTGGCGGCGTTCGGAGAGGAGGCTGGCGCGGGTGACGACGAACGCGAGCGGGATCGCGCGCGCCGGGCCTGCGGGCTCGCCGCGGCGGCCGCGGTGCTCCTGCGCCCCGAGACGGTCTGCGTCGCGGCCGCCTTCGTCGCTTCGCGGAACCTGCGCCGCGCCGGGACGATCGCGCCGCCGCTCCTCGCGTTCGGGGCCCTTTGCGCCTGGCGACAGTGGACCTTCGGACATCCGCTCCCCGCCGCCGCGTCGCTGAAGGCGTTGCCGCTCGCGGACGAACTCGCCTACGGCTGGGCCTACGCCCTCCGCTCGCTCGGAGAGGGAGGCCTCGCCGCGCTCCTCGGCGCGGCGAGTCTCTGCTTCCTGCGCGATGGACCGGTTCGCTGGATCGGGATGGCCTGTGCTGCAGGCCTCTCGGTGACACTCCTGGTGGGCGGCGACTGGATGGTCTACGGCCGCCTGCTCGTGCCGTTCCTGCCTCTCGGCGCTCTCGGCGTCCTCGCCTGGCCCGCGCTCTGGAGGCCAGCGGCCGCGCTCTTCCTCGGGGTGAGCCTCGTGGGCTTCGGCGCGAGGCCTCAGGCCGCCTTCGAGAACCGCTTCTTCGAGCGTCACTGGCTCGCGGTCGGAGACGCCCTCGCCGCGCGTGCACCCGCGGGCGCAGCCGTCGCGCTCTCGCCCGTGGGCGCCATCGGGTGGCGCAGCGGCCTGCCGATCGTCGACGTGCTTGGCCTGACCCACGACGCGTTCGCAGACGTCGAACCCGACCTCGACGGGGTCGGCGTGAAGGGGCATCACCGCCACGATGGGGCCTGGGTGCTGGATCAACGGCCGGAGTATCTGCTGCTGGGGAACGCGCGCTTCCAGCCCGACACAGGGCGCGTGGACATCAACCCCTGGGAGGCGGACATCGCCGCGGATCCACGCTTCGCGGCGGACTACGTGACGGAGTCGTTCGAACTCGAGCCCGGTGGCGAGCGGGTCCCGTACGCGCGCCTGCGAAGCGCGCCGCGGCTCTGATCGGTCTCCCGGGGGACGTGCAACGGTCCCGGGACGAAGACGCTCAGACCGAGCTCGCGTCGATCTCGGAGGACTCGCCGCCGAGGGCGCGTCGGAGAAGGGCTCCGAGGTTGGTCCCGGCAGTGCCGTCCTCGTCGGCGTCGTCGCGCGTCCCGACGCTGCGGCCCCGGCCGCGCTCGGCGAGGAGCGACTCGAAGGACGCCATGGTCTCCGCCTCGTCCAGGTCCACGAGCCGCCCGTCCAGGTGCTGGAGCGAGAACGCGATGCGCTGATCGTCGGGGTCGAGCTCGAGGATCCGCGCCGAGCGACGGTCACCGACGGCGAGACCGATGCGCGGCTGCAGCCCGCCGCATTCGGAGATGGGCACGATCCCGTCGATGCCGGGCATCAAGCGGGCGACGGCCCCGAAGTCACCGACCCGGACGAGCTCGATCGGGACGATCTGCCCCTCCCAGTGCTCGCGCTCGGCGCGCGCCCAGGGACTCTCGTGGAGCTGCTTGAGCCCGAGCGCGATGCGCTTGCCGCCTGCTCGTACGTGGAGGACTCGCGCGTCCAGCACGTCGCCGACGCTGACCATGTCCGAGGGATGATCCAGGCGATCCACCGACATGTTGGACACGTGGCAGAGCCCTTCGCGGCCGCGGCCGAACCGCAGGAAGACTCCGTAGCTCTCGATGCGCGTCACGCGTCCCTGCACGGTCTGCCCGGGAACGACGCTGTGGGGATCGCGCCCCTCGCGCTGCATCTTGAGGACGGATTTGCGCGACACGACGGCCCGCTGCTTGTCGGCGTCGACGTGGAGCACCTCGACCACGACGGAGCGGCCGAGGAGCTTGGGGCGGTCCTTGCCGCGCCGCACGCCGCTCTTCGAGAAGGGCATGAACGCGTGCAGCGGCCCGATCTTGAGCTGGTAGCCGTCGTGGGTCGAGCGGGTGACTCGCGCGGTCGTGAGGCTCCCTTCCTCGAGCTCCACCCACTGCTCGAGGGTGCGCTCCTCGATCAGGTTGAGGATCCACAGCGAGTCCTCGCGGCCGCGGAGCGTGAAGGAGTGACGCTGTCCGATGGCAGGAGGCTCCAGGAAGGCTTCGCGGGAGATCACACCCTCCTTGCGGGGCCCGAGTTCCACGAACACGTCGTGGCCGTAGACGCCCGTGATGACCCCCTCGACGACCTCGAGGGTGTGCGCACCGCGCTCTCCCTCCTCCTCGTCGTGGTCCACCTGCGCGTGGGTCGCGTGCTGTCTTCGGTCGCGTTGCATCGTCAGTGACGGCCCCCCTCGCGCCGGGATGCGGGGGCCGGCGTCTCCGTCTCGTAGACCCCGCGTCGCCGGAGTTCATCACCCAGGACGACGCGTCCGATCGTCATGTAGTGAAAGCCCGTGCGGACGAGGCCCTCCGCGGCCTCCGTCGCGTCCATGGATCGATAGCGCGCGGCGAGGCGTCGCGCCCCGAGCGCGCCCACGAATCCGAGGAGAGGGTCGAGGAGCCGCGCGGCCCAGCGCTCGCCCGGTCGGGACTCGGCGCGGTCCGGACCCGTGAGCAGCGGAGCGCGGCAGATGGTGTGGGGGAGACCGCTCGCGCGCACGATCTCCTCCGCCCGCCAGCGGGCGGACAGGTACGCGCCCCGGGCGCGGGGCCCCGTCCCCATGGAGGAGAGGAGCACGACGCGGGGCGGGCGGGTGAGCGCAGCGGCCTGCTCGCAGAGGAGCCCGGTCAGGCCCACGTCGACGGCCTCGTACGGGTTCGCGATGCCCTCCGACCTCGCGCGCCTCGCCGTCGTGCCGTGACAGAGGAACAGGTGCGTCGGCGCGAGGGCCTCGAGAGCCTCCATGAGCGCACCGGCCTCGAGCGGAGTCCGATCGACCTCGGCGCGCGGCGCATGACGCTCGAGCCTCGTCGCGAGCGCGCTCGCCCGCGGGGACTCCGGACGGACGTGCGCGATCACCCGGGCGACGTGCTCGTCCCGCGCGAGGGCTTCCACGAGCGACGCGCCCACGTAACCGCTCGCGCCGAGCACGAAGGCCACCGGCGGAGCGGCGCGCAGCTCGAGGTCCTCCCGGCGGGGGACGCTGCTCGTCTGGGCGGCCACGGGAGGGATGGTATCGACTCGAGCCCTCCGCTCCTTACCCTTCCCCGTCCCATGGAACCCTCGACCCTCTGGCTCGTGCTCCCGCTCGTGGGCGCTCTCATCGGCTACGCGACCAACCGCCTCGCCGTCCGGATGATCTTTCGACCCGTCGAACCCCGTCGCGTCCTCGGCTTCCGGGTCCAAGGGCTCATCGGACGTCGGCAGCCGGAGCTCGCCCGCAGCATCGGCGCCGTGGTGGGGGATCACCTCGTCCGCCCCGAGGACCTCACCGGTGCGCTGGAGGCGGTGGAGCTGGAGGCCCTCGTGGACAGAGCCTTCGAGCGAGGGCTCCGTCCGAAGATCGAGGAGCTGCGGCAGCTCCCGCTCGTGGGCGGATTCCTCACCGACGAGCGCGTCGCGGACCTCCGACGACACGCGGTCGAGGGCGTCACCTCGAACCGCGAGGAGCTCGCGGCGGCGCTCCAGGAAGGCCTCGAGAAGGGCATCGACGTCCACTCCGTGGTGGAGGCGAAGGTGGCCGCGTTCCCCGTGGCCCGCATCGAGGAGCTCGTGCTCCAGGTCGCCTCGCGTGAGCTGCGCTCGATCGAGGTCCTCGGGGGAGTCCTGGGCGGCCTCGTGGGGCTCGCTCAGGCGTGCTTACTGGCGCTGATCTGAGCAGCGCTTCGCCCCGGAGCCCTCGCCAGCCGCGCCCTCACGCGGATCGCTCCGGTGCGCCGGGTTCACGGCCGGCGCCGAGGAGCTTCTGGAGCGCCGTCCGCACGTCGCGCGGCGTCGTCTCGGCCATCGCCGCGGGCGTGTGGTCCTCCTCGAGGGAGACCGATCCTTCCTCCATGGCGAGGGGACGTCCCGCGACGAGCACGACGTGCTGCTCCCCGTAAGGCCCCGTCCGCGCCGGATCGCCGGGGCCGAAGAGCGCCACGGTCGGCGTCCCCACGGCGGCGCAGAGGTGCATCGGACCCGTATCGGCGCTGACCATGGCACGGGATCGAGCGCAGAGCGCCCAGAGCTCGGGGAGGCTCGTCCGCCCGACCAGATCGTGCACCTCGAGATCGCGCGCGACCTCGTCCGCGGCGGCGCGATCCCCCGGGCCGCCGGTCAGCACGAGCGGGCCGTCGAAGCCGTCGAGGGGCGACTCGATGAGGTCGCGGGCGAGATCTCGGAAGGAGGACGGCGGCCAGAGCTTGTCCGGTCTCGACGCACCGAGGTTGAGCAGCAGCGGCGCGCCATGATTCGCCGCGAAGTCGTCCGCGAACGCCGCCGCGGCCCCAGGATCGGGGAGCGAGCGGCGCGGGGGCGCGTCCGGGAGGCCGAGGAGGCGTGGGAAGCGCATGTACTGACGCACCATGTGCTCGCGACGGGGGCCGGCTTCGATCCGCTCGCGCGTCCAGATCCAGCTCAGCTCCTTCGTGCGCGCCCGATCGAAGCCGAGGACGCGGGGCGCGCCCGACAGCCTCGCGACGAGGGAGCTCTTCTGGAGCCGCTGGAGATCGATCGCGACGTCGTAGCCCTCCGCGACGATCTCGCGCCGCAGCGCGCGGACGCCTGCGACGCCGGTCCCCCGCGGCCAGACATGGACCCTGTCGATCGCAGGATGTCCCTCCACGAGCGGAGCGCTCAGCGGGTGCACGGCCCAGCCGATGAAGCACCCGGGGCGAGCTTCGCGCAGCGCGTTCGCGACGACGAGTGCGTTGGCCACATCGCCGATCGCGCCGAGGCGTACGATCAGCACCCTCGCGGGCGCGGCCGGTTGCCCTTTCATCGCTCGAGTACCTCGCCGCACCGCGCGCAGTGGATCGCGTCGCTCGCGTGGCGCTCGAAGCCACACGATCCGCAGCAGCGGCCGGAGACCGCGTCGATCGCCGGGCGGCGCGTGAGCTCGGCGCTCACGATCCCGGTCGGCACGGCGATCACGCCGTAGCCCATGATCATGATGAGCGAGGAGACGAACTGTCCGATCGGCGTCTCCGGTGAGATGTCGCCGTAGCCGACGGTCGTCAGCGTCACGATCGCCCAGTAGACCCCGTGCGGGATGTTGTCGAAGCCGTGCTCGGGGCCTTCGATGAGATACATCAGGGAGCCGGAGATCGTGGTCAGGATCACGACGGTGATCACGAAGACGATGATCTTCGGCGCGCTCGCCCTGAGGGCTTCGGACAGGTCGTCGGCCTGCCGGACGAAGTGCGCGAGCTTGAGGATCCGGAAGACCCGCAGGAGCCGGATCATCCGCACCACGAGGAGGGCCTGTGCGCCGGGGAAGACCGCGGCGACGTACGTCGGTAGGACGGCGAGGAGATCGACCAGCCCGAAGAAGCTGCGCGCGTAGACGGCCGGGCGCGGGTAGCAGTACAGCCGGGTGAGGTACTCGAGCGTGAAGACGATCGTGAGGACCCACTCCGTGCCTCGAAGGAGGGCCCCGTGGCGCTCCTCGATCGACGGCACGCTCTCGAGCATGACGATCAGGACGCTCACGACGATGACGATCAGGAGCGCGATGTCGAACGCGCGGCCCCAGGCCGTCTCGTGCTCGAAGATCGTCTCGAAGAGCCACTCACGTGCTCCGCGCCTCTTGCGGTCGTCCATGGGCCCACGCTAACCCGCGAGCGGCGTCCGGTTCCACGCCGTGCGGGCCTGAGCGGGCTCGTGTGCGGGTGAGCGACCGCCGCGCGGCCGGCGGCCCGGGCGCTCCAGCGCCGCGGAGCGCGGCCGATCGGCGGCTCGAGGCCTCCCCGGAGGGAGGACCCGGGGGAGCGAGCCGCCACGCGGGAGCAGGAGCGCCACGGTGAGCGGAGGGGAAGAGACATCGGGCCTCGCGCGGAGGCTGGAGCGGAACCCGGCCGGCCGCGGTCGATCCCGGCCCTTCCTGCGCGGCGTCTGCCCGTGCTCAGGCCGTGCGGCCGAGTCGTCCCTGGAGCCGCTCGAACTCGGACATCCGCTCCTCGACGAAGCGCACGTACTCGGAGCGCCGCGCGCGCAGGGGCGAGTCGGCGAGCAGGTCGAACTCCACGCCGAGCACCGCGCGTGGACCCGCGCGGTGGACGTGTTTGACGAAGACCGGTCCGACGAGCTCGGGCTGGCATCCGGGGATGTCGAGAGTGAGCTCCGCGAGTTCACCGCCCTTGAAGGGGAAGGCCTCGACGAGCGACACGGTCGCACCGACCCCCGTGAGAGAGAGGTCATGGGCGGAGCCCCGCGCTCGGTGCGCGCCCTGGGCGAGCTTCACCCTGACGTCAGCGGGGAACTCGGGCGTGATTCGCGCGGCAGCGCGACGATCGAAGTAGCGACCGAGGGCGTCGTCGAGCTGTGCGTAGAGGCCGCCGAGATTGGTGAACCGCAGCTCGACGCGCACCGAGTCGCTCGACGCCTTGTGTGTCTCGCGCGCGAGCGCCGCGGTCGTCACCGTCCAGCGATCCTCGATGTGGCGAATCTCCAGCTCTGCCGCGCTGCCGTCCGGCGGGGCGAGGTGGAAGGGCAGGACGATGATCGCGCCCTGGATGCTCATCCGCTCGAGGTGGACGCGGAAGGGCGGCTCGCCGCCCGTCCGCAGCGTCACGTGAAGATCGGCCGCGTCCGGCATCGCAGGGCTCGCGAACGAGCGCTCCGGCGCGTCTTTCGGTCCGCTTTGGCCGCGCTTGAAAAGGCTCAGCAACATCGGGGCGGTGCGAGGCGGGAAGCCTCCTCCACGGGTCACCTCGACCTGCTCCGCCGGTCCGGTTGAGCCCTGGTGGCCTCAGCGCGGCGCCGTGGGACGGAGAGGTCTCATGTCGAGAAGCGCCGCGATGAGCCCCTGCTCCTCGATGCGGAACGGCGTCCGGAACTCCCACGCGAGAGAGCCGTTCGGTCCGAACGCGAGCGCCCGGCCCTCCGTCGTCGAGGTGACGAGCCAGCCGCCTCCCTCGAGCGCCGCGATCGCGCCGCAGACCTCGGACCGGAACGATCCCGGCCGGGCGTCGAATTCCTCCGTGCGCCGCCCGTCGGTCAGCACCACGCGCGAGCGAGGAGGGGTGACGCCGCGCGCGCCGTGGTTGTCGAACAGGGCCGTCCACCCCGCGCGGCCCGGAACCGGCTGCGGGTCGTGGGCGCCGACCCAGGGGCCGAGGTCGAGGGACAGAAGCTCACCGCTGACGAGGTCGATCCGCGCGAGCGCGCCGACGTCACGCAGGAACACGATGGCGACCTCACCGCCGGCGTCGGGATCGAGCTCGACACCATTGGCGTGCAGAGGATCCAGGCCCAGTTCGATGTCGCCGGTGCCGTCTCCGATCTCCACGACTCCCGACCCCGGCCAAGCCTCCACGAGGATCGAGGACCAGCGTGAGTCCATGAGCGCGTCGACGAGGGAGATCCTTCGTAGCGTCTCGCCCGTCGCGAGCGACACCACCCGGAGGCCGTCCTCGCTCAGGTAGGGGACAGGGCGCGCAGACGCGCCGTCGTCGATCCGGGAGCGCCGCTCCCGGTCGAGCACGCACGCGCGTTCGCCGTCGATCAGGCAGACGTCGTGGTGCGCACGCGGCGCGCCGGACCAGACGACCTGTGAATCCGCGTCGAGGCGGACGAGGCACAGCCCCTCGTGGATCGCGAGCAGTCCGCCGTTCGGGAGCGGAAGAAGCGCGCGCCAGGCGCGCTGTGACGGATGCTCGAAGGGCGGCATGACAGCCGCGCTCTCTCCCGCGGCCTCGAGGCTCCAGCGCGCCCGCACGGATCCGTCGGCGCGAAGAACGTAGGCCGCGGGTTCGTGCCCGGACGAGAACAGCGCCGGAAGGCCGATGGGAGGAGAGCCGTCCCCCGTGAGACGGAGGCCGGTCCAGCCGCCGCCGTCGGCCTCGTAGCCGTTCGCGTAGGGAAGACCGCTCAGTCCGCCGGCGTCGTCGGTGCCCTCGCCGAACCAGAACCCGGGGGGAGCCTCGGCGCTGGCGGGCGTCTCGTCGCGCCCACAGCCGCCGGCGAGCGTCGCGATCAGAACGAGAATCGCGCCGAAAGCGCCTCGAAAAGAAACGGCGCACCGGCCGCAGTGTCGCCCGCTGGGACGCGGCTCTCCGGAATGACCTTGACTCACCTCTGTTCGGGACTCGAAGTCCCGCCGCGAGGGTAGCTTCGAACGCGTGATGAATGTGCAGCGTCGTATCCCCAACCCGTTCCACGATCCCGATGTCCAGGAGCAGCCTGCCCGTCGACGCCTGGCGGCGGTGGTCGCCCGAGACGTGTCGGAAGAGCGGGACACGGAGCAGAGCGAGAGCCTCGAGCGGCTGGAGGAGTTGCTCGTGATCCAGGAGCAGTGCTTCGGCGAGGTGATGGCCAGCAACGCTCAGTTCGCCATCGAGGTCGCCCGGCTGAAAGAGCAGCTGCGGCAGGCCGACGGTCGACTCGCTGCGGCGGAGGACGCGCGGAAAGCGCTGGTGAGCGCGCTCGAGGAGCGCGACGAGCACGTCGCCGAGCTGGAGTCCCGCCTCCTGCCCCTGGCCATCGCGGATGCCGACGCTCGCCGGAAGCGCGGGCGCATGCTCGCCCTCCGCGGCCGGGTACGGGCGCGTCTGGTCGCGCAGGCGGAGGAGATCTCGGGGCTGCGCCGGACGTTGGCCCTCGGCCACGCCGCGCGGAAAAAGGCCGAGGACGAGCTCGAGGCCTGCAGGGCGGACGCGCGCCGCAGCGCGCGGTACCTGGACCGCCTCGAGGCGCGGCTTCGGGACGCCGCGGGGTCCTGATCCGCCGAGGCGGCCGCGATCAGGGCTCGCGAGAGCCGCGCCCTGTCGCCAAACTCATCGCGTGCCCACGCCCGTGACCCTCGTGGCCGGTTTCCTCGGTGCCGGTAAGACGACCCTCGTGCGGCGCCTCCTGGAGGCCTGCCCGCCGGAGGAGCGCTACGGCGTCATCGTGAACGAGTTCGGCGCCCTCGGCGTGGATGGCGAGCTGGTCGTGCGCGGTGGGAACGAGGAGAGCACGCTCGTCGAGCTCAGCAACGGCTGCATCTGCTGCGAGATCCAGGGTGACCTGCGGGAGGCGCTCCTCTCGATGACTCGCGCTGCCCGGCGGCGCCGGCTCCTCGGGCGGAGGCCCCGGCCGCTGACGCGCATCCTGATCGAGGCTTCGGGCGCCGCCTCGCCGGGACCTGCGGTGCAGACCTTCCTCGTGGACGCCGAGCTGGAGGCGGAGGTCTCGCTCGAGGGCGTCGTATCGGTGTGCCACGCGGCCCTCCTCGAGCGCCAGCTCGCCGAGACCGAGGAGGCGGGTCCGCAGGTGGCTTACGCGGATCGCATCCTGATCGGGCACGCCGATCGGGTCGACGAGGCCGGACTGGCGCGCGTCCGCGCCGCGGCCGTGGCGCTCAACCCCCTCGCCGAGGTCCGCGCCGCCGCGCACGGGGCCGTGGAGCCCAGCTGGATCCTGGGTGCGGAGGCCCCCGGGCCGCGAGCGCTGCCGGAGGAGCTCCCGGGAGCCAGCCGACACACGCCGGGGCTCACCTCGGTCTCGCTCACCGCCGACGAGCCCATCGACGAGGACGGCCTCAGGATCTGGCTGGAGTTCCTCGGGCGCCGCCGTGGGATGGAGATGATGCGCTGCAAGGGCGTTCTTCGTCGCGCGGGCGGGGGAGCTCTTCTCGTCCAGGGGGTCTACCGCTGGCTCGAGATCGGGCGAGAGGAGGACCCCCCGCGAGGGCCCTCCCGGCTCGTGCTGATCGGGAAAGGGCTCGACGCCGCGGAGCTGGAACGAGGCTGGAGCGCCGTCCTCGAAGGCGCCCGCCCGTGACGAGGAGCCAGCGTCGTGCCAGACTGGGGTCATGTCCCCGCACCGTGATCCCGAGACCGCATCGCACCCCATGACCCGCCGCGACGTCGTCGCGGGCGCCGCCGCCGCAGGCGCCGCGCTCGCCCTCTCTCCCTCCGCCGCCGGCGCTGCGGGCGCTGCCGAGCCGTGGTTCCGCGTGTCCCTCGCGGAATGGTCGCTCCACCGCACTCTCCGGAAGCCCGCCGCGGAGGGGGGGATCTCGAACCTCGAGTTCCCGGGGTTCGCGAAGTCGCGCTGCGAAGTCGACGCGATCGAGTACGTCAACGCGTTCTTCGAGTCTCCCGGCCGCGACGGGCAGCTGGTCGCTCGCGGCCATGACTTCGGTTACCTCGAGGACCTGCGCGGAGCCGTGCAGGACGCTGGCGTGGAGAGTCTCCTGATCATGGTCGACGGAGAAGGGCTCCTCGGCGACGACGACGAGGGGCGTCGCCGCGACGCGGTCGAGAATCACTTCAAGTGGATCGCCGCCGCCGCTTACCTGGGCTGCCACTCGATCCGCGTCAACGCCGGCGGCAAGGGGGAGGCGCGGGCCGTGGCCGCGCGCTGCGCGGACTCCCTGCGCCGGATCGCGCGCGTGGGCGACGGTTACGGCGTCAACGTCATCGTGGAGAACCACGGCGGGCTCTCGAGCGACGGCGCCTGGCTCGCCGGGGTGATGCGCGCCGCCGACCATCCCCGCGTCGGGACGCTGCCGGACTTCGGCAACTTCTACGAGTACGACCGCTACCAGGGCGTCGAGGACCTGATGCCCTTCGCGAAGGCTGTGAGCGCCAAGACCTACGAATTCGACTCGAGCGGGAACGAGACCAGGATCGACTACGCGCGAATGCTCGGGATCGTCAAGGAGGCCGGCTACCGCGGCTGGATCGGGATCGAGTACGAGGGCGAGGACGGCGACGAGGTGAAGGGGATCGTGGCCACTCGCAAGCTGCTCGAGCGTCTCCGCGGGTAGGACGCGACCGTGCTCCTCGGCGTCCTGCTGCTCGCGCCCCTCTTCGGGCCCGCGGCTCCGTCCGCGCCCCTCGCGCAGGAGCGTGGACCGCGCTGGTACTCCGATCTGGAAGAGGGCCGGCGCGTCGCGCGCGAGGCGGGCAAGCACGTGCTCGTGGACTTCTCCGGCGCGCGGTGGAGCGCGCCCTCCCGGGACTTCGAGCGGAAGGTCCTCGCCCGGGCCGAGTTCGCGAACGGGGTCGACGCAGGCTTCGTGCTCGTCCGGCTCGACTTCGACGAGGACCTGCGCGCTCGCCGGGACCGGTCTCATGCAGCGCGCGACGATGCACTTCGGGAACGTCTCGGGATCGAGGTCCTGCCCGTTCTCGTCCTGATGACGGCCGAGGGCCAGCCGTACCAGAGCTTCGGGCTGGAGCACCTCGACGCGGGCGGCGACGCCTCACGCGTCGCGAGCGCGTTCACCCAGCGCCTCGTGCAGGCCCAGGCCCGCGCCGCATCGCTCGAGCGCGCGGTCCCGGAGGTCCTCGCGGCCGTGGTGCGTGCTCGCGGGGCCGAGCAAGCGAGCGCCGCGGCCGATCAGGCGATCGGTCTGCTCGCCAGCGCGGGCGAGCACCCGCTCGCCAGGCCGCTCGTGCCCCTCGCCCAGAGGGCCCTCGAGGCCGTCGGGATCGAGCCGGAGCGGGAGCGCGCGGCGGTGGGGGCCCTCGCCGCCGCCGCGGTCGTCGACGACGCCTTGATCGCGCGCGCCCTGCGCCTCGATCCGGCGAACGCCGCCGGGCTCCCGGAGGCCGCGCTGGCCGGCGCGTTCCGCGGCCTCCAGGACACCCGGCGCGTGCCGCAGCTCGTCGCGCGAGCCGAGGCCTCGATGGGGAGCATGCCGGTCTTCGACCGGGGCCGCGCGGCGAGGCTCTACGGCGACGCCGCCTTCTGGGCGAGAGAGCAGCTCGGGGACGCGGGTCGGGCGGCCCGCATCGCGCGCTTCGCGCTGGCGCTCGAGCCCCGGGACCGGGCGCTGCGGACGCTGCTGGAGTCCATCGCTGGCGGCTGAACCATTCGCCGGTCAGCCCCCGAAGGCCTGAAGCCAGCCCGCGCATCCGTCGCACCACTCCTCCCACGCGTCGACGGCCGCCGCGTTGGACACGGCCGTGGCCGCGTCCACCCGCAGACGGCGTTCGAGCTCGTTGCTGGCGAGGTGCCGCTCGACATCGGCGGGTCCCATGTCGGCGAGGGCCAGACCAGCGCTGACGATGGCGGCGCACGTCCGGCGCAGCTCGTCACCGTCGATCATGCCCATGCGATCGAGGCTCGTGTGGTAGGTGAAGTCGGTGAAGTGCCACACGAGCGCCGCGGGGATCCCGCGCCGGTTGAACACGTCGTGGTCGCTGCCGCCTTCCCAGGGGTTCTCGGACGTACGCCACCCTCCGACGTGCCGCGCCACATCGCGCAGCGCCTCGCGGCAGACCACGTTGACGCCGTTCGGTCGGATGTCCTTGCGCCGGACGCGGCCCGCGCCCCACGGCGTGTGTGCGTCGGGGGGGATCGTGTGGAGGGCGCCGGGGTCGGGGGTCCGCTCCAGGAGCGCGACCGCGCCGGTGCGCTCGGGCGACTGGCCCAGCATGTCGGCGGAGAGGGCGGCGACCGTCTTGCGGTCCGTGTCCTCGAGCCAGACGGCCGACTGGCCCATCTCGTCGCCGAAGACGAACGCGAGGGTCCGCCGCGGCCGCGGCAGCTCGCCGGCCTGGAGGGCAGCCGCGTAGCTCGAGGCTGCGGCGCAGAGCCCGGCCGCGCCCGCAGCGTTGTCGCCGGCGCCCGGCTCCTGGAGGTGGGACGCGATCACGACGGCCTCCTCGGAAGTCCCGTCGCCGATGACCTCGGCGATGAGCGTACGAAGGGGTCGGGTCTCCTCGCGTGTGCTGACCAGGAGACGTATGGGCGTGCCCGCGCCGGCGTCCTGGATCCGTGCGAAGACGCGCGGGGAGATCTGACACACCGCGATGTCGGGGAGCTCCTCTCCCTCGCCGCCGCGGCGGGGGCCGCCGCGCGCGGAGCGGGGCGCGCGCGTGAACTGGATCGCGTCCAGGTGGCGGTCGCCGCCGTCGGGGTCCTTCGTGAACGGGAAGGTCGAGGCGGAGAGCACCCCGGCGCCGCCCTTGGCGCGGACGGCGCCGATCAGCCGGCTGCTCAGCGGGGACCGGGTCACGAGCAGGCCGCCCGGCGTGAGGGCGTCGATCTCGAAGGCCGCGGGGCCCTCGACGTGCGCGCTCGGAGCTCCCTGGGGCACCATCGTCCGATGTGCGTCGCCGGGCGCCCCGAAGGCCAGGAGGAGCTCCCGGTCGGCGCCCGAGCCGAGCTCCAGGGAGGCGGAGATGGGCCACCAGGCCGGGGAGCGCATCTTCTTCTCGACCACACGGAGCCGCAGGGAGCTGCCCTCGGAGCTGAACCCCGCGGCCTCCAGGCGGGATCGGATCCGGTCGAGGCAGGCGTCGTAGAGGGGGCTCGCAGGGGTCCGGTAGAAGCCGTCGACGAAGATCGCGTCCGTCAGGGCCCGGGCGAGGTCGAAGCGGTCATGGATGGATGCCACCCAGCGTGCGGGACCTCTGGCGGGGCTCCCGGGGGGAGCCACGGCGGGCCCCTCGTGGTCTCCGCGGGCCGTTTCGGCGGAGGCCTGGACCGGGGCGGGGGCGGCCTGCGCCGGGATCCGGGCCCGGGATGCCAGGGCGAGGAGCAGTGCCGTGAGGGCGGCGAAGCTGGCCCGGGCGACGAACCGATGGGCCGCCGGTCGGGCCGCGGGCAGGTGGTGGTGGGTCGTCATGGGAAGGAATCTGGGATGGGCCGATTGCGGCCCCGCCGAGATCGGGCGTATGCTCTTCGGCCCGTTTGCGACGGACCGAGCCCCTGTTGGAAGAGGGCTTCACGGGTCCAGCACTCCCCCGCGGACCCCCATTCTGTCCTCCGCACCGATCCATGGCCAAGACCTCCGCAGTCCAGAAGAACGAGCGCCGACGCCGCCTCGCCGAGAAGTACGCCGACCGCCGCGCCGAGCTCAAGAAGACCATCAACTCGTCCAAGACCTCCGAGGAGGAGAAGGACGAGGCCCGCGCCAAGCTCGCGAAGCTGCCGCGGAACTCGAACCCCAACCGCGTCCGCAACCGCTGCACCTTCACGGGGCGCCCGCGGGCCGTTTATCGCCGCTTCGGCGTCTGCCGCATCGTGATGCGAGAGCTCGCGCACGAGGGCAAGATCCCCGGGATGCGCAAGGCGTCCTGGTGATCCACGGGGCAGCGCTCGCTGCCGGATCGCCAGTCCAGCGGAAGGCCGCTGCTCCCGCCCGGGAGCAGCGGCCTTCCGCTCGTTCCGGGCCTGGGTCGGCGTCCGGGTCGACCGGAACGCGCGGCGATCGATGGTGCGTGCCGGCAGGACGCGCGATGGACGGCGCGGAGGCGTCGGAACCCCGAGTCCTCGACCTCTGACTCGCCGGCTCGGACTTCGCGGCCGAGCCCTGACTCGAAGACAACTCGAGAGGGCGGCCCCCCCAGGGGGGAGACCGCCCTCTCGTGATCGGTCGCCCGCCGCCTTCCAGCGTCGGGCGGGGCCGCGTCACTGGATCACAGTGCCGTCGGTGACGGTCAGCGAAGCCCCCAGGGACTGGTGGAAGCTCGCCATCTGACTCTGCAGTTCGGCCCACGCCGCGGTCTCCTCCGCGGTGGCTGTCACGCCCGGCTCCGCCGGGAAGCGGATCGTGTTGTGGTTGCCCTCGATGAAGCGCACGGCGACCTGAAGACCACCGATGTCCGAGGTCGAGACGCTCGTACTCGCCAGTCCGAGGGCGCTGATCATGGGCTCGGTGCCCGCGAACGGCGCGCCGGGCACGCTGTTGGGGACGGTCAGATCGGGGAGCGACATGTTGGCGCCGCCGCCGATGATCTCCGGGAGATAGATCGGAGTCCCGTTGGCCTGGACGCGCGCCGTGTAGTTGATGGGATCCGCGGCGTCGAGGACGGTCTGATAGGTCGCGAAGAAGTTCGCGAAGTCGGGAGTGCCGCTGAGCACGCCGTTCGCCGCGAGGCCGGCCCGGACCACCGGCCCGTAGTTGACGGACCCTTCCAGCAGGTAGGGGATCGACGAACCGACCATCGCCAGGGTCACCGCTCTCAGGTCCGTCTGGTTGGCGACGAAGGCGGTGCCCACCATCCCGCCGAGGGAGTGGCCGATGAAGTGGACCTGGGTCTCGTCGATCACGTCCATCCCGAGGACGGTGAGGCTGCTGAGGGCGGCCTTGAGGTTGAACAGATCGGCAACGCCCTGTCGGAGGTTGTCGCGCGACACCGCGAGGTCGGTGAGGTTGATGAAGTGGGCGCCCGAGCTGTCAGCGACGCCGTCGGGACCCACGGCGGGGGCGGCGCCCTCCGTCAGGAGATCGAGTCCGAACGTCCGCTCCCAGACGTCGCCCGACTGGTCGTAGCCGAGGAAGAGAGACGTCACGCCGTCGCCGAGGAACTCGTTCGGGGCGATTCCATGGAGCGGCAGGTCGATCGAGACGCAGGCGAAGCCGACGTTCGCGAGCGCCTCGGCGACGTCGAGCATCGCCGCGCGGTTCCCGTTGATCCCGTGCTGGAAGATGACCACCGGATAGCCGTTCGCCGGCATCGGGATCGCCGCGGAGTCCGGCACGGAGATGAGAACGGGGACCTGCTGGGAGCTCGTGGAGACCGGCAGCGGGTTGAAGCGCGTGAGGTTGCGCTCCGTGACGCCTGCAACAGGTGCGTAGCGCGCTTGCCATTTGCTGATCAGCGGTGTCGGGTCGTTCGTCAGGCCCGTGAAGTTGCCGGTGTTGGCGGCCGCGGACAGGTAGTAGGGCGCCTGGAAGATGCCCCCGTAGATCAGCGCCTGGCCGACCGGGCCTCCGAGGAGCTCGCTCGCGGTGCCGATGAGCGGGGCCCCGATGATGGTCCGTAGCTGGGCGTCGCTGTTGGGATCGGTGGCGGTGTCATCGCCACAGGTGCCGAGCTGGAGGCACAGGTTGTTGATGATGCCGACCTCCTGGCCGTTGGCGATCCCGAAGAGCGTCGTGATCGTCGAGCCGACGGACTGTGTCGTGAACGTGAACGACACGACCACGTCCTCCCGCGGCTGCGAGGTCGTCGCCGCGTAGGCGTTCAGCTGGCTGTTGACGAGCCCGTTGAGCTGCGCGAGTTCGTCCGGCGGGTTGTTGAGCGCCGTCTCGGCGGCGAAGCGGAACTGGGCGTCGCGACCGACGGCGAAGCCGTCGGTGTCGGTCACTCCGTTGGTGACCGTCACCATGTAGACGTTGTTCCCTCCGCCGACGGTGCTCGGAGCGAAAGGGACCAGCGGCTGGATCTCGATCGCCGTGTTCCCGAAGTCGGAACTCACGGAGACTTCGTAGTCGACGCCGTCCACCAGCTCGTTGTCCGCCGAGACGACCGGGCCGCCGACCGGAGTCGCCGGGTCCGCGAAGGCCGTGACCTCGAACACTCGCACGGTGCTCCCGCCGATGACCGTCGCCGGATCGATCGCGCGGGTGAAGGGCACGAAGATGGGGGCCACCGTGGACCAACCGTCGGCTGTGCTCAGCGCGATGAGCGGGTCCGACAGGTTCGTCGGGTCCGCGACCGGCACGTTGAGAGTCAGATCCGTGGTCCCGGAGAAGAGCAGATCGTTGGGGATGGGGACCTCTCCGGACGATGGCGCGAAGCGCGCGACCGTTTGCGTGCGTAGCTGGGAAACGGGGTCGTCGTCGTCCACGCAGGCGCTCGTGAGCAGGGCGCTACCGAGGAGTGCAAGGCCGAGGAGCGGCGTGCGGGCAGGGCTGAGATCGCGGGTCCGGACTGAATCGGTCATGAGCGGTGGGGGACAGCGAGGCAGCCACCAGGGCAGGGGGCGCGGGGGTGTCGGTGCGAAGTGAGCGCGCGGCGGTCCGTGCATGGCACGGGCGCGCTGGTGTCGCGGATCGTACCTCAAGAGTCGGCTCCGCGGCTCAGGGGCCTTCCAAGGCAAGCGCCCCCTCGCTCTACTCTTGGGGCGATGTCTTCGAGATGCACGCCGAACAGGTCCCGGACTGCCCGCAGCGCGTGTCGTTGCGGGGTGCGCGCTGCGCTGACAGCCCTCACC
This sequence comes from Planctomycetota bacterium, assembly GCA_002862085.1. Classification (GTDB taxonomy): domain Bacteria; phylum Planctomycetota; class UBA1135; order UBA1135; genus Saltatorellus. The sequence goes on along the minus strand of PKCK01000093.1, from coordinate 9,618 downwards.
GCCGCGGCGACGCTCGTCGCTTGCAGCGAGCCAGGCGTCGCGCCAGCCCCCGGTCACGCGGGCGACGGCTCCGGCCGATCCGCGGCGCCTCGTGAGGAGCGCGGAGTTCCGATCCTCGGCTACGAGATCGTCGCGGAATATCCGCACGATCCGCGCGCATACACGCAGGGGCTGCTGGTCGTCGACGGGGTCATGTACGAGTCCACGGGCCAGCGCGGGGAGTCGGGCGTCCGCATCGTCGATCTCGCCACGGGCGAGGTCCTGAAGAATCGTCCGATCTCACCGCAACTCTTCGGAGAGGGCCTCGCCAGCGTCGGCGGCCTGCTGATCCAGCTGACCTGGACCTCCGGCCAGGCCCTCGTGTTCCAGCGCAAGGGCCTCGTGCCGGCTGGCTACACCTACCGGTACGAGGGCGAGGGTTGGGGCCTCACGGCCACGGAGGACGAGCTCGTCATGAGCGATGGCAGTGATGAGCTGCGATTCCTCGACCCCAAGGGGATGAAGGAGAAGCGCCGCGTGCGCGTCACGGCGGGCGGGGTCCCGGTGGACCAGCTCAACGAGCTCGAGTTCATCGACGGAGAGATCTGGGCCAACGTCTGGAAGAGCGACCGGATCGCGCGCATCGATCCGACCACGGGCGATGTCGTCGCCTGGGTCGACTTCTCCGGCCTGCTCGGGCGGCGGCGCGTCCGCTCGCCGCTCGAGGACGTGCTCAACGGCATCGCACACGACGCAGGCAGCGGGAAGATCTACGTGACCGGCAAGCGCTGGCCAGCTCTCTTCGAGGTCCGCGTCGTCGAGTGAACGCACGCGCGACCTCCTCGTGGACGTCAGGGCCATCCGCAGCCGCGACGCCGGGAACGGCCGCACCGATGGGGCAGCGCCCGACCGCGGCTGCGATCCTCACAAGGTTCGAACGGGCTGCGATGGCGGCTCCTGGAGGACCGGAGCCCCATTTTCGAGGCACGGCGCCGCGCGTCTCCTCCGGCTCCTGACCCGGCGCGCTTGAAGGCCAACGGCTCGTGCGCCCATAAGTGCGGTGTCACGATGTGCCCGCGGCCGCCTCGGTCCGGGCTCGCCGCACGAACAACTCCGCGCCATGAACAGAAACCGCTCGTTCTTCCACCGCGCCGGCTCTCCCGGCCTCGTGCAGCCCGCGTCGCTGCTCGCCCGGACCGGACTCGGCCTGCTGGGGACGGCGGTCGGTATCGGGCTCGCGGTGGGCGCCGGGCTCCGCGCCCCGGGCCTGGAGGACGAAGCGCGCCTCCAGCCGGGGGAGGTGGCGCGCAGCCTCTCCGAGTCCTACGTGGACGTCGCGGCGCGCGTTGCACCCGCGGTCGTGCGCATCGAGGCCTTCGCGGCCGCTGGCGGCATGGAGCGGCCCCTCGGCCAGGGCTCCGGAGTCATCCTCTCCGAGGACGGGTTGATCGCCACGAACGCCCACGTCGTTCGCAGGGCGTCGCGCGTGCGCGTCAGTCTCGTCGACGGCCGCGCGGAGGACGCACAGGTCGTGGGCCTCGACGTGGACACGGATCTCGCCGTCCTCCGGATCGAGGCGGACGGCCTGGTCTCGGCGCCGCTGCGCGCGGACGAGGAGGCCCGCGTGGGCGAGTGGGTGCTGGCGATCGGCAATCCTCTCGGCCTCGACCATGCCGTCACCGCCGGAATCGTGAGCGGCCGCGGCCGCAGCGCATCGATCGCCGCCTACGAGGACTTCATCCAGACGGACGCGGCCATCAATCCTGGGAACAGCGGTGGCCCGCTCGTGGACCTGGAGGGGCGCGTGATCGGGATCAACACGGCCGTGGCCAACCCAGCTGCGGGTGGGCAGGGCATCGGCTTCGCGATTCCCGCCCGGATGGTGGACGACGTCGTGACCGAGCTCGCCGCCTCCGGCCGCGTGACACGGGGCTACATGGGGGTCCAGCTCAACGAGGTCAGCGACGAGTACGCGAGCGCGCGCGGCTATCGCGGCGCGAGCCGCGTCGTGGTCGCACGCGCCGAACCGGGCACCCCCGCCTCCGCGGCAGGCGTCGAGAGCGGCGAGATCATCGATGCGCTCGACGGCGAGCCGGTCGGCTCCCTGCGCGCGTTCATGGCGTCGATCGCCAGGCTTCGTCCGGGAACGGTCGTCGAGCTCTCGCTCGTGCGCGGCCGCGAACGACGGAACGTGAAGCTCGAGCTCGCCGAGAGGCCGAACCCCTCCAGCGACCGCTGAGCGAGAGCCGCGGTCGAGGAGCCGCGGGCGGCGTGCGCGCCGCGCAGGGCCCCCGGCGCCGGGGTCAAGCGACCTCGCTGACGTCCGGGTCGCCGCGGCGAGCCGCCTCGGCCCGAGCGACCGCGACGCGCGCCTGGAGGGCGGTGTCCGGCGTCACCGAGATCGAGCTGATCCCGCAGTCCACGAGGAACGGGGGCACCTCCTCCGGGTGGTCGCTCGGCGCCTGGCCGCAGATCCCGATCTCCAGACCCCGCGAGGTGAAGCGGGTCACGGCCTCGCGGATCATGGACTTCACCGCGGGCGAGCGCGCGTCGACCGGGTGGCGGTACCCCTCGAGGTCGTCGCGGCTGACGGCGTAGACGGTCTGGACCAGATCGTTCGAGCCGATCGAGCCGCCGTCGAGCGCCATGGAGTCGATGAAGCGGTCGGCCTCGATGACGTTGCTGGGCAGCTCGATCATCAAGAACAGCTTCACCCCCGCCTCCGGTCCCAGTCCGCGGTCGGAGAGGAGCTGCTGGACGACGGCGCCCTCCTCGGGGGTCCGGCAGAAGGGGACCATGAGTTCGAGGTTGTCGAGGCCGAGGCGCCGCTTCACGAAACGGAGGGCGTCGCACTCCATCTCGAAGGCGGGCAGGAAGTCGGGGTCCACGTAACGGCTGGCTCCCCGCCACGCGATCATCGGATTCTCCTCGACGGGCTCGAAGATGCGCCCGCCGAGCAGCTCGCGGTACTCGTTGGACTTGAGGTCCGAGAGACGCACCAGGACCGGACGCGGGTGGAACGCGGCGCAGATCAGCCCGACACCCTCCATCACGCGGTCCACGAAGAACTGGCGCTTGTCCGCGTAGGCGGCGGTGCGGCGGTCGATGGCGCCGAGCATCCCGCGCAGCTCTTCCTCGGACTCGGCCTCGATCGCCTCGCGGAAGCGCTCGAGTTCAGGCGCGAGAGCGCCGCGCTCGAGGAAGTCCTGCAGCTCCTCCCGATAGAGGAGGGCGAGCGGATGAACCCCGACCTCGGCCGTGAGGATGAACTCGAGCCGCGCGAGTCCCACGCCGTCGACCGGGAGCTGACTGTCCTCCAGCGCCTTCGCGGGGAAGCCGACGTTCAGCTTGATCTTGGTCTCGAGCTCGACGGACGCGTCGATCTCCGTGCGCTCGATCCCGAAGGGGTGGATACCGTCGAAGACGAGAGCGATGTCTCCCTCCGCGCACGTGCCGGTCACCGGCGCGAGGGGCTCGAGCTTCCTGGTGGCGTCCTCACAGCCGACGATGGCCGGGATACCGAACTCGCGCGCGATGATCGCCGCGTGCGAGGTGCGTCCGCCCTTCTCCGTGATGATCAGGGAGGCGTCCTTCATGAGGGGTTCCCAGTCGGGCGTGGTCATCTCGGTGACGAGCACGTCCCCGGCGTCGAAGACGCGCTCCTCGGACGGGATGGAGTCGAGGGTCTCGCCGGCGGCGATCCGTTCGCGCAGTGCGCGCTTCTTCAGGATGACCTCCTCGTAGCTCTTGTAGAGCCGTACGCGTCCGGATCCGATGCGCGTGCCCACCGCCTGGCCTTCGGCCAGGACGCGGCCGTCCGCAGCGAGCTGCCGCGCGAGGCCTTTCGGCAGGGAGTAGCGCACGATCTCGCTCGGCTTCGAGCGCGCGTGGACCGTCTCCGGCCGCGCCTGGACCACGAAGAGATCCTGGCTGCGGCCGTCCTTGGCCCACTCGATGTCCATGGGCTGGCCGTAGTGGTCCTCGATCTTCAGCGCCATACGCGCGAGCTCGCTGATCTCCTCGCGCGTCAGGGACCACTGTCGACGGCGCGCGCTGGAGGTGTCGATGCTCTCGGTGCTCGTCCCGCCCTGGCTGGCGTAGACCATGTGGACGTCCTTGGCGCCGAGGTGCCGGTGGACGATGGCGGAGTAGCCGCTACGCAGGCCTTCTTTCCACACCGTGAAGTGATCGGGCGAGACGCTGCCCTGGACCACGAGCTCCCCGAGGCCATAGCTGGACGAGATGTGGATCACGCCGCGGTGGCCGGAGTCGGGATCGAGGGTGAACATGACCCCTGACGCCGCGAGATCGCTGCGGACCATCTTCATGACGACGACCGCGAGGGATGCATCGAGGGGGTCGAGCTCCTTGGCGACCTGGTACGAGACGGCGCGCTCGGTGAAGAGGCTGGCGCAGCAGTGTTTCCAGTGCAGGACGACGGAGTCCTCACCGTGGACGTTGAGGTAGCTCTCGCACTGGCCTGCGAAGCTGGCCTCCTCGGAGTCCTCGACCGTCGCCGACGAGCGCACGGCGACGTCGACCTCTCCTCCGTACTCGGCGCAGAGCTCGCGGTAGCCTGCGCGCAAGGCCGCGTCCACGTCCGCCGGGACCGGCGCGTTGACCACGACGTCGCGCGCGAACTTGGTCCGCGCGTGCATCTCCAGATGGTCCTCGGGATGCGCCCCCTCGAAGCAGGTCTCGAGCGCGGCGCGCAGGGTCCTCGCGCTGCCCATGACCTTGGCCTTGAGCCCGGGCAGGCCGTCGGCCTCGGGGACCTCGAGCCAGGTCTCCTCGGGAAGCGGAGCCGCGAGGAAGTTCCGGTAAGCGCGCGCGGTCGCGGTGAACCCGTTGGGGACGCGGACTCCCTGCGGGATGAGCTCGCGGTAGAGCTCGCCGAGGGAGGCGCCCTTGCCGCCGACGAGATCGGCGTCGTCCCTGCCCACTTCCGAGAACCAGAGGAGAAGTCTGTCTTCGCGGTCGGTCATGGTCGTGTCGGCGGGGAGGTGCGAGTCACGCGGGGCTTGTCGGGCGGAGACGGGGGGCGTTCAGAGGGCTGCTGATTCCCCTTCATCGACCGCTAATGCCACTTTCTTGAAGAATGCTGCCCGCTGGACCCATCCGGCTCGCGGCTGCGGTCCAGGGCCCTCTGAGCGCGCCCGAGAGGGGTTTTCCCGGTCGAAAAGCGCGCCTTGATGGGCGCCGGAGGCGCCAGCGGGGGGCCCGGTCCGTCAGGGACCTGCAAACAGCAGCGACCGCCGGGCCGTTTCAGACGAAGATAGGCACGGGGCCACGGCCGTACTGGTCGCGCGCGTCCCCACCCACTTCCACTCGAACTCAAATGGCACGCACACTCATTCTCGGTGCGCTCCTCGGCGGCCTCGCCCTCACGGCGAACGCGGAGGCGAACACCGCAACCAACCCCTGCACGTCCCTGGACGCGCAGGCGCAGAAGGACGCCCAAGGCGAAAAAGCCAAGGGCGACGAAGGCGCCAAGAAGGACGCCCAGGACAAGAAGAAGGACGCCAAGATCAACAAGATCACGGTCTGGACCCTCGACGCCACCGGCAAGGGCTGAAGCGCGGGCAAGAAGGTCCGTGCGGCCATCGACAAGACCATCGGCGACGACATCGATCGAATCTTCATGAGTGGAACTCGTGCCACCTTCACCCTGAAGAAGGGCGCCAAGGTGGACGAGTCAGCGCTGAAGGCAGAGCTGAAGAAGAGGAAGATCACCTACAACTCGCTGACGAGCCGGAACTCCGAGCGCGCGAAGGAAGCCTGGGTCCTGCAGTGCCCGGGCCTCACGTGAAGCGACACCGCTGGCAAGGTCCGTGAGACCTTGATGGAGTCCCTCGGCAAGAAGGACATCGCCGACATCTTCGTCGGCACCGAGATCATCTTCCACATGAAGAAAGAGGGGGCCAAGCTCGACGAGAAGGCCATCCTCGCCGCGCTCAAGAAGCACAAGCAGAAGGCGAAGGGCGATCTGAAGAAGGACAAGAAGTACATCCTCTGATCCCTTCACGTCATCCCTCGAGATGACCACGAGGCCCGGCCCCGCAGCAAGCGGGGCCGGGCCTTCGTCTTGCTCGCCCGGTCCAGCTCCCCACGTCAGGCGCTGTGCTCGTGAGCTCCGACGGCCTCCTCCCTGCGCATCCTCGCGGTCGTCGTCCGCGTCGCCGTTCGAGCCGGCGTGTCGGGGGAGACGCGTTCCGACGGCTGCGGAGTGAACGCGGCGGCTGACCGAGCCGCTGCTCCGCCCGCCCTGCGGCTCCGTGAGCGCACCGGCCCGCCCGCGCGAGGAGCGACAGGGCTCCCCTGTCCGCGGCTCCGGGTCTTCCAGGACCGAGCCGGCCCGAGGGGGGGGCGTGGCGAGCCCGCCGCTCGTGGAGCCCCGGGGCGCGCCCCGGACCCAGGAGTGCTCCCGAGACCGGCGCGGGGGCAGGTCGGGCCACGCGCAGCTCGTGGAGCAGCGCTGCGATTCGAGGTGGGTACCCGCGGTCGGTCACGCGCGTACGCCGCTGCACCGCGGGGCGCACACGTTCGAGAGGGGGAGGGTCCGTCGTCTCCTCGGCGCAGCGGCTCCGACGGTTTCCACGAGCCGCAGGGCCTGGCACGGGTGCTCAGCCGCGGTCTCGCGCGCTCTGCCTGATCGCTTCTTCGGACTCCTGCGGACGGAGCTCGCGACAGGACGGTCGAGTCAGCAGCGTCGCTCGGAGCTCCCTGCCGCGGCCCGGCAGCGTCGCGCCGGCGGCCGGAGCGCTCGCGGCGGGGCCGCGAGGAGTTCGACGCCGACCCGGACGGCCGGACGTCGGACCTCGGCGCCTGCGGCCTCGGTGTCGAGCCCGGTCCGTCTCCCCACCGCGTCCTGTCACGACTCCGCGCGGCGGCCGGCAGACTCGCTGGCGCTGCGTTCCAGAGGTCGAGGGGCCGCCGTGGTCGGAGCTCATGGCCCCGGAACGGCAGGGGGCCCCGCCGGTGGACACCGGCGGGGCCCCCTGGCCCTCGAGGGGCCCGAAGGCCCGTCGATCCTCCCCGCTCAGGGGAAGATCATGCGAAGCCCGAGCGTGTAGTTGGAGGTCGGGGTGCCGAGGCCGGTGAGGTCCCGGTGCCACGCCTGGAAGTAGCGGGTCTCGCCAGCCAGGATGGAGACGAAGTTCGTCGAGGACGGAACCATGTCCATGTCGACCGCGACCGAGGTCGCGCCGGTCCCGCCCGAGTTGAAGATGCCCCCGACGGTGCGGCCGATGTTGCCGACGACGCAGAGGTTGCCGGCGCTGAAGCCGGGGTTCGGAACGAAGCCGTCGGTCAGCGAGGTGATCACCATGCCGAACTGGTTCGGCGGGAGGTTGCTGACCTCGATGTCGAAGGTGCGCGTGTCCAGATCGATGTTGTTGGCGCCGATCTGGCCGATGAGCAGCTGCGAGTTGAGGGTCGCGTTGCAGTAGTTCGAGGTGAAGACGGTGTTGCCGCCCTGGCCGTTCGGGCCGTCGATCATGAACGCCTGCGGACCGGGGTTGCCGCTGCGGAAGAGCCCGAGCTCGGCCACGCGGGTGGCGGGCGGGGCGCTCGAGCGGAACCAGAAGCTGTAGGTGGAGCCCCAGCGCAGCGCGTTCGCGTTGCTGTTCTGGCTCGCGGTCTGCGTCTCCCAGGTGATGACGCCGCCGTTGACGGAGGCGCTCCAGGGGGTGTTCGTGTACGGCTCGCCGCTGTGGTACGGGGCGAAGCTCATGCCGATGTCGGTGACGGCGGAGTCGCCGATCGCGATCGAGAAGCGCTGGCCCGAGAAGTGGCTGTTGTTGTTGAAGATCGCGTACTCGTAGTTCCAGGTCCCGTCGCCGTTGTCGACGACGTTGCTGCCGGCCACGAACTGTCCCTCGCTCGGGACGTTGATCTCCGTGATGTTGACGTTCGAGTCGGTCGCTTCCCACGCGTAGATCGCGGCGAGCTCGCGGACGGTCGAACCGCCGATCGTGAGGCGCCATCCGCCTTGCGTCGTCGAGCCCGGACGGTTCAGACGGACGTAGGAGTTGTTGTTGACGCCGTTACCAGCGGCCGCGTCGTCGGGGGCGACGTACTGAGCCTCTCCCCAGTAGGTCGCGGTCGGGTGCAGCGAGGGATCGACGTCCTCGTTCGCGACCTGGATGCGTTTGAAGATGCGGTCGCCGGACTGGCCCTGCTGGAAGTACGGGTAGGGGAACGCGCCCGTGAACGCGTTGACCTGGAAGCGCGGGCCGAGGCCGCCCTGAGAGCCGTTGAGGCCCGAGCTGTAGGGGTCGGAGCAGCCGACGCCGAGGCGCGAGCCCGTGCCGGAGGACTGGCAGCTACCGCAGAGGTTCTGCTGGAGTGCGGTGAACCCGTGCTTCAGCCAGCTCGTGCCGATCTGCTCGAAGCGGCCGTTCTCGATCCGGTAGATGTTCTGACCGATCACCGGGTGCTGGTTGCTGTTGGCGAACCAGAGGAGCTCGGCCGTGCCCACGTTGCACGAGGTGGTGCCGAGCGCGTAAGCAGCCGTCCCTCCTGAAGCACCGTAGTTGGAGATGTTCGGGATCGAACCGACGATCACGTCGGCACCGGTCTGCGCGGAAGCGGGCGCGGCGGCGGCGATGAGTCCGGCGGCGAAGAGGGTGGAGAGGGCTCGCATGGGCGTTTGAGGGGATGCGGAACAAACGGGCTGACGTGTCGTCGACCCAGGACGTGCGACGCTCGCTTCGAGAGCGGGCGCGCGACAAGGCCACGTAGTTTCGCGCGCTCTAGCGGCCGTCGCAAGACGTCCTCGCCCCAACCGAGGCCGCTCGTTGTCAGCGTTCCGTTTCTGGATGACGACTCGTCGCGAGACATATTGTCCGACACCGCGCTGACGCGCCGTCAATGCCCTCTCGGCGCGACGTGCGCTGTTTCGTCACGGGACTCTCCCGTCAGGTGGCCGCCGCCGGTCGGCATCGCTCGAACGACGCGCAGCTGGAGAGGCCGACGACTGGCTGGCTGAACTCGGTCGGCGCTCTCGTCGGAGGCCGGCGCCCAGGTCAGAGGATCGGGGAGGCCGAGCGCTCCACGAGTCCGAGCAAGAACGCGTAGGTCCTCGCGGACTTGCGCAGCGAGGCGTAGCGCCCGGACACTCCGCCGTGTCCGGCCTCCATCTCGCACTCGAAGAGCAGCAGACCACCCGGCGCTGCGGTGGCTCGAAGCTTGGCGACCCACTTCGCAGGTTCGAAGTACTGCACCTGACTGTCGTGCAGACCGGTGGTCACGAGCATGTGCGGGTAGCGCTGTCGCCTCACCTGGTCGTAGGGCGAGTACGAGAGCATGTATCGATAGTCGCCTTCGACACTCGGGTTGCCCCACTCGTCGTACTCGAAGGTCGTCAGCGGAATCGAGTCATCGAGCATCGTGGTGACGACGTCGACGAACGGGACCGCCGCGACGATCCCCCGGAAGAGGTCGGGACGCATGTTGGCGACCGCGCCCATGAGGAGCCCGCCCGCGCTGCCGCCCAGGGCGAAGAGCTGCTCCTCGGTCGTGTATTTCTCGGCGACGAGGTGTTCACCGCAGGCGATGAAGTCGGTGAAGGTGTTCATCTTCTGCCGGAGCTTGCCCTGCTCGTACCAGAAGCGACCGAGCTCCTGCCCGCCGCGCACG
>PKCK01000043.1 GCA_002862085.1 Planctomycetota bacterium | reverse complement strand
GTACAGCGCACCCCGATCCGGGCTCGGCCCCAGCGGACCTGCCGGAGCACGCCCGGGCTCCAGGTGGACGGCAAAGAACCCCCGAATGGGCGCTGGAGGAGGCTCTGCAGTCGTGTCGGTGTCGGAGTCGGAGTCGGAGTCGGAGTCCGAATCGGAGTCGGAGTCGGAGTCCGCGTCGGAGTCGGAGTCCGAATCGGAGTCCGAATCGGAGTCCGTATCGGAGTCGGAGTCGGAGTCGGAGTCCGTATCGGAGTCGGAGTCCGCGTCGGAATCGGCATCCGTGTCGGAATCGACATCCGTGTCGGAGTCGGTGTCCGCGTCCGCGTCCGCGGTCATGCCCGTCGTGACGGGCGCCGAGTCCCCCGGCTTGTCGGAGGCACATGAACCGAGGGTCAGCAACGTGACGAGAAGCAGCGGAGCTCGTGTCATCTGTAGGCCTCCCGCTCGCGGTCGTGTCGGGCGCACACCCCACGGCTGATGGCGAGCATACCGGACATCCCCGACAGACCCTCTCGGTCGACCTACCGAACTGTAGGTAGACTGCGGCTCGCATCCTGGAGGCAGCGTGTGGTCCATCTTCACGGGCTGGCAAGACGTGGACCCCATCGACCAGCCGTGGCGCGGCATGGTGAGCCAGACCTCCATGCCCGAGGAGCCCGGTGAGGCTCTCACCCTGCTCGGCGAGCTCTCGGAAGCTGAACAAGCCCATGTGGTGCGCACGCTCCGGGCCGTCGCCGCCGTGCAGACTGGAGGCGCGAGCTTCGGCCACGGCTACGCCCTGCTGGTCGAGGGTCTCCGCGCCCTGGAGGCTCCTCCTCCGCCAGACTGGTCCGGGAGTGGGCTGTGGCGGCCGAATTGTCAGGAGGCGCTCTTTCGCCTGGGCACCATGGTGCTCGAGGCTCTCGTGCGGCAGTCACTCGAGGCGGATTCGACCTGCCGGCCCGAGCTGGAGCACAGCATCGCCGCGGCCCTCAGAGAGCCCGGGCCCGCGAAGGCGCGCTCGGGTGACCTCTTCCGCTACCTCGCCATCGAGGCCTTCACGCACTTCCGCATCCTCGTCAGCCCACGCACAGATGCCACGAAGGACACCCAATCGCTGAAGCAGAAGCTCGCCCGTGGGCTGATCCTCGGCATCCTCTCCGACCCGCGACCGCTGGATGAGCAGGAGCGCCCCGGGGATGATGCCCTCTTCCTCGGCCTACGCGGCGCGTGGGCCACCGAGGCCGACTGGATCCTCGAGCAGCTGGCGGACCGCTCCCATGCGCTCGAGCGCCGCCGAGAGCTGGCCGAGAGCTGCTTGAGAGCAGACCTGCGACAGCGGGCACTCGCCCTCATCGAGCCGGAGCCACCACCTGCGCCCGCACCGCGGTCATCCCCCACCTCCAGCCAGACCCTGCGCTTCGCGAGGACGGCTGATCAGGCCCTGATCGAGCTCGCCATGGAGGTGCCGCTCGGTGAGCCGATGTTCCGCATGATCAGCCGCGTTCACGTGCCGCACACCGGCGTGGATGAGTACCGCATCACCCTCGCCCGAGGCAGCGAGCCGGAGATCGTCACGGTGCGAGGACCCACCCTCTCCGGACTGGGACCGGCCGTCGCGCGCACGGAGCTGGAGCGCCTCCGCTTTCTACAGGCCGAGATCGAGCAGGCTGTCGCGCGAGCAGAGGCCTTCCTCGGCATCGTGCAGGATGCCCCCACCCCCACGCCGCGACCCCGTGGACGAGCACGCCCTCGCACTCGCGCCGTGCCGACTTGGTCTCCGGGAGGGGGTCCGCTCCAGGCCCAGACTCGCCTCCCGAAGGCACCCTCCATCACCCCCACGCCGCCACCGGGGCCCATCCGGACGACGATCCACGAGAACGCAGTCGGGCGGCTCGGCAGCCAGCGCGTCCCGATGACCAACCCGATGCCGCGCTACCGCCACCGCCTGCCGAGCGGCGTCACGGTCGAGCTTCCTGCGTGCATGCTGCTGTTGCCCGACGCCACCTGGGTGGTCGCCGGGAGCGAGGTCGCGGCAGGCGGAAGGCGCTGGAGGGTCGTGCGCGTCGACGTGTCCGAGGCCTCCGGCGAGAGCAGCGTCACGCTCGAGACCCTCTGATTCTTGCTGCCTTCACCCCAGATCATCGCCAGACACGATGCACGGAGAATGGCGATCGTCCTCCGCGAGGTCGGCGGTGCCGGTGCACCCCTCGCGGGCGGCTACATGGCCTGCGACGTCCCGGGATCGTGGGCAGATGTGGCTGCAGGACTCGGTCTCGACGGCCCGGTCGCGAGCGCTGAGCTCGACGCGCTCGTGGCGTACTACCGCTCGCAAGGACGAACACCGAAGATCCAGCTTCACGCCTTCATGGACCCGACGCTGCGCGCAGGCCTCGCAGCCCGCGGCTTCGTCCGGGACGACATCGAGGAAGTCTGGGCTCGCTCGACCCGAGCCATCGCGCCTGCAGATGCGCTGCCTGGACTGCAGTTCCGACGGGTCGACCCCACAGAGCCAGCCGATGTCGAGGCCTTCGTCGCCTCCCAAGGCATCGGCTTCTACGCCCCTGGCTCACCGCCCGCAGGCAGCCTTCCCATCGCTGCACGTGTGGCGCGCTGTCCCCGTGCCCGCATCTACCTGCTGGTGCTCGATGGTCAGATCGTGGGCAGCGGCGGGCTCGAGGTCTACGACCGCAGCGCCGTCCTGATCGCGGGATGCGTCCACCCGAGTTTCCGACGGCAGGGCATCCAAGCGGCCTTCATCCGCCACCGCATCGCGCTCGCGCGTGCTGAGGCGGACTACGTCCTGATCGGCTCCACGCCTGGCGGCCCCTCGGCACGCAACGCCCAGCGAGCTGGATTCGAGCTGGCCTACCACCTCGAGACCTGGCGGCAGGTCGACGCTCGCACGTGAGACAAGGCAGCGCAGAGGTCGATATGGGCACCCCCTTCTTCTGCGAGACCCCAGACCTCGAGCTCCTGACACACCATGATGGTCCCCCGAATGAGGCGCTTCCTTCCTCGCCCCGAGACGCTCGCGCTGGTCCTGCTCCTGGCGTGTGACCAGACCTCGTCTACGCCGCAGACTCAGCCTGCGGAGACCAAAGAGGGCACCACCCTCCAGCCAGTGTTCGAGCCAGACGGCGTCGGCTTCTACCGCACTCCCTGGCCGTCGGATTCACGCCGCCTTCCCAGCGGCGCTCCCGATCTAAGCGGATTTCCAGACAGCGAGGCAGGCATCGTGGCGGCCTTCCGCGCGCACTACGAGGCCGAGGTCATCGGTGCGAGCACGATGCCGGTCGTCGTCGTCCCCTTCGATACGCTCCCCGAGCTGTCCCTGCCCACACCCAGCGAGACGCTAGCTCCCGACGCGACGATCCGACTGCTCGCCCTCGACGACTGCCGCGCCCTCCCCGTGGAGGTGGTGCGCCGGGTCGACACCGGCGACCGCTTCTTCCCGGCCGCCTCGCTGGTCGCTGCTCCGATTCCCGGCTTCACCCTCGCGCCGGCGACTGCACACGCGCTGCTGGTGTCACGACGCCTCGGGTCCGACGTGGTCGACGGGACCGCCCGACCGATCGCCCTCGACCTCGACGCGCCGGAGCTCGCCCCACTCCACGGCTGTCTCGACGACGCGGCCCTGTCGGACGTCGCCATGGTCACCGTCTTCACCACCCAAGACGTGGTGCCCACACTCCAGGCCCTGCGCGATCATGCCGCGACGCGCGCGACGCCCCCGACGCTCACCGAGCTCGCAGCCCTGCCCAGCGCAGACGGGCCGACCTGGACCACCTGGGAGGGTGTCCTGGAGGTGCCCATCTACCAGTCGGGGAGCCCGCCCTACCTGATCGGCGGTGGTCTGGAGTGGCAAGACGGCCAGCCCGTCGAGCAGCGACGCGAGGACGTGGGCTTCACCGTCTCATGGAGCGGCGAGGTCACCGAGCCTGCGCCGCTGGTGATCTGGCAGAGCGGCGCTCGTGCGAGCCTCGCCGGCTGGACCGACGAGCCGCTCGCCGAGGAGCTGCGCAGCGGCGGCGCCGTGCTGCTCAAGTTCCTGCCCCAGTTCCATGGCTCGCGAAACGTAGAGGGCGGCGACCCCGATCTGCACACCTACAACTACCTGAACCCGGAGGCGGGTCGGACGGTGCTCCTGCAGGAGGCCGTCGACGTGACCTCCTTCCTGCGGTGGGCCCGCACGGACTGGCCCGATGCCCTGCCCGCGCTCGACACGAGCCACGTCACGCTGGTCGGCCACTCCCAGGGTGCGGAGATCGGCGCCATGCTCGCAGCCGTCGAGACCGACATCGACGCCTACGTGCTCCACGGCGTCGGCACCTACGTGAGCGAGACCTTGGTGCACCGCACCGACCCCTTCGACGTTCCCGAGCTTCTCGCTGATCTTCTCGGACTCCAGGGCCCGATCGACCGCTTTCACCCGATCCTCGGCCTGGTGCAGCAGGGCGCCGACATCGTCGACCCCGGCAACTACCTCCACGCGTGGCGAGGGTCGGTGGCCTCACCCGACGGTGCGCACGTGCTCGTGGTCAACGGCTGGCATGACGACGACGTCTACACGCGCTCCATGGATGCTCTGACCATTGGTGCCGATCTCGGCGTCCTCGAGCCTGCGGGCTGGACGGTCGATCCCCACGGCGTGTGGACGCAGAGCGGCGACTCGGAGGAGCGTGGCAACCGAGAGGCCTGGAGCGGGCGGGCCCTCACCCAGGCCACCTGGCTCGACCCCGACGGCGATCACTACACGCTCTACGAAGTCCCCGAGGTGCGCGCGACGGGCAGCCGCTTCCTGCTCGAGGCAGGACGTGGCGAGGTCCCGACCGCTGCGAGCCCCTAGGCGATCCTAGAGCTTCCTCCACGGATGCTTGTGTGACTCCGCGGTTGCATGTACAACCGGGCGAGGAGGTCGACATGGACAGCGGCTCGAACACCATGGCTCAGGTCTCGGTCGCAACCGGAGCCGCTTCCTTGATTGGCTCGGGCTGCTGCTGCATGCCCTTCGTCAGCTACATGGCCATGGCCGTGGTACCCCCACTGGCCATCGCCGCGATCATCACGGGCACGATGGCGCTGTCGAGCGCCGAAGAGCAAGGCGGGGGCGGCATGGCGAAGCTGGGCATCGGCCTCGGCATCGCGACCTTCGTGCTCGACATCGGGATGGTCGCCCTGTCCTTCTTCATGGGCGTCGGGCTCGTCTCCCTGATCGCCATCCTCGAGGCCATGTAGAGGCCCCCTTAGGGCGGCACCGCCAGGCAGAAGGCGGTCGCCGTCACGGTGCCGCAGTTGGCCGAGCAGTACCACGAGGCGGCGATGGACAGATCATCATTGCCACGCGGCTCACTCGTGTAGGTGACCGGCAGGCAGTTCATGCCGACGGCCTCACATCCGCCCGTGATCAGGACGTCTTCGACGGTCGCACAGGTCGCGGTCGAGGTCGGCCCCCCAGAGCCCACGACCTGGTAGATCGCGTCTTTCGTCAGGCCCGCGCCGCCCCCGCCCCCGCCGCAGTCGGCGGCGTCCCAGACGCCGTCGCCATTCGTGTCCTCGCCGGGATCCTCGACCCCATCGCCGTCCGCATCCCAGCAGCTGATCCCGTCGCGACCGTCGGCACCGTCCACGCCATCCACACCGTCGCGCCCATCCGCCCCGTCTGTGCCGTCGCGACCGCTGGTGCCCCGAGCTCCGCGGCAGTCGGCCACGTCGACGACACCATCCTCGTTCACGTCCTCACCGGGGGAGACCACCCCGTCCCCGTCGAGATCCCAGCAGGGCAGGCCGGATGCTCCAGCGGGCCCCTCGGACCCCTGAGGCCCCGTCGCGCCCTGCGGACCGGGGGCGCCCGGCTCTCCCTCGGGACCCTGGCAGTCTCCGACGTCCCAGCTGCCGTCCCCGTTGACGTCCTCTGCTGGATCACTCTGCCGGTTGCTGTTGAGATCCCAGCAGACCGACGGGGTCTCCATGCTGCCACCCACACCGTAGTCGACACCACAGGCAGCGAGCAGGGAAGCCACGGCGACGAGCCTCACCCCGCGGGGCGCTCCCGAGAACACAGGGACCATGCAACACTCCAGCTCGAGCGCCGAGAGTATAGAGGGCGCGGCCTGCATCGCGACAGCCCGTGCCCGCTCAGCCCCTACGGCTCCACCACCGACCAGTCCTCGATGTGCATCAGCGGCCGACTCGGTGAGATCTGCCCGACGCGGACCTTGGGACCGAGAGCCATCCAGCTGGACTCGGTGCCCTGCACGTGGTGGGTGTACAGCTCCTGCTCGAGCAGCCGGGCGACCCTCATCCAGGAGCTCGGGAGCTCGGAGCCCTGCTCACTCAGGACGGCACGCACCTCGGGGAGCTCGAGCTCGAAGGGATTGCCGCGGCCATCCACGAGCGCCTGCACCGGGTGATGCCAGTCGAGGAGCTCGACCGCGCTGAACATCACATCGAAGTCCGGGTCACTCGATCGCCAGGTGCGGTGGACCTCCACGGCGAGGCCCGCCGCAGACCAGGCATTCACCGCCTCGAGGGCGAGCGCCTCGGGGTAGCCGGGGCGAATGCGGACCCGAAGCGGCGTGCGCGGTAGTTCCAGGCGCTCGCCCTCGAGCACGGCGACCAGCTGCTGTCGAAACATCGGGTCGGCCGTCGGACCCTCCTCTGCATCGAGCGCGACGACATGGGTCAGCGCCGAGAGGGGGTAGAGCGCGGCCCCCGCCTCGCGCAGCTCGGGGAGGTACTCACCAGGAACGCCCAGCAGGCCGTCGAGCTCCGCGTCGGCGAGCTCGTGAATCAGAGCTCGCGCGTCGCCCCCTGCGCGCCAGACCACCTTCGACACGCCGGGCTCCCGAGAGCCACGCTGCGCGGCGGTGAGCGTCAGGCCGCGTCGATGGGGCGTCACGAGCATTGGCCCAGAGCCGAGCGGCGCCAGCACGCTCGGACGCGATGACCGCGTGGCCACCGCGGCCTCGATCTGGTGCTCGGCCAGCAGCGGCAGGTCGAGCGCGAGGCGTGGATCGGTCCAGGACCGGGTGAGGGTGAGCTCCACCTTCCCCGCTCGCACCTCGCAGGCCGCGATGCGCTCCCGCCAGTACTCCGCATGCGCACTCTCGAGCGCGGGGTTCTGGTGCACGGCCACCGAGGCGCAGACATCACGCGGCCGGACCCGCTCGCCGTCGTGCCATCGCAGGTCACGCCGAAGCTCCAGGGTGAGGCCCTTGCCGTCCGGCCAGGCTCGATGGGCCTCCACCACGTTCGTGACCACCTCGCCATCGACGACCTCGAAGAGGCGATCGAAGATCAGGTCCTGCAGCCAGCGACCCAGTGCCCGGCTCTCGTCCAGCGGGCTGAGTCTCCCGACCATCATCGGCCCCGAGAGGCGCAGGGTCCCTGTGGACTCTGCGGCGACCTCGGATTTCGGCTCTGGCTCGTGACGGAGGCGCGCGCGCGATTCGCCGGAGAGAGACACGAGCAGCTCGCCGAGCGGATCAGCCCGCGGCGTAGCTTGTGCGCGCTCGACCCGCGTCGGCGTGGCGACGGGGGCGACCGACGCCGAGGCTGACGGCACCACAGGGGACGGATGCTCCATCGTCGAAGCCCTCTCCCGCGGCAGCCGTGCCGAGGAGGACGGAGCGGCGGGCGGCTCCACGGCAGGACTCATCACCTGCTCTACAGCCGCCGCCTCGCTCGCCGGCACCGTGACGAGAGCCGAGACCGGCCCGGCAAGCGGCACCATCAGCAGCACCGCAAGGCCCACTGCGAGGACCGAGCCGGCTGCCGCCAGCGCCCCAGCACCCAGCCCGCCCGACAGCCGCGCCAGTCCTGCGTGGTAGCGAATCGAGAGGAGCAGCACGAGCACAGCACCGAGCAGACCTCGGAAGCCCCGGTGCCGCAGCGTCAGCCGGGTGCCTCCGTCCGTCTGATCGAGGCGAACGAACAGCCGGGTCTCCTGGGAGCCGTGACGCCAGATGAGCGCAAGGCGCGACGGCGGCTCGACCACCATGACCTCGCCCGTGACCCGAAGCATGCGCCCGAGGGGTCCAGCGATCTCGAGAGAGAAGACGCGCCCCTCCTCGAGGATCAGATCGGTCTTCCCGAGCCAGGTCTCGAGCCCAGCTGGAGAGACGAGGGTCTGCCAGACGCGCTCCGGGGAGCGCCGGAAGAGCCGCTGTCGGCGCACCTCAGTCATGGCTCATCAGCTCCTCGAGCGCGTCGAGCCGCTCGTCCCAGAAGCGCTCGTAGAAGGACACCCAGTCGTAGATCTGGCGCAGCGGCCGGGGGTCGAGCGCGTACACCCGCTGACGCCCCCGCACCGTCTGGGTCACCAGGCCCGCATTCCGCAGGACCTTCAGGTGACGCGAGATCGCCGGCTGGCTCACGGTGAACGCCCCAGCCAGCTCTCCCGCGGGACGGGGACCGCTACTCAGGATCCGCAAGATCTCCCGGCGCGTCGGATCGGACGCCGCACGAAACACGTCTGCCATGCTCACCTCATAACAGGACTGTTAAATAATAACGAATTAGTTATATAAGGCAAGAAGGAAACGCGACGCCGCTTGGGCAATCCGCTGCAGGCCGCTCGTCCTGCGCTCGTGCTACCTTCGCACTGCGTCCGAGGATCTCTGCTCCTCGAACAGCCGCGCATCACGGGAGCAAGCCGCCGAGTCATGGAACGCACTCACTCGCTGGCCACTATCCTCAACCTGCTCTTTCTGCCGCTGCTGCTGGGCGCCGTCGGCATGACCAGCTGGCTCGCCAACGAGGCCGGAGAGGCCTCGGTGGACGAGGTCGCGACCGCACTCGGCTACGCCAACGAGGACCGCATTCGCCAGAGCGTGATCTCGCTGCTCTCGGAGCCGAGTCGCGTCACCCGCATCAACCTCTCCGAGGTCGAGCTCGGCCTGCTCGACCCGACCGACCTCGACCTCGTTCGCCGACGCATGGCCCGCCAGGTCATGGACTTCGGCAGCGTCGCCTACATCTACTACGGCACCGTCGACGGAGACGCTGTCGGCTTTCAGCGCGAGAAAGACGGTAGCTACTCCTACTCCCTGCGCGACGAGCACGGAAACCTTGCGACCTATACAGCCACCGACGACCTCGCCGTGGGTGCGATGACCGATCCAGGGTCGGCCTACGACCCTCGCTCTCGGCCTTGGTACACGTCGGGAGCCACGGCGACCGAGCCCACCTGGACCGACGTCTACGTCTGGTTCGGCCGCGACGAGCTCTGCATCGACGTCGTGGCCCCGGTCCGCGATGCCGCGGGCTCGCTCGTGGGCGTGCTGGACGCCGGCTACACCCTCGGTGGGCTGAGCGACTTCCTCGAGAGCCTGGAGATCGGCAAGACCGGCGAGGCCTTCATCGTCGACGGTGAAGGGCTCGTAGTGGCTTCCTCGGCGGGAGGTCCGCTCTTCCTCCCCGACAAGGACAAGGCACGGCGCATCACACCCGATGAGCTCACCACTCCGCTGTCCGCCTTCGTCGGCGCCTCACTGTCCAGCGTCGACCCGAGCGAGCGCTCGACCCGACTCCACCACCCCGAGCTCGGGCCCATCACCGTGATGGTGCACCCCCTCGAGGTCCACGAGCAGCTGGACTGGCAGCTCGCCGTCGCTATTCCGCAGCACGACTACACGGAGCACTACGAGGCGCTGCGCAGGCAGACCTTCTACCTGAGTGCGCTCGCCGTCCTCGTCACGATGCTCGCGGTGCTGCTGTTCGTGCGCCGACTCTCCGGCCCGCTGCGCGCTCTCGCGAAGGCGGCGGAGCGCATTCAGCTCGGAGAGCTCGACATCGAGCTGCCTGTGGCGACCCGCGACGAGATCGGCCAGCTCACCGTCGCCATGAACGACATGGTGACGGGTCTGCAGGAGCGCGAGACGATTCGGGCCGCCTTCGGTCGCTACGTCACCGAGGAGGTCGCCGAGAAGGTCCTCGCCGACCCCGAGGCGATGAAGCTCGGCGGCGTGCGGCGCCGCGTGACCATCCTCATGTCGGATCTTCGAGGCTTCACGGCACGCGCGAACCGCCTGCAGCCCGAGGCCCTGATCAGCCTGCTCAACTGGTACCTCGGCGAGATGTCCGACGCGATCCTTGAGCATGATGGCCTGATCGTCGAGTTCATCGGCGACGCCATCCTCGTCCTGTTCGGTGCGACCGGCTCACGCGACGACGACGCAGAGCGGGCAGCACGCTGTGCCCTCGAGATGCACAACCGACTCGACAAGCTCAACAGCAAGCTGCTCGACCAGGGCATCAACGTTCTCCAGATGGGCATCGGGGTGCACACCGGAGAGGTGATCGTCGGCAACATCGGCAGCGAGCACCGCGTGAAGTTCGGGGTCGTCGGTGACGCTGTCAACACGACCGCGAGGGTCGAGGCCCTCACCGTCGGAGGCCAAGTGCTGCTGAGTCAGGCCACGTGCGACGAGCTGAGCGGCGCTCTACAGCTCGGTCCGCCCACGTCGACCCGGGTGAAGGGCCTCGACGAGCCACTCGTGATCCACGAGCTACTGCGCACACGATCGAGCGAGCACAGCCTGCTCCCCGAGAGCATCGTCGCCGGCCTCCAGGCGGACCTCTATCAGATGGTCAACAAGACCCTCGGTGACGAGGCACACCCCATCACCATCGAAGACGTGGGCGTCGATCGCCTCCAGATCAGCAGCCCCGTGCCCCTCGCCACCTTCGATGACGTGATCCTGGTGGTGGGTGGGGACCTCGGCAGTGAGGACGCTCACCGTGTGTACTGCAAGGTGGTCGACGGCTCGCACGGCGACGAAGGGCACCAGCACTCGCGCACCCTCGTCGTCACGGCCGTCTCGAAGGTCGGTCGCTAGCGCAGCCGCGACCTCGACTCTGCCGCGACACTTCCCGTGCGACGGGGTGGGTGGTATCCCTCTGCGCGGAGGCGCATGAGCACTTCGGCCCGCATTCACCTGGATGCCGCACCGGGTCTGGACCCGATGGCCTGCACCTGGGGCCTCCTGATCGGTGTGCCGCTCCAGACCGCGGGCGCGTGGGTCGGCGCCATGGCATGGCCGCTGGAGCCCGGGCCCTTGCCCGATGCCGTGCTGGCCGGCATCCCCTTGATCGCTGCAGCCAGCCTGGCTGCTGGCGCACTGACCTCCGCGCTCGGGGGAGCGTCACCCGACCGGAGGTCCGCCACGACCCAGGGTGGACTGGCCGGCACCATCGTCAGCCTGTCGGCCTTCCCGCCGCTCCTCGCCCTCTTGCTCGGGCACCTGCTGCACCTCCGCTCCGCGCAGGCCGGACAAGGCCTGGCCGCGCTGATGCCACAGATGATCGACGACTGCCTCGTCCTGGTGTTCACCACCAGCAGCCTCGCGTTCTGCTGCGCGATCCTGTGGGGCATGTGCTGGGGCGCTCTTGGCGGAGGAGCCCTGTTTCGTACCTCCCGAGAGCCTGCGCGAGTGCGCCCCCCTGCGCTCGGCTCGGCCGGACTCCAGGTCCTGCTCATCGGCTGCATCGCGGGAGGACCGGGCCTGCTCGCCTGTCTTCAGATCCTGAGCACGCTCGACGTCAACGGCGGACCATCACTGGGCCTGCAGCTGTCCTTCATCGCGTTCGCTGCCGTGCTGTTCCTGCCCGGGGTCATGGGAGCGTGGCTCGCCGCCCGAGGAGCACGGGGCTTCGACGCCTGGCGGCTCGTGAACCGCCCTCCGGATCCGAGCAAGCGCGATCCGATTCCCGCCTGCCGAATCTTCACAGCCAGCACCCTGGTCGCCTGCGCCGTCCTCGCCCTGCCCATTGCACTCTCGGGTCAGCCCGTGAGTCCTCTGTGCGCCCTGATCATGATGACGCCCGCCCTCGCGGCATGGCGAGGGACCCAGGCCCCAGCCTCGCCCCAAGACGACCCTCAGCCGCTACTTCCAGGCGTGGCCGTGATCGCATCACTGTCCACGCCACTCCCGCTGTTGACGGCTGCGGCCGTGCCCCTCGCGCTGGTCCTCGTGCCCAACCTGTCCGAGGACCCCAGCTTCATCTCCCCACCGCTCGTGCTGTTCCTCGCGGGGCCCGTGATCGCGGGTGGGGCCTTCACGAATGCCCTGGTTGGCCAGCTCGTGTGGTGGTTCGCCAACCGCAAGGCCGAGGCTGGGCCCACCTAGGGACTCACTCGGCGGCAGCCCGACGAGCGAGCGCCAGGCGAAGGCTCGCGGCCACCTCGGCCGCAAGCGCCGCCTCGTGAGGCAGAACACTCCCCTGCGGTGCATGGTCAGGCACGGCAGAGAGGCCTGGACTCACACCGGCAGCCTCGAGGAAGCCACGGGCGATGTTGGTCAAGCGCCCAGGCCCCTTGGCCGCCACCTGCCGCAGCGTGTCCTCGGCGCTGGAATCCTGTCCGAGGGCGAGCTTGACCGCCGCGCGCACGGCGCGCACCAGCTCATGCCGCGGAGCCAGCGCGTCTGCCTGAGGGGCCACATGCTGCTCTACCTGCTCAAGAGCGAGCGCCCAGCGTCCCGAGCGCGCGAGCAGCAGCGCCATCGCGACAGTGATCTCGGTGACCAGACCCTCATGTTGGATGCCGCCCGCACTCTCCCGGAGTCGCGCGAGGCGCTCCACGCTCCGCAGCGACGAGTCATCCTGTGCATCCAGGAGCACCAGCCTCACCTCCGCAAGCAACACGGCGCTCTCGGGCACCGACGCTGCTCGCCTCCCCAGCACGTCGATCAGCATCGGACGAGCCCGCTCGTCGAGCAGGGCCTCGTACTGCGCGGCAGCGAGGTCATAGTCGAGCGGCGTGTTCTGAAAACCCGCCGCGATGCTCCGCGCTGCGCGAATGTGTCGAACCAGACCCACGAAGTCGCCATGCGCCCACCACGCGAGGTAGGCGAGCGAGAGCTCGACCGCGTAGGCGTTCGCGATGGAGCCGAGCTCGATGGTGCGGTCCCGCACCGTCTGGAGGGTCGCTCGGGCGGCGTCGATGCGACCTCCTTCGCGGTAGACGTAGCTCTGGCCCCAGTCGACGAGCAGCAACGCCAGGGCACATCGCGCCCGCTGCGCGCGCGACCGGGCCTCACCGAGCATGACGACCAGCTGCGGATCGACCGAGGTACTCGAGCCCTCGAGACTCCGAGACAGGGAGCGCTGCACGAGATCTGCGAGCACGAGGGCCTCTCCAGCTCGATCACCCGCACCCGCCATCACCTCGCTCGCGCGATGGAACCAGGCCGACATGCCAGGCTTCCTGCGCCACTCGAGCTTCCCGATCAGGTGCAGCAGGCGGGCATGCCAGCGGGTGCGCCCGTGTCGACCCAAGGCCACCGAGGCCCGAACCAGCGAGGCTCTCGCAGACGGCGCATCCATGTTCGCGCTGTGTGCCGCCGACTCGGCCAGGTACAGCCGCCCTCGGACGATCCGGTCGGTGACGAGCGGCAAGGTGGTGCCGATCACCTCGAGGTTCAGATCGACCGGCCCTGCATGGTGGAGGTAGGGGCACAGCCCCAGCGCGACGACCGCCGCCTCCTCGCTCCTGCCAGCGGCGATCAACCAGCGCCAAGCAGCCACTACATCCTGCAGTCGACGTCGGCAGCTCCGCATGTAGTCACCATCGATCGCCCAGACCTCGGGGGCGGTCTCGAGCTGTGCGGCGAACCACTGCGCATGGCGAGCGACAGACTCCGGAGTGCGCTGCTCCGCAGCCTGGTGCCGAACCGCCGCGTACAGCGAGAAGTACACCTCACCATCGCGGCTCTCTCGCTTGAGCAGACAGCAGTCCAGAAGCTCGATCACCACGGACTCGACCTGCAGGAGATCGCGCTCGTCCGGCATCGCGACGGCCGCGAACGACTCGAGCTCGAAGGGCTCACGAAAGACCGTCGCGCCGCCGACAGCCGCCCGGGCAGCGGGAGAGAGCGTACCCAGCGCCCAGTCGATGGCCTGGAGCAGAGTCGGGTTGTCGGCGTGGTGACGCGTTCCCCGCTCCAGCGCACGCAGGAGCGAGCGAATGCCGACAACCCGAAGCCGGGCCGCCGCAAACTCGATGGCGAGCGGCAGTCCATCGAGGTGACCGACGAGCCGACCGGCGAGCGCTGGCTCGAGGGAGACGGCCAGGTCGGTCCGATCCCGGAGCAGCTGCGCCGCCTGCTCGTCCGAGAGGCCCTGCAGCGTGTGAACGACCCATCCCTCTAGACCGACGCGGAGCCGCGCGGTGAGGATCAACCGCAGTGTGGGTACCGCCAGCCAGAGCAGCATCCTGGGTGCCAGCTCGGCGACGACCTCTTCCGCGCCATCCACCACCAGCACGAGCTCGTCGGATGCCTCGAGCGCCTTGCGAATCTCCTTGGAGAGTTCCTGGGTGTTGGCGCGACGAGCCGCCAGTCCGAGCGCCGATGCAATGGCGATCAGCGCCTCCGACGTCCTGCTCACGTGGGACAGGTCTACCCAGACCTGGCGACCTCCCCCCGCACCCTCACGACGCCGAAGAAACTCCGCCGCAAGCCTCGATTTTCCTACACCTGATGTGCCGACCAGGGCCACCGCGCGGCGCTCATCCAGCCACTCGCCGAGAGCGCACAGCTCGCTGTCACGACCCACGAAGCGCGTGGAGAGCCAAGCCGGCGGAAGCTTCCGCTCGGGTGCCGGCAGCTTCACCTCGCGCGCGAATCGGTATCCCTGCCCGTAGATGGACAGGAGGTGCACGGGCGTGGTGGGATCGACCTCCACCTTCTTTCGCAGGCGCTGAATGGTCGCGTCGAGCGCACGCGAGCGGGTGGCCACGTGGTAGCCGAGCGCGTGGGCGTTCAGCTCTCGGCGACTGACCACGCCACCCTTTGCCGCCAGGAGGACACCGAGCACGGCCTGCTCGTTCGGCGTGAGGTGGATCCTCGCACCGTCACGCCAGATCACCCCCTCGCGGAGATCGATGCGCAGCGATGACGAGAGCGTCAACACAGAGTCACCTGAGGTGGGGGCTTCCTCCAGCAGGCGACTCTCGCAAGCCGCTGCGTCCGCCGGCGAGGGCAATCTACGCCGATCTTCCTCGAGCGTCATGCCGGCTGTACACATCTGCCCACCAACCGGGCCTGGCCCCATGCCTCACCTCCGCACCTGCGGATGCGCACCCGTCAGCTGGAGTGCACTCCCCCTCAGAGACAGCGGCCGCCTCTGTTCGTCCCCGCGGAGCACCCCGCTCGTCCTTCCCAGAGCCGCCGGACCACCCTCCTCGGTCACAGCCAGGAGGGAGCGGGCGTGGAGCCTCCCGAGACGAGAGCGAGCA
This sequence comes from Planctomycetota bacterium, assembly GCA_002862085.1. Taxonomy (GTDB): domain Bacteria; phylum Planctomycetota; class UBA1135; order UBA1135; genus Saltatorellus. The sequence goes on along the minus strand of PKCK01000043.1, from coordinate 7,997 downwards.
AGGGGGACTGCCGGGTCAGTGGTGACCGCATGAGGAAGGAGAGAGCAGCAGGGCGGGAGGGCGACGGTCTCGAGAGGCTCCCCGGTCCTCCCCGAGTTCCGAATCCGCTCGGCTTGAGCCTGTCGACTCCCTCACAAGCGCAAGAGCCTGACAGCAGCCTGCAAGACGCGCCGTGCCAAAGAGCGCTCTAGTGAAGACACGACCGTCCTGGAGTCCCCATGTTGTGTCAGCTCTTGCTCGGCAGCGCCCTGGCTGCACCGGTCATCGTCGTCGAGCGGCCAGGATCCGATCACGATGCCCGAGTCGCCCTCGCTCGCCTCCGCGGAGGAGACACCGAGGCGCTACCTGCGTTGATCGCGGCACACGTGCGGGGCATCAATGACGCCACGCTGTCCGACCAGGTCACGGTGGTGCTCCATGGACGCCTCTCCGGCGAGCCCGGCGGCCTCCACGCCGAGCTCACTCGACACGAGGACCCGTTGATCGGCCATGTCTTTCCCATCGACGCGTACGCTGGGTCCGAGGGCCCAGCACTGCTCAGTGAGCACCGAGGTCCCACCATCGTGCAGCTCTGGCCTGGCGACTGCGAGTCGTGCATCGCAAGCATGGACCACCTCGACACCATCGCCTCCGACACACCTCGGGTGCAGGTCGTCAGCCTGTCTGTCGACCGTCGACGCGGTCGCACGCGCCGGGCAGCCGAGGTGGCTGGCTTCCATCATGCCTGGGGCTGGGCGAGCCCACGTCTCGGCCGCAAGCTCTCTCCGAACGACGGTCCACGGTACTACGTCCTCGACGAGGATCACATCGTGCGGCATGCCTGGACCAGCGAGCACACAGCAGACCTGCGGCTCGACGCCGCCGTCGACTCCATCATGGCCACCGCTTCCGAGTAAACCTGAGGGTACTTAGGGAACAACTCGGGTTACGCGGACGTCTCTCCAGTCCTGTGAGATGAATGGCTCCCCTAGCAGACAAGGCTGCGACGTCAGACGATCGCTGGACTGTCTTGGTGGCAGACGACGACGAGTCCGTGATTCAGCTCACGAAGCTCCTGTTCGCGACCGCGACCTTCGACGGCAAGCGGATCAACGTCTTGTCGGCTCGCTCTGGACGAGAGGCTCGCGAGATCTTGAGCGAGCGCACCGACATCGCGGTCGTCATTCTCGACATCGTGATGGAGCGCGAGGACGCGGGCATCGAGGCAGCGAAGTGGATCCGCTCTCAGGCCGAGCTGTCTCGCCTGCGCATCGTCATCCGCTCGGGTCAGCCAGGAAGTCTCGACGAGCGAGCGCTCATCGAAGATCTGAACATCCAGGACTACTGGTCCAAGACCGAGCTCACGTCTTCACGCATGCGCTCGAGGCTCGCGCTGCAGCTCCGGGCCTACGCTCAGTCCCTTCCTGGGCCCACTAAGACGCAGGCGCCCGAGCAGTGGCTGGTCCAGGCGGGTCAGGAGCCCACGCACTCGGCCGCCATGATTCGTGCCTTGGCCGAGGTCATCGTGCAGGCACGAGGCTCGGCCATCCCTCTACGAGGAGGAGGGCATGGTGTGATCCTGCCGGGGAGCAGGCCGCTCCCTCTGCAGGACATCATTCACCAGTGGCAGATCAACACCACATCCGCACGCTGGTGGGTCACTCGGACCGCCTACACCGAGCCCGAGATCGTCGTCCGCCCAGAGGACATGAGCCCGTCGTCTGCCCCCGGCCTCTATCTGTCGTCATCCCTGTCCCCGAAGCACGAGGGTACCGCCGGCGGCTGGGTCAATGCCAGCCATGCGCTGACCGCTCGCCTGCGCCAAGTCGCCTACACGAGCAAGTACAAGGGAGACAACCTCTCCGAAGACATCGCACAGATCTTCAACAGCAGCGCGTACAACAACGCTCTGCTCGGCGTCTCCGGAATCCTCTTGGTAGTTGGCGACAGCTTCTTCCAGGTGCTCGAGGGCCCTCGAGAGGTCGTCAAGGACGTGCTGGAGCGCGTCATTCACGACAAGCGGCACACCGAGGTCCGCATCCTGACCGACTCCACGGTGACCGAGCGCCAGTACAAGAAGTGGGGCATGCAGGCCTTCCACATCCGGCCGGAGGGTGCCGCGACGGCGCGACTCCAGCAGCTCGTCATGTCCCTGTCGGCCGAGGTGACACAGCCAGAGCTCGCCGAGCTCCTGCACCTCGCGGAGCAGTTCACCACCGTCGACCCACACTAGAGCCGGCCGAGCAGCCGGCACACGCCAGGGACGGCTAGATCCCCTCGATCCGAACGTCGTCGAGCACGAGCGTCGCCGCTACGGGTGACTCGCCATTGAGGCTTAAGTGCAGCACGTACTCGGCGTAGCCCTCGCACGTGGAGTAGCCAGGGGTGCTTCCGTATCCTGCGTGCTGGGCGACCCGAACCTCGAGCGGGCCGTCTTCCAGAGCGACGACCGCACGACGAGGACAGCCAGCGTAGGCGTTCCACGGCGTGAAGGAGCATCCGACCTCGTCATCGAGCTCCGTGCGGTAGGGCGACAGCCCGAAGAGCGCTTTATTTTCGGTGTCGACGACGACAGCGAGTGGATCGGCGATCCCCCACGGTGTGTTGTCCACCCAGATGTCGAGACAGTCACCCGCCCGAACATCGACCCGGTAGATGTCCCAGAGCCAGGCGCTGCCGTCCGGTACGCAGCCGAGGTCTTCGAACGCCGCCACGTCGTAGAAGGGCTCTTGCTCACACGTCGCGAGAGCCTCCCAGCCGTCGCAGTCTTGGTCGATCCCATCCCCCGGCACCTCGTACGCGCCGGGGTAGGACCACCGATCGGCGTCATCGCAGTCGGACCCGCCGCAGGACTCGTCGAGGTAGCCGTCACGATCGGCGTCTGGACAGGAGAAGTAGTCGATGACGATGCGATACCGCTGTTCGGACGCCGAGGCGAGGGCGGCGGTGACCACCCAGTCGCCGTCATCGAGCGTGACCTCGAAGGACGGGCACTCACTGCCTGGGCCTACCCGCGCCTTGAGCTCCGACAGATCAGCCGACGCCAGCTCGAGCAGCACGCCGAGATCCTCGCAGGCACCCGAGAGCGGCTCGACTCTCACCGACAGAATATCCCCCGCAAAACCCGCGACCCTCCACCGATCGCGCGCAATCCCGTCAGCGGCCCGGTCTTCGGTGCACAGAACGGCGCCCGCCTCATAGGGGAAGGGGCCTCCGCTGATGTCCGTGGCCTCCGCCGGGGTGTCATCCGGCTCGAGCCCGTCGTCAATGCAGCCGACATCCGTGTCGGCATCCGTGTCGGCGTCGGTGTCCGCGTCGGCGTCGGCGTCCGCGTCGGCATCGGCGTCGGCGTCCGTGTCCGCGTCGGCACCCGCGAGGCCCACGTCCGCACGATTCGCTGCATGCTGCTCGGCGCCGATCCACGGGGCGCACGCCGTCACGGAGAGCCCGGCGACGACAACAGCCAAGCCAGGCAGCCATGGCGGGGTCCAGCGCATCCGATGAACGCGCGGACCAGACTCAGGCGTTTTAGAGGTCGACACGTCGAGTCCTATCCGAGTGCTGAGGCCACCACAGACATCGAGATGCCCACGGCAGTGCCATTACCTAACTTGGTGCTGGTCCTAATGGTGAATCACCGGGCCGCGACTGGCTACCACGACGTGCAGCGCTGCGGGGTAGCCCGAAGAGGCCACTGGAACATCCACTCTTGCCAGAGGGGCCCGCCCAGACCGGCCGTGGCCGGCCACAACAGCACATCTTGATGGTGCAGCTCATTCTTGTGCGCTCCGTGTAGAGCACCCTGGTGTACAGGTGGAACGTGCTTCACAATCCGGCACCCTACCCTCTGGAGGCAGCCTGCCTGGTCAACGACGCTCCCGCGGCACACCGCAAGGCACCGGGGACGTCACGACCGCGACGGCCGATTCGAGGCTGGCGGCCGCGGGGGCGACGCAGTCGAACAGCGCGATCGCTGAGCGGCCTGCGGGAGTCCGTTGCCGGTGGCCTTCAGGCTGCCGGTCACTTCGCCTCCACACTGCTCGGCTTCGGCCAAGGCGACATCCAGCGAGACGGCACCGTCACAGATCCGACGAGCGGTGGCCCGGTGTCGATCGAAAAGGCGATGTCCGAGGCGCGCGAGAGTGGCGCGACCCTCGGCGAGTGGCTCATGGAGCGCTACGCCCTGCACCCCTCCAAGCCCACCTCCGATGACGACACCCTCCGGATCTTCGTCCCGGGCCTGAACACGCCCGAGCCCGAGGCGTCGCGGCGCACCGCCTACTACGCCGAGCACTACGAGCAGCCGATGGTGCATGTGCACAACGGCACGAACCTCGATGAGAGCGTGGCGGGGTCTGACATGCTCGACATGGCGACGGCCGCGATGACTCGAAACACCCCGCGACGCACACCCCTCCTCGATTCGCTGGTGACGATCCTGAACTCGGCACTCGCCGGCGCCGAGCCCCAGTCTGTCCACGCGATCCTCTACAGCGACTCCACCATCGCGGGAACCCTGGCCATCGGCATCGTTCGCGAGCAGATGATCGCCGCTCGCGGAGACCAAGATCGTGAGAGCGCAGAGCGAGAGGTCGACGCTCTGCTGCGGGAGCACCTCTTCGTCGAGCTCCATGGCAACGTGTCCGCCGACCTCCCCGTCGGTCCTCGGTACGTCGCCTGGACGGACGAAAAGGACCAGATGACCCACATGCAGCTGCCGGGAGGGAGAGAGCTCGGCTTCAGTGGTCGCCAGCAGGACAGTGACGCCGACGTGCTCTACGTTGACTACGACGGCCCATTCGCTGGAGGTGACGACCACAACCTGCAGGCCGTGGGCGTGCACGCCATGCGACAGACGTGGGAAGAGAACGGCGTGTCGGACTCCCAGTCCCTGTTCGAGAAGTCCTAGGACGGTCCGATCACCGTCCCCACGGACATCCAGGGGGGCGCCACAGAGCTGTGGAACCCGGAGAACAACCGCTAGGACCCTCGCCATGCTCGGGGTACCGACAGGCCCTCGAGTCCTAGCGAGTCGCTGACCCGTGGTGGACACGTCAGACGAGCGTGTTGTCTCCGTTAGGAAAGTGTCATGCAAGTAATCAGCTTTGACCTGCACTAACCCACGCCAAGGACGCAGAGTGAAAGAGAGAGACCAGAGTCATCCTGCCCGGGAGACCCACACTCGTCTCGAGGCAAGGACGCCTCGAACGCCCCGGAGAGAGCAGATGTCGGACACCAACACCCCCATCTTCGAGTCCATCAGCACCAAGATCCTGCTGGCCACGGTCTCGATCATCAGCATCACCTCTCTGGCGCTCAACTTCGTCATCATCCAGGACATCAACAGCCTCACCGGGGCGACCGCCGCACTGACTGTGCAGGACGCCAAGGTTCAGATTCAGCAGAGCCGCATCATCGACGAGATCTCCACCATCAAGACCAGCATCGACGGGACCGCCAGCCGGTAGGTCCTCCAGCACCAACACACGACAGGCCCCAACCAGCCTTGCGCTGGATGGGGTCTCGTCGTCGTGAGCCCCGGTCCCGCTGCTGCACCAGGCTGCTCCAGAGCGCCTCGAAGCCGTGACTCGACAGGCTTATTTCTACTTAAAGTTGAACTGGAAATTCGGCTTTCCAGATTCTCAACTTACGGGTGACAGCAAAGCCCCAGAAGAGGGGCAACGCGATCGATCCACCATCCCGGCGACGCCTCACCCCCCTTGGAGGATCCCGTGACAGATGACACCACCACGCTGCTCGACATCGACGGCCGCCTGCTGCTGGCGCTGGCCTCGGTCCTCAGCACCCTGTCGCTGGCCCTCAACTTCGTGATGATCCAGGAGATCGACACCCTGAGTGGCGCCGCCGCCGCTCTGTCTGCCAACGACGTCCAGCTCGAGGCCAGACACAGCCAGCTGATCGACACACTCGGCGCATTCCGCGCGGACCTCACGGGAATCGCACGCCGATAGCTGACCCGACAGGCTCGAGATTTCCCGCCCCCACCCGGCCTCGTCGCGTGGGGGTGTGTCGATCCGGGAGACACTGTCAGAGTTCATTCACCGATCAGCGACAGCGTTCCGACATGCAAATCCACACCGGGCGGGATCACCCTGACAGCATCACCGGTGCCCCTCGGGCACAACGCACAAGGAACGACCCATGGAGAACGAGACAGCCGCCAGTCTGATGCAGGCCGCCGTCACGGTGGCACCTGATGCTTCCCTGCGCCAGTGCGCCCGTCTCCTGCGTGACCACGACGTGCGCTACCTGCCCGTCGTCGATTCCGCGGGCCGTCTGCTCGCCATGGTGACAGACGAGGTCGTGTTCGAACTCGGTGGGTTCGTTCACGACACCTGGGTGCCGTTCGAGACCGAGTCGAGCTCGCTCACCGCGATCGCACTCGGCGACTACGCCTCCCTGGAGATTCAGCGCGGGACGCCGGGCTCCCGGGTCCTCGAGCTGCTCGCCGGCCCAGCGGACTCGCTGGTGGTCGTCGACAGCAAGGGTCGCGTCGAGGGGATCATCACCGAACACGACGGCGTCCGCCTGGGCACCCTCATCCTGCCCTTCGACGTACGGGTTGATCGGGACAACACCAGCACCGTGCCCACCGCCAACACCAACACGCCCGGTCGTACCTTGTTCGACCGAATGCTCGCAGAGCAGGTCCGCTACATCGTGATCGAGCGCGAGGGACAGCCCGTCGGAGTCGTCTCGTTCCGGGAGCTGATCATCGCGGGGATTGCCTGGGGACGCTCACTCACCGCGGGTGAGCTGATCGAGGGCCGCGAGATGCACACCGCTCCTGAGGGCACCCGGCTGCGCTTCGCCGCGGCCCAGATGGCCCACCTCGATGTCGGCTGTCTGCCTCTGGTCGACAGCGAGGGCTCCGTGGTCAGCGTGGTCACGCGCAGCGACATCTGCATGGCCTCGTCCAGGACGATCTACGTGCCCGATCCCTACGCAGAGTGGCCGACACAGCGCCTCAGTGACGTGCGCGCCCAGAACCTCTCGGGCGACGCGCTCGCGCTCACCGCGCGCATCGAGCGAGACGTTCGCGTCTGACCGTCCTGCTCGTCTGCCGCATCCAGCCGGCGACCTCGACCTCCGCGTCGATGGTCGACCGGCTGGATGCGTTCGGCCCCTCCCCCGCTGCGGGGCACTCGAGGGGGGCCGCAGGGCCCCCGGACCCCCAACGGATCGACAGAGTGCTCGACGTCTGTCTGTCAGAAAACAAGTCCAAGCCCCATCAGGCCATCCGAAAATTTACTTTTATGCCTGCCTATGGAGCAACGAAAGGGAACCTCCAGAAGAATGTCAGAGCGCAGGCCGGACAATCTCATCGTTGACACAGTCGGAAGGCCCCCATGTCCGTTCCCGTCACAAAGCTCTCTCGCAACCTCCGCCGCACCCTCAAGGTGTCGGACTGGTTCGAGCAGCTGGCAGCCCATCACGGCGACTCCGCCGCCCACTCCCTTCGGGTCGCAGGACTCGCCCGCCTGATTGCGCGCGAGCTGCAGTGCCCCGAGGAGATGTGTGCTCTCGCCTACGAGGCCGGCCTGCTCCACGACATCGGCAAGATCAACGTCGACGTTGCGGTGCTCGGCAAGGCGGGCCCCCTCTCCGACGGCGAGTACGCTGCGGTTCGTCAGCACGCCGAGGACGGCGGCTCCCTGCTCGCCGACGACCCCACGATGACCGAGATCGCAGAGGTCGCCGCCCAGCATCACGAGCGCCTCGACGGCACCGGCTACCCCCTGCAGCTTGCGGGCGACGAGATCGGGCTCCTGCCCCGCATCGTCGCGGTCGCCGACACCTATGACGCCATCACGGCCGCGCGGCAGTACAGCCCCGCCCAGCCCCGCGAGGTCGCGCTCACCGAGCTGCGCGCCTGCTCCCCGAGCGCCTTCGACCCCAAGGTGGTCGAGGCCCTGGCCCGCGCTCTGGAGGCCGACCCCAGCCTGTGAGGTCGCGCAGAGCGCCGCCGCTCACCTCCCGACATCCTCACGCCGCCG